>NZ_LVJR01000027.1 GCF_001617365.1 Rhodanobacter sp. FW104-R8
CCGCAGGCGGTGCCGGACACGTTCGCCGACCGCGCCCGCCGCGACGGCTTGCAGGTCAGCCGCACCGCCGGCTTTCCCAGCGTGGCGTTCGCCCATGAGCAGACCCAGCTGCTCGACGTGCAGGCGGTCGATCCGCCCTATCCGCTGCGCGGCAAGCTGGAGCTGCGCGACGCCGCCGGCCGCACGCGCAATGGCCATGCCCCGGCCGCGGGCGAGGTCTATCTCGACCATCGCGCCCTGGTCGCGCTGGGCCTCAAGGTCGGCCAGACGCTGCAACTCGGTGGCCGCGAGCTGACCATCGCCGCCGAACTGCTGCGCCAACCCGACGGCGGCGAGCTGCTGGCGCTGGCGCCGCGCGCGCTGATGAGCCTGGCCGATGCCGAACAGGCCGGCCTGCTCGGCGTGGGCAGCCGCGCCCGCCACCGCCTGCTGCTGGCCGGCGCGCCGGCCGCGGTGCAGGCCTGGCGCGACTGGGCGCAGGCGACCGCGCTGCCGCAGGGCGCCGAGCTGGTCACGCCGGAGCAGACCCAGGAGCGCATGCGCACCTCGTTCGACCGCGCCGGTGCGTTCCTGCGCCTCACCGCCCTGCTGTCGGCGCTGCTGGCCGGCATCGCGATCGCGTTGTCCGCACAGCGCTACGCGCGGCGCAAGACCGCCGAAGTAGCGCTGCTGCGCGCGCTGGGCACGCCGCGCCGGCGTGTGCTGGGCCTGCTGCTGGGCACGCTGGGCGCACTCGCTGTGCCGGCGACGGCACTCGGCATCCTGCTGGCGCTGGGCCTGGCGCAACTGGCCTGGCTGCTGGCCAGCCAGCTGTTCGGCAACGTGCCGACCGTGCTGCCGCTGGCGCCCTCGTTCGCCGCCGCCGCGATGGGTATCGCGGTGCTGGTCGGCTTCGCCCTGCCGCCGCTGGCGCGGCTGGCCGAGGTGCCACCGGTGGCGGTGTTCCGCCAGAGCATGCAACGGCGGGTGCGGCGCTTCGATGCGCTGTACCTGATCCCCGCCGTGGTGGCGCTGGGCCTGATCTGGAGCCAGAGCAGTTCGCTCACCCTGGCCGGCATCCTCGCCGCCAGCCTGCTCGGCGTGGCGTTGATCGCGGCGCTGCTGGCCAGCCTGCTGCTGTGGCTGGCCCGGCGCATCGCACCGGGCGCGCACCCCGCGTTGCGGCTGGGCCTGGCCGCATTGGCGCGGCGGCCGGCGCTGAGCGTGATCCAGGCCACCGCGCTCAGCCTCGGCCTGTGCGCGCTGCTGTTGCTGGCGATCGTGGCGCCGGCGCTGCTGCAGGGCTGGCGCCAGGAGCTGCCAGCGGACACGCCGAACTGGTTCGCGCTGAACCTGCAGGACGACCAGCGCACCGGCTTCCCGCAGGCGCTGACGACCATCGGCGGCGACCAGCTCAACATGCTGCCGCTGGCGGTAGGCAAGCTCACCGCGATCAACGGCCGCCCGGTCGACCAGCTCGGCTTCGCCGACGAACGCGCCAAGGACTGGGCCGACCGCCAGCTGCGATTGTCCTGGTCCGCCGCGTTGCCGCCGGCGAACGAGGTGATCGCCGGCCGCTGGCACGGCGCGCAGCCGGCGCAGGCCGAGGTCTCGATCGACACCATGTGGCGCGACATGTTCGCGTTGAAGCTCGGCGACACCATGCGCTTCGACGTGGGCGAAGGCAGCATCGAGGCGAAGGTCGGCAGCGTGCGCAAGGTCGACTGGAGTTCGTTCCGGGTCAACTTCTTCCTGCTGCTCGACCCGGCCCACGCCGGCGCGCTGCCGCATACCTGGCTGGCCAGTTTCCACCTGCCGCGCGGGCACGCCGCCGGCCTGGCGCAGCTGTCGCGCGACTACCCCAACCTCAGCCTGGTCGACGTCGACTCGCTGCTCGACCGCGTGCGCGAGATCGTCGACCGGGTCGGCAACGCGGTGCGCTGGATACTCGGCTTCAGCCTGCTCGCCGGCGCGCTGGTGCTGGCCGCGGCACTCGCCGCCAGCGCCGCCGAGCGCCGCCACGAAGCCGCCCTGCTGCGCACGCTGGGCGCACGCCGCGCGCAGCTGCGCGTGGCCGCCGCCTGCGAGTTCGCCCTGCTCGGGCTGGTCGCCGGCCTCACCGCCGCACTCGGCGCCGCCGGTGCCGGCTTGTGGCTGGGTCAGGCCGTGTTCCACATCGAGGGCTTCGTGCCGCCGCTGTGGCCGCTGCTCGGCGGTGCCGCGGGCGCGGCGCTGGTGGTGATGCTGCTGGGCCTGGCCGGCACCCGCAAGGTCAGCCGCACGCCGCCGATGCGGTTGCTGCGCGAGGGCTGAAAACAGGCATCGGCAGGAGCAGATCCCGTCGATGGCGAAGCCATGCGAGACTGGCAACCGTGGGCGCATGGAGCAACCCTCTTCCGGCGTACCGCGGCTCCACCAGGCCAACCCCATTTCCAACTTGAAGCCACGGGAATCCGCCCATGCTCGGTGTCGTCCTGCTTTTTGTCGGTGTCGTCCTGATCGTCAACGGCCTGACCCTCGCCGGACGCATCGAGGCGAAGGAAGCCGCCGTGCTCAACCTGCTGGTCGGCAGCCTCTCGGCATTCGCCGCGGTACTGGGCGCCATCCAGGCTTCCACGCCGGCGGATTTTCTCGCCGTGGGTTCGGGCCTGCTGTTTGCATTCACTTACCTGTACGTGGCCGGCGTGCATTGGTTCAAGCTGAGCGGCACCGGGCTGGGCTGGTACTGCCTGTTCGTCGCGATCACCGCGCTGCCCCTGAGCTGGGACGCGTACACCCTCGGCGAGCTGCGCATGGCCGGCATCTGGCTGGTCTGGTCGAGCCTGTGGCTGCTGTTCTTCATCGACCTGTGCACCAGCGTGCGGGTGAAACGCTTCCTCGCGCCTTATGCGGTGATCGTGGGGATCGTCACCTGCTGGATACCCGGCATGCTCATGCTGCTGGCGCGCTGGTGATGCCCGGCCGCCCGGGTCACTGAAAGCATCCCGATGCAGGGCATGCACGATGATGGCGTGGTTTCCAGGCCCGCGTTGAAACCATGAATCCATCCACGCAAAAGCCACCCGGCTGGGCCCGGCACCTGCAGAACGAATGGCTGCTGCTGGTGTTCGCGCTGCTGGCGCTGGCGCTTGCCGTGCTGGATCCCCGTCCCGCGAGCGACTACCGGCGCTGGCTGCAGTTGCCCACGCTGGCCGGCCTGACGGGCCTGCTGATCGCGATCCAGGGCATCCGCGACAGCGGACGGGTGCAGCACGCGGCGGTGGCCGTGGTGGCGCGCGCGCATTCGCTGCGCAGCCTGGGCCTGCTGCTGGTGGTGGCGACGGCACTCCTGTCGATGGTGCTGACCAACGACGTGAGCCTGTTCCTGATCGTGCCGCTGACCCTGGCGATCGGTGGCGTCTCGAACCTGCCGGTGCTGCGCATGGTGGTGCTGGAGGCGCTGGCGGTGAACGCGGGCTCCACCCTGAGCCCGATCGGCAACCCGCAGAACCTGCTGCTGTGGCAGCACTCGCGGCTGTCGTTCCTGCATTTCGCGGCGGCGATGCTGCCGGCCGCCACGGTGACGTTCGTGCTGCTGGCGGCGCTCGCCTGGCTGTGGCTGCCGCGCGATCGCGTGGCGTTGAACCCGGAACGGATCGACGGCATCGCGGCCTCGACCCGCCTCGGCGCGTGCTCGATGGCCGCACTGGTGGGCATGGTGCTGCTGATGGAATACGGCCACGCGCTGCCCGGCGCGCTGCTGATGCTGGCGCTGTTCGCCCTGCTGGCGCGATCGAGCCTGGCGCGGATCGACTGGCTGCTGCTGCTCACCTTCGCCGCGATCTTCCTGGCCGTGGGCCACCTCGCCGAGCTGCCGCTGGTACAGCGGATGCTGGACCGGCTGGACTTCAGCCAGCCGCTGACCCTGTACGCCAGCGGCATCGTCGCCTCGCAGCTGATCAGCAACGTGCCGGCGACAGTGCTGCTGCTCGAGCGCACGCCCGATGCGACCGCGCTGGCGGTGGCGGTGAACGTGGGCGGCTTTGGCACCGCGATCGGTTCGCTGGCGAACCTGATCGCGCTGCGCTTGGCGAAGCAGCCGCATGGCCTGCGGCTGCTACACCTGGTGTCGATTCCGTTCCTGCTGGTGTGCGCGCCGCTGGTGTACCTGGCCTGGCGCTGGGTGGGCTGACGGCCGCGCTCAATCGTCGCCGTGCGGCACGCTGACCTTGCCCTTCACGCCGGAGTGGCCGACGTCGCCGCTGCCCTTGGCGCCGAGACTGAGATCGCCGGCCACGTCGTGCACGTTCAGGTCGCCCGAGCCCAGCGTATCGGCGCGCACGCTGCCGCCGACGTTGCGCAACGTGACGTCGCCCGAGCCGATGCTGCCGATCCGGGCGTCGCCCTTGATGCCCGCGGCCTTGAAGTCGCCGGAGCCGACCGAGCCCAGCTCCAGGCTGCCGATATCGGTGGCATCGACGTCGCCCGAGCCCACGCTGGTGGCGAACTTGCCGGACACCTGGCGCACGTGCAGGTCGCCCGAGCCCACGCTGGTCTGCAGCTGCTGCACGCCGCTGACGTCGGCGTCGCCGGAACCCACGCGCACGGTGACCGGCAGGTTCGCCGGCAGTTGCACGGTGACGTCGAGGCTGCTGTAGGAACTGCCGCCGAACAGGCTGAAACTGAAGCCGCCGCTGCCGCCGATATCGATCAGCAGCTGGTCGCCCTCGCGCCGCTGGGTGACCTGCAGCTTGTCCAGCGCCGCCTGCTCGGAGGCGCAGGCGCGGCCGTGAAGGGTGAGGCCCCTGGCGTTGCCGCTACCGGTCAGGTGCAGGTCGTGGCTGTTCACCTCGATCTGCACGCCGCGCACGTCGGCCAGGTCGAGTTGCAGGTTGCGCGGCGCCTCGTACTTGCACGGCGTGGCGGCGAAGGCGGCGATCGGTGCGAACAGCAGGGCTGTGGTGAGAAGGCGGCGCATGGGACTCTCCTTGAGTGGTCGGCCCGCCTGGGATGCGGCCGGCGGGAGAAAGGTTGCAAGAGCCTGCTCATGGTCTCCAGGCACGACGGATGCATGAGCGTCCCGGTCAACGCGCCCGGGCCGGTCGCGTTTCCCTGGTCTACCTGCCGAGGAGATTTACCATGCACCGCAAAACCCTGTTCGCTTCCGCGCTGGCCGTGCTGATCGCCGGATCGGCCTCGTTCGTGATGGCCCAGAATACGCCGCCCCCGCCATCGGCTCCCCACGCAGTAGCCAGCAGGGACATGCACGTGATCCGCGGCGATCGCGGCCACGGCATGCGCATGCACGGCTTCGACCACCGGCGCAGCGGCGTGATCGGCGACCTGCGTGGGCTGGAACGGTTGTACATGCAGGCCGGCCGCAGCAAGGAAATGGCGTCGGTCTACAACGACGTACTGGCCAGGTCGCAGGATCCGCGCGTGCGCGACTATGTCTACCACCGGCTGGCCCGCCTGCAGGCGCAGCCGGCCAACGTGGACCAGGCCATCGCCACGCTGCGCAAGGGGCTGGACGAGAACCTGGCCGACGAGGCGAAGATGCGTGCCGCCTGGCAGCAGCGTGCCGGCGAGGCGGCACCGGCGGCCAGGTAACTTCCGCGAAAGTCCGCCCTGGCCGGCGCGCTGGCCTGGCGCCATCGTGCCGGCTCTACGGTTGGCGTTCCATCTGCTTGGCGCGCTGCCAGAGCTGTTCCTGTTCGGCCAGCGTGCGCTCGCCGAACGCGGTGCCCTCGGCCGCGGCCAGGTGTTCCATCCGGCGGAAACGCCGCTCGAACTTGGCATTGGCGTGGCGCAATGCCTGCGAGAAATCCACCCCGGCGTGGCGCGCCAGGTTCACCGCCACGAACAGCACGTCGCCGACCTCGTCCTGCAGCCGCGCCGGATCGGCGCCGTCGGCGAACTCGGCGCGCACCTCGTCCAGTTCCTCGGCCAGCTTGGCCAGCACCGGCTCGGGACCGGGCCAGGTGAAGCCGGTGGCGGCGGCACGCTGCTGCAGCTTGTGCGCCCGCTTCCATTCCGGCAGCCCAGCGGAGACGCCGGCCAGCGCGCTGTGGTCGACGGCGTCGCCCTTGTCGGCACGCTCGGCCGCCTTGATCGCCTCCCACGCCTGCATCTGCTCGCCGAGATCGGCGTAGCGCGTGTCGCCGAACACGTGCGGATGGCGCCGCACCATTTTGGCGCCGATCGCGTGCACCACGTCGGCGAAATCGAACAGCCCCTGCTCTGCCGCCATCTGCGCGTGGAATGCCACCTGCAGCAGCAGGTCGCCCAGCTCGTCGCGCAGGTCGTGCCAGTCGCGGCGATCGATCGCGTCGGCCACCTCGTAGGCTTCCTCGATCGTGTACGCCGCGATCGAGGCGAAATCCTGCCGCACGTCCCATGGGCAGCCGCGCTCGGGATCGCGCAGGCGCGCCATGATCGCGAGCAGATCATCGAGGGAGTGTCGGGTCATGGGAAAGCGAGAAGTGAGTGGAGAGGAGTGAGAAAGGAGAGAGAGCGGCTTGACGCAAGGACGTCCGACCGGCCGGATGCGGGATGGCTTTTACTCACTTCTCACTCCCCGTTCCTCGCTCCTCGTTCTAGGCGCGCGGCCCAGTCGATATCGCGGTCGCCCACCGCGACGAACTCGGGGTTCAGCAGCGACTCGCCGCGGTTGTAGCGGAACGGCTGTCCCGCCAGGTCGAGCACGGCGCCGCCGGCCTCGTCCAGCACGCACTGCGCGGCGGCGGTGTCCCATTCGCTGGTGGGACCGAGGCGCAGGTACAGGTCCGCCGCGCCGCGCGCGATCAGGCAGAACTTCAGCGACGAGCCCAGCGGCACCAGCTGGTAGTCGCTGCCGACCAGCGACCGCAGCCGCTCGCCCTGCGCGCCGCCGTGCGAACGGCTGCCGGCCACCAACGGCGGCTGCGCCAGCGCGCGGGTGCGGATGCGTTGCCAGGGGCCGCCGGCTTCGGCCTGCAGCCATGCCCCCTGCCCTTGCTCGGCGACGTAGAGCTCGCCGGTCACCGGCGCCAGCACCACGCCGAGCGCGCTGCGCCGGTCGTCGATCAGGGCGATGTTGACGGTGAACTCGCCGTTGCGCTTGATGAACTCGCGGGTGCCATCGAGCGGATCGACCAGCCAGTAGCGCGACCAGTGCCGGCGCTCGGACCACGGCAGCGCCTTCGCCTCCTCCGACAGCACCGGCAGCACCGGATCGAGCGCGGCCAGGCCGGCCATGATGACCCGCTGCGCGGCCAGGTCGGCGGCGGTCAACGGCGAGGCATCGTCCTTGGTCTGCACCGCGAAGTCGCCGCGGTAGACCTCGAGGATGGCGGCCCCGGCGGCGCGGGCGATCTCGCCGACTTTCCGGGCGAAAGCGGGCGCCATGCTCATGTGCGCGGGAAGCGCCCGGCGAGGTACTCGCGGGCCATGAACAGCGCGGCGATCGAGCGCCCTTCGGTCACGTCGTCGCGGCCGAGCAGGGTGTGCAGCTCGGACAGCTTCCACGGCACCACTTCGAGTTCCTCCGGTTCGTCGCCGGCCAGCTTCTCCGGATACAGGTCCTGCGCCAGCACCACGTGCGCCATGTGCGTCATGTACGAGGGCGACAGCGACAGGTTGTGCAGGATCTTCAGCCGGCGCGCGCCGTAGCCGATCTCCTCCTTCAGCTCGCGCTCGGCACCCTGCTCGGCGGTCTCGTCCTGGTCCAGCCGCCCTTTCGGCAGGCCCAGTTCGTAGCGGCCGAGCCCGCCGGCGTACTCGCGCACCAGCAGCACCGTGTCGTCGTCCAGCATCGGCACGATGATCACCGCGCCCAGGCCGCTGCCCTTCAGCCGCTCGTAGGTGCGGCGCTCGCCGTTGGAGAACTCCAGGTCGAGCTGCTCGACGTGCAGGAAGTGGCTATCGCTGACGTCGCGCGTGGCGTGGATGACGGGTAGTTTGCGCATCGGGGCATTCTAGCCTGCACGGCTCAGCGCCGCAGGCGCCGCAACGCCTGCGCGTGGATCGCCGGCGTGCCGGCCAGCACGCTGCGCGTATCCAGCGTGGGCGGCGCACCGTCGAGGTCGGTGAATTCGCCGCCGGCCTCGCGCACGATCACCGCCAGCGCGGCGATGTCGAGGATGTTCACGTCCGACTCGATCACCAGGTCCAGGCTGCCGCGCGCCAGCAGGTGGTAATGGCAGAAATCGCCGTAGCCGCGGATGCGGTTCGAGTCGCGGATCAGCGCGCCCAGCGCCCCCCAGCGCGCGTCGCCGGTGAGCGTCTTGACGTTGCCGGTGGAGATCGAGGCCTGCGCCATCTCCGTCGTGTCCGCCACGCGCACGCGCTCGCCGTCGAGCCAGGCACCCTGGGCCGCGCTAGCCCACATCGTCTCGCCGTAGACCGGTGCGCTGGACACGCCGAGCACCAGTTGGCCGCGCTCCATCAGCGCGATCTGGGTGGAGAAGAACGGCGTGCGGCGCACGAAGCTCTTGGTGCCGTCGAGCGGATCGACCAGCCACAGCAGGCCGTCGCGCTCGCCGTCCAGGCCGAACTCTTCGCCGTAGATCGACGCCTGCGGCAGCGCGGCCTGCAGGATCCGGCGGATCGCCTGCTCGGCCTCGCGGTCGGCGACGGTCACCGGGGTCGCGTCGGATTTCAGCTCCACCTCGACGCCGCGCCGCCAGTAGTGCCGGATCACCTCGGCGGCGGCGGCCGCCGCTTCACGTGCGGCGGCCAGGGCGGTGGCGGCGATGTCGGCATTCATGTTCGTCTCGCGTCCTCAGTTCGTGGGTGATGCCGGCACGCTGCCGGCCAGGCCGCCGCCACGGCGGACATGCACGCTGCCGTCGGCCGCGACCGGTCCCAGCGCGGCCAGCCAGCGGCGCAGGGTCGGGTCAGTCTGTCGGGCGCGCAGCGTCGCGTCCAGTCGCCAGCCGAGCGGGCTCAGTTGCAGCTCGCCGGCGGCCTGCAGCGGACCGTGGCCGTCGTCCTGCAGTTGGACACGGATCACTCCGCTGGTTGCCTGCGCTTGTCCCTGCAGCGCGCCCAGCGCGAGGTTGCCGTCGCGGGTACGCACGACCGCCTCCGGCCATCGCGCCCACGCCTGCAACTGCACGGGCCAGCCGCCCTGCAGCAGCGCGTGCGCGATGGCCAGTTGCAGTTCGCCACGCGGCTGGCCCAGCGGCGACCTCGTGTAGGCATCCAGCGCGGCCAGTTGCACGCGCGCGTCGAGGTCGTCGATCGCGAGGCGCGCATCGGCGAGGCGCCGCACGCCGCCGGAAAACCACAGTTGCGCGCCCTCGAAGCGCAATTGCCCTTGCGGTTGCCCGAGCAGGCTGCGCCGCGACAGCCGCCATTGCAGCTGTCCCAGCCTGCGTCCATCGGCGGCCATCACCGCGCCGGCGCGGCCATCCCACAGGCTGCCCTGCACCTGCTGCAGCTGCAGCCCGTGCAGTCGCGGCTCGATCCACGGCAGCGCCCAGCGCGCCGGCAGGAACCACAGCAGCAGGGCCGCGGCCGGCGCCAGCACGCCGAGACCGACCAGGCATGTTCGCAGGGGCTTCAAGGGTCGCTTCCCGGGACTGTCATCCATGCGCGGGCTTGAGCGCCCGTCACGCAAAGCCGATCATAGCCGGATGAACAACCCCGCAAGCGGCAATGCCGCCCTCGCCGCGCGCGACCTGCGACACATCTGGCATCCCTGCACGCAGATGCACGACCACGAGAGCGTGCCGATGCTGCCGATCGTGCGCGGCGACGGCGCCTGGCTGGTCGATGCCGACGGCCATCGCTACCTGGACGGCATCAGTTCGTGGTGGACCAACCTGTTCGGCCACGCCAACCCGCGCATCGCCGCCGCCCTCGCCGACCAGGCGCAGCGGCTGGAGCACGTGATCTTCGCCGGCTTCACCCACGAACCGGCGATCGAGCTGGCCGAGGAGCTGGTGCGGATCACGCCGCCCGGGCTCGACCGGGTGTTCTACGCCGACAACGGTTCGGCGGCGATCGAGGTGGCGCTGAAGATGAGCTTCCACTACTGGCTCAACCAGGGCCATGGCGAGAAGACCCGCTTCATCGCGCTGACCGGCAGCTACCACGGCGAGACGCTGGGCGCGCTGTCGGTGAGCGACGTGGCGCTGTACCGCAAGACCTATGCGCCGCTGCTGCTGACGCCGTTCCTGGCGCCGTCGCCGGACGCGTACGAAGGCGAGCCGGGCGAGTCCGCCGAACAGACGGCCGTGCGCCGCCTCGGCGAATTGCGCACACTGCTGGAACGCCACGCCCACAAGACCTGCGCGGTGATCGTCGAGCCGCTGGTGCAATGCGCCGGCGGCATGCGCATGTACCACCCCAGTTACCTCAGTGGCCTGCGTGCGCTGTGCGACGAGTTCGCGGTGCACTTCATCGCCGACGAGATCGCGGTGGGCTTCGGCCGCACCGGCACCCTATTCGCCTGCGAACAGGCCTGTCCTGAGCCCGGTCGAAGGGCCGGCGTGACGCCGGACTTCATGTGCCTGTCGAAAGGCCTCACCGGCGGTTTCCTGCCGCTGTCGGCGGTGCTGACCCGCGACGCGGTCTACCAGGCGTTCTACGCCGAATACGGCGCCGGCAAGGCGTTCCTGCACTCGCACAGCTACACCGGCAACCCGCTGGCCTGCCGGGTGGCGCTGGAGACCCTGGCGATCTTCCGCGACGAGCCGGTGCTCGCGCGCAACCGCGAACTGGCCACGCACCTGGCCCGGCGGCTGGAGCCGCTGCGCGACCACCCGCATGTCGCCGACGTGCGCCAGACCGGCATGATCGCCGCCGTCGAACTGGTCGCCGACAAGCCCAGCCGCCGGCCGTATCCCGCGGCGGAACGGCGCGGCCTGCGCGTCTACCTGCACGGCCTGCAACACGGCGCGCTGCTGCGCCCGCTCGGCGACGTGGTGTACTTCATGCCGCCGTTCGTGATCACCGAGCCGGAGATCGACCGGCTGGTGGAGATCGCCACGGTCGGCATCGCCAAAGCCGTGGCCGGTTCGTAAGCGGCCTCCCGGTCAATGGCCGACGCTGATGCCCGGGTCGAGCATCTGCAGGGCACGCGCCGTGTTGTTGACGCCGGTACGCCGCAGCTCGTCGCCGCTGTAGCTGCGTCCCGCCACCGGCAGGCATTGACCTTCCTTGACCGGAATCAGGCTGCCGGTGCTGCGCAGGCAATTGCGGTCGCCGGGCCGGAGGGGCGACCTGTCCGCCGCGGCCGCGGATCGGCCGGCGTGGCTGGCCGGCGCCGTGCCGGCCGGCGACACGTCCTGGGCGAACGCCGTCGCGCCGGCGGCGATGCCGGCGAACAGGATGAACGAAACGAGAGTCGGTCTGGACATGGCGGGAACCTCCGGTGGCACGGGGAAGAGGCACCTCCATGCTGCGCCGATCCCGCGCTCCGGGCAACCGCATCCGCGGCGGGAATCCCGTTCCGCGCCACGGTAGTGTCTCAGTTTGAAATCTGCGTTTTTAGCGCCTGACTTTGGACTTTTTCGAAGCTGAAGTCGCCGGCTTGACCTGCTGCCCTTGCTCTTGTTTAGCACTGAAATGCCGCGCCAAGATGAAGGCCCCCCCAAAGACCGTAATGGCTGTTCCGCCAATAGATCCGGCTGCGATGTACGCGCCGACGTATGCGAGGAAACATGTCGCGCCCATTGCAAGCGCGAACGCCGCGATGGCACATAGTTGGCCTCGTTTGATCGCATCCACTTCCGAGCGCATGCAATGATGCCTCGTGATCTGCTCACTCTTGGCCATCCCCACTATTTCAAGAGCCAGTCCGGGGCTAGCTTGCTCATACTCAGCTAGTTGCTGGGGGGACGGGAGCGGCCCAGAATGAACAGCGACCTGCAAAAAATATTGCTTCGCAGCCTGAAACGCCTTGGGATCAAGACGCTGTAATTCAGGCGGAACAGGTGGAAGTTTTGTGGGGGCGTTTTTCGGATCGTTGTCCGGCGTCGCTATTTCGCTGTTCATCATAAGAGCTTAGCGCATGGCGCAAGTCATTGCCGACTGCCTGCCAATCACGCTCAGGACCGTTTGCCCAACGCTGCTTAGAGCAAAAATTCGGGTCTGGGTACAGGTCAAGAATGCTCGTGAACCCGTACCAGAAGTACGTTTTTCCTAGCTTCTTCACTGTTCCTTCCCTCTGTCCTTAAATCACCAGTTGATGATAGCCCCATAGTAGACACGGAATGCGTATCTAAGTTCAAGTGGAAGATAGATTTTTTTTGTACGGGCCGCGCTTCTTGGCAATCGGCACAGGCACTAGCGCCGCAATCTCTTCCAGCGACCATACATGGTCAGAGACGCCAGCCTCCATCGCAGGCGTGACGCGCAGCGTCTTGTGGATACGGCCAAAGTTGTAGTACATGAAGTGTAGCGCGACGGCGTGCGCGTGGTTCTCGATCTTCTTGCTGAAACCGTTGGTTAGGCGGGTGAAGCGGCGCATGGACATGCGCATGGTCAGGTTCTGGCGCTCGACGTAGCTGGTTGAAACCTTCGCCAGATCTGGGACGCCCTCGACCTTCACGATCTTGGTGCCGATCTGGCTGGCGGGACTGTATTTGCGTTCCGGTGATGCGGGGCCTTCGCCAAAGAGCTTGATGAGCATGGCGTAGTCGATATCCGCACCGAAGGCGCGTTCCACGGCATCGACGTAGACCTTGTGGCCGTCCGTCGTGAGCTGCACGCGGTTCGCCAAGCGGCCAGCCAGATCGGCAATGAAGGTATTAGCGGCCTCGCCATCGCGGCTCCCGACCATCCACGAAGCGACCAACTTGGTATCGGCGCAGATCGCCGTCCACGTCCATACGTCACCATAGCCGTTCGCGCCCTGCGCCACATTCTTTTGCTTAGCGCCGACGAACGACCATATTTCGTCGCACTGAACGCGCTTGCAGGGCAGATTGCACAGCGCGCTGTCCTGAAACTCGGCGCAGGCGGTGCCCACGTCCACAAGCAACTTGGTCACGGTATTGATAGAGCAGTCAGCCAGGCGGGAGGCTGCGCGAAGGCTCATCCCTTCAACGAGGAAGCCGAGGATTTTGGCGCGATCTTGGATGGACATGCAGTTCATAATGAACATTATGCATGACCGGTCAAGTAAATGCAAGCATAGTTACGTTTCTCATGCTTGCATTGTTGGCATGGATGCCAGTAGGATGCAAGCACTGACCTAGCGGAGCATGCTTGCATGACAAAGAAGGACGAATCCAAGGTTGCTGGCGGCCAAGCGCGCGCGCTGGCTTTGTCCCCCGAGCAAAGGAAGGAAATTGCAATGACAGCAGCAGCGGCACGCTGGAAAGAGCGCCCCTTGCAAGCTACGCACAAGGGCAATTTCGAGAAGGACTTTGGCATCAACGTGGACTGCTATGTCCTGAATGATGCCGGTAAGACAGCTGTAATCAGCCAGCGAGGCATGGGGGATGCACTCGGCTTGACGAGCAGCGGTCAGGCATTCATCCGGTTCACGGCGGGAAAATCAATCGCGCCTTTCCTTGGTGCTGAAGTTCAGGAAAAAATCCAAAATCCCCTTAAATTTCAATGGTCGCCTCGTGGTGCTGAAAAGCAGTTTCCAGGCGATATCCACGGCTACGACGTGACGTTGCTGATCGACATTTGCAAGGCAATCATCGCGGCAGAGACAAACGGAAGCCTTCGTCCTAGCCAAGCCGGCATCGCTCAGCAGGCTCACATTATTCTCGGAGCCTCCGCCAAAGCTGGCATCAAGGGTCTTGTATACGCACTCTCTGGCTACGATGCCACTCGTGAAGAAGTCATTGCTGCCTTCAAGCTATATGTGAGGGACGAGGCGCGCGAATATGAAAAAGAGTTCCCAGCGCAGTTGTACGAAGAGTGGTATCGCCTCTATAAGCTACCGAAGCCTGAGCGCAACAAGCCGTGGAAATTCATGCACCTTACGATTGACCATGTGTACAAACCACTGGCGAATAGCAGCGGCAAGGTGTTGGATTTGACACGGCAAAAGCGCGATGCCAGTGGTGATCGGCACAAGCGTCTGCATCTTTTCCTGTCGGAAGTAGGCGTCAAAGCATTGCGCACGCAGCTTGGTCAGCTACTTGGCATTGCGCGCGTATCGAAGAACAGCGAGGAGTACGAAACATTCGTGAACAGACTCTTCGGCGTCCAACAAGACTTGTTCAAGTAGGTTTCGTCCACCGCTTCTTTGCAGCCTTCTTCGCAATAGCTGACCGTTCCTCAGCGGTCAGCTTTTTTGCGCGCGCCTTCCCACCCTTGAGCCCACCCTTCCGGCCAAGCGCGACCGCTGCCGGGTTCTTCCCGTCGTCCGTCTTGGCATCATCCACTTCCCCCGTCGCTATCGCAGCGATGAGGTGAGCTAGCTGGTTCGGGTCGCGTGGACGCTTGGGCTTTGATGTGTTCATACAGGAAGTATGCGTCCGCATGCCTGAGCGCTCAAGGAATCGGCAGAGCAATCAAGATTCAAACTGAGACACTACCCGCGCCACCGGCGCCGTGCCGCGGCCGGCAGGCTCGGCTATGCTGGAATTTTGCCGCCCGTCGTTCCATGCGAAACATCCGCATCCATGTCGACCTGCCGCTTGCCGCCGGCGCCGAACGCATCTTGCCGGCGCAGGCCGGCGAGCACGTCGCGCGCGTGCTGCGCATGGCCGCCGGCGACCCGCTGACGCTGTTCAACGGCGATGGCAACGACTACCCCGCCACGATCCTCGCCGTCGGCAAGCGCGAAGTCGTCGTGCGGGTGGATGGCTGCCACGCACTGGCCAACGAGTCGCCGCTGCCGCTGACCCTGGCCCAGGGCGTCGCCCGCGGCGAGAAGATGGACCTGATCGTGCAGAAGGCCACCGAGCTTGGCGTGACCCGCATCGTGCCGCTGCTGACCGAGCGCGCCGAGGTGAAACTCGACGCGGCCCGCGCGGAGAAGCGGCTGGCGCACTGGCGCGCGGTGGCGGCCAGCGCCTGCGAGCAGAGCGGTCGTGCGCGTCTCCCCGAAATCGTCCAGGCGCTGCCGTTGCCGGCCTGGCTGAACGGCCTGGCTGCGGACGGCGCGCTGCGCCTGGCGCTGCTGCCGGAAGCCGGCCGCTCGTCCCGGGAACTGCGCTTCGGCGCGGCCGGCGGCCTGCTGGTGGTCGGCCCGGAAGGCGGGCTGGGCGAACGCGATGCCGGCGCACTGGCGGCCGCCGGTTTCGAAGGCCTGCGGCTGGGCCCGCGCATCCTGCGCACGGAGACGGCCGGGCTGGCCGCGCTGGCGGCGCTGCAGGCCCTGCACGGCGACGGCTAGCCTGCCGTCATCGCCTGCCGGCTCAGCCTTCCGTGGCGGACGATGCCGCAGCTTGCGCCGGCTCGCCATCGTCGAACAGATCGAGCAGGGTGGCTTCGATCCATTCCAGGTCCGGGATCACCGCCACGTCGTCGCGCACCAGCACGTGGGCACGCACGCCCGGCGGCAACTGCCTGCCGTCGTGGGTGGGGATGATCAGCTCGGCATTGAGCGTGGTCAGGCGCGGGAAGCCCTGGGTCTGCACCGCGATGAACGGCATCGCCGGGTTGCCGCCGAGCGCCTTCAGCACGGCCACGCGCACGACCAGCTCGGCGTCGCCCTCTTCGGTGCCGGCCAGTTCGGTGAACGACACCAGCGGCACGCGCCAGCCGCGCCAGGCGATCCGGCCGAGCAGCCAGGAGGGGCCGCCGGGTACCGGCTCGGGCCGGCTCTGGGTGATCACCTCGGCGATGGTCGCATTCGGCAACAGCAGGCGCAGGTTGCCGACCGGCACCAGGACGCAGCGGATTTCACGCGGCAGCGGATCACTCATGGGAACACCTCGATCAGGCGCGCCGCCAGTTCGGGCGGCGTACCGGAGAAACTGACCAGCCGTTCGGCGAGGATTCCGCTGACCATGTCGGCAAAATGCTCACCGGACGACGACTCTACCCAGACCTGGCCGCCACGGTCATGGATCGCCTGCGCACCGGCCACGGCATCGTTGCCGCGCCCGGCGAACACGATCGCCAGCGCATCGCGACCGAACGCGATGGCGGCCATGGTGAGGCTGGCGTCGATCGAGGGCTCCTGCGCGACACCGGCCTGCAACTCGACACCGCCGTCACGACGTAGGCGCACCTGCTGCCCGGCGGGAACGACCAGCACCTCGCCGAAGCCGACGCGGCTGCCCTGGCTGGCCAGCCGCACCGGCAGCGCGCAGTGCGCCGCCAATTTTTCCACCAGACCCGCGTCCGGCCGCCCGCCCAGGTGCTGGGTGTGCAGGAAGGTGAGCCGGGTGGTCGCCGGCAACGCCGACAGGAAACCGCATACCGAATCGACACCGTCGGTCGCGGCACCCAGCAGCACGATCCGGCTCAGCGCGCTGCCGAACTCGTCGAGCACCATCGCGTGGTCGTGCTCGTACACCTGCGGGGCGATCGCCTCCTCCATCGACACCAGCTCGAGGCTCATGGTCGGTTCGAGGTCGGGCGCGACCGTCTCGATATCGGGCGCGAGGAAATCGGCGGCGCTCAATTTCTCGATGCCGAACGCCGCGGCCTGGGACTTTTCGGCGGCGGGCGCAGCCGCCGGAGGATCGTCGTCCAGCAGCGCCCAGTTGTCCGGCGCGCGCACGGCCGGCGCGGCGGCGGCACGCGCCGGGCCAGCCGGCACGGCGGTTTTCGTGGCATCCGCCGGATCGGGCAGCGGCGACAACTGCAGGTGGTCGAGCTGGAACGCCGGCGCCGGCGCGCCTGCCGCGGGCTTCGCGGCCGCGACGGGCGTGGGCGCGGCCGGCCCGGGCCGCGACTCGCCGAAATGGCCATCGTGCAGCGGCGGCAGCTCGTCGTCGTCGCGGTAGCGCAGGCCGGGGCCGGTCTCGTCGGCGCCGTCATCCGGCGGCTCGCCGGCGGCCAGCAGGGCCTCCAGTTCCGCCGCCAGGTTCTCCGATTCGGCCGCGGCGACCTGCTCGTGCCGGCTGTCGGGATCGTGGTAGGCCGGGAGGTCGATCCCGGGCTCCGCGACGAAGGAGGCGACGGCCGGTTCCGCCGCCGCTTCGGCGGCCACAACGGCCGCCGGTGTCTCGACGCCGCGGGCATCGCCCGGACGCGGCGGATCGATGTCGCCCATCGCCATCACCTTGACCGCGAGGTGGCGCGCCCAGCGCGCGCGATCCCAGCCGGTCAGCTCGCGGCTGGCCTGGGCGTCATTGAAGACCACCCGCGGCCGGTCGTCGTCGATCACTTCGTACAGGCGGTCGAGCGCGTCGTCGGCGCCATCGTCCAGGTTGACCACCAGCACGTCCGCGCCGACCTGCTGCAGCAACTCCCGGCTGAGGCTGGAGACCCCGCCTTCGTGGACGATCCGGGCGCCGCGCTCGTGCAGCGCGTGGCGCAACTGGCCGCCCAGGTCGGTGTCGTCGAACAGCAGGGCCACCGCCGGAACGGTATCAGTCATGTATCGGCTCCACCGCACGTTGCTCCAGCACCTCGGCGATCTGCGCCAGCAGCTCGGCCTCCTGGTACGGCTTGCCGAGGTAGCGATCCACGCCGATGTCGAACGCCCGCTGGCGATGCTTGTCGCCGCTGCGCGAGGTGATCATGATGATCGGCACGTCGCGCAGCCGCGGGTCGGCCTTCATGTGTGTGGCCAGTTCGTAGCCGTCCATGCGTGGCATCTCGATGTCCAGCAGCATCAGGTCGGGCACGCGCTCGTGCAGCTTCTCCAGCGCGTCGACGCCGTCCTTCGCGGTGCTGACCTCGTACTCGTGGCGCTCCAGCACGCGGCCGGTGACCTTGCGCATGGTGATCGAGTCGTCCACCACCATCACCAGCGGCCGCACCTGTGCCTCCTCGACCTCCGGCGTCTGCACGGCGCTGAGGCCTTCGGCCAGGCGCTGCTCGCGACGGATGATGCCGTGACGGACCAGCGGCGCCAGATCCAGAATGATCAGCACCGAGCCATCGCCCATGATGGTCGCGCCGAGCAGGCCGGGCACCGAGCTGATCTGCGGGCCGACCGACTTGACCACGATCTCGCGCGAACCGAGCACGGCGTCGATGCGGATCGCCGCGCGCAGGTCGCCGGCGCGGGTCAGCAGCAGCGGCTGCTGCTCGTCCTCGGCCGGCAGCCCCGGCGGCAGGCCCAGCAGCTCGGCCAGGTCGTGGATGCCGTAGGCCTCGCTGCCGTAGCGGAACGACGGCTCGTCCTCGGCCATCAGTGCGGCCAGGTCGGCCGGATTGACCCGCGCCACGCCCTGTACCGAGGTCATCGGGATCGCGAACGTGGCCTCGCCGATGCGCACCAGGATCGCCTGGGTCACCGCGAGGGTGAACGGCAGGCGCAGCACGAAGGTGGTGCCCTTGCCCTCTTCCGACTCGATCGACAGCGAACCGCCGAGCTGCTTGATCTCGTTCGCCACCACGTCCATGCCGACGCCGCGCCCGGCCAGCTGGGTGACCTGGCTGGCGGTGGAGAAGCCCGGCTGGGCGATCAGCGAGAGCAGCTGGTTGTCGGTCGGCCGGGTCTCCGGGCGCAGCAGGCCGCGCTCGACGCCGCGCTTGCGGATCGCCTCGCGGTTCAGGCCGCGGCCGTCGTCGCTGACGCGCACCACCACCTCGGTGGCCTCGCGCGCCACGGTGATGTGCACCGCGCCCTCGGCCGGCTTGCCCAGCTTGCGGCGTTCGGCAGGAGCTTCGATGCCGTGCGCGATCGCGTTGCGCAGCATGTGCTCGAACGGCGCCTTGATGCGGTCGAGCAGGTTGCGGTCCATTTCGCCGTGGGCACCGTCCACGTAGAGCTGGGCGTGCTTGCCTTCCTCCTGCGCGGCCTGGCGCAGCGTGCGGCGCAGGTTCGGCACCATCGTGTCGAACGGCAGCATGCGCGTGCGCAGCAGGCCGTCCTGCAGCTCGGTGCTGACGCGCGACTGCTGGATCAGCAGCGTCTCGGCCTGGCGGGTCAGTTCGTCCAGCATGTTCTGGATGGACACCAGATCGGATACCGACTCGGCCAGCGCACGCGAGTACTGCTGCAACTGCGAATAGCGGTCGAGCTCGAGCGGATCGAACGCCGCCATGCCCGCTTCGCGGTGCTCGCGCTGGAAGCGCGCGATGATCTGCGCCTCGGTCTCGATCTCCAGCATGCGCAGCTGGCTGCGCAGGCGCGAGACGGTCTGCTCCAGCTCGACCAGGTTGAAGCGGTACCCGGCAACCTGCTGCTCCAGTCGCGAACGGTAGATCGCCACTTCGCCGGCATGGTTGACCAGGTTGTCGAGCAGGTCGGCGCGGACGCGGATCTGCTCCTGCGAGGAACGCACCTCCTCTTCCACCTCCGGCATCAGCTCGGGCAGATGATCGGTGCCCTCCGCCGCGACGGCCGCCAGCGACGGCGGCACGGCCGGTGCCGGTGCCGCGGCTGCCGTTGCGGCCACATGCGGCTGGGCGTCGTCGGCCAGCGCCGTTTCGCCGGCCAATGCCAGCAGGCGGTTGATCATGGCCTGCGGGTAATCGGGCGTGCGGCCCTGCGACACCTGCTGCACCAAGGCATGCAGCTGATCGAAGCTCGCCTCGAGTGCGGCGATCAGCGGGCCGGTCCCCGACGAGTCACGGATCGGCTTTTCGAGCAGGGTCTCGATCGCGTGGCTGAGGTCACCCACCGGCACCAGGCCGGCGATGCGCGCACCTCCCTTCAGCGTGTGCAGGTCGCGCTGCAACTCGGGCACGTGCACCAGGTTGCCCGGCTCGGCATGCCACTGGGCCAACACGCCATCGGCGTGGTCGAGGATCTCGCGCGCCTCGTCGATGAACACTTCCAGCAGGTCGGCGTCGATCTGGCCGGACCCCGCCAGGGCATGAACCGGGGCCTGCGTGGCGGCAACTTCGGTAGCGGCCTTGCCCGCCGCGGCGAGCCGTTCGGCCTCCGCACGCTCGGCCGCCCGTTTCCCGGCGGCGACCCGCTCGGCTTCCGTACGCTCGGCCGCCTGCTTCTCGGCGGCAGCCCGCTCGGCTTCCGCACGCTCGGCCGCCTGCTTCTCGGCGGCAGCCCGCTCGGCTTCCGCACGCTCGGCCGCCTGTCTCTCGGCAGCGGCCCGCTCGGCTTCCGCACGCTCGGCCGCCTGTTTCTCGGCGGCCAGTTTTCCGGCCATGGCCTGCACGGGGTCGAAGGCGCCCAGGGCCGCCATCAATTCCGCCGTCACCTCGTCATGGTGGGCCTGGTCCGGATGGACATCGGACGCCTGCCCGACGGCAGGCGACTCGTCCGACGGCGCGCTGGTGGCTTCGAGCATGCCAGCCTCGAGCGAGGCGGTCATGACCGCCTCGTCGACGCCGGCATGATCCGCGGCGGTAGCGAGCTCCTCGGGTTCCATCTCGTCGGCCCGCGGCTCGTACACGACGTGCGCGACCTTGGATTCGGGATAGCGGTCGCGCAGGTTGACGATCTGCGCGGTCAGCGGGTCGGCGTTGGGCAACCGCGGCTCGGCGGCGTCGAACTGGCCCATCACGCGGTCGACCACGTCGACCGCCTGGTCGAGCAGGTGCACGCCTTCGGAGGTCAGTGGCAGGTTGGCCGCACGCAAACGCTTGAACAGGCCCTCCAGCGGCGACAGCAATTGCGTGAGCAACGGGATGTCCACCATCGCGATCGCGCCATGCAAGGTGTGCACGGCACGCAGCAGCTCCTCGCCGATCGGCAGCTCGATGTCGCTGCGCTGGACCGCGGCGCGGATGGTCTGCAGGTATTGCGCCACTTCGCTGCGCAGGATCTCCAGCAGCACCGGATCCACCGGCGGCATCACCGGCTCCGCCATGACGGGCTCGACCGGCGCCTGCGCGGCGGCGGTTTCCCGATCGGTCACGGCCGCCACCGGTACCGCTCCCGCGGCCGCCTCGAAGCGCGGCACGCGTCGGCGCACGATGCGGCGGACCGTTTCGGTGGCCCGCGGCGCATGATCCTCCACGCGCGCCGGCTTGCCGGCCGCCAGTTGCTCGGCGGTATGCATGATCGCGCTGAGCGGCGCCACCGGCGCGCCCTCGCCCTTGAGCGCGGCCAGCAGCTGCGGCAATGCGTCGATCGCGTGCTGCACCAGCGCCTGCACGTTCGCGTTCGGCTCGATGGTGTTGTCGAGCACGCGGTTGAGCATGTCCTCCACCTTCCACGCGAACTCGCCCAGCACGCCGGCGCCGACCAGCCGGCCCGAGCCCTTCAGCGTGTGGAACGAGCGGCGGATGCCGACCAGGGACGCGGTCTGCGCCGGATCGACCAACCACGCCTGCTCGGCGGTGCGCAGGTTGTCGATCTCCTCCTGCATTTCCTCCAGGAAGATCTCGCGGATGTCGTCGTCGATGCCTTCGGCGCTGGTGTTGAAGCGGGTGTTCGCGGCCAGTGCGTCGCGCACCGGCACCTGTTCGACGACCTCTTCCTCGATCTCGACCCAGTCGTCCTGGTCGACTGCGGCATGCCCCCCCCACCCGGCCGCCGCGGTCGCCTCGGTCGGTGCCAGGCGCAAGCCGTCCAGGTCGTGGACGGGCCCGGCAGGCGACGCGCTGTCGCCGACGAACAGGTGTCCCAGATCCTGGCCCGGCAGCAGGCTGACGGATTCGGACAGTTCCGGATGCTCCTCGTCATCGATCCGCCGGCTGATCGGCACGGCCGCTTCGGCGGCGGCGGGCGCCACGCGCGCCGACGGCACCGGCCAGTAGCCGAGCAGGCCGAGGCTGTGTTCCGCCACGTCGAGGATGTGCTCCAGGCCGCCGCGGTGCTCGCGCGCAGCCTCGAGGTAGTACTCCAGCGCCGCCAGCGCATCGGCCAGCTGATCCATCTGCGCGCCGCTCGGCACGCGCCGGTCGTCCAGCAGCTCATAATGGATGAAGCGGCCGATGCCCTGCGCCAGCTCGGCCGGCCGCGGCGACGACAGCATGTTCATGGCGCCGGCGACTTCGTCCATCAACGCCGGTGCGCCGGCAAGGCGATCGTGCTCCCAGCCGGATTCGACGAACGCCACGATCGCGTCCTTGACCCGGCCGGTATTGCTGATCGCTTCCTGCATCAGGGTGGTGACCACCCCCAGCGCCTCGCTGCGCGGCAGGCCATGCGTGGCTTCGGAACTGCCCGACTCCTCCTCGGAGCCGAGGCTTTCGATGTGGTCGTCCAACGACGCCTCGACGTACAGCAGCGCGCCGGCCACGTCGAGCAGGGTCTCCTCGTCGGCCGGGCGCATGCGGTTGGCGATCTCGTCGAGCACCCGGCGCTGCTCGCCGACCACCCGGCGCGGCACCGACAGCGCCAGCATGCCGAGCGTGTCGCCCACGCGCTCGAGCACTTCGCCCTGCGCGGCGAGCTGTGCCGGGTCGCCGTTCTGCTGGCGCAGGAACAGATCCAGCGCCTCCTTGACGCGCAGCAGGTCATCCTTCAGCGCGCGCGAGACGGAATCGAGCAGTGCGCGGTTGTGCCCGGCCATCGAACCGCGGGCATGTTCCAGCTCGCCGGCGTCGGGCAGCAGGCTGTCCAGCGCATAGGTCGCGCGCAGCAGCTCCATCTGCGGGCTGCGCGGCTTGGCCTGCGCCACGATGTAGAGCAGCTTGCAGGCCACCTCGTCGGCTTCGCCGCCGCGCAGGCTGCCCTCGCCGTGCTCGATCAGCTGGCGGATGTTGCGGTCGACCTTGCCGACCAGCTGGCGTATCTCGCCGGCAAAGCCCTTGAGCTGGCCCTGCTCCAGGCCTTCCAGCACGCCGGAGGCGATCCACCACAGGCGCCGGCCGTGCACGTGATGGCAGCGGGCGGTGATCGCCAGCAGGGTCTTGCGCATGTTGGCCAGCTGCACCGCCGCGTTCTGCCCGCGGAACCAGCCCAGCAACTGCTGCTGGAAGCGCAGGCGCAGATCCACCAGCTCGCCGCGATGCGCCTCGGCGTAGGCCTCGCTCATCGCGGCGGGCGCCTGCTCCGGCAGGAACGCGTCGAGGTTGGGGTGGAACATCGCCGACTCGGGCAGCGGCTCCAGCCCGCGACTGGCGCGCAGGTCGTTCAACAGCGGCAGCAGCACCACCGGCACGTCGCGATGGCCGCCGGACAGGCGCTCTAGATAGTCGGGCAGTTGCATCAGGCCGCGCATCAGCGCGGCATAGGCTTCCTCGCGCTGGGCGACGCGGTCCCCCAGCAGCGCGATGGCCAGCTCCTCCATCTCCGCGGCCACCGTCGCCGCGCCGTACAGTTCGACCATCTGCAAGGTGCCACGCACCTGGTGCAGGTGGTCGGCGCAGGTGCGCATGTAGTCGCGCTTGCCCGGATTGTCGACGTAGGACTCCAGCGCCTCGCGGGCGATCGACAGGGTGTCGTCGAGCTCCGGCTTGACCCACTGCAGCGTGGTGAAATCGATGTGGTCTTGAAGTCTCATGCGCCTCTCTCAGCGGTTGCGCCATGCATGCATCATGCAACCAACGAGACTACTCCCCGTCAAAATGCCCATACCAGCCAGGCCCGTTGTCAGCCCGGCAGCTTGAAGTGCGCCACCGAGCGCCGCAGGTCGCTCGCCAACTGCGCCAGCGTACCGATCGAGTCAGCCGTCTGGCTGGCGCCCTGCGAGGTCTGCGAGGTGATTTCCTGGATCGCGTTCATCGAATGCGAAATGTCGGTCGCCGCCGCGGACTGCTCGCGCGCCGCGGTGGAGATGTTCTGAATCAGCGAGGACAGGTCGTGCGAGACGCGCTCGATGTCGCCCAGCGCGCTGCCGGCGTCCTCCGCCTTGCGTGCGCCGGCGACCACCTCGGCGGTGGTCTGCTCCATCGAGTTCACCGCCTCGTTGGTATCGGACTGAATGGTCTGCACCAGCGCCTCGATGCGCTTGGTGGCGCTGGTGGAGCGTTCCGCCAGCCGCTGCACTTCGTCCGCGACCACCGCGAAGCCGCGGCCCGCCTCGCCGGCCGAGGCCGCCTGGATCGCCGCGTTCAACGCCAGGATGTTGGTCTGCTCGGCGATGTCGTTGATCAGTTCCACGATCGAGCCGATCTCCTGCGAGGATTCACCCAGCCGCTTGATGCGCTTGGAGGTCTCCTGGATCTGGTCGCGGATCGAGTCCATGCCGGAGATCGTCTCGCGCACCACCTCGGCGCCGTGCGAGGCGATCTTCACCGAGCGTTCCGCCACGTCGGCCGACTCGGCGGAATTCTTCGACACGTCGTCCATCGAGCTGGCGATCTGGTTGATCGCCGAGGTCGCGGTGCTGATCTGCTGCGCCTGCTGCTCGGCCGCATTGGCCAGGTGGCGGGCGGTGGTCTGGGTTTCCTGCGCCGAGGACGATACCTGCTCGGAGGTCTCGTTGATGGTGGTCACCAGGGATCGCAGCTCGTCGATGGCGTAGTTCACCGAGTCGGCGATGGCGCCGGTGATGTCCTCCGACACCGTGGTCTTCACGGTCAGGTCGCCTTCCGCCAGCGAACCCATCTCGTCCAGCAGGCGCATGATCGCCTCCTGGTTGCGCTGGTTCAGCTCGGTACTCTGGGCGAACCGGCGACGCTGGTCGCGCACCAGGGTAATGACCAGCAGCAGGGCGAACGCCACCGCGGCGATCGCGCCGAGCAGGCCCCACCACACGTTCGGGAACAGCCGGCGCAGCGGCAGCTTGCCGATCTGCTCGGACAGGTCGTTCGCGCGCAGCAGCACGGTCTGCGAATCCAGCGAGGCCTGGTTGCCCGCGCGCTTCACGTCGGCGATGTTGCCGGCGGCGGCGACCAGCCTGGCCACCGGGTCGGCTAGATGGGTCCAGCCGGCATCCATTTCGGTGAGGATCTTGCGCGCGTTCGCGTCGTTGATCGGCCGCACGCCGCTGTCGGGGTTGCCCTCGATCAGGCCCTTCAGCACGCTGCCGTACAGCTGCGCGTCGCGGGACAGGCCGTCAGCCGCCGACTGGGCATTGTCGCCGCCCTGCAACACTTCCTGCACGCGGCGGATGATGCGGTCGGCGGACAGCATCTGGCGGGACGTACCCAGCATCTGTTCGGCGCTGCCGTTGCGCTGCTGCAGGATGTTGACGACCTGCTCCATGCTCGAGTTGAGCAGCGGCATTTGCTGCGACAGCGTGGCGGCGCGCTGGCCGGAGTCGAGCACGACGGCCTTGTTGGAGAGGATCTTGCCGATGTCGGCGTCGAGCTGCTTCCATGAGGCATCGAGCGCGCTCACGGCGCGGCCGGCCGGCGTGGCGTTGTTGTCCGCATAGGGCTTCATGCTGCCGCTGGGATCGCCCCTGCCCAGCTTCTGCACGGCCGAATCGATCGCGTTGCGGGTGGATTCGAGCTCCTTGAAGGAGTCGGTGTTGCCGTCCGCCGACTCCAGCGCGAACTTCGCCGTCTGCTGCGACAGCACCTGGATCTGCGTGGTCAGCGCGATCGCCTGGCGGTCCTCGCCGTTCTTCTGGTTGAGCATGAAGAAATCCAGCGCGGCAAAACCCATCGCTATCAGCAGCAGGACAATGAGTACGGTGTAACCGCGCTCCCGGCTGACGCCCCCTGTAGTGCTCATGTTCACCTCATCCGTCTAACTGATTACGTCACCGGCTCCGCAGAGCGCGCACCGCCAGGGAATGCCCGTCCCGAGATCGCCGGCCCTGCAGGCGCCGGCCCTTCATGCCACTGCGGCAAGCCGCGGCCTCAGGCCGCGGCTTGCCGGAAATCCGGTGCGCGCACCAGCCGGTTCATGCTGAACATCGCCAGCTGCTGCTCGCCCACGCGGCTGTCGACGAAACGGGCAAGCCGCGGATCATCCTCGGGCCCGGCCTCGCGCCGCTGTTCCTCGTCCACGGTGCGCTGGCCGAACACCTCGTCCACCATCAGCGCCACGCTGCCGCCGCTCTGGCGCACCACCAGCAGGCGGGTACGGTCGGTGTACTGCGTGCGTTCGCCGAACAGGAAGCGGCCGAAGTCGATCACCGGCACCAGGTTGCCGCGCACGTTGGCCACGCCCAGCAGCCACGGCTGCGTCCCCGGCACCGGGGTGAGCACCGGCACCGCGAGCAGTTCGTTGATCTCGTCGATGCCGCTGACCAACAGGCGCGAGCCGACCCGGAAGCCGATCCCGCGCCACAAGCCGGGCGCCTCGAACTTCTCCTGCGTATCCGATGCGTGCGCCAGCGACAGCCGCTCGTACTGCGCCAGGATCTCGAACGGCGTGCGGTTGACGGGCTCGTTCATGTCGCGCTCGGCAGCAATTCGTTGATGCAGGCCAGCAGTTCTTTTTCGTTCACCGGCTTGGTGATGAACGCGCGGGCGCCCTGGCGCAGGCCCCAGACGCGATCGGTTTCCATCGACTTGGTGGTGATCATCACGATCGGCACCGCCGAGGTGGCCGGATCGCGGGTCAGCGTACGGGTGGCCTGGAAGCCGTTCATGCCTGGCATGATGACGTCCATGATGACCAGTGCCGGAAGGTCGGCGCGCACGCGCTCGATGCCTTCCTCGGCGGAGCTTACGGCGACGACCTGGTGCCCGGCCCGTTCAAGCAGCGTGGTGAACACGCGCACGTCGGTCGGCGAATCGTCGATGATGAGAATATTGGCCACGGGCCCCCCTCAGAATCTGCAGTCAGCGGCTCGATACCGCGCCGACATGGCGATGGATGGCACCCAGCAGTTCGTCACGCGTGAACGGCTTGGTCAGGTACTGTTCGGCGCCCACGATGCGGCCGCGCGCCTTGTCGAACAGGCCGTCCTTCGAACTCAGCATGATCACCGGCGTGGCGCGGAACTGCGGATTGTTCTTGATCAGCGCGCAGGTCTGGTAGCCGTCCAGCCGCGGCATCATGATGTCGACGAAGATGATCGCGGGCTTCTGGTCGGAGATCTTGGCCAATGCCTCGAAGCCGTCGACGGCGGTCAGTACTTCGCAGCCCTCTTTCTTGAGCAGGGTCTCCGCGGTGCGGCGGATGGTCTTGGAGTCATCGATCACCATGACCTTGAGACCAGCCAAGTCATTAGCACTCATGTTCAAATTCACCTACTCCCCCCTGCGGCTCACCCGAGCTCAGGATAGGCACCATGGCATGCAATGGTCATGCCGGACGGTGCGCAGCAAAAAAAGTCGAAACGAACCACCCGAATAAGACCGTGCTGTAGCGGGATATCCAAGGCTTTGCTGTTTACTGCCTGCCCGCCGAGACTGTCAAGCAATAATCACCCCTGCTGCCTGCTGCCCGCACAAGGTGCCCCATATTGGCACCATCCGGCCGTCGGCGACAGCGACGCGGCACGGGATTTCCCGCATCCGCCTTAGTATAGCGGCCTGACGATCCCGACCCGCCCCACGGGTAGCCACCCACGGAGAATCCCGATGACCCTTTCGGTCGGCGTGCTGATGGACCCCATCGGCGCGATCAAGATAGCCAAGGACACCAGCTTCGCGATGCTGCTGGAAGCCCGGCGCCGCGGCCACTCGCTGCATTACTTCGAGCAGGGCGACCTGGCCCTGCGCAATGGCGAGCCCTGGGCGCGGACCGCCCCGCTCGAGGTGCGCGAGGACCCGCAGCGCTGGTTCACGCTGGGCCCGGCGCAATGGCGCGACCTGCGCGAGCTCGACGTGGTGCTGATGCGCAAGGACCCGCCGGTCGACGCCCAGTTCATCTACGACACGATGGTGCTCGAAGCGGCCCAGCGCGGCGGCGTGGCCGTGATCAACGACCCGCGCTCGCTGCGCGACAGCAACGAGAAGCTGTTCTCGCTGGAATTCCCGCAATGCATCGTGCCGACCCTGGTCGCGCGCGATGCGGGCGAACTGCGCCGGTTCGCCGCCGAGCACGGTGAGGTGGTGCTGAAGCCGCTGGACGGCATGGGCGGGCGCGGCATCTTCCGGGCCAGGACCGGCGACGGCAACCTCAATTCGATGCTGGAGACCCTGCTGGGCGGCGATGCCCACGGCGAGGGGCGGCAATTCACCGTTGCGCAGAAATACATCCCGCAGATCAGCGCCGGCGACAAGCGCATCCTGGTGATCGACGGCGAACCGGTGCCGTACGCGCTGGCGCGCATTCCGCAAGGCGACGAATTCCGCGGCAACCTTGCCGCCGGCGGCCGCGGCGTCGGCGTGCCGCTGTCCGAGCGCGACCGCTGGATCGTGGGCCAGGTGGCGCCTGAGCTGCGTCGGCGCGGCCTGCTGTTCGTGGGGCTGGACGTGATCGGCGACTACCTGACCGAGATCAACGTCACATCCCCGACCTGCGTGCGTGAGCTGGACGCGCAGTTCGGGCTTAACATTGCCGGCCAGCTGTTCGATGTCGTCGAGCGGCACGTCTCCGGAAACCGCAACGCGTGAGCGCCACCGCAACCGTCAACGTCGACTCGCCGCCCGATCCGATCGGCGCCACCCTGCTGTTCTCGCTGCTGCTGCACGGCGTGCTGCTGCTGGGCATCACGTTCCACTTCGTGAAGCCCACGCCCAGCCTGCCCACGCTGGACGTGACCCTGGTCAACGTGGCCAACCAGCAGGCGCCGGACAAGGCGGATTTCCTGGCCCAGGCCAACAACACCGGCGGCGGCCGCAGCGACCGCGCCGCACGGCCGTCGGAGCCGTTCTCCGGCGCCATCCCGAAGCCCGACCCCGGCATCGCGGCACAACCCGTCGAGGCCACCACGCCGCGGCCGCGCGAGGCCACCCCGACACGCATGGTCACCACCAGCGGCGCCACCGATTTCCGCGTGACCAGCGATACCGCGCAAACCGCGGTCGACCCGCACGAGCAGACCCCGACGGCCGCCGAACTGAGGCGCCAGCAGGCGATCGCCCAGCTGGCCGCCGAGCTGAGCAGGAAGAAGGTGGACTACGCCAAGCGGCCGAAGGTGAAATACCTCACCGCCAGCACCCGCGAATATGCCTATGCCGCCTACATGCGCGGCTGGTCCGACCGGGTCGAGCGGGTCGGCAACCTCAACTACCCGGAAGAAGCCCGCAGCCGCGGCCTGCACGGCGATGTGCTGCTCACCGTGGTGCTCAACCTCGACGGCAGCATCAAGAACATCGAGGTGATCCAGAGTTCCGGGCAGAAGGTGCTGGACGCCGCCGCCGAGCGCATCGTGCGCCTGGCCGCCCCGTTTCCGCCCGCGCCACGGAGCAACGAGCGCATCGACGAACTCAACATCACCCGTACCTGGCGCTTCCAGCCGAACAACGTGCTGCAGACTCGCTGAACGGCCGCCCCGGCCTTCAGCGCGCGCCGCGCCGTGCGCTTACAATGCGCGCATGACCGCCGTGCAGTCCTCGACCCTCACCGGGCACTTCCTGATCGCCATGCCGGGCCTGGCCGATCCGCCGTTCTCCCGCGGCGTGGCGCTGTTGTGCCAGCACGACGAGGGCGGCGCGGTGGGCCTGCTGGTGAACCAGCTGTCCGAATACCGTTTCGGCGACGTGCTGGCGCAGATGAAACTCGAGTGCGCGGACAGCGAGCTGGCCGACGCGCCGGTGCTGATCGGCGGACCGGTGCAGCAGGAGCGCGGCTTCGTGCTGCACCGCGAGCCCGGCGACTGGGATTCCAGCTACCGCGTCAACGCCGAATGGTCGGTCACCACCTCGCGCGACATCCTCGTCGCGATGGCCGCCGGCGAAGGCCCACGCCAGGCCATCATGGTGCTCGGCTACGCCGGCTGGGACGCCGGCCAGCTGGAACAGGAACTGATGGCGAACGCCTGGCTCACCGCCGAGGCGTGCGGCCGCGTGGTGTTCGACACCCCGCTGGAGGAACGCTGGAGCGCCGCCGCCGGACTGGTCGGGGTGGACCCGCGCCAGCTGTCCGGCTACGCGGGCCACGCATGAGCTGCGTGTTCGGCTTCGACGTGGGCAGCCGGCTCACCGGCGTGGCCATCGGCAATACCTTCACGGCCAGCGCCCGCGCGCTGGCCGCGCTGGCGGTGCATGACGGCGAACCGGACTGGAACCGGCTCGACGCGCTCAACCGGGAATGGCGGCCCGACACCCTGGTGGTCGGCCTGCCGCTGACCCTGGACGGCGCCGAGCAGGCCGCCAGCCGCCGTGCCCGCCGGTTCGCCGCCACCTTGCAGCAGCGCTACGGCCTGCCCGTGGTGCTCGTCGACGAGCGACACAGCTCGCAGGAAGCCGCGCGGCGCTTCGCCGCTGCCCGAGCTGTCGGCCTCAGGCACCGCCGCGATGCGGCCGACATCGACGCCGAGGCGGCAGCGGTCATCCTGGAGCGCTGGCTCGCCGGCGCCGAAACGCCACCGGCCGAAAGCCCGGGCCACTGAACGGACATTCCCCTTTCCACCCCCAGACCCTGCCGCCATGAGCCCTCGCCTGCGCCACCTGACCACCCTGGAAAACCTGCCGCGCGAGACGATCGAGCGCCTGCTCGACCGCGCCGAGTCCCTGCGCGACGCCTGCGCGCACGGCACGCGCAAGCTCGACGTGCTGGCCGGACGCACCGTGCTGAACCTGTTCTTCGAACCGTCCACGCGCACGCGCACCTCGTTCGAACTGGCCGCGCGGCGACTGGGCGCCGACGTGGTCAACTTCGACATCGGGCTGTCCTCCACCAGCAAGGGCGAGGAGCTGTTCGACACCCTGCACACGCTGGAGGCGATGCACCTCGACGCGATCGTGGTGCGCCACAAGCACTCGGGCACTCCGGAAGAGCTGGTGCGCCACGCCATGAGCGGGGTTTCGGTGATCAACGCCGGCGACGGCAACCGCGCACACCCCACCCAGGGCCTGCTGGATGCGCTGACGATCCGCCAGCACCGGCCGGACTTCGGCAACCTCACCGTGGTCATCTGCGGCGACATCAAGCATTCGCGGGTGGCCCGCTCGGACATCCACGCCTTCACCGCGCTGGGCGTGAAGGAGATCCGCCTGTGCGGCCCGGCCGAACTGATGCCGGCGGCGGACGACATGCCGCTCGGCCGCCGCTACGACGACTTCGACCAGGCCATCGACGGCGCCGACGCGGTGATCATGCTGCGCCTGCAGAAGGAGCGCATGGCCAGTATCGAACTACCGGACGAGGCGGCCTATTTCGCCCATTACGGACTGGACCGGCGGCGCCTGGCACTGGCCGCCCCGGGTTGCCTGGTGATGCATCCGGGGCCGATCAACCGTGGCATCGAGATCGCCTCCGAAGTGGCCGACGGCGCGCAGTCGCGCATCCTCGAACAGGTCGGCAACGGCGTGTTCGTGCGCATGGCGGTGCTGAACGAAGTGCTGGCCCGCTGAGCCGCCTCCGCGCGACGCAAGCGGGCATAATGGCGAGTGCGGCACCCACCACCTCTCTGGGGATCAACATGCGATCGATGACGCGATACATCGCGCTGGGTCTGGCCGGCGCCATGCTGGCCGCCTGCGGGCACAAGGACAAGGATGCGCCGCTGGCTTTCGTGCCGGCGGACACGCCGTACGTGGTGGCCAATCTGGAGGTGCTCGACGACGGCACCCGCACCGCGCTGCTCGCCCAGGCGGACGCGCAGCTGCCATCCCAGCTGGCCCAGCTCGAGGCGACCGCCGACCGGCTGGCGGTGAAGGACCCCGACGGCGCCCGGCTGTTGCGCGCGCTGCGCGCCGAGTTCGACGGCAAGACGGTCGAGGGCTTCGCCCGGGGCGCCGGCCTGAACCTCAAGGGCCACTCCGCGCTGTACGGCCTGGGCCTGGCGCCGGTGCTGCGCTTCGAGCTGAGCGACCCGGCCGCCTTCGACGGCTTCGTCGGCCGGCTGGAAACCGCCTACGGCAGGAAGCTCGACGTCGCCAAGGTGGGCCAGCAGGGCTACCGCAAATACGCGTTCCCGGCCTCGGGCACCGAAATGGTCCTCGCCACGGTCGGCAAGCAGGCCGTGGCCGCCTTGCTGCCCGCCGATGCCTCGGCGACCCTGCTGCGCCAGGCGCTGGGCCTGGACCGGCCGCAGAAAAACCTGCAGGACGACGGCCGCCTGGCTGCGCTGGCCAAGGCCAAGGGCTATCAGAAGTGGCTGGTCGGCGAGCTGGACCTGGCCCGCGCGCTGCCGCTGGCAATCAGCGGCAAGGATGCATTGATCGGCGCGATCCAGAAGGCCCATGCCGAAGCCATCGCGGCCAAGACCGGCGAGCCGGTCGCCACGCAGCTGCAGACCTCGCCCAGTTGCACCACCGACGCCGCGCGCATCGCCGCCCGCGTTCCGGCGATGAGCTTCGGCTACACCCGGCTCGACGCCAAGCACCAGGACGTGCGCTTCGACGTGGCGCTGGCCGACGACATCAGCAAGGCGTTCGCCGGCCTCAAGGTGGAACTGCCCGGCCTGGGCCGCGCCGGCACGGCGCCGTTCGACCTGAGCCTCGCCCTGCCGGTCGCCAGCCTGCGCACGTTCTGGCTGGCCCAGGCCGATGCGGTGGCCGCCAAGCCGTTCAGCTGCCCCTCGCTGACCGACCTCAACGACAGCTTCGCCAAGCTCGGCCCGGTCATGCAGAAGGCGGCGATCCCGCCGTTCGGCGACATGCTCGGCCTGCGCGTCGCGCTGGATTCGCTGGTGCCGCCGGCCAAGGATTCCAGCCTGCCCACGTTCAGCGGGCGCCTCGTGCTGGGCACCAACAACCCCGACGGCCTGTTCGCGATGGGCCAGATGATGGTGCCAGCACTGGCCCAGCTGAAGCCGGGCCACGACGGCAAGCCGCTGCCGCTGCCGAAAGACATGGTCGGCATACTGGGCCAGCCCGCCTGGATCGCCATGAGCGCCAAGGCGCTCGCTCTCGGTGTCGGCACCGGCGAGGATGCACACCTCGGCGACACGCTGAAGGATCCGGCCGGCGACGCCGGACAGGTCGGCCGCATGCACATCAGCGGGGCGATGTACCTGAGCTGGCTGCAGCTGATGGAAGAAAAGATCGACAACCTGGCCGCCGTCACCGCGACACTGGGCAAGAACGACCAGCCCTCGGTCGACGACAGCGACGATGCCGCCAGTGCCGCCGCGGAGCTGAAGCACTCCAAGGCACAGTTCGCCGCGATGAAGTTCCAGGCCGAACGCGTCGACCGCATCGACGCGGAGATGCACGTGGACAGCAGCGGCATGGTGATCACCAGCCAGACCGCACTGAAGTAGACGCCAGCCAGCGATCGACGGGACGCCGGGACATTGCAACGTCCCGGTTTTTTTTCATGCATCGCGCCCGGCATCGAACGCGGTCCCTGCACCGCCGTGACCCTTCTCCGCCTCGGCAATCCCCCTGAGCCCGCTGGACCGAGGAAGGGTGCCGAGGCCCGCAGGCGTTAGCCAAAGCTAGGGATGCCCTGATCTATCCAGCGCAGGCGGCATGATATCCAGAAGGCTCGCAGCCGGCAGTGCGTGGCGCAGGCAGGGCTGGCCGCCTTGGCAAGCCGCGCGCTGCCGGCTGCGGGCCTTCTGGATATCACCCCATCATTGTGTTTCAAGCTATGGGGCCGGCCCGGTCTGTCCGCATCTCCGCGGCGCGCGCCCTCGACAGGCGGACGCCTGCCTTGCACCACGAATCTGCGGACAGACCGGGCCGGTGACGCCTGCGCTGGATAGATCAGGGCATCCCTAGTGCGCAAAGGCCAGCGATGCCGTCGTGCCGGTGCCTCCGCCCGAAGTCAGTTCAAGCGTCCAGCCCAGGTGCTCACATAAACGTCCTATGAGTTCCAAACCGATGCCATCGCGGCCCAGTCCACTCTCCCGTGCATGCCGTGAATAGACGCGGGAGATTTCTTCCGCCGTCATTCCGTGCCCGGGGTCGGAAATAACGACCTCGGCCGGCAGCTCCAGGCTGACCCGAATCGTGCCGGCATCGCTGTTCTCGATCGCGTTGCGAACCAAGTTTCCGATGGCTGCCCGTACGATCTGCGGCGGTGCCTCGATCCAAGCGCTCGGCAACGTTCCTATTTCAAACGCCAAAGCCTTGCCGCTCATCAGGGGGCGGTGGTCGTTCACTATCTCTGGAACCAATGCAGCCAGGTCCGTCATTTCGGAATGTTTCAGCAATCGCACAGGGTCCTTCGCCAGGACCAGGACCAGGGCCAGCAGTTCGTCCATGCCTTCGGCCGTGTGGCGGATGCGCTGCAGGTAACGCTGTGTCATTTCGGAGATGTCATGCTGCGAGAGAGCAAGTTCGGTCGAACTGCGGATTACCGCTACTGGCGTACGCAGTTCATGGCTGGCCATGTTCAAGAACGTTCTTTCGCGTTCCACGGTCTGGTCCATCCGTCCGAGGTAGCCATTGAATGCCCTCATCACCACACCGATCTCGGCGGATTCGCCCTCGGCCATGACCAGCCTCTGGCCGGATATCGCCGGCTGCAGGTCGACGATGCGGCGAGCCAGATCGCTCAATGGCTTTGTCAGTCGTCCAACACCCATGGCTGTGGCAAAGGTCAAGAGTGCGACCATGGCCGCGGCTGAGCCGATGACAAGCGCATTCAGCCCCGATTTGCTGGACCTCATGCCCGATATGTTCAGCGCGAGGATCGCATTGTCTCCTCCGACCGAACGCACCAGGACGACGTACTCCTTGCTGCCGACGACGACCTCATCATGCACCCCGACATCGAGCGAACGGAATTCGATGGGCGGTTCCTGCCCCATCAGCGTGCCGTAGAGCGTCAAGGTCTCGGAGTCGTTCCACCGGTAGTTGGGGTCGAGCGAGTGGCGCCCCAGGAAATGGTCCATCTCCGTATTGAGCAGGGATTCCCAGACCAATGCCCCGGCCCGCTTATTGACGAGGTAACCGTGCGCCAACAGCGCCAAGGTCAGGAACAGGCTGTAGATGACGATGCCGCTGACCATCCGCTGCTTGAGGCTGGTCTCAGTGGCCACCGATGGCCTCCGAAGCAATGATCCGGTAGCCAACTTTCGGCACCGTTTGGATCAGCTTGCTTTCGTGGGGCCCGTCGATGGCCTTTCGCAAGTCATAGACATGCGAGCGCAACAAGTCGGTGTCCGGCGGGTTGTCGCCCCACAGCGCGGACTCCAGGGTGCTGCGGGCGACGACCAAGGGACTGGCTGTCATCAACAACGCCAGTATCTTCTTGCAGCTGGCGTTGAGTTGAAGTGCCGCTCCATTCCGATCTATCTCCTGCGTTGATGTATTGAAGCTCAGGTCACCGATTCGCAGTGTCTTGCAGGCAACACGGCCCTGCGACCGCACTATCAAAGCTTCCACTCGTGCAGCGAGTTCGTCGAAGGCAAAGGGCTTGGTGAGATAGTCGTCCACGCCAGCACCAAAACCGGCCAGTTTGTCGGGCAGTTCGTCGCGCACGGTGAGCATCAGGATCGGGAGGTCCGACCCCGACGCACGCAGCCGCCTGGCGACTTCCTTGCCCTCCAGGCGCGGAAGCATCCAGTCCAGGACCATCGCGTCGTAGTTACCCGTTTGCGCCAATTGCAGGCCGACAACGCCATCGGGCGCTGCGTCGAGCGTGTAGCCGCGCTGCTCGAAGAACGCGAACAGGTTCGAGACCAGGCTGTGGTTGTCTTCGACGACCAATAACCGACTGAGCATGGGGCATCCAAAGGCGAGGGCCGGGAAGCGGGCCGGAATATCGGGCCAAACAAGAGCGCGCGCGGGGCGCCGGGGACCCGCCAACGGCCCATCCGACAAAAATCCGACATCACGGCGCGCATCTTAATACGAATCATTCTTGTCCGCATCCTTGATTCAACCCACCTTCCATCCCTTCCGGAGTCTTTCAATGAGTTCCCTCTCGCACCTCTCGACGAGTACTGTCGCTCGCGCCATCCGCAACGCCCTGTACGGTCTGCCGATCCTGGCTGCCGCGTACGTGGCCCCCGCGATGGCGATCGATACGGCTGCCGCGGACGCAGGTCGCGATGTCAAAACGCTTGGTACCGTGAAAGTCCAGGGCGAGCTCCAGCACTACGAGGTAAAGCGCAGCTCGACGGCCACCAAGACCGACACGCCATTGCTGGACGTGCCGCAGTCGATCACGGTCATCACCGGCGACCTGATCCGCGACCAGTCGATGCAGACCATGGGCGATGTCGTTCGCTACGTGCCCGGCGTGCAGATGGCGCAGGGCGAAGGCCACCGTGACGCGCCGATCCTGCGCGGCAACACCTCCACTGCCGATTTCTTCCTCAACGGCGTGCGCGACGACGTCCAGTACTACCGGGATCTGTACAACGTCGAGCGGGTCGAAGTCCTCAAAGGTCCGAGCGGCATGATCTTCGGCCGCGGCGGTTCCGGTGGACTGATCAATCGCGTCACCAAGCAGGCCAACTGGACCGATGCCGGGAGCCTGAATCTCACGCTGGGCTCGTGGGACGGTCGCCGCGTTACCGGCGATTTCAACCACGTGGTCAGGGAATCCGTGGCGTTCCGGATCACGGGCATGTACGAAAACGCGGACAGCTACCGCGACTTCGCGCACGTCGAGCGCTGGGCAATCAACCCGACCCTGACGATCCGCGCCAGCGATGCCACCACGCTTGCGTTCGGCTACGAGCATTTCGAGGACGACCGCGTGACCGATCGCGGCATCCCGTCCCAGCTGCCGCTGCTCGGCCGTCCGCTGCCGACCGCCAGCTCGACCTTTTTCGGCAAGCCGTCCGACAGCCCGATGCGGGCGCGCATCAATGCGCTGAACTCGGTGATTACGCACGACTTCAGCGACGGCGCCAGGCTCACCAACACCACGCGCATCGCCGACTACGAGAAGTTCTACCAAAACGTATTCCCCGGCGCGTACACGGCCGCCAACGGCCGCGTCGCGATCAGTGGCTACAACAATCTGACCGGCCGCAAGAACTTCCAGAACCAGACCGACCTGACCTTCTCGGCCAGGACCGGCTCAGTCAGCCACGAATTCCTCGTTGGCCTCGAACTCAACCGCCAGGAAACCGACAATTTCCGCAACACGGCGTTCTTCCCGGCGGTGGGCCCGGACGCGCGGGGCGATTTCGTCACGATCCAGAACCCGATCTACACCGGCCCGGTCGTGTTCCGGCAGGTCGCCAGCGACTCCGACAACCGCAGCGTCGCCAAAACGGCCGGCGCCTACGTCCAGGACCAGATCGAGTTCTCACCGAAGTGGAAGGCCGTCCTGGGCGCACGCTTCGACCGCTTCGATGCCACCCTGCACAACAACCGCAACGGCGTCGAGCTGTCCAGCAGCGACAACCTGCTCTCACCGCGGGCGGGCTTGATCTTCAAGCCGCAAGAAAACGTTTCGTTGTACACGAGCTACTCCATCGCCTACGTCCCGCGCGCTGGCGAGCAGCTGGCGTCGCTGACGGCCACCAATCGCAACCTCGACCCGGAGCGTTTCAAAAACGTCGAGATCGGCGCGAAGTGGGACGTCAACGGCCGCATGTCGACGACCGCCGCGATCTATCGCCTCGACCGCACGAACGTCGCGATCGTGGACCCGAACAACCCAGCGCAGCAGATCCTCGTCGACGGCCAGCAGGTCAAAGGCGTCGAGTTGGGCCTGAGCGGCCAGGTCACCGATTCCTGGCAGATCATGGCCGGCTACGCCCATCAGAACAGTGAGGTACAGATCCCGGGCGCAACCAACGGCAAAGAGCTCGGCCAGGTGCCGCGCAACTCGGCTTCGTTGTGGAACCGCCTTGATTTCAACCCGCAGTGGGGCGTCGGCCTCGGAGCCGTCTATCAGGACAAGGTGTTCGTGTCGACCGACAACGCCGTCGTCCTGCCCAGCTTCACGCGGGTGGATGCCGCGCTGTTCTACACCATCAACAGCAGCTTCAAATTGCAGTTGAACGTCGAGAACTTGCTGGACAAGAAATACTACGCGACGGCTCATAGCAACAACAACATCATGCCGGGTTCGCCCCGAGCGGTGCGCCTCGGTCTCAATCTGACGTTCTGATTGATACAGGAACCGAGATAAGGGCGCCCGACTGGCGCCCTTCTTCTTTTTGACGCTGTTCGGTAGCCGACTTCCCCCAAGTCGACACGTTGACGGCGCCTTGTCTATGTCCGATTCCCATACTTCCGCGTAGAACCAAAAAAAAAAAAACGCCGCCGAAACGTTCGGCGGCGAATCTCGGGAGACAGGCTCCACCCCGGCATGCGGAGCAGAGCCGATTCCTTGCAAGTGAAGCGTCGTCAGAAGTCGTAACGCACGGTGAAGCGTACCGTGCGCGGATCGGTGTAGTTCAGCACCCGTCCGTAGAGCTGATTCACCGTGCTGCGATTGGTCGCATAGCGCATGTTGTAGTACTGGGGCGTCTGGCGGTTCAGCAGGTTGAACACATCGACCTGCAGCGTCAGCTTGTTGTCCGCCCAACCCGGGGTGTACGCCGCATTGAGGTCCAGCTTGTAGGTCCAGGGCGTGGTCCCGCTGGTGCCACGCGGGGCGTACACGACCTGCGAACCCGGGATATTCAGGCCGCAGTAGTGGTAGCTCGACGAGTTGTAGATGCCCTTGGTGGTCGGATCAGGCCAGAAGCTGAGGCAGCTCTTGGGGCGGCCGGAAGCCACCTGCAGGGTCGAGCCGAAGCGCCATTCCTTGGTGGGCTGGTAATAGCCGAACGCGCGGATCTGGTGCTTGCGGTCGTTCGGCAGCGAACCGTTGGAGCCCACCATCAGCTGCGGCTTGTCCCAGTCCTGGGTCACCGACACGTCCGACTGGCCGCCGGCGCCGGTGTCCAGGTCGGAGAGCAGCTGACCTTCGGTGTTGCCGTAGTTGTGCGAGAAGGTGTAGCCGATCTTGCCGTACCACTTGTCGGCAAACGGATGCTCCACGAACAGATCCAGCGCGGCGTACTTGCGCTTCAGCTTGGGAAAGCCGAGCTGGGCGTTGGTGTAGTGCGCCTCGGTGAAGCTGCCGTCGGGCTGCTCCAGCAGGAAGGTGTTGGCCTGGCCGGGATTGAACAGGAAGCAGCGGCCGCCAAGGGCCTGGGTGCAGGTGTCGTCGATGGCACTGCGCAGCTTGCGCACCGTGACCTTGGCGCCGGTCACGAAGGCCGGGCTGACCTGGTATTCCGCGCCCAGGATGTACTCGTCCTGGAAGTGCGACTTCAGGCCCTTGGCCGCCACCGTGCGCGGGTCCGGAGCCTGGCCGCACTCGAGGTTGGTCGAGACCAGGTTGGTGTTGCCGCAGGTCGCCCCCTTGCTCCGGTCCACGCTGATCGGGCTGAGGCCGGTCGGCGCACCGGTCCGCGGGTCGACGCCGGTATAGGTGAAGTACTCGCTGGTGATCAGCGAGCCGGAAGCACCGCGCACCGCCACGTTGTTCGGCATGGCCAGGTGGTAGCGACCGGCGTTGGCGAACACCTTGAGGCTGGAGTCGCCGAACACGTCCCACGAGAGGCCCAGTCGCGGAGCCAGCTGATGACGCTGGCGCGCATAGGGCTGGCCACTGTTGTTGTAGTTGGTGAACTGCTCGTTGCGCAGGCCGAGCGACAGCAGCAGGTGGTCGTTCACCTGCCAGCGGTCCTCGATGTACTGGGCCTCCTGCTCGGTCTTCACGCGGGCCAGCTGGGTATTGTAGTAGCGATAGACGTAGTAGCCCTGCGGGCCGAGGCCCCCCGCCAACTTCGGCGAGCCCACGCCGTTGCCGGCGTCGATCGCCGCGGCCGGGTCCTTCTGCCAGCCGTAGGTCCAGCGGTAACCACCGGCAATGCTGCCGCCGGTCAGCGAATCGGCGATCTGCTTGTCGAAGCCCACGCGGACGTCGTGGTCACCGATGCGGTACTCGACGTCCAGGCGGCCACCGCGGGTCTTGTCGTTGGCGCCGGGCACCAGGATGGTAGCGGTGGTGTTCTGGCAGGTGTTGTAGGCCAGACCGGGAGCGGAGGTCTGGGCGTTCACCGAAATTTGCGGGCAGCTCGGATCATAGCCCCAGGGCAAGCTGACATGGTCGATCTTCTGCGTGCCGTAGAGCGCCGACAGGGTCAGATCGTCGGTCAGGTAGCTGGTGTACTTGCCGATGTAGAGTTCGCCGCCATCCTTGGTATACACGCCGGCGGTCTGCGTGTTGGTATGGGTGTCGGTGGCGTAGCTGTACGGCGAGTACTTCGCTTCGTACTGGGTCTTGTCGGAGATGCCGGTCAACTCGACGATGTTGCTGTCGTTGATGTTCCAGTCGATCTTCGCCGTCCAGCGCGGACTCTTGTAGGCGTAGTCGTTCCAGCCCTGCCGGAGGCTCGCCGCGGTGGAGTTGGTGTAGTAGCGGACGCTGTTGCCTTCCTGCCGGCTCTGCTCCACGTTCGCGTAGAAGAACAGCCTGTCCTGGATCAGCGGGCCGCTGACGTAGGCGCCCACCTTGGTGGTCCAGAACTGCGCGCGATTGCGGTTCAGGTACAGCGTGCCGTCGGTGTGGTCCTTGGCCAGCGGGCTGGGATTGGCGTTGCCGTAGAAGCCGGTGTTGGCGAAGTAGATGTTATGGGGATCGGAGCGCAGCGTTTCCGGCGCCCAAGTGCTGTAGACGCCGGCCTTCCATTCGTTGCTGCCGCGTTTGGTCACGATGTTGATCACGCCGCCGGTGGAGCGGCCGAATTCGGCGCCGTAGCCGCCAGTCAGCACCTGCTCCTGGTCGATGGCATCGAACGGCAGGGTCGAGAGGCCGATCGAGGTCAGCGGATTGGTGACCGCATAACCATTGATGTAGTAGGCGTTCTCGGAAGCCGCCGACCCGCCGAAACTCGGGGCGTTGTAGCTCGATCCCTGGATGACGCCTGGCGCCAGCAAGGCCGCCGCCAACACGCTCTGCGAGAGCGGCAGCTTCCCCAGCTGATCCGCCGTCAGCACGGTCCGGGTATCCACCGACGACACGTCAATGGCCGGCAACGAGGAGGCCGTGACTGAAACCACGCCCAACTCGGTGGTCTGTTCCGGCGAAGCGAACGATACTTCCGAACCGCCCGAGATCACCACGGTGACGTTGTCACGACTACTGACCGTGGTCCCGTGGTTCTGCAGCGTGACCTTGTACTTGCCGACCGGCAGCGACGAAAAGCGGTAGCGGCCGCTGGCGTCCACCGTGGTCGAGCGGGCGAAGCCGGTATCCGCGTTCTGGATCAGTACCGTATCGCCCTGCTTCGCACCGACCTGGCCGAAGATCGAGCCCGTGATATTGGACTGCGCCAGCGCGGTGCCGGTCAGGGACATGCCCAGCGCCACCGACAGCGCGGAAAGGCGCAGCAGGGGCCGCGCGTTACTCGAAAACTTGTTCATCGTTTTCCCCATGAAGAATTGCGAATGGCAACAGGTGTCTCGAAAATTTTTACGAAACGCAGGCAAAAAGAGGCCCTCGCCGGGCACGGCGAACTCACAGACAAAGCCCGGGAAACGGCCGGCCGCATCCCCCTAAGTAGCTAGACCGGCGCGGGAAATCCTCTCCGGGATCAGATTCTCGACCCTGGAATTTGATAACAAGAAAATACGAAAGTGTCAACAATTTCGTAACAAAACGCGCAGCCATATTCCCCCGGCGCGAAGGACTCCAACGCCTCGCCCCTCCATCGACCACCATTCGGTCGCGCCAAAAACGAAAAGGCGCCCGCAGGCGCCTTTCGCGATGCCGCAGTTGCGGCGTTCAGCGGTTCAGGAAATTGCTGCTGAAATTCTGCGAGTCGCGGGTTTCCTCCAGCTCCACGCCGTCCAGGCCCTGTGACAGGGTATGGGCGTCGCCCCCCTGCGCCAGCTTGATGCGCAAGCGCACTTCGTTGGAGCTGTCGGCGTAACGCAGCGCGTCCTCGTAGCTGATCTCGCCGGCGTGGTACAGCTCGACCAGGCTCTGGTCGAAGGTCTTCATGCCGAGCAGGGTGGATTCCTTCATCACTTCCTTCAGCTTGTGGATCTCGCCCTGGCGGATGTAGTCCTGCACCAGCGGCGTGCCCAGCAGGATCTCCACCGCCACCCGGCGCGCCTTGCCGTCGGGGGTGGGGATCAGCATCTGCGCCACGATGCCCTTCAGGTTCAGCGACAGGTCCATCAGCAGCTGTTGGCGGCGATCTTCCGGGAAGAAGTGCAGGATGCGGTCCATCGCCTGGTTCGCGTTGTTCGCATGCAGCGTGCACAGCACCAGATGGCCGGTTTCGGCGAAGGCGATCGCGTGGTCCATGCCCTCGCGCGTGCGCACTTCGCCGATCATGATCACATCCGGCGCCTGGCGCAGGGTGTTCTTCAGCGCGTTGTCCCAGCTGTCGGTGTCGATGCCGACCTCGCGCTGGGTGATGATGCAGCCCTCGTGCTTGTGCACGTACTCGATCGGGTCCTCGATCGTGATGATGTGGCCGGTCGAGTTCTGGTTGCGGTAGCCGATCATCGACGCCAGCGAGGTCGATTTGCCCGAGCCGGTGGCGCCGACGAAGACGATGATGCCGCGCTTGGTCATCGCCAGCTGCTTGATCACCGGCGGCAGCGTCAGTTCCTCGATCGTGGGGATCTTCGACTCGATCCGGCGCAGCACCATGCCCACGCAGTTGCGCTGGTAGAAGCACGACACGCGGAAGCGGCCCACGCCCTGCGCGGAGATCGCGAACTGGCACTCGTGGGTCTTCTCGAACTCCTCGCGCTGGCCCGGCGTCATCACGTTGAGCACCATGTCGCGCGCCTGCTGGATGCTCAGCGGGCTCTGCGTGATCGGCACGATCCGGCCCTGCACCTTCATTGATGGCGCCACGCCGGCCGTGATGAACAGGTCGGAGGCCTTCTTGTGCACCATCAGTTTCAGGAATGAGGTGAAATCGAAGTCGCTCATGACGGTACCTCAGGGATTCGAGATTCGGGATGACCAGACATTCGTCTGTTGAAAGCCGGGATTCGTCAACACCAATGGCATCCCGCATTGCCGACCCGATCCATTGGAATTTGCAAAGATCCGGAAAACCGAGACCGGAGCCCGGGCTTTGGCACTTGCCAATCCCGAATCCCCTATCGCCAATCCCGGCTTCACTTGAAACCGTCCTTGTTCTTGGCGTAGCTGGAAGCCTCCTGCCGGGTCACCAGGCCGCGCTTGACCAGGTCCTGCAGGCACTGGTCCAGCGTCTGCATGCCGAACTGCTGGCCGGTCTGGATCGACGAATACATCTGCGCCACCTTGTCCTCGCGGATCAGGTTGCGGATGGCCGGGATGCCGACCATGATCTCGTGCGCCGCGATGCGCCCGCCGCCCACCTTCTTCAGCAGCGACTGCGAGATCACCGCGCGCAACGACTCGGACAGCATCGAGCGCACCATCGGCTTCTCGCCGGCGGGGAACACGTCGATGATGCGGTCGATGGTCTTCGCCGCCGAACTGGTGTGCACGGTGGCGAATACCAGGTGGCCGGTTTCCGCGGCGGTCAGCGCCAGGCGGATGGTTTCCAGGTCGCGCAACTCGCCGACCAGGATGAAGTCCGGGTCCTCGCGCAGCGCCGAGCGCAGCGCCTCGTTGAAGCCGTGCGTGTCGCGGTGCACCTCGCGCTGGTTGACCAGGCACTTCTGCGAGGTGTGCACGAACTCGATCGGATCCTCGATCGTGAGCATGTGCCCGTATTCGCTCTTGTTGATGTGGTCGACCATCGCCGCCAGCGTGGTCGACTTACCCGAGCCGGTCGGCCCGGTCACCAGGATCAGGCCCTGCGGTTGCTCGATCAGTTCCTTGAACACGCGCGGCGCGCCGAGATCCTCCAGCGTCAGCACCTCGGAGGGAATGGTGCGGAACACCGCGCCGGCGCCGCGGTTCTGGGTGAACGCGTTGACGCGGAAGCGCGCCAGGCCGGGAATCTCGAACGAGAAGTCGGTTTCAAGGAACTCCTCGTAGTCGCGCCGCTGCTTGTCCGACATGATGTCGTAGACCAGCGAGTGCACCTGCTTGTGCTCGAGCGCGGGGATGTTGATGCGGCGCACGTCGCCGTCAACGCGGATCATCGGCGGCAAGCCGGCGGACAGGTGCAAGTCCGAGGCCTTGTTCTTCACCGAGAAGGCAAGCAGTTCGGCAATGTCCATCTGTCGTTTCCCTCAATCCGATCGTCTGGATGGCGTAAATTCGCGCACCACACCGGGGTTTCGATGACTCTCGCGGGCGTGGTGTGCCGCAGCGCATGGCGCAGGCGCCACCGAACCACCTGGACGAACGGCCCGAATCCCCCTGTAGCCGCGTCGATACTACTCGCGCGACCGGCCGTGCGACCAGTCTTGACGGGTGCCGTGACGCAAACTGTCGACCCGGTTTGCGGAGCGGGTCGAAAAAACGTCATCCGGCGGCCCCTCGAGGCGCGCCGGCCGGCAAAAACTCTCATCGCGACGCCGGCTCCGGTAAGGTAAGCGGCCTGGACGGACGAGGAACCCCGCATGACACGACTAGCCTTCATCGGCGGCGGCAACATGGCGCGCAGCCTGATCGGCGGCCTGCTGAAAAACGGCGTGGCGCCGGCCACCCTCAGCGTGGCCGAACCGCTGGCCGAAGCACGCCAGGCGCTCGGCCGCGACTTCGGCGTCGCCTGCTACGCCGAGAACCGGTTGGCCGTGGCTGACGCCGAGATCATCCTGCTGGCGGTGAAGCCGCAGGTGATGCCGGCAATCCACGCCGAGTTGCGCGACATCCTGCAGCGCCACCGGCCGCTGCTGATCTCGATCGCCGCCGGCGTGCGGCTGGACCAGCTGGAGCGCTGGTTCGGAACCACCCTGCCGATCGTTCGCTGCATGCCGAACACGCCCGCGCTGATCGGCGCCGGCGCCACCGGCCTGTGCGCGAACAGCCGGGTCAGCCCGGCGCAGAAGGCGCAGGCGCAGCACATCCTCGATGCCGCCGGGATTACCCGCTGGATCGACGACGAGGCGTCGATGGATACCGTCACCGCCCTGTCCGGTTCCGGGCCCGCCTACTTCTTCGCCCTGGTCGAGGCGCTGGAAGCGGCCGCGGTGGCGCAAGGCCTCCCGCGCGACACTGCCCGCGCACTCGCCGCGCAGACCTGCCTCGGCGCCGGCCGCATGCTGGTCGAGGGTGGCGAAGATCCGGCCGTGCTGCGCCGGCGCGTCACCTCGCCCAACGGCACCACCCAGGCCGCGCTGGAAAGCTTCGCCGCCGACGGCCTGCCGCACGTCGTCGCCCGCGCCGTCGCCGCCGCTACGCGGCGCGGCACGGAACTCGCCGCCGAACTGGACAAGCTGCCGTGAGCTATCTGCTGAATGCACTATCCATGCTGGTCGACCTGGCATTCGACGCCGTCATCACCCTGCTGCTGCTGCGCGTGGCCGCCGAGGCCTGCCGCGCGGACTTCCACAACCCGCTGAGCCAGTTCGTCTACCGCACCACCAACCCGGTGCTGACGCCCATCCGCCGCGTGCTGCCGAACTGGCGCCGGATCAACCTGGCCGCCCTGCTGCTGGCGTGGCTGGCGATGCTGGTCAAGCGCCTGCTGCTGTTCGCCCTGCTCGGCGCGATGCCGCACCCGCTTGGCCTGATCGTGCTGTCACTGGCCGAACTGCTCGACTTCGTGCTGCTGTTCTACTTGGTGCTGATCTTCGGCTGGTCGCTGCTGAGCATGTTCTCGGTGGACCGCCGCCATCCCCTGCTGCAGCTCGCCGACCGCATCGTCGCCCCGCTGCTGCGCCCGCTGCACGGCAAGCTGATCGTCGGCCAGATCGACTTCGCGCCGATGGCGGTGATGATCGTGCTGCTGCTGGCGCGGCTGCTGGTGGCGGCGCCGCTGATTGATCTGGGGACTCGCCTGGCAGTGGGCGCTTGAGTTTTCTCTTGCACCAGATACTTACTCATTCTTGAAGCGAGAGCACTTTTGAAGCAAAGGCTTTCGTCCTCCTTCGGAGGCCGAGTCACTTTCTCTTTGCGTGGCCAAAGAGAAAGTAACCAAAGAGAAAGGCCACCCCGCTTGCGCGCTTTCCGGGCATCCTGCCCGGAAAGTTCGCGTGCGGGCTACGGGGTTTGTCGACAGGGCATCCTGCCCTGACGCCAAACTGGTCGGCATCCATGCCGGCCACCCTGCGGGCTTTTCCTCCACCCGCCCGCCGCTTCACAGGGGACCCGGTAGAGCAGCGGGCCATCGTGGCCCGCACTATTCAGAAGAGCCGGATCAAAAGTAGAGCAACGGCAGAGCAACGCGTTGCTCAGGCTGCTGCCTTGCTTCGCTTCCGAGCTTTATCACCGAGTGCGGGCCACGATGGCCCGCGACTTTACCCGGGGCCCCTGTGCGGCGGTGAGGCGGGGTCGACAGGCCGCGTAGCGGGAGTCGACAGGGAGGTCGACTCCTTTTCGCACGGGCAGGATGCCCGTTCGAAAAGCCCGACCCCGACTCACGGACTTGCCGGGCGGGAAGCCCGGCAAGCGCCAAGCGGGAGGGTCGTTTTCTCTTGGTTACTTCTCTTTTGGACAAGCAAAAGAGAAGTAACTCGGCTGCCGCAGGCAGACGAAAACTCTTCGCCCTGAACCAACCAAACGAAAGAGCAGTCGCAGCTAAAGCCGCTCCCGCAAGACCCAGGAAATTCAGCGCAGCGCCCACCTGGCGATGATCCGATGGATCTCGTCCAACCCGTCAAACAATGCCGCCGGCCCCGGCTGCAGGATGATCGGCGACTTGACCTCGTGCAGCTCGCCGTCGCGCACGGCAGGGATCGCGCCCCAGCCGGGGCGGGCCGCCATCTTCTCCGGGCGGAAGCGCTTGCCGCACCACGAGCCGAGGATGATGTCCGGCGCGCGGCGCACCACCTCGTCGCCGTTCGGCAGGATGCGCTGCTTCGCCAGCGGTTCGCAGGCCAGTTCGGGGAAGCAGTCGTTGCCACCGGCGAGCTGGATCAGTTCGGCCACCCAGCGGATGCCGGTGATGATGGGTTCGTCCCATTCCTCGAAGTACACTTTCGGTCGACGCGGCAGTTGCGCCGCGGCGGCGCGAACGTCGGCGATGTGCCGCTCGGCGCGCTGCGCGTAGGCCTCGGCCTTGACATGCGCGCCGACCATTGCGCCCAGCCGGCGGATGTAGGCAAGAATGCCGTCCACGCTGCGGTGGTTGCTGATCCACACCTCGACGCCGGCCTTGACCAGCTCGCGGGCGATATCGGCCTGGATGTCGGAGAAGCCGATCGCCAAGTCCGGCTCCAGCTTCAGGATCTCGCCGATCTTCGCGCTGGTGAAGGCGGAGACCTTCGGCTTCTCCTTGCGCGCGCGCGGCGGCCGCACGGTGAAGCCGGAGATGCCGACGATGCGGCGCTCCTCGCCCAGCGCATACAGCACCTCGGTGGGCTCCTCGGTGAGGCAGACGATGCGCTGGGGGAAGTGGTCAGGCAAGCCGGAATCCGCTGCGACGTGATCCATGCGCTCAATTCCCCAGCACGGTCACCACCACCTTGCGCTGGTGCGGATCGATGCGGTGTTCCCACAGATAGATGCCCTGCCAGGCGCCCAGCATCAGCTTGCCGCCATGCACCGGCACCGTGAGGCTGACCCCGGTGAGGATCGAGCGGACGTGCGCCGGCATGTCATCCGGGCCTTCCGCATCGTGCTGGAAGATCGCGTCGCCGTCCGGCACCGTGCGGGCGAACCAGCGTTCGAGATCGTCGCGCACGGCAGGGTCCGCATTCTCGCTGATCAGCAGCGAGCAACTGGTATGCGCGGTGAACACCTGCGCGATGCCGGTCTGCACATGGCTGGCCGCCACCGCGTCGCCGACCTGCACGGTGATCTCGCTGAAACCGCGCCCGCGCGTGTGCACGGTGAAGCCACCCTGCGCCACATGCTCCGCGGGCAGTGCCCTGGTCATGGGTAGAGCAACCGGCTGGTCCAGGTCTGGCCGTGGCGGTCCCAGCGCACGCGCTCGTGCAGGCGGAACTCGGCGCCGTACCAGAATTCGACCATGTCCGGCTCGACCACGTAGCCGCCCCAGTGCGGCGGCCGGGTCACCTCGAGGCCATCGAACTGCTGCTCGTAGCGCGCCACGCGCTGCTCGAAGGCGATGCGGTCCGGCAGCGTCTGCGACTGCAGCGAAGCCCAGGCGCCGATCTGGCTCGGGCGCGGGCGGCTGGCGAAATAGGCGTCCGACTCCTCCGCCTGAAGCTTGCGCGCCACGCCCTCGGCACGCACCTGCACGCCCTCGCGCAGTTGCTTCCAGTGGAAGCACAACGCCACCTGCGGATGCGCCTCGAGCTGGCCGCCCTTGTCGCTCTCGTAATTGGTGTAGAAGCGGAAGCCACGCTCATCGGCCCCCTTCAGCAGCACGATGCGCGAGGCGACCCGGCCGGAGCCGTCCACGGTGGCCAGGTTCATCGCCGTCGGTTCGCGCTCGCCGCTGGCCCTGGCCTCGTCCAGCAGCTTGAGGAAGGTGTCGAGGATCTCGGATTTGAGCATGGCGTCTGAAACTTTCCTTTTGCATCGCGGCCGACACGCGCGATCATGGTGCGGATGAATCCGCCCAATGATAGTGCAATGCACCACCGATCCAGTACCAGGAAGGCACGGACGGTGCTGCCATCTTCCATCATGACGCGTGAAGGCGGCCGTGACGTCCCGGTTTGCGGGATACTCCGTCGCCACGGTCTGCCGATGGCCGACACCCCTTCCGGAACCATGGTGTCTTGCGGATGACGTCCCACGCCGACATGCAGAACGAGGCCCTCGCCGGCCACCTGCTCGACCAGTACGCCGGGCGCATCGCCCGGTCCCGCCGCCCCTACATCCTCGGCCTGTCCGGCCTGCAGGGCAGCGGCAAGAGCACGCTGGCGCGGGTGATGAAGGCTGCGGCCGAAGCCCGCGGCTGGCCCACCGAAGTGCTTTCGCTGGACGACTTCTACTACGCCCGCAGCGACCGCGAGGCGCTGGCCCGCGACGTGCATCCGCTGCTGCGCAGCCGCGGCGTGCCAGGCACCCACGAGATCGAGCTGCTGATGTCGGTGCTGGCCGCACTGCCGCAGGCCTCGGACAAGCTGCCGGTGTCGCACCCGCGCTTCGACAAGGGCCGCGACACCCGCTTCCCGCCGTCGCGCTGGCCGCGCAGCACGCGGCCGCCGAAGCTGGTGATCGTGGAGGGCTGGGCGCTGGGCATCCGCCCGCAGCTGCAATCCGCGCTGACGCGGCCGATCAACGAGTTGGAGCGCGCCGAGGATCCCGACGGCAGCTGGCGGCACTGGGTCAACAAGCAGTTGCGCGGCTACCAGCCGCTGTGGCGCAAGTTCGACGCGCTGATCGTGCTGCAGGCGCCGGGCTGGGATATCGTGCGCCGCTGGCGCGGCGAGCAGGAACAGGAGTTGCTGGCCCGGCATGCGCCGCTGGCGATGGACGCGGCCGCGCTGGAACGCTTCCTGGCGCACTTCGAGCGGCTCAGCCGGCATGCGCTGGCCATCCTGCCGGCGCTGGCCGATACCGTGGTGGAGTACGACGACGAACGCCACGTGACCGGGCTCAGCCACGGTTGAACCGGGAGTCGGGGAAGCGTGGCGCTGCCCCGGCCCCGATCCCGGCATGGGCCGATCAATCGACCACGAAGTTGACCTTCATGTTGACGCGCCACTCGGCGACCGTGCCGTCGTCCTTCGTCACCACCTTGATCTCGTTGATCCAGGCGCCCTTGATGTTCTTCACCGACTCGCCGGCCTTCTTCAGACCGTGCTTCACGGCATCCTCCATGCCCTTGCTGGACGAGGCGTTGATTTCGATGACCTTGGCTACCGACATGGCGTCAATCTCCCGTGGAATCGTGCGTGCGGCACGCTGCGCTCCCCCGCCTGAAGCCTGAGTCTGGTCCGTGGCCGCCGCCCGGGACAAGCCGCACTGCAAAATCACCTCACGTTGACGCTTCCACCTGCACCGCCGTGCCATAGGCGAGCACCTCGGTGACGCCCTGGGCCACCTCGTTCGCGTCGTAGCGCATCGCCACCACGCCGTTCGCGCCCATCACGGCGGCATGCTGCAGCATCAGCTCGAACGCCTCCTCGCGCGCCTTCTCGCACAGCTCGGTGTAGATCGAGATGTTGCCGCCGACGATGGTCTGCAGCGCTGCGCCGAGGTTGCCGACCACGCTGCGCGAACGCACCGTGATGCCGCGCACGATGCCGAACGAGCGCACGATGCGACAGCCGGGAATGTCGTTGCCGGTGCTGACTTGGTGATGCGGAATGGTGCGGGCCATGACGGTTCTCCGTGGGGGACGATTCAGTTGTCGAGCAGGGCGGCGTAGCCTTCGCGCGCATCCGGCCATTGCGGCGCCCAGCCACCGGCGCGCAGCCGCGCATTGCTGAGCCGCTTGCTGCCGATGCCGGCCGGGGCCGCACCTTCCGCCGGCAGCGGCGCGTCGACCAGTCCGGCGAGAAAATCGTACAACTCGTCGAGCGGCATCGGCGTGTCGTCGACGCCGAGGTACAGCGGCTGCGGCGACTTCAATCCCAGCAGGTGCACGATCGCGGCGGCGGCATCGTCGACGTGGATCCGGTTGGCCCAGTGCGGCGTCTCGCGCGGTACCCGCAGCTGCCCCGCGCGCAGGCGCTCGATCAGCTGCAGCCGGCCCGGGCCGTACAGCCCGGCCAGCCGCAGCACGATCGAGCGCAATGGCCGCCCGGCCAGCCACTGCTCGGCCTCGTGCAGCACCGCGCCGTTGAAGCCCGTTGGGTCGGCGGGAGTGTCCTCGTCGACCCAATCGCCGTCGTGCTCGCCGTACACGGCGCTGGAGGACACCAGCAGCACGCGCTCCAGCTTGCGGACATCGAGCGCGTCGAGCAGGTGGCGCAGGCCGTCGGCATACACCGCGCGATAGGTCGCCCTGTCGCGCGCCTCCGGCGCCGGCAGGTAAGCCAGCCGGGTGATCCCCTCCGGCAGGCCGCGCAGGGTTTCCGGCGCGGTGAGGTCGCCGCGCAGCCAGTGGATGCCGCGCTTGCCTGCCTCCGGCGGCCGCCGCCGCAAGGCCCATACCTCGTCGCCCTGCGCCAGCAGGCGCTGCGCCACGCGTTCGCCGAGATCGCCGCACCCGGCCAGCAATGTACGTTCGCTCACCGCCACGTCCCGTTCACCTGCCTGTTAGCATTTGCCCATGAATCCGTCGCGCAACCTGTTCATCATCGGTCCGACCGGCGCCGGCAAGACCTCGATCGGGCGACGGCTTGCCGCGCATTATGGCCTGCCGTTCGTCGACCTCGACCAGGAAATCGAACGGCATTGCGGCGTGGATGTAAACACCGTCTTCGAGATCGAGGGCGAGGCCGGCTTCCGCCAGCGCGAAAGCGCGCTGCTGGAGGAATTCAGCCGGCGCCCCGGAGTGCTGCTGGCTACCGGCGCCGGCGCGGTGCTGGCCAGCCACAACCGCCGTCAGCTGCGCGAGCAGGGCTACGTGGTATGGCTGCAGGCCACCATCGAGCAGCAGTTGGAGCGGCTGGAGCGCGACCACCACCGCCCGCTGCTGGCAGTGCCGGACCGGCGCGGGCGGCTGCAGGCGATGGCGATGGCGCGCGACCCGCTCTACCGCGAGCTCGCCGACCTCGCCGTGCCCGGCGAGCACGGCAGCGTCGCCGCCGCCTGCGAGCGCTGCATCGAGCTGATCGACCGGCACTGGCGGCACCCATTCCCGGCAAGGCCACCGCAGACCGCATGAACCCTCCCGCCCTCCAGACCGTCGACGTCACCCTCGGCCCGCGCAGCTATCCGGTATGGATCGGCGCCGGCCTGCTCGCCGAGCATGCGCGCTGGCGCGCCATGCTGCGCGGCCGGCATGCGCTGGTGGTCAGCAACACCACGGTGGCGCCGCTGTACCTGCCGCACATCGAGGCGGGGCTGTACGGCCTGCGCTGGGCCAGCTTCCTGCTCGACGACGGCGAGGCGCACAAGAGTTTCGCCAACGTGGGCCGCGTGCTGGAAGCGCTGGGCGAACTCGGCGCCACCCGCGACGCCTGCGTGATCGCGCTGGGCGGCGGCGTGGTCGGCGACCTGGCCGGCTTCAGCGCTGCCTGCTGGATGCGCGGCATCGACTTCATCCAGATGCCGACCACCCTGCTGGCGATGGTCGATTCCTCGGTCGGCGGCAAGACCGGGGTCAACCTGCCGGTCGGCAAGAACCTCGCCGGCGCGTTCCACCAGCCGCGCGCGGTGCTCGCCGACATCGACACCCTGGCCACTTTGCCGGAGCGCGAATACCGCGCCGGCCTGGCCGAGGTGATCAAGGGCGCGGCGATCGGCGACGAGCCGTTCTTCGCCTGGCTGGAACAGCACGCCGCCGCGCTGGCCGCGCGCGACCCCGCCACCGTGCAGGAGGCGATCGCGCGCAAGGTCGCCTACAAGGCCGGCGTGGTCGCCCGCGACGAGACCGAGCAGGGTGAACGCGCCCTGCTCAACTTCGGCCACACTTTCGGCCATGCGCTGGAAACCGCCGGCCACTACACCACCCTGCTGCACGGCGAGGGCGTGGCGATCGGCATGCTGCTGGCGGCGCGACTGTCCGAGCGGCTCGGCATGAGCGTGCCGGCCGCCACCATCCGCCTGCAGCGTCTGCTGGAAACCCTCGGCCTGCCGGTGGCGATCCCGCCCGGCATGGACGCGCAGCAACTGCTGGCGCTGATGCGGCTGGACAAGAAGAACACCGCCGGCACGCTGCGGCTGATCCTGTGGCGCGGCATCGGCCACGCGGAGATCGTTGCCGGCGTGGACGAGGCCGACGTGCTGGCCACACTGCAAACCACCGGATAGCCCATGACGCCGTAGGGCGGGCACTGTCCGCCGGCTCTTGCCTTGCTACCACCGAGAGCGGCAGGCATTGCCTGCCCTACGGGCCTGCGGCATCCGCGGCCGAGGGTGTGCCCGCGCAAATCCTATAAACTGTGTCGTCCGGCTACGCGCCGTTCGTGCTGTACTCCTGGAACCCATGCGCCTCTACCTGCAAACCGTGCCCGGCAGTACCGAGGCACCCCGCTACGTCCAGATCACGCTGGAGCAGGACCTGCTCGGCGGCTGGACGCTGTACCGCGAAGCCGGCACCCAGGGCGGCCGCGCCACCATGAAGCGCGAGCAGTTCCTGGAGCGCGACGAGGCGGTCGCCGCCTTCGAGAAGGCCCGCGACGCCCAGCTCAAGCGCGGCTTCCGCCTGATGTTTGCCCAGGGGCTGGAAGGCCCGTACGGACGTTGATCGAAATGACCGATGCGTTGAAGAACGACCGCTTCCTGCGCGCGCTGCGCCGCGAACCCACCGACACCACGCCGATCTGGGTGATGCGCCAGGCCGGCCGCTATCTGCCGGAGTACCGCGCCACCCGCGAGCGTGCCGGCAGCTTCATGGGGCTGGCGCAGAACCCCGAGTACGCCTGCGAGGTGACCCTGCAGCCGCTCGAGCGCTTCGAGCTGGATGCCGCGATCCTGTTCTCCGACATCCTCACCATTCCCGACGCGATGGGCCTGGGCCTGTCGTTCGCCCACGGCGAAGGCCCGCAGTTCGCCCACCCGGTGCGCAATGCCGCCGACGTCGCGAAACTCGCCGTACCCGACATGGACGGCGAGCTGCGCTACGTGATGGACGCGGTGCGCCTGATCCGCCGGGAACTGCGCGGCCGCGTGCCGCTGATCGGCTTCTCCGGCAGCCCGTGGACGCTGGCCTGCTACATGGTCGAGGGCGCCGGCTCGCGCGATTTCGCCACGCTGAAGGCGATGTGCTGGAACGAACCGAAACTCGCCCACCAATTGCTCGACACGCTGGCGCAGTCCGTCGCCACCTACCTGATCGCCCAGGCCGCCGCCGGCGCGCAGGCGCTGATGATCTTCGACACCTGGGGCGGCCTGCTCGGCCCGGCGCCGTTCCGAGAATTTTCGCTGCGCTACATGGCGCAGATCGTCGCCGCGCTGAAGGCCGACGCGACCGCACGCGAGCTGCCGGTGATCCTGTTCTCCAAGGGCGCCGGCGCGCACCTGGCCGATATGGCCGGCTCGGGCTGCGCCGCGCTCGGCGTGGACTGGACCATCGACCTCGCCGACGCCCGCCGCGCCGTCGCCGGCAAGGTCGCCCTGCAAGGCAACCTCGACCCAGCGGTGATGCGCGCCAGCCCGGAAGTGATCCGCCGCGAGGCCCGCGCAGTGCTCGACAGCTACGGCAACCACCCCGGCCACGTGTTCAACCTCGGCCACGGCATCACGCCGGAAGTCGATCCGGACAACCTGAAGGTGCTGGTGGACGAGGTGCACGCGTACGGGTGCATCCTGCGCGGCAGCTGAGCAAGGCTTCAACGGAGTCGGCCGATGAGATGGCTCGTCGCCAAGTACCTGATCACCGCGGCCGTCGTCGTGCTCGTCTCCGAGGTCGCCAAACGCAATGATCGCCTCGGCGGCCTGATCGCCGCGCTGCCGCTGGTCACCGTGCTGGCGCTGATCTGGCTGTACGTCGAGCGCCAGCCGCAAGTGAAGATCGCCAACCACGCCTGGTACACGTTCTGGTACGTCGTGCCGACGCTGCCGATGTTCCTGGCCTTTCCTGTGCTGCTGCCGCGCCTCGGCTTCTGGCCGACATTGCTGGCCTGCGTGGTGATCACCGTGGTGTGTTTCTGGCTGTTTGCGCTGCTGGTGCGGCGGTTTGGGATTGAGCTGCTGTAACTCTGCAGCCACTCCTTCTCTTTTGCACCGCAGCTCTCCGACAAAGCCCTTGCCTCAGCTACGAGTTTTTGATGAGTTCAACGAGTTTTCTCCTCTGGTCGTCGTCAAGACTCTATATCAAATGCTCGTGCAAAGTTTTCTCGTACAGATCAAGTCCGTTTGGCAGGCGCCGGTAACACATCATCCGTATGTCGGGAAGACACTCCAGACCATACAGCGTCTGAATATCAGGCCATGAAGCAATGACAAGGCCTTCAATAGTGTCGTTCTTGGCAGCCAGTCGCGTTCTGACCCACCCCATGTAACGCAGTACTTGGCCAAGTACTTGATCGCTCGTCTTACGCACTTTCAGTTCTATCACGAGCCAACCCGGCCGATTCCGGTGCTGTGCAAGAAGATCTATGATCCCAATCTCTCCGGCGTCGACGTGCCCCTTTTCATAGAGCTTCCACTCCTTTCCTAAGCTCGTTGCATCCCAATGCTGCGCCAAGTAGCTTTGCAAGTTTGCTTCCAACTCAAAAGGACCAGCATCTGGCAAGTTTGGATGGCTAGTTGGAATTTCGTTAGCTATGGAAGTTAGTTTTCTCTGAGCTGCATCTTCGTTGCGACACAGCGCCAATTGCGGATAAAATCGAGAGACTTTGCCAATCGCACAGCGCGAGAAATAGTCATTGGACTGACGCCAAGCTGTGTCGCTGTTTGTCTCCCGGATCCACCTTTGCTTAACTGGACGCTATTTGCTGCGTGCACGAGTCTGACCCGTGTAGGCCACGAGCTACTAGGTATTGATGCAAGCTGCGCTTTCAACCTGCCCCAATCGACGATCATGTCACCTTCAAAGGAGTATCCGCACACGCAAAGCGCGTCACCTCTAGCTACAGAACAGACAGGGCAGCATTCCATCGTGGCATCCCAGAGCATCGCAGTTAGGAATAATCATGGTGCCCTTGCGTCGGTTGCCTACGCTGCAACAGCCTGCAAGCGCACACCTAGCGCACTGAGTACCTTCAGCACAGTGTCGTAGCGTGGCTTGGCACCCGCGGAAAGCGCCTTGTACAGGCTTTCGCGGCCAAGCCCCGTGTCCCGCGCCAGCTGGGCCATGCCGCGGGCCCGGGCGACGTCCTTGATGGCGGTGAGGAACAGGTCGGGGTCGGGATCTTCCAGTGCTGCGGTCAGGTATTCGGCAACGGCTTCGTCGCTGTTGAGATAGTCGGCTGCATCGAAGGGTTTGACGCCCAGTGCCTTCAACGCTACAGGGTTGGCTTTGATGGTTTTCATGGGGTTACTCCTTCAGTGCGCGAGCTATATCCAGCGCTTGCTTGATGTCGTGTCGCTGGCTGGTCTTGCTGCCGCCAGCCAGCAACAGATAGACCACGCTGCCGATCCGCATGTAGTACACGCGATATCCGGGGCCGGTGTTTATTCGCATTTCGGAAACGCCGTCGCCTACTGGCTTGGTATCACCGAAGTGACCGAACTCCGCCGCGCGAATGCGCTGCGCAATGCGCGCCTTGCCGATGCCGTCCTTGAGCGCCGAAAGCCAAGTATCGAACGCTGCCGTGCGATGGAATGTGTTCACCGTAGTAGTGTATCTTTTTGGATACATCTGTCAATACACCAAATTAAGGTACCGCTGGCCGGCGAGAATCCGTGGCTCGGGCGTTGCGCAATCACAGCTGGCTAAAGCATCAAGCACGAGCATTGAGGGCAAGAGCCCCTCTCCCCAGCCCTCCCCTGCAAACAGGGGAGGGAGCAAAGCGGCCCAGCGCCCCACCCGGCGCCGCCAGGCAACGACCGATATTCGCGGTTTTTGGCAGCCCGGCCCCCTCCCCGTACAATGACCCGCTTTCCCCCATGACAAAGCGCGCGCCCTGCGCGCGCCACCCGAGCCTACCCCGATGGAAAAGAGTTTCGAACCCGCCCAGATCGAGTCGAAGTGGTATGAGCGCTGGGAAGCCAGCGGCGCGTTCCAGCCGTCGGGCAAGGGTGAGCCGTATTGCATCCTGCTGCCGCCGCCGAACGTCACCGGCACGCTGCACATGGGGCATGCGTTCCAGCAGACCGTGATGGACATGCTGGTGCGCTACCACCGCATGCGCGGCTTCAACACGCTGTGGCAGGTCGGCACCGACCACGCCGGCATCGCCACCCAGAAGATCGTGGAGAACCAGCTCACAGCCGAGGAGCAGACTCGGCACGACCTGGGCCGCGACGCGTTCGTCGAGCGGGTGTGGCAGTGGAAGGAGGAGTCCGGCTCCACCATCACCAATCAGATGCGCCGCATCGGCGCCGCGGCGGACTGGTCGCGCGAGCGTTTCACCATGGACGAGGGGCTGTCGGCCGCTGTGCGCGAGGTGTTCATCGACTGGTATCGCGCGGGGCTGATCTATCGCGGCAACCGGCTGGTGAACTGGGATCCGGTGCTGGGCACGGCGGTGTCGGACCTGGAAGTTAACAACGTGGAGCGCGACGGCCATATGTGGTCGATCCGCTATCCGGTCGCGGGCAGCGGCGAGAGCGTCGTCGTGGCCACCACCCGCCCAGAGACGATGCTCGGCGACGTCGCGGTGGCGGTACATCCGGAAGACGAGCGCTACGCGCACCTGGTCGGCAAGACGCTGAAGCTGCCGCTCACCGACCGGCTTGTTCCAATCATCGCCGACGACTACGTCGACAAGGATTTCGGCACCGGCTGCGTGAAGATCACCCCGGCGCACGACTTCAACGACTACGCGATCGGCCAGCGGCACAAGCTGGCGCCGATAACCATCTTCACGCTGGACGCCAAGGTCAACGACAACGCGCCACCGGAATACCGCGGCCTCGACCGCTACGACGCGCGCAAGGCCGTGTTGGCCGACCTCGACGCACTTGGCCTGCTGGTCGAAACCAGGCCGCACAAGCTGCAGGTGCCGGTGAGCCAGCGTTCGGACGCGGTGATCGAACCGATGCTGACCGACCAGTGGTTCGTCGACCTCACCTCCGACGTGCAGGCCGATGGCCGTCCGGGCGGCCGCAAGGCGATCACCGAGCCGGCCCTGGATGCGGTGCGTTCGGGCGAGATCAAGTTCGTGCCGGAGAACTGGAGCACCACCTACACGCAGTGGCTGGACAATATCCAGGACTGGTGCATCAGCCGCCAGCTGTGGTGGGGCCACCGCATTCCGGCGTGGTACGACGAGGCCGGCAACATCTACGTGGGCGAGGACGAGGCCGATGCGCGCGCCAGCGCCACCGCCGCACCGGTCGGCACGCTGCGCCAGGACGACGACGTGCTGGACACCTGGTTCAGCTCCGCGCTGTGGCCGTTCTCCACGCTGGGCTGGCCGGCCGACGGTCCGGTGAGGAACGAGCGTGGCGAGGTCGTCGCGAACTGGGAGCAGGACAAGATTTTCCTGCCCAGCGCGGTGCTGGTCACCGGCTTCGACATCATCTTCTTCTGGGTCGCCCGGATGGTGATGGCGACCAAGTACTTCACCGGCCAGATCCCGTTCCGCGAGGTCTACATCAACGCCATCGTGCGCGATGCGGAAGGCCAGAAGATGTCCAAGTCCAAGGGCAACACGCTGGACCCGCTGGACCTGATCGACGGCATCGCCTTGGAACCGCTGGTGGAAAAATCCACCCGGTCACTGCTGATCCCGCAGGTGCGCGCCAAGGTCGAGAAGCGCATCCGCAAGGACTACCCCGACGGCATCCCGGCGATCGGCACGGACGCGCTGCGCTTCACCTTCGCCGCGCTGGCCAGCTACAGCCGCACGATCAACTTCGACATCAAGCGCGCCGAAGGCTACAAGGCGTTCTGCAACAAGCTGTGGAACGCGGCGCGGTTCGTGTTGATGAACCTGCCCGAGGGCGAGATCACCGCGCCGGCGAGCACCCCGGCCACCGAGGCCGAGCGCTGGATCCTCACGCGCCTCAAACACACTTTAGATTACGTCGAGCAGCATTTCGGCACTTACCGCTTCGATCAACTGGCACAGGCGTTGTACGAATTCGTCTGGAACGAGTACTGCGACTGGTTCCTCGAACTGGCCAAGCCTGCCCTGAGCAAGGTCGAAGGGCCAGCCTTGAACGGCGACGACGCCGCGGCGGCCACCTCGACCCGTCACACCTTGCTGGTGGTGCTGGAAAGCGTGCTGCGCGCGCTGCATCCGGTGATTCCGTTCATCACCGAGGAAATCTGGCAGTCGGTGGCACCGAAGCTTGGCCTGACCGAAGACAGCCTGATGCAGCGACCGTGGCCACACTCGGGGGAAATCACTGCCGACATCGCAGCCACGGCCGAAATCGAATGGTTCAAGAACGTGCTCTCCGGCATCCGCCGGATCCGCTCGGAAATGAACATCCAGCCCGCCAAGACGATCCCGCTGCTGCTTGCCGACGGCGATGCCGGCGATCGTGCCCGCGTGGCGAAGTTTGCCTCGCAGATCGCCTTCCTCGCCCGCACCGAGGCACCGCGGTGGATCGAAGCCGGAGCCGCGGAGCCCGCCGCGGCCGCCGCCGTGGTCGGCGCGCTGCGCGTGCTGATCCCGCTTGCCGGGCTGATCGACCTCGGCGCAGAGAAGGCGCGCCTGGCCAGGGAAATCACCCGCATCGAGGCCGAGATCAGGAAGTGCGAGGGCAAGCTCGGCAACGCCAGCTTCGTCGCCAACGCGCCCGCCGAGGTGGTGGCGCAGGAGCGCCAGCGCATCGCCGACTGGAATGCCACGCTGGGCGCGCTGCGCGAGCAGGCGCAAAAGCTGGGCTGAAGAACTGCAAATAGGCGATGGACGATCTCTTCGTCGCCCCTGGACAAGACGCCCGGGCAGTCGCGACGATTGCCTCCGGCCGCCGCTCCAACGCCTCAGGTATCGTGGCCGACCTGCCCCGGCGAGAAATCGCGCGTCTTGCGCACGGCCAACTGGTTGCTGGTGCCCAGCAATTCGTAATAACCGTCGAGCGTGGCCAGCAGCCCGTCCACGCCGAGCTTGGGCGTTTCGGTCTTCACGCTTTCGATCTGCTTCTTCAGCCCTTCGGTCCACCACCGGCGGCCCGACCAGCGCAGCCACTTGCGCGTCAACCAGCCGGGACGCGGCGGGGATCCCAGCTTCGGCGGCACCCACAGGTAGTCGTCGAAGATCATCACCCCGCCAACTTTCAGCAAGGGCCACGCCATGACGCCATCGGCCAGCGCGCCGAAAGCGGAATGCCAGCCGTCGATGTAGATGATGTCGTAGGGGCCTTCGACGCGCCGCAGCGAGTCGAAACTCGGTCCCGGGAACTCCCGGATCCGCTCGCCCCAAGCCGCCGTGTTGGCGCGGAAGCGCGCGTGGTAGTCGCCATAGACCGGATCAACCTGAAAGAAGTCCAGGCAGTCGATCGAGCTGTCCGCGGCGGTCAGAATGTTCTCGCACAGCCAGAGGGTCGAACGCCCCTCGAAGCTGCCGATCTCCAGGGCACGCAGGCCGGATTTGCCGCGCAGCGAAGCCAGCCACTGCTCCCAATACGGAATGTTGTGGTGGAACCAATCGGTCGAAAACTGCCCTTGCACTGGCCAGAACCCTTCGCGTAAACGAAGGCGGCATGCTAGCACCGCCGGGAGCCTCATCCGTGCGAATGGCCCGATTGCGCTCCGGCCCCGCGCATACGTCAGGTGGCCGGCGGCTCCAGCGCCATGACGATCGCATCCTCGCGACCGTTGCGCGCCGGGTAGTAACGCGGCCGGCGGCCGATCTCGCGGAACCCCGCCGATTCGTACAGCGCCTTCGCCAACGGGTTCGACGGGCGCACCTCCAGGAAGATCCGCTCGGCGCCGTTCCAGCGCGCGATGTCCAGCAGCCGACCCAGCAGATGCCGGCCCAGGCCGCGGCCGCGCCAGTCGGGCCCGACGCAGAGGTTCAACACGTGCGCCTCGCCGGCACCCGTCGACAGGATGCCGTAGCCGGCGACCACCCCGTCCACGCACAGCACCCAGCACGGATGCCCGGCCTTCACGCAATCGCCGAAGATGCCCGGCGACCACGGAAACTCGTAGGAGGCCTTCTCCATCGCACCGACCGTATCCAGGTCCTCCATGCGCATGGCGCGCACCTGGATCACCGGTTTGATCACCGCGACCACGGCTCACTTCCCCGCCGCGGCCAGCGCGCGACGCAGGCTGCGCAGCGCATTCCACAGCCGCCGCTTGGCCTCGGCGCGAGCCAGCACCAGGGCCGGTTCGTCGGCCAGCACGATCTGCGCATCGCGCATCACCGCCGCCGGCAGCGCACGCCCCAGCGCGTGCGCCTGCGTTTCGCCGAATACCAGGTAGGCGCGCGCCACCGGCACCTCACCGGCGAGTCGCCCGCCGCTCACCGTGACCCGCGCGGCGCGCGCCAGGGCGGCGCCGCATGCGCCGAGGGCGCGGCCGACCAGGTCGAGTTCGCGTGTGCCGCAACCCTGCGGCAGCACCACCACGCAGGCGACGCTCCCCGCCGCCGCGACCGGCTCGTCACGCGCGGGGACAACCGCCGGCGGTGGTGCGCGCCGCACCCACGGCGTCACGCCCAACGCGCGCAGCACGCGGGCACGGTGGGTGGCGCCGGCTTGCAACATGCTCATGTCGCGCTGCGCCGCGCGCGGCGCCGGTGCGTGGCCAGGCCCCAGATCGTCCACACCGGGCCAGACAGCAGGTAGACCGTGAAACCGACGAACAGCACCCGCGGCGTGTCCAGGATCAGCAGCGCCAGCAGCAGCACCGCGGCCACCATCCACACGAACGGCACCCGCTGGCGGTCGCCCATCGGCAGCGACTTGAAGCTGAAATAGCGGAAGCGGCTGACCATCAGCAGGCCGACCACGATGGTGAGCCCCGGCGTGACGAAGCAGAAGTCGGCGCCGGTCAAGCCGAACTTCTCCACGCTCCACACGAACGACATGCACACCGCCGCAGCCGCCGGGCTGGCCAGCCCCTGGAAATAGCGCTTGTCGGCCACGCCGACCTGGGTGTTGAAGCGCGCCAGCCGCAAGGCGGCGCAGGCGGCGTAGATGAAGGCCGCCGCCCAGCCCAGCTTGCCCCACAACGGGCCGAACTCGCGCAGCGTCGACAGCGACCAGGTGTACATCACCAGCGACGGCGCCAGCCCGAAGCTGACCAGGTCCGACAGCGAGTCGTACTGCACGCCGAATTCGCTCTGGGTGCCGGTCATCCGCGCCACCCGCCCGTCCATGCCGTCCAGCAACGCGGCAATGAACACCGCCACCGCGGCCTCGGTGTAGCGTCCGCCGATGCCGGCGATGATCGCGAAGAAACCGGCGAACATCGCTCCCGTGGTGAACAGGTTCGGCAACAGGTAGATACCCCGGTGCCGGGGCGGGCGAACGGGCGTGGTTTCGCTCATGAATCAGGACCGTGACAGGATGCGCGCAGTGTAAACCATCGACCGCTTGAGTCCGGGTCGGCGGAGTGTTAACAAGGTAGCCAGAATTTTCCCGCGAAATGGAGAACGCCATGCACCGCTTGCTGATCGTCCTGGCACTGTTGCTGCTGGCCCCGCTGGCCACCGCCCAGGTCTACAAATGGACGGACGCCGGCGGCACCGTGCACTACTCGGAAACCCCGCCGGCGCAAGGCACAAAGTTCACCCGGGTGACCACCACCGGCACCGTGGAGCCGCCGGCGCCCCCTGCAAGCAGCCAGCCCACGGATCACCAAGAAACCCAGGCCGGCCCGGCCAAGCCGGTGGCCGATACGCCGGAAAACCGCGGCAAGCTGTGCGCGTCGCTGAAAACCAACCTCGCCGCGCTGCAGGGCGGTGGACCCGTGGTGATGCAGCAGGACGGCAAATCCGTGGCCCTGGACGCCGACCAGCGCAAGCAGCAGACCGCCTCGACCCAGGCGCAGTACGACCAGTACTGCAGGAACTGATCGCGCATGCCCCGCACCATGGCGCCGGCGGCAGCCGGCCACTGCCGGCGATGTCCGTCCGGCGACGGCGGGCCGCTACAATAAGCGTCTTCATCACGCCGGAACCGCTCGCATGCGCCTCAGCCAATTCCACCTGGCCACCGTCAAGGAAGTCCCCGCCGACGCCGAAATCGCCAGCCACCGGCTGATGCTGCGTGCCGGCATGATCCGCAAGCTCGCCTCCGGCCTGTACACCTGGAGCCCGCTGGGCCTGCGCGTGCTGCGCAAGGTGGAAAACATTGTGCGCGAGGAAATGGACCGCGCCGGCGCGATCGAAATGCTGATGCCTTCGGTGCAGCCGAAGGAATTGTGGGAAGAAACCGGTCGCTGGGAAAAATTCGGTGGCCAATTGCTGAAAATCAAGGACCGCAAGGGCCAGGAATTCTGCTATGGCCCGACCCACGAGGAAGTGGTTACCGACTTTGCCCGCAACGAGCTGAAAAGCTACAAGCAGCTGCCGGTCAACTTCTACCAGATCCAGACCAAGTTCCGCGACGAGATTCGCCCGCGTTTCGGTGTGATGCGCGCGCGCGAATTCCTGATGAAGGATGCGTATTCATTCCACCTGAGCCAGGATTCGCTGGCCGAAACCTACGCGGCGATGTACCAGGCTTATGTGCGCATTTTCACCCGCCTGGGATTGACCTTCCGCGCGGTGCAGGCCGACACCGGCGCGATCGGCGGCAATGCCAGCCACGAATTCCAGGTGCTGGCCGATTCCGGCGAGGACGCCATCGCGTTTTCCGACGGCTCCGACTACGCCGCGAATCTCGAAAAGGCCGAGGCGCTGGCGCCGGCCACGGAACGCCCCGCTCCGGCCGCCGCCCTGCAGCGGGTCGACACGCCCACCCAGAAGACCATCGGCGACATCGCCGGCTTCCTCAAGGTCAGCCCGCGGCAATGCGTGAAGACCCTGCTGGTGCGCGGCCGCGACGGCCTGGTGGCGCTGTGCCTGCGCGGCGACCACGAGGTCAACGAGGTGAAAGCCGGCAAGCTGGCCGAACTGCCGGGCGAGTCGGTGCTAGCCAGCGAGGAGGAGATCCTCGCCGCCACCGGCACCCGCCCCGGCTTCATCGGCCCGGTCGGCCTGTCGGCGTCGATCCCGGTGATCGTCGACCGCGACGCCGCCGCGCTCGCCGACTTCGTCTGCGGCGGCAATGCCGACCGCACGCACTGCACCGGCGCCAACTGGGAACGCGATGCCCGCATCACCCGCGTCGCCGACCTGCGCAACGTGGTCGAGGGCGACCTCTCGCCCGACGGCAAGGGCACGCTGCATATCGCCCGCGGCATCGAGGTCGGCCACGTGTTCCAGCTGGGCACCAAGTACGCCGAGGCGCTAGGCGCCACCGTGGTGGACGAAACCGGCACGCCGCAGGTGATGACCATGGGCTGCTACGGCATCGGCGTCAGCCGCATCGTCGCCGCCGCGATCGAGCAGCGCCACGACGAGGCCGGCATCCTCTGGCCGGAAGCGATGGCGCCCTGGCGCGTAGCGGTCTGCGTGATCAACCCGAAGAATTCGCCCGCCGTCGGCGCGGCCGGCGAAGCGCTCTACCAGGCGCTGCTCCAGCGCGGCGTCGAGGCCGTGCTGGACGACCGCGGCCTGCGCGCGGGCAGCATGTTCGCCGACATGGAACTGATCGGCATACCGCATCGCGTGGTGGTCAGCGAGCGCGGGCTGGCCGCCGGCACGCTGGAATATCGCGCCCGCGAGGAAAGCGAAAACCGACCGCTCAGCCAGGACGAGCTGTTCGCCCTGCTCGGCTGAACCGGCGCCACGGGCGATTAACGAAAACGGCCGCCCAGTGCGGCCGTTTTCATATTCGGCACGGCGTGGCCCGCCGCCGACCGATTCAAAAGCCCGTCACATTATTAATCACCCTTAATGTGAAACGTATTTCACACGGTGCGTTCCGCTTTACAAATATTCTGCAAATCAGCGAGAATCGCCGGCACTGCAAGTTTTTTGCTCGTCCGGCACCGGCCTGCATAATGGCCGCATTTAATTGCCGATACTTACCCGGAGTCCATCATGGCCGTCGATATCAAGAACCTCAATCACAACCAGCTCAACGAGCTCATCAGCAAGGCCCAGATCCGCCAGAATGAATTGCGCAAGGAAAAAGTCGCCAAGCTGCGCGAGAAAGTGCACGCCCTGATCAAGGCCGAGGGTTATGCCTTCGAGGATATCTTCGGCAGCGCGCGCGCCAAGGCCAAGCGCAGCACCGGGACGGTCGCGCCGAAGTACCGCAATCCGGCCAATCCCGCGCAGACCTGGTCCGGCCGCGGCAAGCGTCCGCACTGGTTCAATGACGCGCTGAAGGCCGGCAAGAAGGAAAAGGACCTGGCGGTCTGATCGTCGCCTTTTCCGCTGATTCAATGAAAACGCCGGCCTCGTGCCGGCGTTTTTTGTTGGTTACAAGGCAACGCCGCATTCGCCAGAGCGGGCGGGCACGATTCCTTCCGCTGCCTTGCAGGGGAGGGGCAACCGTGCCGAGCCGGCTCGTCGTCTCGATGGACAAGGCGACAGGAAGAATATGTCTCCGGCTGCTTTTGCTTTACAGGGAGCGGCGCGGCGAAACCAGCAGATCGCCGAACATCAGCCCCGCCACCAGCGACACCAGCAGGGTGATCAGCAGCAGGCCGGTGTCCATGCTCAGCGTGGTATCCCGTTCGAGCAGGAACGACACGCTGCGGAAGCCGACACTGCCCGGCACCAGCAGCAGGATGCCCGGTTCGCGGACCACCGCGCCCGGCCGGTGCACGAAGCGCGCGAAGACATTCGCCAGCGCGGCCAGCAGCAGCCCGCCGAGGAAGACGCCCACCGGCGCGGCGGGCAGCGAGCCGGCGATCGCACCGCCCCAGCGCGTGGCGAGGTAGCCCACCGCCACCGCCACGATCACCACCGGCCAGTCGCGGCGGGCCGCACGGAACAGGATCGCGAACGCGATCGCGGCGACCAGCAGGGCCGGGTAGTCGGTCCAGGCGGGCAACGCCGGCAGCGCGAAGTCGCGTGCGGTGATGCCCACCGCCGCGCACAGCTGGGTCGCGGCAATCGTGCCGAAGGTGAGCTTGAGCAGGGTCGACATCGCGCCGGCCATGCGAGCCATGCCGGACACCAGGTGCTGGCTGGAAATCTCGCGCACCGCGGTGGTCAGCGACATGCCCGGCACCAGGATGATCAGGCTGGCCAGCACTACCGACCTGATCGCCAGCGGCACCACGAACGCGCTCACCATGATCGCCACCGTGGTGGCCACCAGCGCGCTGATCGCGTCGCTGGCCGCGGCCAGCTGCGGCCGGCTGGCCGCCAGTAGGGTGATGCCGCCGATGATCATGCCGATCACGCCGGCGACCAGCAGGTCCACCCAGGAGCTGTGCAGGAACAAGGCCGCGATGCTGGCCGCGGACAGGCCGTAGCTGGCGATCGCGCCGATCTTCTCGCGCCGCGTGTCGGGCCGGCCCAGTTCGCGCAGAAGGTGGAAACCCTCGCGCAGGCCCAGTTCGCCGGCGATCGTGCGGTCGGCGATGTCGTCGGCCTGGCACAGCCGCTCCAGGTTCACCTCGCCCGGCGCCAGCCGCATCACCTGGGTGGTCTGCGCCACGCCCTCCTCGCCCTGGGCCAGGTCGGCGAAGGAGATGATGATCGCGGTAGGGCTGGACCACACGTCGGCGGACAGCCCCAGCCGCTGCGCCACGCCGGCGATCGCCATCTCCAGGCGCGGCGCGGAGGTGCCGTACTGGTGCAGCCTTCGCGCCAGTTCCAGCACGAAGGCGATGCGCGTGGTCAGCGCCGTGGTGGCGAACTGCTGCCGGCCGATGGCGTCGCCGGCGCTCATGCCGCGGCGCGCACCTGCAGCGTGGTGCCAGCGACGGCGACCACCTCCACCGTGGCGCCCCGCGGCAGGTCCGGCCCGCTGACCAGCCATTGGCCATCACCCACGCGGGCCTTGCCGCGGCCGTTGACGATCGGCTCGACCAGCTCGTAGCGCTGCCCGATCATCTGCTCGGCGCGCCGGTTCAGGCGCTCGTCGCCGGACGCGCGCCGCTCCAGCCGTGGCCGCAGCCAGCGCGCGTAACCCACGCAGGAAGCGAACGCGAGCAGGCCGAACAACAGCGCCTGCGCCAGCACGCCCAGCGCGGGATCGACCCACAGCACCACGCCCATCGCGGCGGCCGCCAGGCCGATCCACAGCAGGAAATAGCCGGGCAGCAGCAACTCCCCGGCGATCAGCAGCAAGGCCAGGATCCACCACAGGTAATGCATTGCAATCGACTCGAACATGACGGATTTCCGTGAAAGATGACGACAGGCAGGCGGACGACTCCCCTCTCCGATTCATGGGAGAGGGGCTGGGGGAGAGGGCGCTTCGACGATCAGACGAATCTGCTCCAGCACACTCTCCGTGCGATTCAATACATCGTGGTTCCAGAAACGCAGCACGAGCAGTCCTTGCGCTGCCAGCCACTGATCACGTTGGCGATCATAGGCGACTTGCTCGCAATGTTGGCCGCCATCGACTTGGACGACCAAGTGCCGTTCAACGCAAATGAAATCGACGATGTACGGCCCCATGGGTTTCTGCCGTTTGAATTTCAGGCCCAGGAAGCGATGGGCACGCAGGTGGTACCACGGGCGCTGCTCCGCGGGTGTCTGGCCACTGCGCATGGCCTTGGCGTTTGCGAGGTTGTCCATGCCCTCTCTCCCACCGATGCCCTCTCCGTCGACATCGTACCCTCTCCCCCGCCCCTCTCCCGCAAGCGGGAGAAGGGCGCACGACATCAGCGCGGCGATGGCATCTTGATGGCGGCTTGCTGCTGGCCGAGCGATTCCTTCGCCAGCTCGCCGATGCCGGCCAGTGCGCCGATCACGCCGGTGGCCTCGATCGGCAGCAGCAGCATCTTCTGGTTCGGCGAGGCGGCCATCGCCTTCAGCGCCTCGACGTAGTTGTTGGCGACGAAGTAGTTCAGCGCGTTGACGTTGCCGTTGGCGATCGACTCGGACACCATCGTGGTCGCCTTCGCCTCGGCCTCGGCCGAACGTTCGCGGGCTTCGGCGGCGCGGAACGCGGCTTCCTTCTCGCCTTCGGCGGCGAGGATCACCGACTGCTTCTCGCCCTCGGCCTTGAGGATCGCCGCCTGGCGGAAGCCCTCGGCGTCGAGGATGTTGGCGCGCTTCTCGCGCTCGGCCTTCATCTGCCGCGCCATCGCATCGACCAGGTCGCGCGGCGGCGAGATGTCCTTGATCTCGATGCGGTTGACCTTGACGCCCCACGGATGCGTGGCCTCGTCCACCACTCGCAGCAGCTTGGCGTTGATCGCGTCGCGCTGGCTCAGGCTCTCGTCCAGGTCCAGCGAGCCGAGCACGGTACGGATGTTGGTCATGATCAGCGCCAGCGTGGCCTGCTCGAGCTGGGCCACCTCATAGGCCGCCTTGGCCGCGTCCAGCACCTGGTAGAACACCACGCCGTCCACGCGCACCACCGCATTGTCCTTGGTGATGACGTCCTGCGAGGGCACGTCCAGCACCTGCTCCATCATGTTCATCTTGCGTCCGACCGCCTGGTAGATCGGGACCAGGAAATGCAGGCCCGGGGTAAGCGTGCGGGTGTACTTGCCGAACGTCTCCACCGTCCACTCGAAGCCCTGCGGCACGATGCGCACCAGCTTGACCACGCCGATGACCACGACGGCCACGACGACCAACGCAAGCAGCTGTCCCATTGCCCACCTCATTCCATGTGAAGAAGGCTTGAGTATAGGCGAGGCCGCGCCGCTCCGGCCGTTATCGCGCCGCCGTTTGCGGCAGGCGCAGGCTCACCCGCAGGCCGCCGCCCTCGCGGTTGGCCAGCAGCACGCGGCCGCCGTGCGCCTCGGTGATCTCGCGCGCCAGCGCCAGGCCCAGGCCGGTACCGGAGCGCTTGGTCGAATAGAACGGCAGCAACGCCTGCGCCAGCACCGTCTCGCTCATGCCGGGGCCGCGATCGGCCACCTCGATGCGCAGCTCGTTGCCGACATCCTGGATCGACAGCGTGACCTCGTCGTCCGGGCCGCCCGATTCGTGCGCGTTCTTGATCAGGTTGATCAACACCTGCTCGATCTGCGCCGCGTCGAAATGTCCCGGCCGCTGCGGCGCCGGCGCCGCCAGGCGGTACCGGCAATGCAGCGCCAGCCCGTCGAGGAACGGTTTCCACTCGATGTCCACCGGCTGCGGCGTGGGCAGCTTGGCGAAGCTGGCGTAGCCGGCGATGAAGCGGTGCAGGTGCAGCGCGCGCTCGCCGATGGTGGCGAACACGCCGGGCAGCCGATCCACCTGCCCGCGGCGGGCCAGCTCGGCGCCGGAATGCGCCAGCGAGGTGATCGGCGCCAGCGAGTTGTTGAGCTCGTGGCTGATCACCCGGATCACCCGCTTCCAGGTCGCCACCTCCTGCCGCGACAGCTCGCGCGTCATGCGCCGGAACAGGTGCAGCCGATGCGGCCGGCCCTGCAGGCGGAACGCGCGCTGCGACAGGTGGAAGGTTTCCTCGCTGCCGTCCATCTCCACGCTGAGCAGCGCATCCTCGCCGCTCTCCACCGCCTTGCGCAGCGCCTCGGGCGCTTCGGCCAGCAGCTCGGCAAAGTCCAGCCCGACCAGGCTGCGCCCTTCGTTGAACAAATGCCGCGAGGCGATGTTCGCGTAGGCCACCCGGCCGATCGCGTCGGTCAGCACCAGCGCCACCGGGGTGTTCTGCACCACCGTGTCGAGCAGCAGCTCGCGCTGCACCAGGTGCTGGCGCTGCTCGCGCAAGGTCTGGCCCAGCGCGTTGTGCATGCGGATCAGCTCGCCCAGCTCGTCGCGCCGGTCGACCGCAATCGAGAAGCTGAAATCGCCATCGCGATAGCTGGCCACCGCGCCCTCCAGCGCGCGCAGCAGCCGGCTCACCGGCGCCATCACCCGTCCGGCCAGCCAGAACGCCAGCGGCAACAGCACGACCACGCTGGCCAGCAGGCCGCCGTAGATGCCCAGCTGCATCGGCGCGCGTATCGACAGCGCCAGGTCCTTGCGCAGCCACAGCAGCAACTGCGGCAGCGGCCACTGGGTGACGCCGGCATAGACCAGCGCGCCGGCCACGCCGGCCACGGCCAGCAGGAGGGTCAGGCGCCCCTGCAGCGAATTCAGGCGACGCCACATCGGTCGTTCTCCTCGACGGGGGAGGGCCGGCTCAGCAACACCCGGCGCCGACCGGAGCCATCGCGCGGCCCGGCGGCGGGCCGCCCGGCCGGGCCGAAACAGGCATGATCCGGCGATAGCGCACGATGCCTCTCCTGCTGGACGCGGGCAGCCATCTTTCTACGCCTTGCGGTCGGGGGCAAGCATCGCGGCCATCAAGCCGTGGTCGCCAGGCCGTAGCGCTCCATCCGCCGGTACAGCGCCTGGCGCGACAGGCCCAGGCTCTGCGCGGCGCGGCTGACCACGCCGTCGGCCCGGTGCAAGGCGCTCTCCACCGCCTCGCGGCTGGGTTCGTCGAGATTGCGCGCCGCCAGTGCAGTCGCCGCGTGCTGCGGCAGGTTCAGCAGTTCGGGGGTGATCGGGTGGCCGCCGGCCAGCAGCGAGGCGCGCTCGATCGCGTTCTTCAGCTCGCGCACGTTGCCCGGCCACGGGTAGCCCAGCAAGGCTTCGCGCGCGGCGTCGCCGAGTTCGGCACGGCCGTCCAGGAAGAATTCGGCCAGCGGCAGGATGTCGTCGTTGCGCTCGGCCAGCGGCGGCAGGTTCACCTCGATCACGTTGAGCCGGTAGTACAGGTCCTCGCGGAACGTGCCGGCCTGGATCATCGCCTTGAGGTCGGCATTCGTCGCCGACAGCACGCGCACCTTGGCATGGCGCGTGCGGCCGGAGCCGAGCCGCTCGAACTGGCCGGTCTCCAGCACGCGCAGCAGCTTCATCTGGCCGGGCAGCGGCAGGTTGCCGATCTCGTCCAGGAACAGCGTGCCGCCATCGGCCAGCTCGAAGCGGCCCTCGCGCGCCTTGTTCGCGCCGGTGTATGCGCCGGCCTCGGCGCCGAACAGCTCGGCCTCGATCAGTTCGCCCGGCAGCGCGCCGCAATTCACCGCCACGAATGGGCCGCGCTTCACCGCCGAGTTCGCGTGCACGATCGCCGCAATGCGTTCCTTGCCAGTGCCGTTCGGCCCGGTAATCAGCACGGGCACGTCGGAGCGGGCGATCTGGCAGGCCAGGTCCAGCGTGCGCGCCATCGCCTCGGAGGCGAACACCAGGCCGTCGAGGTCGTACTTGCGCTGCAACTGCTCGCGCCGCTGGCGGCGTTCGCGCCGGCTGCGGCTGACCTCGCGGGTCGATTCGGACAACTCCAGCAGGTTCTCCACCGTGGCCAGCAGCTTGTTGTCGTCCCACGGCTTGGCCAGGTAGTCGGCGGCACCGGCCTTGACCAGCTCCACCGCGGTCTCCAGGTGCGTCCACGCGGTCAGCAGGATGACCGGCAAGTCCGGATGGCGCTCGCGGATCGCCCGGAACAGCGCCACGCCCTCCTCGCCCGAAGTGGTATCGGCGGTGAAGTTCATGTCCTGGATCACCACGTCCACCGCCTCGCGCTGCAGCAGCGCCAGCCCCTCGTCGGGCGTCAGCGCGGCGAGCGGGCGGATCTCGTTGAGCGACAGCGCCAGCGACAGCGCCTCGCCCACGGCCGGGTTGTCGTCGATGATCAGGACGGTTCGCATCTTTCTTCTGCACATGCGGTCATGGATGCCGCTCTGACCTGAAAGGTTGCCATGACTTGCGGACTATTCAAACCCGGAAGCACCGGCGCCTCGCATGATTGCCGATTTCCGTGGGAGCGGCTGACGATTCGACCAGCCTGACGACTTACCCCGCCACCGGGTGCGCCGGTGCCCTGCCCGCCTTCACCGCGGCGATCCATGCGTCGGTGCGCGCTTCCAGCACGTCCAGCGGCAGCGCGCCGCCGTCGAGGATCTCGTCATGGAACGCACGGATATCGAACCGGCTGCCCAGCTCCCGCTTCGCGCGCGTGCGCAGTTCGAGAATTTTCAGCTCGCCCATTTTGTAGGCCAGCGCCTGGCCCGGCCAGGTGACGTAGCGATCGGTCTCGGCCTGCACGTCCGGTTCGTCCTCGCTGGAATGCGCGTGGAAGAAATCCACCATCTGCTGGCGCGTCCAGTGTTTGTAATGCACCCCGGTGTCGAGCACCAGACGATCGGCGCGCAACAACTCGTCGGACAGGCGGCCGTAGTCGGACAGCGGGTCCTGGTAGAAGCCGATGTCCTTGCCCAACTGCTCCGAATACAGCGCCCAGCCCTCGATATAGGCGGTGTAGCCGGCCTGCTGGCGGAACGGCGGCAGCGCCGGCAGGGTCTGCGCAATCGAGATCTGCAGGTGATGCCCCGGCACGCCTTCGTGATAGGCGGTCGACTCGATCGACAGCACGCTGCGATTCGCGAAATCGCCGGTGTTGACGAAAATCTGCCCCGGCCGCGAGCCGTCCGGCGTGCCCTGGTGGTATTCGGCCGTCGGCGCTTCCTTCTCGCGGAACGCCTCCACCGGCACCACCACCACCTTGGTCTTCGGCAGCAGGCCGAACAGCTTGGGCAGCTCCGGCTGCATCTGCGCCAGATAGCCGCGGTAGCGTTTGAGGATGTCCTCGCGCGAGGTCGCGTGCGTCTTCGGGTTGGTCTTCAGCGAGGCACGGAAGCTGGCCAGGTCGGCGAAGCCCTGCGACTTGGCGATCTTCGTCATCTCGCCCTCGATACGCTTGACCTCGGCCAGGCCAAGTTCGTGGATCTTCTCCGGCGACTCCTTGGTGGTGGTCATCTGCTCCACGTCGTAGCGATAGATCGCGTCGCCGTTCGGCAAATCCCAGATACCCGGCTGGCTGCGCCCGTGCGGCGCGTAATCCTTGGCCACGAATTCGCCCAGCTTGCGATAGGCCGGACGCACGTCCTGGTCGATCGCCGCAAGGATCGCGTCATGCAGGCGCTTCTGGTCGGCCGCCGACACCGATGCCGGGAAATGCTTCAGCGGTTCGGCGAACACGCTGTCCATGCCGGCCGGCTTCTCGATGCTGGCGATCTGCGTGACGACTTTCTCCAGCAGGTATCTCGGCGGCATCATCTTGTCGCGCATGCCCTGCCGCGCCACATCGATCACCTGATCGAAGCCTTTCGGCACCGCCTTCAGGCGCGCGAGATAATCCTCGTATTCCTTCGTGTTGTTGAACGGGATCGAGCTGACGAAACCTGCCAGCTCCAGGTGGATACCGCTCATCTGCTCCAGCGGCATCTCGTGCAGCTTCAGGTCGTAGGCTTTCAGCCTGTCCTTCAGGCGGCGCACCATCAGCTGCTGGTTGAGCCTGTCGGTATCGGAGAACCCGCTCGTATCGATCGCCTCGAAGCGCTTCAGGAAATCCGCGGTCGCCTTGTTCTCGGCCGCCGCATGCGCCAGCGAGAGGTCGCTCCAGCGGTCGTTGTAACGCAGGTCGCCGAGGATCGTCGCGAACTCCGGACTGTTCTGCAGCATGTGCTGCCACTGCTCGGCCAACAGCGCGTTGAGCGCCTTCACCCGGGTCGCCACGCCCGCCTGCGCAACCTGCGCCGCCGGTGCGGCCTGGGCAGGTGAGGCCACGGTTGATGAAATCACGGTCACCGAGCCCAACAGGCTCGCACAGACAAGCAGCGGCAAGGTCTTCATCAGGCTAGTTCTCCGGGGTGTACATGGGCTCACGAACATGCATTGTGACTGGCATGAAACTCGATTTCAGGTACTGGACAGCACAATTCTCACGCCGACCGCGTCGCCACTACCGGCGGTACTGCTGCCGCGCGCAGCGCCGGGCCGAGCACCGCGAGCTGGCCCAGCGCCCACAGCGCCAGCGCGCCGATCGGCAGGTAGTACAACGGCAGGCGCGGCAATTCGTAATGCGTCATCAGCACCAGGTTCAGCGCGTAGGCCAGCACCATGCCCAGCGCGATGCCGAAGCTGACGATCAGGAAGTTTTCGGTCTGGAAGTAATGCAGGATGTCGGCGCGAGTGGCGCCGATCGCGCGACGGATGCCGATCTGCCGACGGCGCTGCTGCACCCAGAAACTGGCGAGGCCGACGATGCCGAGCGCGGTGACGCCGAGCAACGCCACGATCACGCCCACCAACACGCCGGCCATCGCGCGGTCGGTCTGAAAGTACGTGCTGCGCAGATCGCCCAGGGTCTGGCTGTTCTCGTGGTCGAGCACCACGTCCGGGGCGATCTTCGCGACCACCGCCTTCGCGTCGTGCAGCACGCGCGGCAGGTCCTTCGGATCGGCACGCAACAGGTACGTGCCGGAAAGGAACCTGCCTGGCTGCGCCGGTGCAAACACCGACCACTCCGCTGCACTCGCGCCACGACTCGCAGGACGGGCTCGCGCCAGATGCTCGACCACGCCGATCACGCGGAAGTGGAGCTTGTCGCACCAGAACTCCTTGCCCAGCGGGTCGGCGCCAGGCCATAGGTGTTCGGCCAACGAGCGGGTAATCAGCACGCGCGCATCCGTCGGGAAGTCGCCTTGCAGCGCCTGGTAATCGTCGGCCCGCGGCCATTGCCCGGCCACCAGCTGCAGGCCAAGCGCCTGCGTGCTGCCGGGGCCGCCGTTGTATATGTCCACCACGGCGCCATAGTGCTGGCCGGCCGCATCCGTGGTGATGCCCACTGTACCGGCCTGCTGGCCGAACGGCACCGTGTTGATCACGCTGACCGATTGCATGCCATGGATCGCACGCAGGCCGGCAAGCATGCGTGCGTTGACATCGATATCCGCGCTGCTGTCGTAACCGGTGAGGTAAATCACGGCCAGCGAGGATTCGTTCACGCCGCTGTGGATCTTCATCATGCCGAGCCGGTTGGCGATCAAGAAACAGGCGTTGCACAGCACCGCGCAAGCCAGCGCGATCTCCAGCGCAATCAGCAAGGTGGCGAGGCGATGTTTGCGCAACGCGGAAAGGATGGGGCGTATCTGCATGACCGGCATCCTCACAACGTCTTCAGTTGCAGCGCAGGCGCGATGCGGCTCGCGCGCAGGGCGGGCAGCGCGCCGGCAAGCAGGCTCACCGCGATCGCCAGCGCGAAGGTGATCAGGAACATCGGGGCGTCCAGATGCACCAGGTCCGCGTACGCCGCGGGTTGTCTCCGCACCAGCCACAGGCCAGCCAGCGTCAGCAGCCAACCACCGATGCCGCCTAGCAAGCCGATCAGCCCCGCCTCGACCAGACATTGCGCGAACACCGTCGCACGGCTGGCGCCGAGCGCGCGGCGCACGCCGATCTCGCCACCCCGGCGCAGGAACTTCGCCAGCAGCAGACCCACCGTGTTGAACAGGCAGATCGCAAGGAAGGCGAATGCCAGCCAGGTCTGCAGGCGCACGTCGCCGGGTACCACGCCGTTGAAGTCCAGCCACTGCATCAGGCTGCGCAAGCGCGTGTTGTCGGCATGGATGAAGCGCCCCAGCGCCTTCTGCTGCGCGGCATAACCGGCCAGGAAATCACGGTAGCCGGCCACCTTCGCCGCACTGCCCAGTTCCACCCACAGACCGATCCAGACGCACGGCGCGTTTACCAGATGGCCGGGCTTGTCGGGGATGTGCCAGCAGTTGAACTGATGAAAGTTGCCGTCGTTGATTTCGAGGCCGCTGGTGAACGGCACGAACACGTCCTCCGGCTTGGCGTAATAGTCCGCGGTGTTGCCGTGCGAGAAACGGCCACCGGCCACCGTGTAGAACTGCGGCGATGGCCGCCACGGTTTCAGCACGCCGACGATGCGCACATCGGTGTCCTTGAGGCGCAGTGTGCGGCCCACGCTGTTGGCACCGCCGAACAACTTGTCGTTGAGGTTGGCCGAGATCACCGCCACGCGCGCGTGCTTCGCGTCGTCGTCCGCGCTCCAGCCGTTGCCGTACCGAAACGGGACCTCGAACATCGGGAAGAAATCCGCCGTAGTCGATAGCATCATCTCCATCAGAGGTGGCAGATCCACGCCAGGTGCATGCACTTTCAACTGGCTGTCCACGATCAGCGCCTGCCGGTCTGCGCGATGCGCACCCCACAGATCCATCGCTGACTGGTAGTCCAGCATGTCCTGCGGTTCGGTGTGGCTGTAGCTAGTGTCTGGGACAGCATCCACTTGCGCGTAGAACAACTTGCCGCTCTTGTCCGGCAGTGGATCGCCGGAAAGCAGATGCATCACCGTCAGCGTGGTCATGCTGGCGCCGATGCCGACGGCGATGGCGATCACCATCAGCACGGTGAGTATCTTGTTGCGCTTCAGGCTGCGCAGCGCGAGGTCGAGGAAGTAGGCGAACATGTCTGCTCCTTCGGAGCGGGATTGGGGATTCGAAGTTCGGGGGAGGAGTCGGCGTCACGCTGCATTTCCGAATCCCCAATCCCCAACCCCGGCTTCATCACACCGACCTTGTCGCCACCACTGGCGGCACCGCCGCCGCGCGCAGCGCCGGGCCGAGCACGGCGACTTGGCCGATCAGCCACAGCGCCACCGCACCCACCGGGAAATAGATGCCCGGCAGCCGCGGCAGCTCGTAGTGGGCCATCAGGAAAAGGTTGATGCCGTAGGCCAGCACCATGCCCAGCGCAATGCCGATCGTGGCAAGCAGAAAGTTCTCTGTCTGGAAGTAATGCAGGATGTTGGCGCGAGTGGCGCCAAGCGCACGGCGAACACCGATCGTGCGGCGCCGCTGCGCCACCCAGAAGCTGGCCAGGCCCACGATGCCCAGCGCGGTGACGGTCAGCAGCGCCACGATCACGCCGACCAGCATGCCGGCCATCGCGCGGTCGTCCTGGAAGAACTTCCGGCGTACTTCGTCGAAACTGCGCTGGGTGGTCACCACGCGCTGCGGGTCGGCCTTCTTCAGGGCGGCCAGCGCAGCGGCCATGGCGCTCGCGCGATCTTCCGGCCGGGTGCGGATCAGGTAGCTCTGGTCCTTGTTCGTGCCCATGCGTATCGGCACCACCATGGTGTATTGCGCCTTGGCCACGTCGTACGCATTCGGCCGCACCAAACTGTCCAGCACGCCGACCACGCGCAGGCCAACCACCGGCGTGAGGTAGATGGCGCGACCCAGCGGGTTCTGTCCCGGCCACAGCCGCTCGGCCAGGGTCCGGGTGATCAGCGTCACGTGCGGCAGGCTCTTGCTGTCGCCCGTGCCGAGCGCCTTCAACGCCGTCTCCACATCGACGAAGTCATCCGGCTGCAGGTCGCGCCCGGACACCAGCCGCGTGCCCAGCGTCGGCACCAGGTTCTCGCCGAAATAGGTGGTGGCGAAGAGCGTGCGCTCGGGCTGCGCCGGGTCGAGCCGGATGTTGCCGTTCGACGACGAGTGGCCGAACGGCACCTGGTTGGAGGAAGCCACCGAAAGCACGCCGGGCACCTGCCTGAGCACCGCCACATCCTCCGCGAGGCGGGCATACGGATTGGACAGAGTCGTCACATCGGCCACCTGGATCTGCAGCAGCTCGTGCTCGGCCACGCCGCTGGGTATGTCCATGCGCTGCAGGCGCTGGCCGATCAGGAATACCGCGTTGCAGACGATGGCGCAGGTCAGCGCGATCTCCAGGATCAGCAGCCAGGACGTGAGCTTGTGCCGGCGCAGCGTGGAAAGGATCGGAAGAATGTCCATGCTCACCTCAGTTGCTCTTCAGTTGCAGGGCGGGCGCGATTTGGCAGGCGCGCCAGGCCGGCAGCAGGCCGGCCAGCAGCGTGGCGCATACCGCCAGGACGAAGGTGGCGAGCAGCATGCTCGGATCCAGGTGTGCCAGCGCGGCGTAATCCGAAGGCCGCTGTCGCACCAGCCACAGCCCGAACATCGCCAGCAGCAGGCCGCCGATGCCGCCGACCAGGCCGATCACGCCGGATTCGATCAGCAACTGCGCGAACAACGCGCGCCGCGACGCGCCCAGCGCACGGCGCACGCCCAGCTCGGCCGAGCGGCGCATGAACTTGGCCAGCATCAGACCCACCGTGTTGACCAGGCATACCAGCAGGAAGCCGAACGCCAACCCGGTTTGCAGGCGCACGTCATTGGGCACCACCCTCTGGTAGTCGAGCCACTGCACCACGTTGCGCAGGCGCACGTTGGGAGCGCGCTGGAACCGGCCCAGCGCTTTCTGCTCCTGCGAGTAGTGCACGAGAAACTCCTCGTACGCGGCTGCTTTCACGGGGCTGTCCAGTTGCACCCAGAACTGCAGCCACACGCAGGTATCCGAAGGCAGGATGTTGCCGACGCCACCGCCACCGTTGCCCCAGCAATCGCTGGAGCCGTTGCGATCCAGCCGCAACTCCAACATGGTCTGCAGCGGCAGGAACACCTGCTCGCCATAGGCGTAGGAGCCCGTGTTCAGATCATAGAAATGCGGGTTCGGCTGCCAGCTGTCCAGCACGCCCACGATGCGGAAGGACGTGCCGGCCATGCGCAGTGTGCGGCCCACGCTGTCGGCTCCGCCGAACAGCTTGTCGTTGAGCGACTTCGCGATCACCACCTCGCGCGCCTTGGCCTCGCCGTCCGCCGCGGTCCAGCCGTGGCCGTACAGGAACGGTGCGTCGAACATCGCGAAGAAATCCGCGCTGGTGTAGCGCGCCTCGACGTAGAACGGATCGAGCGAGGATCGTTCCGGCTGGAGCGGCACCGAGCCGCCGCTCATCAGCGCCTGGTGGTCGGCGCGACCGGCACGCAGCAGGTTCAGGCCGTCGATCAGGGTGACCTGATCCGGCGGCTCCTTGTTCGGTTGCATGCCCTTGATGTCCTGCGGATCGACCTGCGGGTAGTACAGCTGCGCGCTCTTGCCGGGCAGCGGGTCGCCGGACAGCACGTGCAGTACCGTGAGCGTGGTCATGCTGGCGCCGATGCCCAGCGCGATCGCCAGCACCATCAGCGCGGTGAGCGCCTTGTTGCGCTTGAGGCTGCGCAGGGCCAGGTCGAGGTAGTAGGTGAACATCAAGGTCTCCTTTGGAGACGGGATTCGGGATTCGGGATTCGGAATTTGGAAGAGCGGCGACACGGCAAGTCTTGGCTTTGCCGAATCCCCCATCCCGAATCCCGATTCCCGGCTTTCATCACGCCGCCCGCGTCGCCACCACCGGCGGCACGTTCGACGCGCGCCGCGCCGGCACGAACACCGCGGCCTGCCCGATCGCCAGCATCGCCAGCACGCCGGTCAGCACGTACAGCACCGGGAGGCGCGTCATCTCGTAATGCATCATCAGCCACGCGTTGAGGCCCACCGCCAGCAGCACGCCGAGCACGACACCCATCCCGGCGATCAGCAGGTTCTCGATCTGGAAGTAGTGCAGGATGTCGATCCGGCGCGCGCCCAGGGCGCGCCGCACGCCGATCTGCCGATGGCGCTGGCCGACCCAGAAGCTGGTGAGGCCGACGATGCCGGCGGCGGTGACGCAGAGCAGGATCAGGCAGACCACGCCCATCAGGATCGCCATGCCGACGTCGGCCCGGTAGGCGCTGGCGCGGATATCGGCGAACGACTTGACGCTGTCGTCGTCGAGCACGCGCATCGGGTTCACCGCATACAGCGTCGCCGGCACGGCGCGCATCGCGGCATCGCGCCGGCCCGGCTTGGCCCGCACCACATAGCGCGCGAAGTTCGCGTCCAGCCGGGTCGGCACCAGGGTCGAGTGCCACGCGAAGCCGTTGCCCCAGCTGCCGGTGCTTGGCGTCTGCAGGCGCGCGACCACGCCGATGACGGTGCTCGGCGCGCTGCTGCCATCGGCATAGACCACCTTGCCCACCGCGCCGCGTTGCGGGAACAGCTTGTCGGCCAGTGCCTGGGTCACGATCACGATCGGACGGTCACGCTGGTCGCGTGCTCCCTGGTGCTGCACGTCGCCGGCCGTGAAGGCGCGGCCGGCCACCAGGCGCAGGCCCAGCGTGGCCAGGGCATGCTCGTCGGTGAAGTAGTACGCCGTGCGCGTGATGCCTTTCTCGAACTTCTGGTTGGGCTTGAGCGACAGCGCGCCGGTCCACGAGGAATTGAGCAGGGGCACCGAGTTGCTCGGCGCCACCGAGGCCACGTCGGGCAGGTTGCGCAGTGCCGCCAGGTCCTCCTGCTGCATCACGTCGAGCTTTTCCACGCCGGACGGGTCGTCGCCGCTGGGTGCGCCCACCCATTGCTGGGACACCAGGAACAGGTCGTTCTCGTCGAGGCCGGTGGGCCGGTTCACCCGTTCGACGCGCTGGCCGATGATGAATACCGCGTTGCAGACGATCGCCAGGGTCAGCGCGATCTGCAGCGAGATCAGCACGACGCCGGCCTTGTGTTTGCGCAGCGCCGCGAGAATGGGTGGGAGTGTCATGGTTGTCGTTCCTTGCGCGAGACAGACGGGCCGCCGCCGATACCGTAGGAGCCCGCTTGCGGGCGATGCTCCTGCTTGTGCAAACCCCGGATCCTGAATTCTGAAACCCGGCTCAAAAGCATCGCCCGCGAGCGGGCTCCTACGGCTGGGCGGAGTCGTGGGGCAGTCATCAGTTCGATTTCAGTTGCCACGCGGGCTGCACGCGCGAGGCACGGAAGGTGGGATACAGCCCGGCCAGCGCGGTGGCGACGACGGCTACCAGCAGGGTGAGCACGAGCAGCGAGAAGTCGACCCGCGCCAGCGCGGCGATGTCCTTGGGCAAGACCCAGCCCACGCTGGCCACGCCGACGCCGGTCAGCAGCAGGCCTAGCACGCCGCCGCTCAGGCCGATCATGCCGGCCTCGACGAGGAACTGCGCATAGATCGCCCGGCGCGGCGCGCCCAGCGCGCGGCGCACGCCGATCTCGCCGCTGCGACGCAGGAACTTCGCCAGCAGCAGGCCGGCCGTGTTGACCAGGCAGGCCAGCAGCAGGCCCAGCGCCACCAGCAGCGACACCTTGGTGTCGCTGGGCACCACGTGCTGGTTGTCCAGCCATGCCGGCAGGTCGCGCAGGCGGTTGTTCGGCGCCCAGCCGAAGCGGCCGGATTGCTGCTGGTCGCGCGCGTAGCCGTCGAGGTACTGCCGGTAGGCCGTCACCGCGGCCGCATCGTCCAGTTGGGCCATGTAGGCGATCCACACGCAGGCGGAATGCTGCAGGCCGACGAAGCCCGACTCGGTGGGAACGGCGTTGCAATTGGTGTTGCCGTCGTTCGGCATGCCGACGGCGATGGCGCGCTGGAACGGCACGAACACATCCTCGACGCCGGTGGAGAATCCACCGCTGTTGACCACGTCGAAGAAACGCGGCTGCGGATTCCAGTCGTTCAGCACGCCGACCACGCGGTAGTCCTTGCCCTCGATGTTGACGGTCCTGCCCACGCTGTTGTCGCCGCCGAACAGCTTCTGGTTGAGCTTGCTGCTGATCACCGCCACCGCGGCGCGCTGCGCATCGTCGTCGGCGCTCCAGCCGCTGCCGTACAGGAACGGCACGTCGAGCATCGGGAAGAACTCGCCGTACACCGCGTGGCCGCTGACGTTGATCGGATGCTTGCCCGCATCCGCCGGCACGATCGACGGGGAGATCTGGTACATCGCCGACTGCAGCCTGGCGCGGTGATCGCGCATCAGGGTGACCGCGTCGGTGTAGTCCATCGCGTTCGGCGGCTCGCCGTCGCTGCTGCGCCCGTTCGGCCCCCAGTTGTCGATCTGCGGCACGAACAGCTTCGACGACTTCCACGGGATCGGATCGCCCGACACCGCGCGGAACACCGACCAGGTGGTCATCGACGCGGCCACGCCGAAGCCGATCGTCAGCACCATCAGCGCGGTCAGGCCGGGACTTCGCTTGAGGCTGCGCAGGGCCAGTTCGAGGTAGTAGCTGAACATTCCAAATGCTCCAGGTTTTGTCTCCTCCCCCTGCAAAGCAGGGGGAGGTCGGGAGGGGGTAAAGCTTTTGACGTCAAGATCAAAAGCACCCCTCCCCAGCCCTCCCCTGCTTTGCAGGGGAGGGAGAAAAGAACGTCACACCGACCGCGTCGCCTCCACCGGCGACACGCGCGAGGCACGCAGCGCCGGCGCCAGCACCGCGCCCTGGCCGAGCAGCAGCAGCACGGCCACGCCGATGCCCACGTAGGCCATCGACATGTGGCTCATCTCGAAACGGGTCACCGTCCACAGGTTGAAGGCGATCGCCAGCACGGTGCCCAGCACCACGCCCACCGCACTGATCAGGAAGTTCTCGGTGAGGAAGTAGGCGAGGATGTCGCGCTGCCGGGCGCCCAGCGCGCGGCGCACGCCGATCTGCTTGCGGCGCTGGCCGACCCAGAAGCTGGTGAGGCCCACGATGCCGGCCGCGGTGATCGCCAGCAGCACCACGCTGATGATGCCCATCAGGATCGCCATGCCGCGGTCGCGGTCGTACACCTTGTGACGGATGGTGGCGTAGTCCTGGATGCCGTCCTTCGGGTCGATGATGCGCAGGCGGCTTTGCGCGTACAGGGCCTTGGGCGCCTCGCGCATCGCGTCGGCAAGCTGACCGGGCCTGGCGCGCACGATGTAGTAGATGCCGCGCGAATCATCCGCCCGCATCGGCCAGATCAGCGCCTGCCCGGCATAGCTGTTGCTCCATTGATCCACGCCTTGCCGGTGCAGCGGATCGACGATGCCGACGATGGTGCTCGGCGTGGCGCCCATCGCGTAGAAGCTCTTGCCCAGCGCGTTGCCATCGGGGAACAAACGGTCGGCCAGCGCCTTGCTCACGATCGCCGTCGGCGGGGTGATTGCCTGCTGGGTGCCCATCACCATCACCTCATCGGGGCGGAAATTGCGCCCCGCGACGAGCTTCAGGCCCAGCGTGCCGATGAAATGTTCGTCGCCGGTGTACACCGCCGCATCGGTGGTCGGCCTGGTCTGCTCGGGCGTCATGGTGACGAAGTTGTCCCAGCCGCCGCCCCTCAGCGGATAACCGCTGGCAGGCGTGGCGTCGGACACGGCAGGCAGCTGCCGCAGCGCGAGCAGGTCGGCGCGCACCTGCGCATCGACCTGCGCCGTCGATTGGCCGACGTCGGCCCACATATTGGCGATGACGAACACGTTGGCCTCGTCCACGCCGCTGGCAGCGGACAGGTTGGCCAGTCGCTGGTGGATGATGAACAACGCGTTGCACACGATGGCCAAGGTCAACGCGATTTGCAGCGCGATCAGCAGGGTGCCGGCCTTGTACCGGCGCAGCGCGGTGAGGATGGGCCTGATCTGGATATTCATGGCGCTCTCCTCAGCTCGACTTCAACTGCCAGGCGGGCTGCACGTGTGCCGCGCGCCACGCCGGGTAGAACGCCGCCAGCACGGTGGCGATGATCGCAACGACAAAAGTCAGGCCCACCAGCGAGAAATCGAGCTGCGCCAGCTTGGCGATCTCCGGCTGGAACAGGATGCCCACGCCGGACACGCCCAGCGCAGTGAGCAGCAGGCCCAGCAGGCCGCCCGCGAGACCCACCGTGCCGGCCTCGACCAGGTATTGCTTGTAGATCTCGCCCCGCGTTGCGCCCAGGGCGCGGCGCACGCCGATCTCGCCGGCGCGGCGCATGAATTTCGCCAGCAGCAGGCCGATGGTGTTGACCAGGCAGATCAGGAAAAAGCCCAGCGCCACCGCCAGCGAGATGCGGCTTTCCGGCGGCACCACGTGCTCGTAATCGAGCCACTGCATCACGTCGCGCAGGCGCACGTTGGCTGCCCAGTTGAAGCGGCCCGCGCGCTGCTGGTCAGCGGCGTAGTTGGCGAGGAAGCTGCTGTAGCTGGCGACTTCGGCGGGGCTGCCCAGTTCCACCCATGGCGTGACCCAGACGCAGTTGCTTTGCAGATAGCCTTGCCAGCTCGTGTAGGCGAGCGAACCGCGGCAACTGTTGCGACCGCCCGTGCGCATCTGCAGATCCAGCGCACGGTTGAACACCATGTAGATATCCGGCTCGTCGGCAAAGCCGCTGGTACTGAACAGGTCGTAGAAACGTGGACGCGGGTTCCAGTGGCTGGCGACGCCCACAACGCGGTAATCATGACCGCCAAGGCTGAGCGCACGCCCCACGCTGTTGGCGCCACCGAACAGCTTCTGGTTGAGCTCGCTGCTGATGACCACATCGCTGGCTCGCGCATCATCGTCCCGCGTACTCCAGCCGCTGCCGTAGCGGAACGGCACCTCGAACATGGTGAAGAAATCGGCGGTGACGGCGTAGCCGTTGGCATTCAAGGGGAGATCGCGATTGCCGCCCGGCATCACCGACAGCTGCACCGGATACAACAGCGTCTGGTGCTTCGCCGCGTGCGCACGCATCAGTGCCATCGCGTCGGTGTAAGCCAGCGCTTCCGCCGGCTCGCCCTTCAGGTTCTGCTGCGGCCCCCAGCTGTCGACCTGCGGCGTGAACAGCTGGGCGGACTTGCCCGGAATGGGATTGCCCGACACGGCGCGGAACACCGAGTACGTGATCATCGACGCGGCCACGCCAAAGCCGATCGCCATCACCATCAGCGCGGTGAGAGCCGGATTGCGGCGCAAGCTGAGCAGACCAAGTTGGAAGTAGTAGGCGAGCATCTCAAGTTCCGGGATTCGGGAGGACGGGATAGGAGATCAGGGAAAGCGGCGGGTCCGCGGGCCGCGGCTCTTGCGAGTCCCCAATCCCGAATCCCTGCCGCTCAGCCGTGCGCCTCGTCCACCTGGACCGCGTGGATGGAGTGGAAGCGCGGGTCCTCGGACAGGTCCACCACCTGGCCGTCGATGATGTGCACGTTGCGCTGGGCGCGCGCCGCCAGTTCCGGGTCGTGCGTGACCATCACGATGGTGGCGCCGCCGCGGTGGATGTCCTCCAGCAGTTCGAGCACGCCGCGCGCCATCTGGGTGTCGAGGTTGCCGGTCGGTTCGTCCGCCAGCAGCAGGCGCGGGCTGCCGGCCAGCGCACGGGCGATCGCCACGCGCTGCTGCTGGCCGCCGGACAGTTCGGCCGGGTAGTGCTTGGCGCGCGAGGCCAGGCCCACGCGCTCCAGCGAATCCATGATGCGCTGCTTGCGCTCGGCCGCCTTCATGCCGCGGTAGCGCAGCGGCACCTCGATGTTGTCGAACACGTTGAGGTCGGGAATCAGGTTGAACGCCTGGAAGATGAAGCCGATCTTCTCGTTGCGGATCTTCGAGCGCGCGTTGTCGTTGAGGTTGCTCACCTCGATGCCGTCGAGGTGGTACTCGCCGCCGCTGAAGGTTTCCAGCAAGCCGGCGATGGTGAGGAAGGTGGTCTTGCCGGAACCGGACGGGCCGGTGACGGCGACGAACTCGCCCTCCTTCACGTCGATGTTGAAATCGCGCAGCGCGTAGGTCTCCACCACTTCGGTGCGGTAGACCTTGGACAGGTGGGTCATCTTCAGCATGGTTGTTCCTCGGTGGTGGTGATGGTCTTTGCTCCTCCCCCTGCATGTCCCAAAGGGACTTCCTTCGGTCGCAGGGGGAGGCTGGGAGGGGGTGATGCTTTTGACTTTGCAAGCAAGAGCTTTACCCCTCCCCAGCCCTCCCCTGCGCGCAGGGGAGGGAGAAATCGTCAGTTGCTGATCGCGACAGTCGCCGCGCCCTTGAAGCTGTCGGTGCCGGAGATCACGATGCGGTCGCCTGCCTTCAGGCCGTCGAGGATTTCCACCTTGTCGATGCTGGAGGCGCCGACGCGGATCGGGGTTTTCTTGGCGAGGCCGTCGCGCACCAGGTAGGCGTAGCTTCCGCCGGATTCGTCGACGAACGAGCCGCGCTGCACGGTCAGCACGTCGTCGCGCTTGTCCAGCAGCACGCGCACCGACAGGCGCTGGTTCTGCCGCAGCTGCTTCGGCGTGTCGCCTTCGAAGCGCAGCCGCGCGGCGACCTGGCCGTTGACCACTTCCGGCGAGATCGCGCTGACCAGGCCCTTCCAGGTGTGGCCGTTGCCGCTGATCTCGCCGGCCATGCCGATGCCGAGGTCGCGCGCGAAGCTTTCCGGCACCTGCATCTCCACCTGCAGCGCGGACAGGTCGATCACGCTGAGCAGCTGCGCGTCCTTGGCCACGGTGGCGCGTTCGGCGATGAACAGCTGGCCGACCTGGCCGTCGACCGGCGATTTCACGTTGAGGTCGTCGACCTGGCGCTGCAGGTCCTTCACCAGCAGCAGCTGGCGCTCGTGCGCGAGCTTCTTCGACTGGATGTCGAAGCTGAGGCTGGTGTTGTCCATGCCCAGGTCGGCCTTGGCGTGCTGCAGGGCGATCTTCGCCTTCTGCAGCTCGTCCCTGGCGCGGTCCACCGCCATGCTGGGTACGGCGCCCTTGTCGAATGCCTTCTGGTTGCGCTCGAGGTCGCGTTCGGCGGCGGTCGCGTCGATCTGTGCGTTGTCGTAGGCCTTCTGCAGTTCGCCGCGCTTCTTGCGCGCGTCGATCTGCGCGCGCTGGTATTCCACTTCCATCGCGTCGGCGTTGCTCTGCTCCTGCGCCAGCTTGTTGGTCAGCTCGGGACTGACGATGGTGGCCAGCACCTGGTCCTTCTTCACCGTGTCGCCGGCGTGCACCTTCAGCGTCACCGCGCCGCCGGAAGTGGCGTACAGGGTGGGGCTGACCGCGGCGACCACCTTGCCTTCGGCGGCGATGTCGCGCACGAACGGACCACGCTCCACGGTGGCGAACGCCAGCCGCGAACTGCTGACCGATTCGGAAGCGGAAAACAGCCGGCCGGCACGCGGCGCCAGCCACGCCAGCAGGGCCAGCACGAGCACGCCGGCGCCGACCAGGATCAGCCGGCGCCTGGGATTGGATTTCACCTCGACCAAGCGGTCTTGTGCGGACGTGTCGCGGATCATCGATGCCGTTCCTGACCGCGGACAGCGCGGTTGCACGGAGATGGCTGCAATCCGCGTGCCACGCGGCAACGGCGTAAAAAAATTTGTATTTCAATGATTTGCGTATAACGCGCCTTGTCGGTGCAGTGTCCGCGGACACCGCACGGACAACCGGACGAACGCGACCCGGCCGATCGCCGCGGCTACCCACGGAAACGCGAAAGGCCCCGGTTCGCACCGGGGCCTTTCTTGCACACGGACTGGCCTCGCCCGCCTAGAAGTCCTGCTTGAAGCGGATGCCGAACGTGCGCGGCTGGCTGAAGCCGGTGTAGACCTGTCCGTTCGGGTACTGCGCGACGACATTGTGGGCAGCGCACACCGTCACGCCGCACTCGGTGAATTTGTACAGCGCCCCCCGCTTGTCGAACGCGTTGTCGACATACGCGTTCAGCGACCAGCTGCCCTTCTGGATGCCGGCGGAAAAGTCGACCGAGTTGTACGCCGGCAGGTTGCCGAGCAGGCTCCGCTCGAGCAGGCGCAGGTCGGTCGTCCGTCGGCCCACATGCACGAACGCGGCCTGGACGAAGGCATCGTTCCCGCCCAGGCTGAAGGTGTAGCGCGCCACCAGGTTGGCCTTGAAGCGGGGCGTGATCGGCAGCTGCGTGCCCTTCGGGGCCAGCGGCCCGTTCACCACCGCGCCGGTGTTGGGGTTGATCGTGCCGGCAGGGCAATAGGTGACCGTGTTGCCATTGGCGTCGGTGAATCCGCAATAGTTCGCGGTCAGCTTGGCGTTGTACCACGCGAGGCCGGTACTGAGATTCAGGTTGTAGGTGGCCTGCCAGTTCACCTGCGACTCCAGTCCGTCGATGCGGGCCGAGTTGGCGTTCTTGATCTGGGTGAGGCCGTTGGCGCCGAGGATGTTGAACTGGAAGTCGTTCCACTTCTCGCGGAACACCGCGCCGTTGAACGACACCCGGTTGTCGAACCAGGAGGTTTTCCAGCCCAGCTCCAGGTTGGTCAGGAAATCCGCCTGGTAGGGCGGCAGCTGGCCGGCACGGTTGACGCCGCCCGGGCGGAAGCCTTCGGAGCGGGTGGCGTAGATCATCTTGGTGGGCGAGATGTTCCAGGTGATGTTGACCTTGCCGAGCGAGCCGCTTTCCTTCACGTGCTTGTTGAAGACCAGGCACGGCGCATCGATGAACGGCTGCGGCGAGATGCAGCCCGCCTCGCCGTAGCTCGAATTCGGCGAGAAGCCCTTGCTGAAGCCGTAGAAGCCGTACAGGTCATTGCTGGTGCGGAAATAGCGCTCGCCCACCGTGGCGGTGAGTTCGTCGGGGATGATGTCGTAGGACAGCTCGCCGAACAGCGCCTTGTCGTAGTCGTAGCGCATCTGCCGGGTCAGCCAGATCGTGTTGGGCCAGCCGGCGACCGACAGCGACGTCGCCAGCTTGTTGATCTGGTAGTCCTGCATGATGTCGTGCTTCTGCTTCTGCCAGAACGCGCCGGCGACGAGCCGCAGACGGTCCTCCTTGGGCGAGACGATACGCAGCTCGTGGCTGCTGTTGGCGTAGTGGTCGCGGTCGCTGATGAACTCGGACGGATTGATCAGGGCGCCGCTGTTGTCGTGGATGTAGGCACCGTAGGAAAGCAGGGTGTCGTACCAGAACGAGTAGTCGTTGTAATCGGTCTGCTCTTCCTGGTCGCGCTTGAGGTGCGCATAGGCGTAGGTCAGGTCGAAGTTGCCGATCTTGCCCTGCACGGTCAGCGCGCCCTGCCACCAGCGGTCGTTGACGCGCTCGGGGTAGAAGTGGGTGACCGCCAGGTCGCCGATGGCGGGATCGCCGGCAAAGGTGCCGTGCGAGATCGTCTGCTGCCCCATCAGGGTCGGGCTTATCGACCAGCTGTCGTTGAGGTCGACTTTCAGCGCGGCGCGGGCACCGTTGGTGTTGGCGTCATTGTAGTGCTTGCGGGCGTGCCCGAAGCATTCCAGCATCGGGCCCGGCTTGCAGTTGTCGGCGTTGCTGACGGTGATGCCGGACACCGGGAACGTACGCGAGCCGGCCTGGTTGTCGATGTAGCCGGCATCGTGTTCGCGCCAGCCGACGATGCGCACCGCCGCACTCTTGCTGATCGGGATGTTGAGCATGCCTTCGGCGGTGAAGCCGACGCCGCCGTGCGCCACCTTGTCGACGCCGATGGCGTAATTCGCCGCGAAACCACTGGTATCGGGCTTGTTGGTGATGATGCGCAGGGCGCCCGCCTCCGCGCTGGCGCCGTACAGCGTACCCTGCGGCCCGGCCAGCACCTCGATGCGGGCGATGTCGTACATGTGGATGTCGAGCGGGCCTTGGATCGTGGTGACCGGCTGGTCGTCCAGGTACACGCCCACGCTGGGCTGCGATCCGGAATGGTTGGTGTTGCCGCCGCTGGCCACGCCTCGCATGTAGATGCTGGCGAAGCCGGGGCCGGTGGCGATGCCGCCGCCGCCCTGCTGGAAGGTGACACTGGGCAGGTACTTCACGTAGTCGTTGAAGTTCTGCACGTGCAGCGCCTCGAGCTGGTCGGTCTCCAGCACGTTGATGCTGATCGGCACCTTCTGCAGGTTCTCCACGCGCTTCTGCGCGGTCACGTTCACCACGCTCAGCGTCGTGGTCTTCGGTTTCGCCGAAGGCGCCTGGGCCTGCCCCGCGTCCTGCGCAAAAGCCGGCGCGGCCATGGCCAGACAGATCGCCGCCGCAAGCGGCAGCCGGGTCAGGCCCGCCTGTCGCGTCCCCGTGATCTGTTTCGATCGTATCGCGTGCATACACTCTCCCCTCGCATGTCCAGGACTAATCCATCGAATTCAGCCATTACTCCAATGCCGGTACGTCGGGGTAGTTCTCCAGCACCGGCCCCAACGCCGATGCCAGAGGCCCCAACCATGGTGCGTAGTGGCGCCAGTGATCCACCCCTTCGCGGTAGATCGGCTGGCGCACCTGTTCCGAACTGGCCGTGCGCACCGGCCGCGGGTTCTGGAAGAACCGCAGGCACGACGCCTCGAACGGCAGGCCGCAATAGTCGAGCAGGCGGCGCACCTCCCCCTCGGTGTCCTCGACCATGCGCTCGTACACGACGCGGTGGATGCGCCCGGGCAGCACGGCGTCGAAGTGCGCCATCAGCGCCACGTAGTCGCGGTAGTAGCGCCCCACGTCCTCGAGGTCGTAGCTGAAGTTCTGCCCGCGCGCGAAATGCTGCTTGAAGGCCGAGAAGCAGCACGCCAGCGGATGCCTGCGCGCGTCGATGATCTTCGCGTTCGGCAGCATCAGGTGGATCAGGCCGATGTGCATGAAGTTGTTCGGCATCTTGTCGATGAACAACGGCGCCGAGGTCTTGCGCTGGATCCGGGTGTGCGCGAGGTAGCGCTCGCCCAGCGCGCGCAGGGCGTCGGCGTCGAGCGCCGCCAGCGCGCCGTGGTACGGCATCGCGCTGCCGGCGTCGCCCTGCAGGCGCAGCAGGCGCGTGATCGAGGTGACCTCGGGCAGCTCCATGGTGCCTTCGACCTGGCTGTGGCTGGACAGGATCTGCTCGATCAGGGTGGAGCCGGCCCGCGGCAGGCCGACCACGAAGATCGGGTCGGGCGCCGCGCTGCCGGCGCCGGCGCGCGCGGCGAAAAAGTCGCGCGTGTAGTGCTCGCGGATATAGCGCACCCGCGCGCTGGTGTCGTCGGCGCTGTAGTGCAGCTGCGTGCGGCGGATCGCATTGCCCTGCGCGTAATGCCGGAACGACGGCTCGTATTCGCCGGCGTCCTCCAGCGCCTTGCCCACGGCGAACTCCAGGTGCAGGCGATCGTCCTCAGTGAGATCCGTGCGCGCCAGCTGCCGGCGCATCGCGGCCAGTTCGTCGGCGCCGAAGCGGAAGGTCTTCAGGTTGGCCAGGCTCCACCAGACCTCGCCGAACGACGGTTCGAGCTCCAGGCTGCGGCGATACGCGGCGATGGCGCGCTCGGTGTGCCCGGCGGTCTTCAGCGCATGGCCGTAGCTCACCCATACCTTCGCGTTGCGCGGATAACGTTCCAGCAGGTCGGCATAGATGCGGATGGCCGGCTCGTAGTCGCCGATCCGGCACAGCACCACCGCCTTGAGGTTGCGGCAGCCCAGGTGCCCCGGATCAGCCGCCAGCAGGCGCTCGATCTGGACCAGCGCCTGCTCCGGCTGGTTGCTGCGATGCAGGACCAGCGCGTAGTTCTGGCGCGCCTCATGGAAGCTGGGGGCCAGCTCCAGGCAGCGCTCAAGCAGGTGCAGGGCATCCTCGTTGCGGCCCAGCCGGGCGGCGACCTCGGCGAACATGCGGATCGCCGCCACGTCGGTCGGCGCCTGTTTCAGGTGCTCGCGCAGCAGGGCCTCGGCCTCGGGAATGCGGTTCTCGACCAGGGCGACGGCAGCCGCCAGCAGGCGCGGGTCGCGGGTGGAGTAACGCACGTGGCTGGCGTACGCCGCGTCCGCCTGCGCCTGTTCGCCGGCCGCCATGAGATGGTCGCCGAGCGCGCGCCAGGCTTGCGGCAGGTCGGGCTTCAAGGTCACCGCCCGACGCAGCGCGTCGATCGCCTCCTGCCCGCGCCCGCGGCGGCCCAGGGCCACGCCCAGGTCGAGATGGGCCACGGCCCAGTTCGGCTGGGATCGCGCCAGCGGAATGAGGATGTCGAGCGCGCCCTGCACGTCCCCCTGCAGCGAGCGCGCCGCCGCCAGCAGCTGCAGCGCGACTGGGTGGCCCGGGGCGACCTGAAGGATTTCGTCGAGCTGCTCGACCGCCATGGCCGGATCGCGATCCAGCAGGCGGGCGGCATGGGCCAGCGCCTGTTCCAGCGTACCGGTGGCTGACGCCTCCGTCACGACCGCTCCCGCGGTGACAATGCGCTCCGCCCGTGCGGGTCGAGTCTCGGGCGGCACAGCCTAGGTACAGCACCTTGCATGGACGGCAGCAGCTCCCCAATGGATATCGCCGCAATCTACAACCGAATCCGGCCGGTAGATAGTAGTTGCCGGCAAATGTGCCATGCGCCGGCATCCCGTCCACGCAGGCCGGGGCCTGTTGCCCCCGGTCCGGCGGAGGCGCTAGGCTGGATCGCGAACACTAGCTGCGGGCGCGAGACGGTACGCGGACATGGATGCTCCGGAAGACGGCTGCTCGCCGTGCCCACCCATCCGGGGACTGAACCTGCTCATGCCTACCGACACCTTGGTCGAGGAACTCAACCGCGCGCGCGCCCTGCCCGCCCGCTACTACGCCGGCGACGCGATGCTGGCGATGGAACAGCGCGCGGTATTCGCGCGCAGCTGGCAGCTGGTGGCGCACCAGGAACAACTGGCAGAGCCGGGCGACCATGCCGTCGAGCAGATCGCCGGGGTGCCCATCCTGCTGGTGCGCGGACAGGACCGCGTGCTGCGCGCCTTCCCCAACGTCTGCCGCCACCGCGCCGGGCCGCTGGCGCTGTGCGACGGCAAGGGCGCGCGCGCCCTGCACTGCAAGTACCACGGCTGGACCTACACCCTCGAAGGCCAGCTGCGCAGCGCGCCGGAGATGCAGGACGCCTGCGATTTCAAGGTCGAGGAGATCCGCCTGCCGCCGCTGCGCGTGCACGAATGGCAGGGCCTGGTGTTCGTGGCGCTCGACCCGGCTGTGCCGCCGTTCGACGAGGTCTACGGCGGCATCGCCGGCCGCATCGCGCCGATCGACCTGTCGGCGATGCGCTACCTGCGCCGCGACAACTACGACATCGACTGCAACTGGAAGGTCTACGTCGACAACTTCCTCGAGGGCTACCACCTGCCGCATGTGCACCCGGGCCTGTCCCGGGTGCTGGACTACCGCGCCTACGACACCGAGTTGTTCCCGTGGCATTCGCTGCAGTCCTCGCCGCTGCGCAACAGCAGCGAGCTCTACGGCGACGGCCAGGCGTTCTACTACTTCGTCTACCCCAACGTGATGCTCAACATCATGCCCGGGCGGCTGCAGACCAACCGCATCCTGCCGTTGGGGCCGGACCGCTGCCGCATCGTGTTCGACTACTACTACGCGCAGGACGCCGGCGCCCAGGCCCGCATCGCCGCCGACCAGGCGTTCAGCGACGAAGTGCAGCACGAGGACATCGCGATCTGCGAGGCGGTGCAGAAGGGACTGGCGTCCGGATACTACGTCCCCGGCCGGCTGTGCCCGAAGCGCGAAGGCGGCGTCTGGCATTTCCAGAACCTGCTGCGCGCGGCCTACGCCGGACCCGCCGGGGAGTCCGCGTGAGCGTGGCCCGACCCGGCCGCTCCCTCTCCGAACCCAAACCCGCGGAAGCCGGCATGCACGACCGCAACAAGATCGGCTTCTGGACCTGCACCGCGCTGGTGGTGGGCAATGTCATCGGCATGGGCATCTTCGTGCTGCCGGCATCGCTGGCGCCGTTCGGGTTCAATGCGCTGATCGGCTGGATCATCGTGCTGGCCGGCTGCCTGGTGCTGGCCCGCGTGTTCTCGCACCTGGCCCGCGCGCTGCCCGACGCCGAAGGTCCGTACGGCTACATCCGCCGCACCCTGGGCGAGCTGCCGGCGTACCTAGCGCTGTGGGCGTACTGGGTGTCGCTGTGGCTCACCAACGCGGCGCTCGCCACCGGCGTGGTCGGCTACATGACGGTGGTGTTCCCGCCGCTGGGTGCGATCCAGCCGGCGCTGTTCGCGCTGTGCCTGCTGTGGTCGGTGGTGGCGATCAACCTGTTCGGCGTGCGCACCGGCGGCGGGGTGCAAATCGTCACCACCGTCCTGAAGCTGCTGCCGATGCTGGCGATCGCCCTGCTCGGCGGCTGGGTCCTGCTCGACTCGCCGGCGAGCTACGTCGCGCACCCGCCGGCCACGCCGGTCACCCTGGGCGGCGTGATGGCGGCCTCGACCATCGCCCTGTTCGCGATGCTCGGCATCGAATCGGCCAGCGTGCCGGCGGCGCGGGTGGACGACCCGGCGCGCACGATCCCGCGCTCGACCATGACCGGCACCGTGCTCACCGCGATCATCTACATCATCGTCTCCACCGTGCCGCTGCTGCTGATCCGGCAGCAGGAACTGGCCGAGGCGAACGCGCCGTTCGCGCTGCTGATGGACCGCTTCGCCGCCGCCGGCTCCGGGCGCTGGCTGGCGCTGTTCGTGGTGATCAGCGGGCTGGGCGCGCTCAACGGCTGGACCCTGCTGGCCGGCGAGCTGACCCGCACGATGGCGCACAACGGCGTGCTGCCGGCTGTGCTGGCGCGCAATAACCGCCATGGCGCGCCGGCGGTGGCGCTGCTGGTGATCGGCGCGCTCGCCTCGGCGATGATCGGGATGAGCTACAGCAAGTCGCTGGTGTCGGCGTTCACCTTCCTCACCCGGGTGGTCACCGCCGCCAACCTGCCGCTCTACCTGTGCTGCGCGCTGGCGCTGGTCGTGCTGTGGCGGCGGCGCACCGCGACGTGCACTTCGGTGCGGGTGTTGCTGGTCGCCGTCACCTGCGTGCTGTTCGTGGTCTTCGCCTTCGTCGGCATCGGCCACGAGCCGTTCCTGTACGCGCTGGGACTGATCGCAGCGGGCCTGCCGCTGTATGCGTTCATGCGCCTGCGGCACAGGAGCGCGCCGCCCGTCGAGGTCATCCCGGAATGAGAGATCCGCGCTACGACATCCTGTTCACCCCGATCAAGATCGGCCCGGTCACCGCGAAGAACCGCTTCTTCCAGGTGCCGCATTGCAACGGCATGGGCCATGCGATGCCGCTGGCGCACGCGGCTATGCGCGAGACCAAGGCCGAGGGCGGCTGGGCGGTGGTCTCCACCGAGGAGTGCGAGATCCATCCCAGCGGCGACCTCACGCCCTACGTCGAGGCGCGGCTGTGGGACGACCGCGACATCCCCGCACTGGCGCTGATGTGCGACAAGGTGCACGCGCACGGCGCGCTCGCCGCGCTGGAGCTGTCGCACAACGGTCCCACCGCGTCGAACCTGTATTCGCGCGAGGTGCTGCTGGCGCCGTCGCATCAGCCGTCCAAGTACGGCTACCCGTCGCAGGCGCGCGCGATGACCCTGCACGACATCCGCGAGTACCGGCGCTGGCATCGCGAGGCGGCGATCCGCGGCAAGCGCGCGGGCATGGACATCATCTACGTCTACGCGGCGCACGACCTGTCGCTCGCGATGCACTTCCTGCAGCGCCGGCGCAACCAGCGCAGCGACGAATACGGTGGCTCGCTGGAGAACCGCGTGCGCCTGCTGCGCGAGGTGCTGCAGGACACGAAGGATGCCGTCGGCGACACCTGCGCCGTGGCGCTGCGCTTCGCCACCGAGGAACTGCTCGGGCCCGGCGGCGTGGAACTGGCCGAGGCGAAGGAGATCGTCGGCATGCTGGCCGAACTGCCTGACCTGTGGGACGTGAACCTCGCCGCCTGGTACAACGACTCGGTGCCCTCGCGCTTCGCCGCCGAGGGTGCGCAGGAGCCGTTCATCGACTTCGTCAAGCAGACCACCAGCAAGCCGGTGGTCGGCGTGGGCCGCTTCACCTCGCCGGACACCATGGTGTCGCAGCTCAAGCGCGGCGTGCTGGATATGATCGGCTGCGCGCGCCCGTCGATCGCCGACCCGTTCCTGCCGAAGAAGATCGAGGAAGGCCGCGTCGACGACATCCGCGAATGCATCGGCTGCAACATCTGCGTCTCCGGCGACATGACCATCTCGCCGATCCGCTGCACGCAGAACCCGACCATGGGCGAGGAGTGGCGCAAGGGCTGGCACCCGGAACGCATCGCGCCGGCGCGCACGGCCAGCCGCGTGCTGGTGGTCGGCGCCGGACCGGCCGGGCTGGAAGCCGCGCGCGCGCTGGGTCAGCGCGGCCACGAGGTGAGCCTGGCCGAGGCGCGCCGCGAACTCGGCGGCCGCGTTACCCGCGAAGCGCGCCTGCCCGGCCTGGCCGAGTGGGCGCGCGTGCGCGACTGGCGCGTGGGCCAGATCAACAAGCTCGCCAACATAGCCGTCTATCTCGATTCGGTACTCACCGCGCAGGACGTGCTCGACTTCGGCGCCGAACACGTGGTGCTGGCCACCGGCTGCCACTGGCGCCGCGACGGTTACGGGCGCAGCAACGGTTTCGCCATTCCCGGCTTCGTCGACAACCCGCGCGTGTTCACGCCCGACGACCTGATGGACGGCCGCCTGCCGGAAGGACGTGTGGTGGTATTCGACGACGACGGCTTCTACTACGGCAGCGTGGCCGCCGAGGTCCTGCGCCTGCGCGGTTGCGAGGTGACCCACCTGACTCCGGACGACAGCATCGCGCCGTGGGGCCAGCACACGCTCGACTACCGGCATATCCGCAAGCGGATGGCCAAGCTCGGCATCGAGGCGCTGGTGTCGCACGACATCGTCGGCTTCGACGGAGCCACGCTCACCGTCGAGGACATCTGGACCCACCGGCGCCGCGAGCTGGCCTGCGACGCGGTGGTCACGGTGACCGCCCGCGTGCCCGACGACGCGCTGTACCAGGAACTGCTGCGGCGCGAGCCGGAGTGGTCCGCTGCCGGCGTGCGATCGTTGCGCTGCATCGGTGACGCCGAGGCGCCGGGGCTGATCGCGCATGCGGTCTACGCCGGCCACCGCTACGCCCGCGAACTGGAGGAGCCGGCCACCGGCGAAGTCGCGTTCAAGCGGCACTTCCATACCGCGGACGCCGACGACCTGTTGCGCGTGGCGCCGGCACAGGAATCTCGCTGAAAACCGACGCGGCCATCGACAACCGCGGCTAGCGGAACTGCCGATCGCGCTGCCCGGTATGCACGTAGGCGATTCGCCCGGCCAGCTGACGGCCCAGCGGCGACAGCCCGGCGGCCAGCTCGCCGCGCAGCACGTCGAGGCCCGCCAGCCGGCGTCGATGGAAGCGCAGCGGGTACGCATCGACCGCCTGCAGGTGCGGCGTGCGCGGCATCGCAGCCGCCGGCTCGCCGCCAGCCAGCAGGCGATCCCAGCCCAGGTAGTCGGTGTCCGGCAGCAGGTGCAGGCGCACACAGGGCTGGCCGGTGCGATCCAGGCCGTCGATCCATTCGTGCGGCCCGTCCACCGCAATCACGCTGACTGCCATCAGCCAGCGCACCCGCAGCAGCGGGGCCAGCTGCGGCGTTTCCGCCAGCAGGCCGCGCGGCAGCGCCGACAGCTCCGGCCCACGCGCCGCCAGCGGCATGTACAGCACGCTGTCGAGCGCCGGCAGCGCCGCAACCAGCGACGCCGGCGCGATCCGCAGCCAGCGCCGGCAGGGGGCCGTGCCGGAAGCCTGCGGGCAGCATGCCCGCCGTTGTCGCCACCAGGGAGTGAACATCGCCTGCCTCCAGCGACACGAGCCGGCGAAGCGCCCAGGCCCGGGAAAGACGCGCGGGCCACCGCCCACGGCGCCAGGGAAACCGACCGGCGGGCTACTTGGTCAGGATCAGCTTGTCGTTGCGGGTCAGGCGCAGGTGGTACTCGCTGCCCTGATGCTGGATCACCAGTTCGCGTTCACCCTCCAGCAACGCATGGCTGGAAACGCGTCTGGCCATCGCGGCGGCCGGCGGCGGCGCTGCCGGCCGCCGGATCGAGCGTGGCGACGGCGGTTGGCGCAGGGACAGGACAGGCATCGGAATATCCAGTGGAAGCGGTGACACCTTAGATGATAATGATTATCATTTAAGTGTCAACTGCCCTCCTCCCTCAGCCCGCCTCGACGACCTGCCGGATCCGCTGCGCCACCGCCGCATCCAGCCGTGGCAGCAGCTCCAGCGCATCCAGGTTCTGCGCCAGCTGCTCGCGTCTGCTGGCGCCGAGCATCACCGTGGAAACGTGCGGATTGAGCAGGCACCAGGCGATCGCCAGCTGCGCCAGGCTGGTGCCCAGCTCGGCGGCGCTCGGCTGCAGCGCGCGCACCTTGCCGAGGCGTTCGTCGCCGTGGCCCAGCACATCCTCGCGCAACCCCTCGAAGCCGGGCTGGGCCAGCCGCGAGTCGGCCGGCACGCCGTCGTTGTACTTGCCGCTCAGCAGGCCGGACGCCAGCGGCGACCAGATCGTGGTGCCCATGCCGTAGGCCTCGTACAGCGGCGCGTACTCCACCTCCACCCGCTCGCGGTGCAGCAGGTTGTACTGCGGCTGCTCCATCACCGGCGCATACAGGTGGTTTTCGCGGGCAATCCGGTGCGCCTCGTGGATCGCCTCGGCCGGCCACTCGCTGGTGCCCCAATACAGCACCTTGCCCTGGCGCACCAGCGTATCCATCGCCGCCACGGTTTCCTCGATCGGCGTATCCGGATCGGGGCGATGGCAGAAGTACAGGTCCAGGTAATCCACGCGCAGGCGCTGCAGCGCCTGGTGGCAGGCTTCCATCACGTGCTTGCGCGACAGCCCGCGCTGGGTCGGCAGCGGCTTGTCATGCGCGCCGAAGAACACCTTGCTGGAGACGCAGTAGCTGTCGCGCGGAAAGCGCAGGTCGGCCAGCACGTCGCCCATCACCTGCTCGGCCACGCCGTTGTTGTAGGTTTCGGCGTTGTCGAAGAAGTTCACCCCGCGGTCGTGCGCCAGCGCCAGCAGCTCGCGCGCCTGGGCACGCCCCACCTGCCGGCCGAAGGTGATCCAGGCGCCGAACGACAGCGCGGAAAGTTGCAGGCCGGAGGTGCCGAGGCGGCGGTACAGCATGGGGATGCTCCTGTGACGGGAAAGACCGCCAGCATGTCCAATCCACGCGCGCGATACAACGGCGTAATCTTGTGCTCCCCCCACCATCGGAGTTCGCCATGTCATCGATCACGGGCTGGGCCGCCAGCGCGGCCGGTCAACCGCTGAAGCTGGCCACGTTCGACGTGGGCGAATTGGGTCCCGAGGAAGTCGAGGTGGCGGTGGACTATTGCGGCATCTGCCACTCCGACCTGTCGATGATCGGCAACGAATGGGGCGGCTCGCGCTATCCGTTCATCCCCGGGCACGAGGTGGTCGGCCGGGTCGCCGCGCTGGGCGCGCAGGCGAAGGGATTGTCGGTCGGCCAGCGCGTGGGCATCGGCTGGACCGCGGGGAGCTGCATGCACTGCCGCCAGTGCCTGTCCGGCGACCAGCACCTGTGCGCGCAGTCGGTGGCGACCATCGGCGGCCACCACGGCGGCTTCGCCGACAAGGTGCGCGCGCACTGGGCGTGGGCGATTCCGCTGCCCGAAGGCATCGACCTGGCCAGCGCCGGCCCGCTGCTGTGCGGCGGCATCACCGTGCTGAAGCCGTTCCTCGCTTACGGCATCGAACCGACCGCGCGGGTCGGCGTGGTCGGCATCGGCGGGCTCGGCCATATGGCGGTGAAGTTCGCCGCGGCATGGGGCTGCGAGGTCACCGCGTTCACCTCCACCACGGCCAAGGCCGGCGAGGCGCGCGGCTTCGGCGCGCACCACGTGGTCGCCAGCCGCGACAGCGCCGCGATCAAGGCGATCGCCGGCTCGCTCGATCTATTGCTGGTCACCGTCAACGTGCCGATGGACTGGAACGGCCTGCTCAATACCCTCGCGCCGAAGGGCCGCATGCATGTGGTCGGCGCGGTGCTGGAACCGATCCCGGTGCCGGCGTTCAGCCTGATCGGCAAGCAGCGCGAAGTCTCTGGCTCGCCCACCGGCTCGCCGGTCGACATCGCCCGCATGCTCGATTTCGCCGCCCGCCACGACATCCGCCCGCAGGTGGAGATGTTTCCGATGGGCAAGGTCAACGAGGCGCTCGCCCATCTGGAAGCGGGCAAGGCGCGTTATCGCATCGTGCTGCAGGCGTAGCCGATCGAACCCATTCCCGCGGCGAACGGCGCCCGCCGCTCGTCGGTGGCCACGCCCCCATACAGGAAAGCTCGTCCATCGCGGATTTTCCTTCGCGCCCACGACATTCATACTGGGCCACTTTCAACCGGAGAACGCGATGAACACGGCACGCAAGGCCTTGGTACTGGGCGCCACCGGCGGCGCTGGCGGTGAGATCGCGGCGGCGCTGTTGCGCCGCGGCTGGCAGGTACGCGCCCTGGTCCGGGACGCTTCCCGACCGGGGTTGCCGGCGCAGATCGCATGGCACGCCGGCGACGTCATGAATGCCGCCGACGTGGCGCAGGCGGCGCATGGCGTCGACGTGATCGTCCACGCGGTCAATCCGCCGGGCTACCGCGACTGGCACAAGCTGATCCTGCCGATGCTCGAGCACACCCTCGCTGCCGCGCGCGCCACCGGCGCGCGCATCGTGCTGCCTGGCAACGTCTACAACTACGGGCCAGATGCACTGCCGCTGCTGCACGAGGATTCGCCGCAGCATCCGTTGACCCGCAAGGGTGCAATCCGGGTGGCAATGGAAGGCCGCCTGCAGCAGGCGACGGCCGACGGCGTGCGCACGCTGATCCTGCGCTGCGGCGATTTCTTCGGCCCCCACGCCCGCAACAACTGGTTTGCGGCGCTGGTGAAACCGGGGCGGCCGGTGCGTGCCATCAGTTATCCAGGCGACCCCGGGTTGCGCCATGCCTGGGCCTACCTGCCCGATGTCGGCGAGACCGTGGCGCGCCTGCTGGAACGGGAGGATGCACTGGCCGCGTTCGAGCGCTTCCATTTCGGCGGCCACTGGGTCGATGGCCAAGCCATGGCCGACGCGATCCGGCGTGCGACCGGCCACCCGGAGCTGCCGCTGCGCGCTTTCCCGTGGTGGCTGGTGACGCTGGCCGCACCGTTTGTCGCACTGTTCCGCGAGCTGCGCGAGATGCGTTACCTGTGGCAACTGCCGCTGCAACTGGACAACCGCAGACTGGTGGCGCTGCTCGGAGCGGAACCCCATACGGACCTGGACCAGGCGATCGAGGCGACTCTGCGCGGGTTGGGCTGCCTGGACGGAGCCGCGGGCAGACCGACCCGCCCCGAACACTGATACGACCGTCAGTGCTGCAGTTACAGCCCCAGCGCCAGCACGACCGCGGCGAAGATGCCGGCGACCAAGTCGTCGATCATCACGCCGAGGCCACCCTTGAGATGCCGGTCCAGCCAGCGGATCGGCCACGGCTTCCATACGTCGAACAGGCGGAACAGCACGAAGCCGGCCAGCACCATCCACCACGCGAATCCGCTGGCTGGCAGCAGCGCGGGAATCAGCAACGGCAACAGCGCGATCCACTGGCCGATGAATTCGTCCCACACGAGGCTGCGATGGTCGTCCACGCCCAGCGCACGGCCGGCCACGTTGCAGGCCCACACGCCGATCGCGAAGCCGGCCACGACCACCAGCAGGTAGAACGGCAGCGGCAGCTGGCGCAGCAGCAGCCACGGCAGCAGCGCGGCCAGCGAACCGAACGTGCCCTGCGCCACCGGCGCGAGGCCCGAACCGAATCCGCAGGCCAGCCAGCCGGCCGGCGTGGCCAGCAGGGCGCGCCGCTGTTCCGTGCCGAGGTTCTTTTTTGCGCTCACGCGAAATGCTCCCAGCCCGGTCGATCCGTGGCCAGCCGCGAGCCATCGGCGGCACGCACGCGCACGCCCTCGCCTTCCACGATGCGGCCGATCTTCGTGGCGCCGCAGCCGAGCCGGGCCAGGCCGGCCTGCAGCTCGGCCACGCGGGCGGCCGGCACGGTGAAGCACAGTTCGTAGTCGTCGCCGCCGCTCAAGGCAAAGTGCAGCGCCGTAGTGTCGTCGTGCAGCTCCAGCAGCGCCGACGAGCGCGGCAGCAGCGCGGCCTCGATCTCCGCCGCGACCCCGCTGGCGGTGCAGATATGGCCGAGGTCGGCGAGCAGGCCGTCGGAGACGTCGACGCAGGCCGTGGCCTGCCCGCGCAACGCGGTGCCGGCGGCGAGTCGCGGCGTCGGCCGGTTCAACCGCTCGATCAGGAAGCCGCGCAGCCCGGTGCGGTCGTCGTCGCGCGGCGGATGCTGCACGGCATGCAAGCCGGCGGCCGCATCGCCCAGCGTGCCGGTGACCAGCACCGCGTCGCCGGCCCGCGCGCCGGCGCGGGTGAGCGCGTGGCCTGGCGGCACGAAGCCGTGCACGGCCACGCTGATCGTCAACGGCCCGCGGGTGGTGTCGCCGCCGACCAGGGCCAGCCGGTGCGGCTGCGCCAGTTTCGCGAAACCCTCGGCAAAACCCTCGACGAAGGCCGCGTCCGCGCTAGGCATGGTCAGCGCCAGCAGCGCCCAGGCCGGGCTGGCGCCCATCGCGGCGAGGTCGGAAAGATTCACTGCCAGCGCCTTCCAGCCGATGTCGGCCGGCGTGGTGCCGCGCGGAAAGTGCACGCCCTCGACCAGGGTGTCGATCGCCACCGCCAGCTCCTGCCCGGCCGGTACCGCGAGCACCGCGGCGTCGTCGCCGATGCCGACGCGCACGTCGTCCCGCGCTTGCGCGGTATGCCGGCGGATCAGTTCGATCAGGTCGAATTCCATCGGGAACCCCCCAATGCAAGGTCAGCGGCTGAACACAAGGGTAGGGCTGTCGTGGTAGGTCGACGGCTGCCACAGGCGGAAGCCGGCTTTCTCCGCGACCCGGATCGACGCCTGATTTTCCGGCGCGATGATGCATACCACGCGCCGTTCGGGAAACTGCCCCTCGGCCCAGGCCGCGATCGCCGCCACCGCCTCGCTCGCATAGCCCTTGCCGTGCGCCGGCGGCGCCAGCACCCAGCCGCACTCCAGCATGCCCCGCAGCGAGGGCTGCAGTTCGCGCGCGAAGTCGGCGAAACCGACGTCGCCGACGTAGCGGCCGCTGGCCTTCTCCTCGATGGCCCAGTAGCCGTAGCCGAGCAGGCTCCACAGCCCGCGATACTGCAGCAGGCGCTTCCACACTTCCTCGGCGGTGAACGGGCGGCCACCGATGTGGCGGGTGACCTCGGGGTCCGACCAGATCGCGGTGCAGGTGGCGTGATCGCCGGCCTGGTGCGCGCGCAGGCGCAACCGCGCGGTCTCGATTTCCGGCACTTGCCCGCCCGGCGACCCCGCGGCGCCGGGCATCAGCCGCGCTTCTCGACCGCGCGCAGTTCGCCGGCCAGCTTGTCCAGCACGCCGTTGACGTAGCTGTGGCCGTGGTCGGCGCCGAAGCGCTTGGTGACCTCGATCGCCTCGTTGATCACCACGCGATACGGCACGTCGGGACGGAACTTCAGCTCGTACGCGGCCAGCCGCAGCGCGGCGCGTTCGATCGGATCGACCTGCGCCACCTCGCGGTCGAGGTGCGGGCGCAGGCTGGCGTCCAGTGCATCGACGTTTTTCTCCACGCCGTGCAGCAGGTCCTCGAAGTAGTCGAGGTCGGCCACTTCCATGTCCTGCTCATGGCGGAACTGCTCGATCACCGCGTTCATGTGGCTGCCGGAAAGCTGCCATGCGTACAGCGCCTGCAGCGCGCGGCGGCGGGCACGCGAGCGCGCGGCCAGGTCGAGGCCTTGCGGGGCGTGATGCATCACAGCTTCCCGTACAGGTTGACCATTTCCAGCGCGGCGATCGCGGCATCGGCGCCCTTGTTGCCGGCCTTGGTGCCGGCGCGCTCGATCGCCTGCTCGATGCTGTCGGTGGTCAGCACGCCGAACGCCACCGGCACGCCGGAGCCGTACGCGGCCTGGGCCAGGCCCTTGGCGCATTCGCCGGCGACGTAGTCGAAATGCGGGGTGGCGCCGCGGATGACCGCGCCCAGCGCGATCACCGCCACGTACTTGCCGGAGTTCGCCAGCTTGTGCGCGGCCAGCGCGATCTCCCACGCGCCCGGCACGCGGACCAGTTCGATCGCGTCGTCCTTCACGCCGTGGCGCACCAGCGCATCGCGCGCGCCGGCCACCAGCGGCTCGACGACGAAGCCGTTGAAACGGCCGGCGACGATGGCAAAACGGCCTTTCGGGGTGGCGAAATCGCCTTCGATGGTCTTCATTGCGGATTTCCTCGGGTGGACGCGCGGCCCATGCAGAGCGGGCATTTTACGGGTTTGGCCGCCCTCATGCTCATTCGGCTCCCTCCCCTGCTCACAGGGGAGGGTTGGGGAGGGGTTGCTTTTGATCTTGCTCGCCAGTCCGCAGCTACCCCCTCACCTAAAACCAGCCGCCCCTGCCCTGCAGGGGGAGGAGCGGAAGCGCGGAGGCGGGGACGGGACGTCAAGGCCGAGGCGGCAAATGCGGGTATCCGCTGAAACTCAACTGCGCCTTGCCGCCAGCGACTTTCAGCCGCGCCGGCGCGCCGAATGGCAGGGTGAACTTGTCCGGCTCGTGGCCGATCGGCAGGCCGCCAAGCACCGGCATGCCGCTGGCCCGGCGGATCTGCGCGAAGCTGTCGGCCAGGTCATAGCCGTTGTCGTAGCCGCTGGGGCGGCATTGGCTGAAGTGGCCCAGCAGCAGCGCGCGCTGGCGCCCCAGCACGCCGGACAGGTGCAACTGGTACAGCATCCGCTCGATCCGGAACGGCGGCTCGCCGACGTCCTCGACGAACAGGATGCCGCCGTCGATCCCGCGACCATCGATGCCGGGGAAATACGGCGTGCCGACCAGGCTGCACAGCACCGCCAGATTGCCGCCCCACAGCGGCCCCTCGGCGTCGAGTTCGGCGTCGGGCGCGGTGGCCCACTCGACCTGCGTCGAGGGGGAACGCACGGTGCCCCAGAAATGCCGCCAGGTGAATTCGCTGAGCGTCTCGGCGCCGAAGTCGGCGCCCAGCATCGGGCCGCTGAACGTGCACAGGCCGCTCTTCGCATGCAGCGCCAGCTGCAGGGCGGTGAAGTCGCTGTGGCCGACCAGCAAGGTGCTGCCGCCGCCCAGCCGTTCGCGCAAGGCGTCGTAATGCAGTTGCGCCAGCAGGCGCGTGGCGCCGTAGCCGCCACGGATCGCCAGCGCGATATCCGGCAGTTCGTCCTCCGTGGCCAGCGCATTGAGGTCGGCCGCCCGCTCCGTGTCGCTGCCGGCGTAGCGCTGCTCGCTGCGATCGAGCACCTCCAGGCCGCTCAACCGGCAACCGGCCTCGCGCAGCCGGGCCACGCCGCGCGCCATCGCGGCGCGATCGTGCGGGTAACCGGAGGGGGCGATCAGGCGGATACGGGTTGCGGGCATGGCTCTGGTCGGCGGAGGAAAGCTGGATTATGCGACAGTGGCGTGGCGCAACCATGGCCAGGAAGGGGGGCTCCGGAGCCAGCCCTGTCGTAGGGCGGGCACTGCCCGCCGGCTTTTGCATTTCCCACATGTCTCGTAGAGCGGCGGGCAGTGCCCGCCCTACGCAGCGAGATGGTTTCAGACGTATTCGACGACTTCGAGGCCGAAGCCGCCCAGGCCGACCATCTTGCGCGGGGTGCCGAGCACGCGCAGGCGGTGCACGCCGAGGTCGGCCAGGATCTGCGCGCCGAGGCCGAGCTGTCGCCATTCCTGCTGCTGCGCCTCTTCCGGCGCCTGCTTGCCGGGCTGGCGGTTGAGCCGGGCCAGCAGCGCCTCGGGCGTGTCCTCGCCGGACAGCACCAGCAGCACGCCGCGATCCTCGTCGGCTATGCGCCGCAGCGCCGCGGTCACGGTGAGGCCGAGGTCGTCGCGCTTGAGGTGCAGCACGTCGGACAGCGTATTGCGCACGTGCACGCGGGTCAGCACCGGCGCGCCGTCGTTGACCCTGCCGCGCACCAGCGCGTAGTGCAGGCCGTGGCGGATCGCGTCGCGGTAGGCCACCAGCCGGAACGGGCCGAACTCGGTGTCCACGTCCTCTTCATGCACGCGCTGCACGGTCTTCTCGGTTTCCAGCCGGTAGCGGATCAACTCGGCGATGGTGCCGATCTTCAGGCCGTGCTTCTGCGCGAAGATCTCCAGTTCCGGCCGGCGCGCCATCGAGCCGTCCTCGTGCAGGATCTCGATCAGCACCGCCGAGGGCTCCAGCCCGGCCAGCGCGGCCAGGTCGCAGCCGGCCTCGGTGTGCCCGGCACGGGTCAGCACGCCGCCCGGCTGCGCGGTGAGCGGGAAGATGTGGCCCGGCTGCGACAGGTCCTGCGGCTTCGCGTCGGATTTAACCGCCACCTGGATCGTGCGCGCGCGGTCGTGCGCCGAGATGCCGGTGGTGACGCCTTCGGCCGCCTCGATCGAGACGGTGAAGTTGGTGTGGTAGGCCGAAGTGTTGTCGCTGACCATCGGGCGCAGGCCGAGCTGGCGCGTGCGCTGCTCGGTGAGCGTGAGGCACAGCAGGCCGCGCGCCTCGCGCACCATGAAGTTGACATCCTCCGGCCGCACCATCTGCGCCGCCATGATCAGGTCGCCCTCGTTCTCGCGGTCCTCGTCGTCGAGGATCACCACCATGCGGCCGGCGCGGATGTCTTCGAGGATTTCGGGAATGGTGTTGAAAGCCATGGGAGTTCCTTGAGGGTTGTGCTCCCTCCCCTGCAAAGCAGGGGAGGGCTGGGGTGGGGTCCGCCTTTGATCTGATCTGTCAAATCAAAAGCGTTACCCCCTCCCAGCCTCCCCCTGCTTCGCAGGGGGAGGGGCAAAAGATCAGGCGAAGCCGTGCTGTTTCAGGAACGCCTCGTCGATACGCGGCGCCTCGCCATGCGACAGCAGCCGCTCGATGTAGCGCGCCACCACGTCCACCTCGATGTTCACCGCGTCGCCCGCGCGGCGCGCGTGGAACGCGGTGTGTTCGACCGTGTGCGGGATCAGGTTGACGCCAAATCGTGACCCGGCGACCTCGTTGACGGTAAGGCTGGTGCCGTCGATGCAGACCGAGCCTTTCGCCGCGATGTAGCGCGAGATCGCCGCCGGCACCTCGAACGTCCAGCGTTGCGAGCGCCCGTCCGGGGTGATCGACACCACCTTGCCGAGGCCGTCGACGTGGCCGGAAACCAGATGGCCGCCCAGGCGGTCGGCCAGGCGCAGCGCCTTCTCCAGGTTCACCGGGTCGCCGGCCTTCAGCTGGCCCAGCGAGGTCAGCGACAGCGTCTCGTTGGAAACGTCGGCGCTGAAACCGCGCGGCTCCAGCGTGATCGCGGTGAGGCACACGCCGGAGACCGCGATCGAGTCGCCCAGCTGCACGTCGGCAAGGTCGAGGCCGGCGGTATCGACATGCAGGCGCACGTCGCCGCCGCGCGGTTCGAGCCGCGCGACGCGGCCCACGGTCTGGATGATGCCGGTAAACATCAGCGCACCTCCGGACGGAGGGTGATGGACCGTGCAAATACGATGGATTTCATGCATCGTTCCCGCATAAAGCTGAAGGCGAGTACGCCTCGAGGCATGAGGCCAGGCGTGCGGCAACGAAGCCACCCGCCCTGCCGTCTTCTCTTTATCCGGACTGTGAGGAAGCAGTTGCCCGCTTCCAACCGTCGGCTCCGGCATTCGACCGGATCTGCTGACCTCACGGCGACCACCGTGAGCGCTCGCGGGCTCGTTGTCGGACGTGGGCCCTTCAACCTACCGCCGGTGGGGAATTTCACCCCGCCCTGAAGACGCTATGTAATGTTTGCCGGCATGGCCGGCTGGCGAAGTCTAGCACCGCCACGGCACCGGCTCGCGTGCTGCCATGGCGAATGCAGCGTTCACGGCGCGCACCTGAACGAATCAGGCGGGACGCAGTGCAGCCGCCAGTCCGCACCAAGCATGCGCTGATCGACCACCTGCAGCTGCCAGCGCCGCGCCATGTCACTGAGCGTGGGCAGCTGCAGCAGCGGGCGCGCGCTGTCGCCCAGCAGCAGCGGGGCGACGTAGAGCAGCAGTTCGTCGACCAGGCCGGCGGCGAACAAGGCGCCGCACAGGGTCGGACCGGCCTCGACATGCACTTCGTTGCAGCCGCGCCCGGCCAGCAGGGCCAGCGCGGCGCGCAGGTCGAGCGCGTCGCCTTGCGTGGCCAGCACCACCCGCTCGACCCGGGCAAAACGGTCATCGGTGCATGGTGCCGCCACACCATGCAGCAGCAGGGTCGGCGCCGAACCGTCCAGCACATGGCTGCCGGCCGGCGTGCGCAGCTGGCGGTCCAGCACGACGCGCAACGGCGGGGTGAACTCCTCGTCCTGCGGCAGCCGCACGGTGAACCGCGGGTCGTCGGCGAGCACGGTGCCGCAGCCGCTGAGGATCGCCGAGCTGCGCGCGCGCCAGCGCTGCACGTCGGCGCGCGCGGCCTCGCCGGTGATCCACTTCGACTCGCCGTTGGCGAGAGCGGTGCGGCCGTCCAGGCTCATCGCCAGCTTCACCCGCACGAACGGGCGGCCGCGCTCGATCCGGCTGAAGAAGCCGACGTTCAACTCACGCGCGGCCTCGCGCATCAGGCCCGATTCGACCGTGATGCCGGCGGCGCGCAACTTGCCGATGCCGCGGCCGTCGACCTGCGGGAACGGGTCCTCTGCCGCGATGACCACCCGCCCGACGGCGGCGGCAATCAACGCATCGGCGCAGGGCGGCGTGCGCCCGTGGTGCGCGCACGGCTCAAGCGTCACGTAGGCGGTGGCACCACACGCCCGCTCGCCCGCCTCGCGCAGCGCGAACACCTCGGCATGCGGTTCGCCGGCACGCTGATGGAAACCGGTGCCGACGACCTCGTCGCCGCGCGCGATCACGCAACCCACGCGCGGATTCGGCTGGGTGGTGTACAGGCCGCGCTCGGCCAGGCGCAGGGCGTGCGCCATGTGGGTGTGATCAACAGCCGAATAAGAGTCGGTCACGCTGCCGCACCTTTGTAGGAGCGCACCCTGTGCGCGAAAAACTTGCGTTGCGGCGACATCATTCGCGCACAGGGTGCGCTCCTACAGGCACCGCGTCATTTGCCTTCGCGCTTGCCGCCGCCGAGCAAGGGCAACTGCAGATCGGCCAGCCCCGGCAGGTCGCGTTCCAGCTTCTCGATCTCCTCGCGGAACGCATGCACGTCTTCGAACTTGCGGTAGACCGAAGCGAAACGCACATAGGCGACCTGGTCGAGGTTCTTCAGCTCGCGCATCACCAGCTCGCCGAGCTGGCGCGACGGCACCTCGCGCTCGCCGCTGCGGCGCAGGTCGTTGATGATCGCGCGTACCGCGGCGTCCACCGCGTCACTGGCCACCGGCCGCTTCTGCAGTGCACGCTCGAAGCTGACGCGCAGCTTGCGCTCGTCGAACGTCTCGCGCCGCTCGCCGCTCTTCACGATCGTCGGCAGCTTGAGTTCGGCGGTCTCGAACGTGTTGAAGCGCTCGCCGCACTGCTCGCATTCCCGCCGACGACGCACGCTGGCACCGTCCTCGGTAAGCCGCGAATCGATCACGCGGGTGTCTTCGTGCTGGCAGAAGGGGCAATGCATAAAGTCAGGAGTGAGAGTAGAGAAGTGAGCAACGAGAGGGAAGCATCAGCGTCGGCTTTCTCTCACTTCTCACTCCTCTCCGCTCACTTCTCGCCCTCAGCCGTAGACCGGGAATTTGTGGCACTGCGCCGTTACCGCCTCGCGCACGCGGGCGATCACCGCCTCGTCGCCCGGCGCGTCCAGCACGTCGCAGATCCAGCTGGTCAGTTCGGTCACGTCCGCTTCCTTGTAGCCGCGGGTAGTGACGGCCGGGGTGCCGACGCGCAGGCCGGAGGTGACGAACGGCTTGCGTGGGTCGTTCGGCACGGCGTTCTTGTTGACCGTGATGTGTGCGTTGCCCAGCGCTTCCTCGGCGGCCTTGCCGGTAACGTCGCGGCCGATCAGGTCGACCAGCATCAGGTGGTTCTCGGTGCCGCCGGAGACGATCTTGTAGCCGCGTGCGATGAAGGTCTTCGCCATTGCCTTGGCGTTCTTCACCACCTGGGCCTGATACTCCTTGAACGCCGGCTCCAGCGCCTCCTTGAACGCCACCGCCTTGGCTGCGATCACGTGCATCAGCGGGCCGCCCTGGATGCCGGGGAACACGATCGATTGCAGCTTCTTCTCGATCTCCTCGGCCGCCGGCCCCATACCGGCATGGCTCGCGACGATGATGCCGCCGCGCGGGCCGCGCAGGGTCTTGTGGGTGGTGGAGGTGACCACGTGCGCGTGCGGCAGCGGGCTCGGGTACACGCCGGCGGCGACCAGGCCGGCGACGTGGGCCATGTCCACGAAGAGGTAGGCGCCGACCTTGTCGGCGATGGCGCGGAAACGCGCCCAGTCCATCACCTGCGAATAGGCGGAGAAACCGGCCACGATCATCTTCGGCTGGTGCTCGACGGCAAGGCGCTCGACCTCGTCGTAGTCGACCAGGCCGTTCTCGTCCACGCCGTACTGCACCGCGTCGAGGATCTTGCCGGAGAGGTTCACCTTGGCGCCGTGGGTGAGATGGCCGCCGTGGGCCAGGCTCATGCCGAGGATCTTGTCGCCCGGCTGCAGCAGTGCGAAATACACCGCCTGGTTAGCCTGCGAGCCGGAATGCGGCTGCACGTTGGCGTAGTCGCAGTCGAACAGTTGCTTGAGCCGCTCGATCGCCAGCCTCTCGGCGACGTCCACGTACTCGCAGCCGCCGTAGTAGCGCTTGCCCGGGTAGCCCTCGGCGTACTTGTTGGTGAGCTTGGAACCCTGTGCTTCCATCACCCGCGGGCTGGCGTAGTTCTCCGAGGCGATCAGCTCGACGTGGTCTTCCTGGCGCCGACCTTCGTCGGCGATGGCCTTGGCCAGTTCGTCGTCGTAACCGGCAATCGTGCAGTCCTTGGGGAACATTCTGGCCTCGGCAGGTGGTGGCGGGATTAGCCGGAAAGTGTAGCGCCGCCGGGCGTTTGCGGCCACCTGCCGGGCGGAACCGGACGGCAGCATCGGCGTGACGCCACAAGCCGCTATACTGCGCGGTTTGACGAATTCCCTTTCCGTACCGACCTAAGCAGGCGGTGCGGCGCACGCCTTCGGAGGTTGCATGAGCTCGCAGTACATCTACACCATGAACGGGGTCAGCAAGATCGTCCCGCCGAAGCGCCAGATCATCAAGGACATCTCGCTGTCGTTCTTCCCCGGTGCCAAGATCGGCCTGCTCGGCGTCAACGGCGCGGGCAAGTCCACGGTACTGAAGATCATGGCCGGCGTGGATACGGACTTCCAGGGCGAGGCGCGCGCGCAGCCGGGCACCAAGATCGGCTACCTGGCGCAGGAGCCGGACCTGAATCCGGAAAAGACCGTACGCGAAGTGGTCGAGGAAGGCGTGTCGGTCATCCTTGATGCGCAGAAGCGGCTGGAAGAGGTCTACGCCGCCTACGCCGAGGACGGCGCCGATTTCGACAAGCTCGCCAAGGAACAGGAAGCGCTGGAGGGCATCCTGGCCGCGAACGACGCGCACGCGCTGGAGCGCCAGCTGGAAGTGGCCGCCGACGCGCTGCGCCTGCCGGCGTGGGACGCGATCATCGGGCCACTTTCCGGTGGCGAGAAGCGCCGCGTGGCGCTGTGCCGCCTACTGCTGTCCAAGCCTGACATGCTGCTGCTGGACGAACCGACCAACCATCTGGATGCCGAGTCGGTGGACTGGCTGGAGAAATTCCTGCACGACTACCCCGGCACCGTGGTGGCGGTCACCCATGACCGCTACTTCCTCGACAACGCCGCCGAGTGGATTCTCGAACTCGACCGCGGCCGCGGCATTCCGTGGAAGGGCAACTACACCGAATGGCTGGAGCAGAAGGATGCCCGCCTGAAGCAGGAAGCGAACCAGGAGAAGTCGCGCCAGAAGGCCATCGCGAAGGAGCTGGAGTGGGTGCGCTCGGCCGCCAAGGGCCGCCAGTCCAAGGGCAAGGCCCGCCTGGCCCGCTTCGAGGAGCTGAATTCGGTCGACTACCAGCGCCGCAACGAGACCAACGAGATCTTCATTCCGCCGGGCGAGCGCCTGGGCCAGGAGGTGATCGAGTTCAAGAACGTGACCAAGTCGTTCGGCGACCGCGTGCTGATCGAGGACCTTTCGTTCAAGGTGCCGCCGGGCGCCATCATCGGCGTGATCGGCCCGAACGGCGCCGGCAAATCCACCCTGATGAAGATGATCATGGGCAAGGAAACGCCGGACTCGGGCGAGGTGAAGCTGGGCCACACCACCAAGCTGGCGTATGTCGACCAGTCGCGCGACGCGCTCGACCCGAAGAACAACGTGTGGCAGGAAGTGTCCGGCGGCTCGGACATCCTCACCATCGGCAACTTCGAGATCCAGTCGCGCGCCTACATCGGCCGCTTCAACTTCAAGGGCACCGACCAGCAGAAGATCGTCGGCAGCCTGTCCGGCGGTGAGCGTGGCCGCCTGCACATGGCCAAGACCCTGCTGCAGGGCGGCAACGTGCTGCTGCTGGACGAGCCGTCCAACGACCTGGACGTGGAAACCCTGCGCGCACTGGAAGACGCCCTGCTCGAATTCCCCGGCTCGGCGATCGTGATCTCGCATGACCGCTGGTTCCTCGACCGCATCGCCACCCACATCATCGCGTTCGAGGGCGACTCGCACGTGGAGTTCTTCCCCGGCAACTACAACGAGTACGAAGCCGACAAGAAGCGCCGCCTCGGCGAGGAAGGCGCGCAGCCGCACCGGGTGAAGTACAAGAAGCTGGCGTAAGAGCAGGAGTGAGTAGAGAGGAGTGAACAGTGAGAGAAAGCCGTCTTCTCTCTTTTCTCACTCCTCTCCACTCACTTCTCGCTCTTCATTCAGGAGACTTTCGATGCACTTCATGCAATCCCTGCGACAGGCATGGGCCCGCAACGACTCGCTGGTCTGCGTGGGCCTCGACCCGGAGCCGGCGAAGTTTCCCGTGCACCTGCGTGATGCGCCCGACGCGGTGTTCGAGTTCTGCCGAGCCATCGTCGACGCCACCGCCGACCTGGCCTGCGCGTTCAAGCCGCAGATCGCGCACTTCGCCGCGCTGCGCGGCGAAGACGCGCTGGAGCGGCTGATCGCGCACATCCACGCGAAGCACCCCGGCGTGCCGGTGATCCTCGACGCCAAGCGCGGCGACATCGGCAGTACCGCACAGCACTACGCCACCGAGGCGTTCGAACGCTACCGCGCCGACGCGGTCACCCTGAACCCGTACCTGGGCCGCGACTCGATCCAGCCATTCCTCGACCGTGCCGACAAGGGCGTGATCCTGCTCTGCCGCACCTCCAACCCCGGCGGCGCGGATTTCCAGGCGCTGGATTGCGGCGGCCTGCCGCTGTACCTGCGCGTGGCCGAAACCGTTGCCCGCGACTGGAACGCCAACGGCAACTGCGCCCTGGTCACCGGCGCCACCTGGCCGGAAGAGCTGGGCAAGGTGCGCGCCGTGGTCGGCGACATGCCGCTGCTGGTGCCCGGCATCGGCGCCCAGGGCGGCGACGTGGAGGCGGTGCTGCGCCACGGCCGCACGGCTGCCGGCACGGGCCTGCTGATCAGTTCGTCTCGCGCGATCCTGTACGCCGGCCACGGCGAGGATTTCGCCGCGGCCGCGCGTGCCGCCGCCGGCGAACTGCGCGACGCCATCAACCGCTACCGCCGCGGCTGAGCGAATCGCGCGCCGGCACCGCGGTCAACCCGTCGCCGTCTTCGCCGCCTGCAGCGCCTTCGTCTTCAGGTCCAGCGTGTCCGCCGCGTCCAGCAGTGCGCGCGCAAAGCTGCGCACCTCGGCGGGACGCAAGGCATACCAGTTGCCGCTCTTGCTGGCTTCGTCCACCTTGCGGCCCGCACGGGACACGCAGTGCGGCCGGAAGATCACCATGCCGGTCAGCGATTCCGAGCTGATGTCCGCCGAGACGATCTGCATGTGCGTTTCATCTTCTTTCTTCACCGAACTCTCCCGGGCGGGAGTCCGCCCCGGTCCCACTCTACGCCATCGCAAATTCAGCCGATGTTCCCGCGTGTGTCACAGCACCTGCACGGCCGCTGGTTTCCGTCGCGGGCGTTGCTTGGGTCATGCATCGTGCCGCCTGGATGTCGATGCGACTTGGTCGCCGTCGGTCGCCCTCCGGACAAGGGCACGCCGCCGCATCAACGCATGTGCACCCAGTACACGCGCATGCCGTGGGCGCGGTCTTCGGCACGATGCCCGTCGCGCCCATCCATCACGATGCCCCAGGCCGAACGCAACATCCCCGCCTGCACGCGGTCGATGCGCACCTGTTCGCCGCTGGGAATGATGAAGGCCGCCTCGACCACCATCACCCCGTTGCGCTCGAACACCAGGCTTGCCAGCCGGCCAACGCCGGCACCCCAGCCGACGTGCAGCTCGCACGCCACCGGCGTGAATACGCCGCGGTTGTCCAGGCTCCACCCTTCCGTCTTGCTGAGCAGCGACTGCAGGCTGGGATCGGTCCAGTCGACGTTGTTGGCCTGGGCGCTCCACGGCGGCGGCTTCACGTCCATGGCGACTCCGCACCGCGCGCCGGCGGCCCGTGGCGGCGGTCCAGGCCGGCGCGGGCGCACGCCGTGCCCTGGCGGGTACCGCGCCCGGACCGGCCGGGAATGGCATGAAGGCGGAGTTCGCGTGGCGGCATGGACAAGGTATCGGCGGAACCGGCCGGCGCTTGAGCCGCCATTCCGCGCCCGGCGGGCAGCCGGGCCCGCGAACGTTCATTCGTCTGCCAGCTCCTGCCCCGGAAACAGCACGCCGGTGTAGCCGAACTTGCTGAAATCGGTGATGCGCGAGGGATACAGCCGGCCGATCAGGTGGTCGCACTCGTGCTGCACCACGCGGGCATGGAAGCCCTCGGCGGTGCGCTCGATGCGCGCGCCCCGCGGGTCGACGCCTTCGTAGCGGATCAGCGTGTAGCGGTTCACCGCGCCGCGCAGGCCGGGTACCGACAGGCAGCCTTCCCAGCCCTCCTCCATGTCCTGCGACAGCGGCGTGATCACCGGGTTGAGCAGGATCGTGCGCGGCACTTCGGGAGCATTGGGATAGCGCTCGGAATGCTCGAAGCCGAAGATCACCAGCTGCAGGTCGACACCGATCTGCGGTGCGGCCAGGCCGACCCCATCGGCGGCCTGCATAGTCTCGAACATGTCGGCGATCAGCGCGTCGAGTTCGGCGCTGCCGAGCATCGCGGCAGGCACCAGCGGCGCGATGCGCAGCAGGCGCGGGTCGCCCATCTTGAGGATTTCACGGATCATGCAGGCCTCACGCTCGAACGCCGTTACCTGATGACTTGTGGTCGACGCGGCCCATTGCAAGCGGTGCCGCCCCGCGCCTCAACTGCAACACGCCGGGCAGGGCCTCGTGCCGATTTGCCGAACCCGCGGGCGGGTTCAGCCGCCGAACACCTTCTTCAGCAGGTCGGTGGTGCGCGCGCCCGGGTTGTGGCGGATCGACTGCTCCTGCTCGCCGATGGTGGTGAACAACCCGTCCAGCGTCTTCGCCGTCACGTAGTCGTCCAGGTTCAGCGGACCGCCGCCCTTGGCCGACTTGCCGCCACCGAGCGCGCCCAGCGATCCCAGGGCGCCGCCGAGCGCCCCGCCGCCGCTGCCGGAGGTGAAGGCCTTGTACTTCTGGGTCACGCCGACGCTGTCGGTGGCCTTGGCCACGATCGGATGGATGCGCGCGGTCAGCGCGTCGCCGGCGACGCGGCGGAAGAAGTCGGTGGCCGCGTGGTCGCCGCCGGTGAGGATGCCGCGCGCGTCGTCCAGGGTCATCTTGCGGATCGCGTCGCCGAAGATCTCGGCCACCTGCGGCACCGCCTTCTCCGCCGCCCGGTTCATGCTCAGCTCGAACGCGTCGACCTTGGCGCCCTGGCCCAGCTCGCGCGCCAGCTTGCCGGCCTGCTCCAGCTTGCCCGGCAGCGGGATGCGCACCTTGCCGTTGTTCCAGAAACCGCCGTCGCGGCCGAGGCTGTTGATCGCGTTGGTGGTGCCCTTGGCCAGCGCCTCCTTGAGGCCGGCAGCGATGTCGCTGGTGGGCAGGTTGCCGCCGAGCTGCGGCGAGCTGGAGGCATGCGTCGACTGCTTGACCTTGTTCAGCAGGTCCTTGAACTGGCCGGAGCCGACGGCCGCGACCGGCAGGGCGGCGGCAACGAGGACGAGGCCCAACAGGCCGTGGCGAACCGGGATGCGCATGACGGATTCCAGGGTGGTCGGCGGGGCCGCCAGTGTAGCGCCGCCGCCTCGCCACGGCGTGACGGGGAACGGGAGGCTATTCGACCAAAGGCTAATACCGATCGGTCGTTTCCGGCATTGACCGCCGCCGCCGGCAGGGCGACCCTTGCAGCTATCGCCGAGGAGAGCCACTCATGCAAGCTGCTGTCATACCCAAGCCCAGTCCGGCCAGCAAGATCCTGTGGGTCGCCATCGCCATCGTCGGCGCGTTCTGCCTGGGCGTGGTCGCCCTGCGCCGGGGCGAGCCGATCAATGCGATCTGGCTGGTCGCCGCGTCGATCGCGATCTTCGTGATCGGCTACCGCTTCTACGGCAAGTTCGTGGAGCACTCGGTGCTGCAGCTCGACCCCAGCCGCGCGCCGCCCTCGGTGCTGCGCAACGACGGGCTCGACTACGTGCCCACCGACAAGTGGGTGGTATTCGGCCACCATTTCGCCGCGATCGCCGGCGCCGGCCCGCTGGTCGGCCCGGTGCTGGCCGCGCAGATGGGCTACCTGCCCGGCACGCTGTGGATCCTGTTCGGCGTGGTATTCGCCGGCGCGGTGCAGGACTTCATGATCCTCGGACTCTCGCTGCGCCGCGATGCCCGTTCGCTGGGCCACATGCTGCGCGAGGAGCTGGGGCCGTTGCCCGGCATCGTGGCGATGATCGGCGTGCTGGTGCTGATGATGATCGTGCTGGCGGTGCTGGCGCTGGTGGTGGTCAAGGCGCTCACCCACAGCCCGTGGGGCACCTTCACCGTGGCCGCCACGATCCCGATCGCGCTGCTGATGGGCGCCTACCTGCGCTGGTTCCGCCCGGGCCGCATCCTCGAGGTGTCGATCATCGGCCTGGTGCTGCTGCTGGCCTCGATCTGGTTCGGCAAGATCGTGTACGACACGCCGGCGCTCGCCACGCTGTTCGACTTCGACGCCAAGGCGCTGGCCTGGCTGCTGATCGCCTACGGTTTCTGCGCCTCGGTGCTGCCGGTGTGGCTGCTGCTGGCGCCGCGCGACTACCTCTCCACCTTCCTCAAGATCGGCACCATCGCGCTGCTGGCGCTGGCGATCTTCCTGGCCGCGCCGACCTTGCAGCTGCCGGCGGTGACCAAGTTCATCGACGGCACCGGTCCGGTGTTCGCCGGCAACCTGTTCCCGTTCCTGTTCATCACCATCGCCTGCGGCGCGGTCTCCGGCTGGCACTCGATCATCGCCTCCGGCACCACGCCCAAGCTGCTCGCCAACGAGGGCCAGGCGCGCATGGTCGGCTACGGCGGCATGCTGATGGAGGCGTTCGTGGCGATCATGGCGCTGGTCGCCGCCGCCTCGCTGCACCCGGGCGTGTACTTCGCGATGAACTCGCCGGGGGCGATCGTCGGCACCACCGTGCAGGATGCCGCCACCGCGATCAGCCAGTGGGGCTTCGTGGTGACGCCGGACGAGCTGCTGCAGACGGCCAAGGACATCGGCGAAAGCAGCATCCTCGGCCGCGCCGGCGGCGCGCCGACGCTGGCGGTGGGCATGGCCCAGCTGCTGCACAACATCATCCCCGGCGGCGGCATGATGGCGTTCTGGTACCACTACGCGATCCTGTTCGAGGCGCTGTTCATCCTCACCACGGTGGACGCCGGCACCCGCGTGGGCCGTTTCATGATCCAGGAGATCGCCGGCCTGGTGTACAAGCCGCTGCAGGCCACCGAGTCGTGGACCGGCAACCTCTTGGCCACCGCGATCTGCGTGGCGCTGTGGGGCTACTTCCTGTACCAGGGCGCGGTCGACCCGCTGGGCGGCATCAATACCCTGTGGCCGCTGTTCGGCATCGCCAACCAGATGCTGGCCGCGATCGCGCTGATGCTGGCCACCGTGGTGGTGGTGAAGCTCAAGCGCGAGCGCTACGTGTGGGTACCGGGCATCCCCGCGTTGTGGCTGATCGTCTGCACGCTCACCGCCGGCTATGAAAAGCTGGTCGGCCCGATCAGCTTCACCGCTGCCGCCAACAAGTACTCGGCGGCCATGCAGCAGGGCAAGCTGCTGGCCCCGGCCAAGACCCAGGCCGCGATGCAGCAGATCGTCACCAACAACTACGTCGACATGGTGATGACCGGCCTGTTCATGCTGCTGGTCGTGGCGATGGTGCTGTTCTGCCTGAATGCCGTGGTCAAGGCCTGGAACATCAACCATCCGACCGCGCACGAAGAGCCCTACGTAGCGCTGAGCAGCGTGGCCGGCTGAGCGGGGACGCCATGATGAACGCGACCACCTTCCGGTCCGTGCGCAAGTGGGCGGTGCAGACCGCCCGCCTGTGCTGCGGGGTGCCCGACTACGACGTGTACGTGAAGCACCTGCGCGAGCATCACCCCGAGCGCCAGGTGCCCAGCTACAGGGAGTTCTTCCGCGAACGGCAGGAAGCCCGCTACAAGGGCACCGGCGGCCGCTGCTGCTGAGCGCGCGGTAGGAGCGCACCCTGTGCGCGATGCTTTTCGTCACATAACGAAGAGCCATCGCGCACAGGGTGCGCTCCTACCGCGACGCCGTGTCCCCCGCGTGCCGCCATGCCATTACGCACTGGTCGTTCATCGACCAGCGGCGACAATAACGACATTGCCCGCACCGCCATCATCCATGTCCGATATCGAAAGCACCACCGAGCCGGCCGCGGCAGCGTCGTTGCAGCACCATGCCGGCCTGCGCGTCATCGCGGTCTACGAGATCATCAAGACCGCATGCCTGGTGCTGGTGGCGATGGCGGCCTTCCATCTCGACCGCCAGCAGAACTTCGAACAGCTGGTGCACTGGCTGGAGCATCTCTCGCTGGCCGACAGCAACGGCCTGCGCTGGAGGCTGGTCGGCCTGCTGCAGGATTTCGGGCCGAGCCGCTTCGTCGCGGTCGGCGCGGTCGCGCTGGGCTACGCGGTGCTGTTCGGCATCGAAGGCGTGGGCCTGTGGCTGGGCAAGTACTGGGCGGAATGGTTCACCGTGATCGCCACCGGCTCGCTGATCCCGCTGGAGCTGTACGAGACGCTGCACCGCTTCGGCTGGCTCAAGCTGGCCACCCTGGCCGGCAACGCGGCGATCGTGGTGTATCTGGTGCGCATCGCGCTGCAGACGCGAGCGACGCGGCGCGCGTCGAAACATCACACCTCGTGATGCGCCGCCTCGGCGGATAGCGCGGCGCGCCGCGGCATCAGTTCCACCAGGTACATCGCGGCCAGGATCAGCCCGCCGCCGAGCAGCATGCGCCCGGTGAGCGCATCGACGCCGAGCAGCACCGCGAACGCGGCGGCGAACACCGGCTCGGTGGTCATCACGATCGCGGCGCGGGTGGCCGGCAGATGCGACTGCGCCCAGGTCTGCATCAGCATCGCGCCGGCGCCGGCGATCAGCGCCATGTACAGCACGGCGAACCAGGCGCTGCGGTCGGGCGGCAGCACCGGACCGTGCGGCGCGGTGGCGAGCAGGCAGACCGCCGCGATCGCCACCATCTGCACCGCCGACAGGCCGAACGCCTCGCCATGCCGCGACCATTGGCCGAGCAGCACGATGTGCAGGGCGTACAGCGCGGCCGACGCCAGCGTGAGCCACACGCCCAGGTCGACCGACACGCCGTTCAGCGACAGCAGCGCCAGCCCCACGGTGGCCAGCGCCACCGCCAGCCACACCGCGCCGGCCATGCGCTGGCCCAACAGCAGCATCGCCAGGATCGGCGTGAACACCACGTACATGCCGGTGGCGAACCCGCTCACGCTGGGCGCGATCAGCGACAGCCCCCAGGTCTGCAGCAACTGACCGGCGCCGTAGATCGCGCCGAGCAGCAGGCCGCGCAGCAGCTGCCCGCGGCCGAGCCGCAGCACCGCCCGCGGGAACAGCGCCAGCATCGCCAGTGCGGCGACCACGAAGCGCACGGCCAGGAAATCCGCCACCGGCATGCGCGCGACCACGTCCTTGATCAGCACGAAGGTCGAACCCCACACGGCGGTCAGCGCCAGCAGGCCGAGGGTGGCGAGGGTGGTCGTGGCGCGTGCGCTCATGGGGCAGGAAGTGAGTGAAGAGGAGTGAGGGGTGAGAGAAAAGCGATGACGCCGCGGGACGCTGTTGCCTTCTCCATTTTCTCACTTCTCTTCATTCACTCCTCGCCTTCCGCCGCAGCCACTGCCCGGGGATCTGCAGCAGGAAATGCCCCCAGATGCCCAGCCAGACCACGCCGGCCACCAGCGGATTGCGCGCGGCCGGATCGTGCTTGCGGAACCAGCGCCACATGCCGCGGTGCTTGTGGCGGCTGACGAACACCGGCCGGTGCCGGCTCGAACTGCCCTTGCCGTGCTGCACGCGGACGTCGCCGGCAAGCAGCACCTGGTAACCGAGGTTGCGCACGCGACGGCACAGGTCCAGATCCTCGCAGTGCAGGAAATAGTCCTCGTCGAAGCCGCCGAGGCGCTGGAACATCTCGCGCGGCAGCAGCATCGCCGCACCCGACACCGCCTCGGCCTCGACCACTTCGGCCGGTATGTCCCGCGCCATGTTGACGTGCTCGCCGGGGCGGCCGAGCAGGCTGTTGAGCGCGCGCCGCAGCAGCGGATCGCGCCGCCACGAGGCAGGATCGGGGTGTCCGTCGGCATCGCACACCACCGCGCCGATCAGCCCGACCTTCGGCCGACCCTCCAGCACGGCCAGCAGCCGGTGCAGGTCATCCTCGCGCAACACGCAGTCGGGGTTGAGGATCAGCAACGCCCGGCCGTGCGCCTGCTTCGCGGCGAGGTTCACCGCCGGGCCGAACCCAAGGTTGCGGTAGTTGTAGATCGCCTTGAAGCGCGTGTCGTGCGCGTGGGCGCGTTCGATCGCCTCGGGCACGCCGTCGTGCGAATCGTTGTCGACCAGGATCAGCTCCAGCGACAGCGTGCTGGCCAGCACGCTGCGCACGCACTCGCGCAGGGTCGGGCCGCTGTCGGCGGAAACCACGATCACGCTGAGCGCCAGCGCAAATGGCGAACGATGTGGGGAAGCGGGGTTCACGACGCAAGTATGCGCGGAGATGCGCGACGGGAGAACCGTTCGCGGCGATGCGCACGAAGAAAATGCGGATCGTGCCGCGGCTTCACGCGCCGTCCACATCGTCTTCGCCGAGCACCGCCGACAAGGCCAGCGGCATGTCGCCTTCGCGACGTGCCAGCCACGGCTGCTCGCGGTGCCAGCCGACGAGTTGCCAGCCGTGTAGCCAGTGTTGCCGCTCGCGCCGGCGATCCCACAACAGCACGCCGCGGTCGCGGCGCAGGCGCGCGGCGAACCAGCGGCCGCAGGGGCTGAAGGCGGCCTGCGGACCGACATCGTCGATGCGGTTTCCCGCCGCGAACCGATAGCATCCCGTGCGATAGACCACGTGGCCACCCAGCGGATCGGGCAGCTCGCCGGCTGCCGCCAGCCATTGCACCGGCTGCAGTTCGATGATTTCCGCGGGCGGGCCGATCGGCGCCATCGCCAGCTCGGGCCATTCGGCAGAGGGCGCCGCCGGCGGCGCGCGGCGCACGCCGCGATCGAGCCATGCCTCCAGCCCGGCCAGCAGGGTGTAGCCGGCCAGCGCACCCAGCAGGGCCGCACCCAAGGCGAACGCGTCGCCGCCCCACGCCCGCTGCAGCGCGAACAGCACGCCGGGCAGCCCCCAGCGCATGCCGCGGCGGATCAGCGCGGCATGGCGGTCCGCCAGCCGGTGCTGCAGCAGCACGACACTCGCCGCCAGCGCCAGCAGCCATGGCAGTCCGAGCCACCACGGCAGCACGGCCAGCAGGACCAGCCAGGCCGCCCGCGACAGCACGGCACGCCATGGCGGCCCGCGGCGCCGGGCCATCGCTCAGCGCCCTGCGGGACAATGGGCGATCAGCCGCACCACGCGCGGGCGTTGCGGAACATGCGCATCCACGGTGAATCCTCGCCCCACTGCTGCGGGTGCCAGCTCAGCTGCACGCTGCGGAACACCCGCTCGGGATGCGGCATCAGGATCGTCACGCGGCCGTCGGCGGCGGTGAAGCCGGCCAGGCCGCCGGGCGAGCCGTTGGGGTTGAGCGGGAAGTTCTCGGTCGGCTTGCCACGGTTGTCGACGAAGCGCACCGCGCCGTTCGACTTCGACGGGCTGCAGGCATGCGGGAAGCTGACCCGGCCCTCGCCATGCGCCACCGCCACCGGAATGCGCGAACCGGCCATGCCCTTGAAGAAGAGGCTCGGCGAATCGAGCACTTCCAGCGTGGCCAGGCGCGACTCGTACTGCTCCGACGCGTTGCGCAGGAACTTCGGCCAGTGTTGCGCGCCGGGGATGATCTCCTTCAGCTGCGACATCATCTGGCAGCCGTTGCACACGCCCAGCGCGAACTTCGCCTCGTCGGCGAAGAACGCCGCGAACTGTTCGCGCAGCATGTCGTTGTACAGGATCGAGGTGGCCCAGCCGCGGCCCGCGCCCAGCACGTCGCCATAGGAGAAGCCGCCGCAGGCCGCGAAGCCGCGGAAGTCGGCCAGCTTCGCGCGCCCGCTGGCCAGATCGGACATGTGCACGTCGACCGCGTCGAAGCCGGCGCGAGTGAACGCGGCCGACATCTCGACCTGGCCGTTGACGCCCTGCTCGCGCAGCACCGCGATGCGCGGCCGCGCTCCCGTGCCGATGAACGGCGCGGCGACGTCCTGCGCCGGATCGAAGGTGAGCTTCGGGCTGATCCCCGGATCGGCGTCGTCCAGCCGCCATTCCAGTTCGGCGTCGGCGCTCTGCGGGTTGTCGCGCAGGCGCTGCATCGCGTGGCTGGTTTCGTTCCACGCCCTGAACAGCACGCTCCAGTTCCACTTGAACAGGGTCTCGTCGCCGAGGAACAGCTTGATGCCCAGCTTCTCCTTGGGCCGGCCGATGCGGTGGCAGATGCCGGCCAGGCCGTGCTTGACCACCAGCGCCTCGAACGCCTCGCGGTTCGCCTCGGCCACCTGGACCACCGCGCCGAGTTCCTCGTTGAACAGCGCGCGCAGGGCCGCTTCGGCCCAGCCGTCCAGATGGATCTCCAGGCCGCAGTGGCCGGCGAACGCCATCTCCAGCAGGGTGATCAGCACGCCGCCGTCGGAGCGGTCGTGGTAGGCCAGCAGCAGGCCGTTCGCATTCGCCTCCTGGATCAGCTCGAACAGCGCCTTCAGCCGCCGGGCGTCGTCCAGGTTCGGCGGCACGCCGCCCGAACGGCCGAACACCTGGGTCAGCGCGGAGCCGCCGAGGCGGCTGCGCCCGGCGCCCAGGTCGATCAGCCACAGCGCGGAGTCGCCGCGGTGGAGCCGCAGCTGCGGGGTGAGCGTGCGCCGCACGTCGTCGACGCGGGCGAAGCCGGTGATCGCCAGCGACACCGGCGCCACCGTGCGCTGCGCGGTGGCGCCGTCCTGCCACACGGTCTGCATCGACAGCGAGTCCTTGCCGACCGGGATCGAGATGTCCAGCGCGGGGCACAGCTCCATGCCGACCGCGTGCACCGCGTCGAACAGCGCGGCATCCTCGCCGGGATGGTTGACCGCGGCCATCCAGTTCGCCGACAGGCGGACCTCGCCGAGGCTGGCGATCGGCGCGGCGGCCAGGTTGGTGATCGCCTCGCCCACGGCCAGCCGCGCCGCGTCGGCGCTGGAGAGCAGCGCCACCGGCGCACGCTCGGCCATCGCCATCGCCTCGCCGGCGTAGCCGTCGAAGTCGACCATGGTCACTGCGCAATCGGCCACCGGTACCTGCCACGGGCCGACCATCGGGTCGCGGTGGTTGAGGCCGCCGACGGTGCGGTCGCCGATGGTGATCAGGAAGCTCTTGCTGCCTACCGTCGGCAGCCGCAGCACGCGCAGCAGCGCCTCGTCCATGCCGATGCCGGTGAGGTCGGGCAGCAGGTCCACGCGCGGCTTGTGCCGGCTGGCGTCGCGATGCATCCGCGGCGGCTTGCCGAACAGCACGTCCATCGGCAGGTCGATCACGGTCAGCTCGCGGCGCGGGTCGGTCACCAGCAGGCGGCGCTCGGCGGTAGCCTCGCCGACCACGGCGTGCGGGCAGCGTTCGCGCCGGCACATCGCCTCGAACGCCGGCAGGTCCGCCGGCGCGATCGCCAGCACATAGCGTTCCTGCGATTCGTTGCTCCACACCTGCATCGGCGACAGCGACGGGTCGTCGCAGGGGATCTTCGACAGGTCGATCACGCCACCGACGCCGGCGTCGTTGAGCAGTTCGGGGATCGCGTTGGACAGGCCGCCGGCGCCGACGTCGTGGACGCTGACGATCGGGTTGGCGTCGCCGCAGCGCCAGCAGGCGTCGATCACTTCCTGGCAGCGCCGCTCCATCTCGGCGTTGTCGCGCTGCACCGAGGCGAAGTCCAGCTCCTCGCTCGACGCGCCGGACGCCACCGACGAGGCCGCACCGCCGCCCAACCCGATCAGCATCGCCGGGCCGCCCAACACGATCACCTTGTTGCCCGGCTGCACCGCATGCTTCAGCACGTGGCCGGGGCGCAGGTTGGCCAGCCCGCCGGCCAGCATGATCGGCTTGTCGTAGCCGCGGCGCAGGCCGGCTTCGCCGGTCTCGTGCTCGTAGCTGCGGAAGTAGCCGCCCAGGCAGGGCCGGCCGAATTCGTTGTTGAACGCGGCGGCGCCGAGCGGGCCGTCGCGCATGATCTCGAACGCGCTGGCCATCCGCGGCGGCAGCGGGCGGTCCACTTCCCACGGCCGCGGCAGGCCGGGAATGCGCAGGTCGGAGACGGAGAAGCCGGTGAGCCCGGCCTTCGGCTTGCCGCCGCGGCCGGTCGCGCCCTCGTCGCGGATCTCGCCGCCGGCGCCGGTGGCGGCGCCGGGCCACGGCGCGATCGCGGTGGGGTGGTTGTGCGTCTCCACCTTGATCGCGTAATCGATGCGCTCCTCGTGGTCGCGCCACACGCCATCGGCCGGGTCGGCGAAGAAGCGCCGGCCGGTGCTGCCCTCGATCACCGCCGCGTTGTCCGAATAGGCGGACAGCGTATGCGCGGGCGCATGCTGGTGGGTGTGCTTGATCATGCCGAACAGGCTCTTGTCCTGTTCCACGCCGTCCACCGTCCAGCTGGCGTTGAACACCTTGTGCCGGCAATGCTCGGAGTTCGCCTGGGCGAACATGAACAGTTCGGCGTCGGTGGGGTCGCGGCCGAGCTCGGCATAGCGGTCGGCCAGATACTCGATCTCGTCGTCGGCCAGCGCCAGGCCCAGCCGCGCATTCGCCGCGGCCAGCGCGCCGCGCGGGTCGGCGCCGAGCGCCACGTGCACCAGCTCGCCGGGCGAGCCGGCCAGGAACAGGCCCTGCGCGTCCTCGATCCGCTGCAGCACCGACTGCGTCATCGCGTCGTGCAGCACCGCCATGATCGCCGCATGGTCCGGCGCGCCGGCCGGCGGCAGGCCGGCCACCAGCCAGGCCAGGCCGCGCTCGACCCGGCGCACGTCGAAGCCGGCGCCATGCAGGATGTCGGTGGCCTTGCTCGACCACGGCGAGATCGTGCCCAGCCGCGGCACCACCCACAGCGTGGCCGGCTCCGGCGCAATGACGTCCTTCGCCTCCAGCACGGCCAGCAGGCGCTGGCGCAGCGCTCCCTCGGGCGCCGTCTCGGCATCGATGAAGTAGACGAACCATGAAGCCTGCACGCGAACGCCCCGATGCAGGGCATCGAGGCGGGCATTGAGGCGTTCGAGACGGAACGGCGAGAGGGCGTTCTGCCCGTCGAGTACGATCATGCGGGGAACGAAACCGTGCGAAGGAAACGCCTATTCTACCCTATGCTGCAATACGGCATAGGCGCTCCCTGCGCGTGCCGCCCCGCCGGGTCGGGAGCGCGGCCGCGCGGCCTCAGCCGCCCTGCTTCAGCGCCTGCAAGAGCTGCTCGGGGGTCACGTAGCCGCCCAGCACGCGGCCGTCCGGGCCGTAGATCGACGGGGTGCCGCTGACGCCCAGCTTCACGCCCAGCTCGAACTGGTCCTTGACCGGGTTGGTGCAGGTCGCCGGCGCGGGGGCATGGCCTTCCTTCGCGGCGGTGAACGCGGCCTTGCGGTCCTTGGCGCACCACACCGAGACCATCTCGGTATAGGTCGGTGTGGGCCGGCCGGCGGTGGTCACCACGCCTTCGCGCGGCCACGCCAGGTATTCCACCGCGATGCCTTCCTTGTTGAACGCGGCCACGTGCTCGTGCAGCGCGCGGCAGAAGCCGCAATTGACGTCGGTGAACACGGTCACCGTGTACTTCGGGTTCGGCGGCGCGAACACGATGCGTTCGGACGCCGGCACCTTGGCCAGCTCGGCCTTGCGGAAGCGTGCCCAGGCGCTGTCGCTGACGTTCTGCTTGCGGCCCAGGTCGATCACGTCGCCGTGCATCGCGTATTTGCCGTCGGTGCTGACGTAGAGCAACTGGCCGGCGGCGATCACCTGGTAGAAGCCCGGCATCGGCGCCGGCTCGATCGAATCGACCTGCACGTTCGCCGCCAGGCTATGGATCGCCTGGCGCACCATCTGCTGCGCCGCCGGCGTCACCGCTTGGCTGACGACCGGCGCCGCATCGTTTTCGGCGGCACAGGCGGTCAGGGACAGCCCGCCGATGCACAGCGCCAGCAACAGTTTCTTCAGCATCACCAACCTCGTTCGATCCATGGCCGGCGCGTTCGCCGGCGGCAGGCACGCATTCTCGCACAGGCGGCTGAACGCCATTCGGTGCGCGTTGCCGCAGAAACCGATGATCGGCGCCCCGGTTCGATGGTAGATTTCCGCGACGCAGCGGCCTGAAACGGCCCGGCGAAACAACCTGACCGCGCACGCCCCTCCCAACAGCCTGAATCGCCCGGCGGAATCCCCGTGATCATTTGCGCTCCCAACGTGCTGACCCCCGAAGAACTCGGCGTGATACGCGGCGAACTCCAGGGCGCCTCGTTCGTCGACGGCGCCAGCACGGCCGGCTGGTCGGCGCGCGAGGTGAAGAAGAACCTGCAGGTCGCCATCAACACCGAAAGCCCGGTCCGGCTGCAGGACATCGTGCGCGGCGCCTTCCTGCGCAATGCGATGCTGCAGACCTCGATCCTGCCGGCTGCGACCACACAGGTGCTGTTCAACCGCTATGACGTCGGCATGCAATACGGCCCGCACGTCGACGCCCCGGTGATGGGCGGCCTCGGCAGCGCGGTGCGCACCGACGTGGCGATCACGATCTTCCTGTCCGACGCCAAGAGCTACGCCGGCGGCGACCTGGTGGTGGAGAGCAACGGCGTGGAATACGGGTTCAAGCTGGACGCCGGCTCCGCCATCGCCTACCCGGCCAACTCCCTGCACCACGTCACCCCGGTGACCCAGGGCGCGCGCCACGCCGCCATCATCTGGGTGCAGAGCCAGGTGCGCGACACCGCCAAGCGCGAGCTGCTGTGGGACCTGGACAACGCCAAGCGGCAGATCTTCGGCCGCGAAGGCAAGAGCGCCACGTTCGACGCCGTCAGCAAGTCGCACGCGAACCTGCTGCGGATGTGGGCAGAGGTGTAAGGCGCTGGCCCCTGTCGCTGCGCTCCCGTACCCGGCGGGAAACGTGTGGCGAAGACCTGATTCGCCGGACTCTTGTCACCCCCGCGGATGATGCTGCGCGTGCAGCCGCTTCAAGCCTTCCTTCGCCACCAAGGTGTAGATCTGGGTGGTGCTGAGCGAACTGTGGCCGAGCAGCATCTGCAGCGCGCGCAGGTCGGCGCCGTGGTTGAGCAGGTGGGTGGCGAAGGAGTGGCGCAGCACGTGCGGCGAGATGCGTTTCGGGTTGATCCCGACTTTCAGCGCGTAGCGCTTCACCAGGGTCCAGAACATCTGCCGGGTCATGCCTTCGCCGCGCTTGCTGAGGAACAGCGCCGCTGGCTGGCGGCCTTTCGCCAGCACCGGCCGTGCGTCGGCCAGGTAGGCGCCGAGGCGCGCCAGCGCTTCCTCGCCGACCGGCACCAGCCGGTCCTTGCCGCCCTTGCCGGTGACCCGCAACACGCCCTGGCGCGGGTTCAGCGCGGCCAGCGGCAACTCCACCAGTTCGGACACGCGCAGGCCGGAGGCATACATCAGCTCCAGCATGGCGCGATCGCGCAGGCCCAGGGTGGTGGCATCGGGCGCGGTCAACAGGCCCTCGATCTCGCGTTCGGCCAGTGCCTTGGGCAGGCTGCGCGGCAGCTTCGGGCGCTCGATCAGCAAGGTCGGGTCGGCGAAGCCCGGCTCGCTGCGGGCGAGGAACGCGTAGTAGCGGCGGAAAGCCGACTGCCGCCGCGCGATCGAGCGCACCGCCGCTGGCCGCGCGCCGTGGTACGCGGAGATGTCCTCACGCCGCGCCGTGCGCAGCCCGCGCCCGCGGCCGGCCAGCCACAGCGCCAGCGCCTCGAGGTCGCGGCGGTAGGCTTCCAGCGTGCGGTCGGCCAGGCCGTCCTCCGACCACACGCGCTCCGCGAACGCGGCGATGCTGCGCTGGTCGGCTTCGGCGATACTGGCGCGGTCTTCCTCCTTCCTCATGCGCACGATGCTGGCCATTGCGCGCGCACTACGCAAGCGATCGACCCACGATGCCGCCGAATCCCGCCACCACCGACACCCCCTGCCCGCCGTGGCGCCGCCTGCTGGCATTGGTCTACGACCTGCTGATCGTGGTGGCGATCGTGATGGTGGTGGGCCTGCTGTGCCAGCTGGCCACCGGCGGCACGCTGATCCGCACGGGCGCGACGACAGTGGTGCCGGCGTGGTACCAGGCGCTGCAGGGCGTGGTGGTGGCGGCGTATTTCATCAGCTCGTGGCGGCGCGGCGGGCAGACCCTGGGCATGCGGCCGTGGCGCATCCGGCTCACCCGCGACGATGGCGGCGCGCCGTCGCTGCAGCAGGCGCTGATCCGCGTGCTGGTGGCGGCCGCGCCGCTGGTGGTGTTGCTGCTGGCGCCGGTAGCCGGCTTGCGCGTGACGCTGTGGACGCTGCTGGCGGTGTGGGCCGGCTGGTTCGCCGTGGCCTTGTTCGATCCGCGCCGGCGCGCGCTGCACGATATCGCCGCCGGCACCGAGATCCGCCTGCTGGGCTGAGTGCTGCGCCCCGGGCCGCGCTTCACGCCAGGCTCAGCGCAGACCGGGTTCAATCCGCCGATGTCCCAGCCATCCCGCGCCGAAAGCCGCAGCGACGCCGAACTGGTCCGCGCCAATCGCGGCTTCTACGAGTCGCTGTGGGCGCACGCGCGACTGGTCGGGCCGGAACGCTTCAACACCTGGCCGCTGCTGCGCGAGCTGTCCGCCGCCGCGCCGCGCCGGCTGGAGGTGGCGCCCGGCCTGCGCCCGCGCCTGCCGCTGCACGGCACCTGCTTCGTCGACCTCAGCCATGCCGCCCTGCGCCGCCTGCACGCCAGCGGTGCCGGGGCGGTGCACGGCATGATCGGCGCGCTGCCCTGCGCCGACGCCAGCTTCGACCTGGTCTGCGCGTTCGACATTCTCGAGCACGTCGCCGACGACGACGGCGCGCTGGCCGAGCTGGCACGCGTGGCCGCGCCAGGCGCCAGCGTGCTGCTGTCGGTGCCGCTGCATCCGGCGGCGTGGACCGCGTTCGACGATTTCGTCGGCCACTGCCGCCGCTACGAGCCCGCGCAGGTCGTGGCCCGGCTCGCCCGGCACGGCTTCAGCATCGAACGCAGCGCGGTCTACGGCATGCAGCCGAAGTCCTCGCGCCTGCTCGAACTCGGCCAGTGGTACCTCAGCCACCAGCGCGAGCGCGCGATGTGGTGGTACAACCGGGTGATCATGCCGCTCGGCCTGCATTTCCAGAAACCGCTGCAATGGCGCGCCGGCCTCGGCGATACGGATGGGGTCGACGAGGTGCTGCTGTGCTGCAGTTATTGCCCGACGGTCGCGCCAAGCTACTGATCCGGTTGGGCACCGTGGTTGCGGCAGCGCAACACGCTCGGCGGAAACGGCGCTAAGATGTCCGCTTCCGCCTGCGGCCAACCCACTCCGATGCTCTACCAGATCCACGAATGGCAACGCGCGTTCCTCGGCCCGCTGAGCCATTTCGCGCAAGCCGGCGCGCGCATGCTCAACGACACCAGCAGCCCGTTCGCGCAGATGCCCGGCGCCCAGCGGATGGCCGCCGGCTACGAGCTGATCCATCGCCTCGGCAAGGATTACGAGAAGCCCGCCTTCGGCATCCACACCGCCACCGCGCACGACCACGAGATCGCGGTGATCGAGCGGGTCGCGCTGGACAAGCCGTTCTGCCAGCTGAAGCGCTTTAAGCGCTTCAGCGACGATCCGTCCACCATCGAGAAGATGAAGAACGATCCGGTGGTGCTGGTGGTGGCGCCGCTGTCCGGCCACCACGCCACGCTGCTGCGCGACACCGTGCGCACGCTGCTGCGCGACCACAAGGTGTACATCACCGACTGGGTCGACGCGCGCATGGTGCCGGCCGCGGCCGGTCCGTTCGGGCTGGACGACTACGTCGCCTGCGTCGAGGAATTCATCCGCCACATCGGCGCGTCCACCCTGCACGTGATCTCGGTGTGCCAGCCGACCGTGCCGGTGCTGGCGGCGGTGGCGCTGATGGCCGCGCGCGGCGAAGCCACGCCGCGCAGCATGACCATGATGGGCGGCCCGATCGACCCGCGCTGCAGCCCCACCAGCGTCAACAACCTGGCCACCACCCAGCCGCTGTCCTGGTTCAAGGGCAACGTGATCCATACCGTGCCGCCGAACTATCCCGGCCGCGGCCGCGAGGTCTATCCCGGCTTCCTGCAGCACGCCGGGTTCATCGCGATGAACCCGGGCCGCCACCTCAACTCGCACTGGGATTTCTACCAGGACCTGCTGCGCGGCGACCTCGACGACGCCGAATCGCACCGCAAGTTCTACGACGAGTACAACGCCGTGCTCGACATGCCGGCCGAGTTCTACCTCGACACGATCGACAAGGTGTTCCAGCAGTTCCTGCTGCCGCTCGGCCTGTGGGACGTGGCCGGCGAACGGGTGAACCCGGCCGCCATCGAGCGCACCGCCCTGTTCACCATCGAGGGCGAGCTGGACGACATCTCCGGCCTCGGCCAGACCGAGGCCGCGCACGAGCTGTGCAGCAGCATCCCGGCCGGGCGCCGCGCGCACAAGGTGATCGAAGGCGCCGGCCACTACGGCATCTTCAGCGGCCGCCGCTGGCGCGAGAAGGTCTACCCGCAGGTGCGCGACTTCATCCGCCGGTTCGACCGGGCGGCGAAGTAGTCGCCTGCGCTTCCCTTGGAATGAAGAGCTTTCGTGCGCCGTTGGCGCCCGAGTTACTTTCTCTTTGCGTGCTCAAAGAGAAAGTAACCAAAGAGAAAGAGCACCCCGCTTGGCGCTTGCCACCCATCCATGGGCGGCAAGTCCGTGAGCCGGGGCCGGGCTTTTCGAGCGGGCCTCCTGCCCGTGCGAAAAGGCGAGGTCATCCATGACCTAGCCCGCTGCGCGGCCTGATCGCCCCGCCTCA
>NZ_LVJR01000028.1 GCF_001617365.1 Rhodanobacter sp. FW104-R8
GGCTGCCGCAAAGCCGACCATCCATAGATCATGGCTATGAAGTCTGACGCAGGACGGTGCTTCTCAACAGCCTGCCAGGTCGCCACAAATTGCACAAAAATCAAGATGCCCCGAAATGGGATGCCGGCGAATTCCCTTAACGAAAATTCATTTTATTTTCAGGTTGCTTTTAGGTCGAGCGGCTATTAGGTGGCGACTGGTTTCGTGTAGTCGAAGTTACCGGGGGAGCAGATTGTCGTTGTCGGGCGACCGGAATCTTTGATCGTAGTGTCCCGTCTGGAACCATTCGGACATACCGTGGAAGGGGTTAAATCATGAAAAGCAAGCATACCGTCGCATCTGCGATGCTGCCGGTTGTGACGGCATTTTCGTCACGGTCTGTCTCGGTGCCTAAGTTCGTGGATGATCCAGAGTCGCTATCGGGTATGGGTACCCACACCCGACCATTCCTACAACGGCCGCTCGCGCGCGCCATATTCATGATCGTGGCGGGGCTCATGGCCACCGCCGCCGCTGCGCACGCCGCGGACCTCACCAGCGATTCCCTGGCCGCCGCGGCCGCGGGCGGGACGGTCCCTCAGGCTGCCGATGCCGCGCAGCCGCCCGCTGCGGCGGGCTCGGTCGCGCCGCCCGTCGAGCAGCCAAAAGTCAAGCGGCTAGAAGCCGTCACGGTCACCGGTAGCCTGATCCAGGTCCACAGCCGCAGCGAAGAATCTTCCAGCCCGCTGGCGACGATCGGCATCGACCAGATCGCCGCCGCCGGCCAGGTCTCGCTCGATTCGGCGATCGGCCGGATGCCGCAGTTCGCGGCCGCACAGGGCCAGAGCGAGGTCGGCGACGTACAGGGTGCCACCGGCTTTCAGGGCGGCCAGTCCTACGCCGACCTGCGCGGCCTCGGCGCCGAGCGCACCTTGGTACTGCTCGACGGGCAGCGCCTGGTGCCGACCAACCCGAACGGCGCCGTCGACCTGAACTTGATTCCGATGGCGCTGCTCGAGAACGTCGACGTGATCACCGGCGGCGCCTCGGCCACGTACGGCTCGGACGCCGTAGCAGGTGTCGTCAACTTCCGCCTGCGTCAGGACTTCCAGGGCATCCAGCTCTCCGCCCAGACTGGGGGGAGCACCAAAGGCGGTGGCCAGGAAAACAGCGCCAGCGTCCTCATGGGCAGCAAGTTCGCGGACAACAAGGGCAACGCGGTCATCGACCTCGAGTACAACCAGCGCGATGCGATCACCGGTGCGGACCGCACCTTCTTTTCCGACCCCTTGAATTTCAATCGTGCCGTGCCGCGCGCGCCGGAAGGTATCTTCAGCGCCGGCGAGCTTGGTGGAAATATTCCGGTTTCCGCGGTCAACGCCATCCTGGCCGGCTACCCGGGCACGACGCCGATCGCCGGCACCGGCAACTACGGTGGCTACATCGGTCTGAATAGTAACGGCACCCTGTTCACCACGCGCGCCCCGGGCAACTGCGTGCAGAACTACCAAGGGCCGGTGGGCAAGATCCCGGGGCTCGCGATTTCCCCGAACTGCACGACGATCAAGAACTACCTCGGGAAATACTTCTTCGTGCAGGTCCCGTCGCATCGCCTCAATCTGTTCTCGAAGGTCACCTACAAAATCAACGAAGGCCTTGAGGCCTATGCGCAGATAAACTTCATGAGATCGACTGCCACGGATAACAACGGCCCTGCGTTCGCCGGTCCTGGCAAGTTCGTCTACGTGCCGCAGAACAATCCATTCGTGACGGGCAATGCGGCGCTGATGTCCCTACTCAATGCCCGCACCGCGACGACCGCTGGCGGCTCCCCGAGCACCGGGCCGCTCGAGATGGAAGCCTGGTTGACCGGGCTCGGGCCGCGCATCGAGAGCTTCCGTTACAACAACTACCAGCTGACCGCCGGACTTAATGGCTGGTTCGGCTGGTCGAGCTGGAAGTGGAACGCGTTCGCGTCGTACGGCCAGACCAACTTCAACAACGATCAGCAGAACAACGTCAATCTGCCGGCGCTCGAGAATGTCTTGTACGGCACGGCGAACTACGTTGGTTCCAATGGCAACAACTGCGTCGGTTACGCCTGGAATCCACTCGGTAACCACCAGCTGAGTCCCGGCTGTCTGGCGTACGTCACGGGCACCGCGCATAACAACATGGTGCTCACGCAGGATTACTTCCAGGGCACCGTCAGCGGGGACCTCGGGGACCTGTGGGCAGGGACTGTTGAGGCCGCATTCGGCGTCGATTACCGCGCTGACCGGTTCAACTACCAGGCCGATTCGGCTCTGAATCCGGCGTTCAACGTGATGCCTTCGCCGATCCCTCCGGACATCATTTCCCCGTCATACGACCTGATCGGTTCGACGGGTGGCTCGATGAATGTGGGCGAGGTGTTCGGCGAGCTGAGTGTGCCGCTGCTGAGCGAAAAGCCGTTCGTGAAGAACCTTTCGCTCGACCTCGGCGAACGTTATTCGCATTACGATCTGTTCGGCGGCGAGAACACCTGGAAGGCGAGTCTGCGCTGGCAGGTTGACGATGCGTTGATGTTTCGTGGAGGGTTCAACCGCGCGATTCGCGCGCCAAGCCTGCAGGAGCTGTACAACCCGACCGTGCAGGCGCAAGACAGCATCAATGGCGATCCATGCGAAGTCGGCAGTCTGCAGCGCAGCGGTCCGAACGCCGGCCAGGTGGCGGCACTGTGCCAGGCGCAGGGCGTGCCCGCGTCGGTGTATCCGTCGTTCACCTACGGTCTCAATTCGGCGAACGGCATCATCACCGGCAACACCGGCCTGCAGCCGGAGAAGTCCGATACCTACACGTTGGGCTGGGTGCTGACGCCGCACTTCGAGGCGCCGATGGCGCGTGACATCGGCATGTCCCTTGACTACTACCACACCTCGATCAAGGGCGCGATCGCGGGCGTGACCCTCGATACGGTCCTGCAGAACTGCTACAACGCAAACAACTCCAATCCGATCTACTCGGAGAGCAACGCCTTCTGCCAGCGGATCACGCGTGATCCGAACACCGGAGCTATCACGCTTGGCCGGGAGTCCTCGGAGAACATCGGTTCGTATGTCACGACAGGCGTGGACATGGAGGCTCACTGGGGGTTCCCGCTGCATGATCTGGGGCTACCCCTCGGTGGCCGGGTGAAGCTGCAGACGTTCCTATCGTACGTGCACTCGCTGACGATCTCCGGCGTGCCCGGCGTTGCGGCCAGCAACTACGCGGGCTCGATCGCCGATACCAGTACGGCGTTGGCCGCCGATGGCTCGAGCATCTCCGATCTGTCGCATCCGAGGTGGAAGGCGAACACGACGTTCGGTTACTCCATTGGGCCGGTATCGGCGGCGCTGCACTGGCGCTACATCTCTGGGATGGCCGACCTGATGGGCGGTGCAGGTAGCGGCTATCCGGGCGTGCCGGCCTACAACTACTTCGACCTGGATGCTCACTGGCAGGCGACGCACAACATCATGCTCACAGCGGGCGTTACAAACCTGACCGACAAGGCCCCGCCGCGGATCGCGGGCGCACCACTGCTGACGGATGCAGCGACCTACGATGTCGTGGGACGCACGTACTTCATCGGCTTCAAGGCCAAGATATGAAGTAGGGCGCATGTCCCGGTTCCGGCTGTGTGTCCCCACGCGCAGTCGGAGCCGAGCGACAGCCGCTTCATGGCAACGCTGAAAGCGTCTCCCGCGACCGACGCGCCCAGTGCGTTTATCGCACCCACATATAGAGGAGCGCGCCGAACAGGGCTCCGCTCGGCAAGGTGACCACCCATGCGAGCGCGATACCGGCAACCACCTTGCGATTCACCCCGCTCGGCCCGCTGGCCCCCGCGCCGGCCAATGCACCAACGGCGACATGCGTGGTTGATACCGGCAGGCCATTGAAGCTCGCCGTGCTGACCAGCAGGCTGGTCGTCATGCTCGCCGCGAGCGAAGCGCCAAGGTCCAGATGGGTGATCTTGTCGCTCATGGTACGAGCCACCCTGCGTGCGCCGAGCAGGCCCCCCAACAGCATCGCGATCGCCACGGCAAACACTGCCGTGTGGCTGTCGAGCAATGCGATGGGCAGCAACAGGGCGGCAATCTTCGGTGTGTCGTTGAGCCCGCGAGCGAAGCCTACGGCGCCCGCGAGAAGGAAATGCAGCGCGTTGACCACCCCGGTGGCATCGAAGCGCACGAAGACGCGCGTGCCGTCGTTGACGCATTCCGTCGTGCTTCCGGCACGCAGAACGACTGTGTCCCGCACCATCACGCCTTCGGATGTGGTGATCGCGCCCTGCTCGACGCACAGGCAATCGACACGTTTCTTCGCCGCGTGTGCCGCCAGCCAGCGCGTCAGCGGAGCGATGAGGAACGCGGGAACGATTGCGATCAGCGGACTGGCCAGCAACGGGAGCAGGAAACTCTTGCCCAACGAGGCGAAATGCACGTCCATCCCGGCGGCGACCAGGCCGGCACCGCTCATCGCACCGATCAACGCATGCGTGGTCGAGATGGGCAGTCCGCGCCAGGATGCCAGTGTGATGGTCAGGCCGGCACCGCCTGCTACCGCGAAGGCGAAGCCGGTTTGCGCGGCGATGTCGGGGGATACCAAGCCGACACCCGTAAATGTCTTGAGCAGCGTCTGGGCGAGGTAGAGCGAACCCAACGAACCAGCCAGCGTGGTGATACTGGCCCAACCAAGGCTGGCCCAATAACCCACGGTGCGGCTGCCATACAAGGTGGCTACGCCCTTGAAGTTGTCGTTGGCGCCGTTGGTCGCGGCCAGCAGCAGTACGGTAATGAACAGGGCAACGGTCATGCATGGACTCCCGCCAACGAGGTTTCATCTGTGATGGCGAGCAGCCAGGCGTGCAGCGTGCGCTGTGCCGGCAGCAGGTCGGGCAGCGCCGCCAGTGCCTGGATCAGTACGGGCAAATCCGCTGCGTCGTCGGTATCCGCGAGCATGGGCAAAGTGCCGAGATGGCCGCGCGCCGCCAATGCATCGCGCAACTGCATGGCGGTATCCGGCCGTGAATAGAGCACGCTGAGCCAGGCGTTGCGGTCGACTGGTTCGCGGCCGCCGAATAGCCAGAAACCGCCGTCAGCGGCATCGCCCAGCACGAACGGACTGTCCCCGGCATTCAGTACGGCCAGCGCACGCCCGAGCAAGGCCGGCGTCAGCTGCGGCGCATCGGCGCCAATCAGCAGTACGCGCCCGTGGCGAGCCTGGAGCTCGCTATAGACATGGTGCAGGCGTTCGCCAAGGCCGCCCTCTCCCTGCCAGACATGCGCAAAACCCGACCACATCCGGTGCGCCGCCGGTTCGATTTCGGCAACCGCCCAATACGGAACCAGCGCCGGCCGGCAACTGCGCGCCACGGCAGCCGTGGCTGCAGCAGCCAGCCGATGAAAATGCGTGGCTTGCGCCGCGCCGATCGTGGCGGCCAGGCGCGTCTTCACCGGCGAGAACCCGGGCGTCTTGACGAAAATGGCCAGCGCCGGTGTCATGCCCGCCTTCTGCGCAGCTCGCGCCATGCCGGCCATGCCTGGGCCGCAGTCAGCCGCCAGTGCCTGAGGGTGGTGGACAGCCAACCTTGCCGGGCGTATTTGCGCGCGCTGGTTTCCAGTGAGGCGGGAATCCGGCGCAACGGGATGGCAGCATGGCGTGCTGCCCATACCAGCAGGTGATCTTCGCCATAGCGGGCCAGCTCATCGAACCCATGCAGGGCCTGAAACCGATGCCGGGGCAATACCAGCCCCTGGTCGCCGAACGGGAGTCCGAGCCAGCGGGCACGACAATTCGCGCCGATGGCGTTCAATACGGTCCACCGTGGGCCATCGCGGCGAAAGGCCAACTTGAACCAGCCCAGCGCGTCGGCATCCTCGGCCATGAACCGTTGCAGTTCGCATAGCGTGTCGGAGCGCAGGCGAGAATCGGCATGCAGGAACCATAACCAGTAGCCACTGGCCAGGCGCGCGCCCAGATTCTGCTGCCGCGCGCGGCCCGGTGCGGTACGACACTCGCGATAGCGTAGCCGTGCAGGCCAGCTTTTCGGCGGCGGCCGGGATTCGTCGTCGGCGCACACCACGATCACTTCACTGCCGGCCGGCAAGGCCGCCAGCTGCAGCAGCAGGCCCTGCCACTCGGTCTCCCCGGGGGCCAACGGCACCACCACCGACAGCGAGCGTCGATCACCGCGATGACGAGTGTTCATCGGCATCGCGTCAGCAACAGGTCGATGTGTTCGCTGACGCGGCCGGTGCGCAGTCGAACAGGCCGAAGTGCCGGCGCTTGTTGCCGTCGATGCGGAAATGGGCCGCGTAACGACTGCCGGCCAGCATGTCGGCACTGTTGCCGCAGACCCGCAACGGCTTGCCGCTTTCGAACAGGTGATGGTCGTCCAGCGCGAACCGGTGCGGATGCGCCGGTATTGTGCCGAGGTAGGTCGCAGACTGGCCGTAGTCCTCGCAGCGATCCTCCAGCGACAGCTTGAAAACCCGCCAGGTGATCGACTCGAAATGGGCAAAACCGATCTTTTGCTCGATCGCCTCGTCGGTCAGTGCGATCGGGCTGCGCACGCACACCCGTGCGTCGGCCACGCCGAGTTCGCCCAGCAGGCGGCGAAAATCCTCCACGTACAGCGCGCCGGCCAGGCATTCACCGAGCAATACCGGATCGGCCAGCAGCTCGCGCGGCAGCCGGCGGTCGCTGTAGACGTCGGAGAAATACAGCTCGCCGCCGGGTTTGAGCACACGCAGGATCTCGGCAAATGCGCGGCGCTTGTCCGGCACCAGGTTCAGCACGCAATTGGATACCACCACATCGACCGACGCGTCAGCAACGCCGATTGCCGCGAGGTCGGTCAGATCGCCCAGACGAAACGTGACATTGGAACGGGCATGTCCAAAGGCCTGCGCGTGAAAGTCGCGATGCCGCTCGGCGACGACCAGCTGCTGCGCCGTCATGTCGACGCCGATGACATGACCCCGCTCGCCGACCAGCTTCGACATCAGGTAAGCATCGCGACCACTGCCGCACCCCAGATCCAGCACCGTCATGCCGTCCAGCGCCGGCGGCAGTGGCGAGCCACAACCGTAGAAACGGTCGCGTACTTCCGGGTGCAACTGGGCCAGGATCGCGCGCAGGTGTACGGGTATCGCATCGATGCTGCAGCACGCCGCGGTGCGCAAGTCGTTGCTGGACTGCAGGGTTTCGCCGTAATAGCGGCGCACCGCCGATTGCTGCTCTTCGGCAGCGCCGCCGATTTCGTGTTCCAGGTCCATGTTCATGTCAACGATCCTCCACAGGAGCTGCCCGCACCGGCGGTGCAGCCATAACAATGATTGGCAAAAGCGATCGGCTCGCGTTCTATGTCCGTCAGCCCCGCGATGTCCCAGATGCTGCGCCGCCGGCCACCCTGCGGCAGGTCCAGCGCCTGGTTGAAATCGCAGTCGTACAACTGGCCGTCCCAGCTCACCGACAGCAGGTTGCGGCACATTACGCCCGGCGCGGCCTGCGGGTTGAACGCATCGAGCAGGGTGTGCATGTAGGTTTCGTAACGACCCTCGCGTTCCAGCAGATGCAGGAAACGCTTGATCGGCATATTGGTGATGGTGAACAGGCGGTTGAACACGATGCCGAAGTGCTCGGCCAGTTCGCGCCGGTAGGTTGTCTCCAGTACCGCCTGCGCCGGGGGCAAGCTGGCGCCCAACGGGTTGTAGACCAGATCCAGTTCCAGCCCGGAGCCAGCGTGGCCGTAGCCGAGCGCATTGAGCTGGCGCAGGGCGCGCAGGCTGGGATCGAACACATGCTGACCGCGCTGCCTTTCAACGTTGGCCTTGCTGTAGCACGGCAGCGAAGCGACCACCTTGACGCCCTGCGCGGCCAGGAATTCCGCGGTGTCCTCCTGTCCCGGGCGAAACAGTACGGTCAGGTTGCAACGGTCGATCACGGTCCTGCCCAGCGCGCGCGCCTCGCGCACCAGGGTGCGGAAATGCGGGTTGAGCTCGGGCGCGCCGCCAGTCAGATCCAGCGTGTGCACCGCAGGCGCATGAGCCATCAGTTCAAGGATGCGATCAACGGTTGCCGCCTGCATGATTTCAGTGCGTTTGGGGCCCGCCTCGACGTGGCAGTGCTGGCAGGCCAGGTCGCACAGCTTGCCGACGTTGACCTGCAGGATTTCCAGCGGCAGGCGCGGCAACGCCAGCCCATGCTCCCGCAGGGTGCGGGCAAACGATGGCAGTGACAAAGCAAGAACAGCGTTCACGTTAGATATGCCTCACTGAGTATGCTTGGGCCATTCGCCAACGATCCGGGTCGATGGTGTCCTGCACGAGTCGCGTCGACGCCGCCACAAGACGCTGGAGCAACGATGTCGACGCGCTCGACGGCATCGGCTCAGTCACCGCCACTACGCCGGGCAGCATCGGAACGGCGAACATGTGGAGGTGGACCCTTCGACACATCACGGCAGGCTCACTTCAGCCGCCAGGCGTGATAGCGCGCCAGCCAGCCCAGTACCCGCTCGGGCGCATGCGCCTTCTTCCAGTTGCCGGCGGCGTACTTGTTCGCCTCCGCCCAGGTCGGATAGGCGTGGATGGTGCCCAGGATCTTGTTCAGGCCAAGCCCGTGGCGCATGGCCAGCACGAACTCGGCCAGCATCTCGCCGGCATGCTGGCCGACGATGGTCGCGCCGAGGATGCGGTCCTTGCCGGGCGGGGTCAGGATTTTCACGAAGCCGTGCGCCTGATCCTCGGTAATGGCGCGATCCAGCTCGTCCAGTTCGTAGCGGGTGACTTCGTAAGCGGTCGCCCGTTCCCGCGCCTCGCGCTCGTTGATGCCGACGCGCGCCACCTCGGGATCGACGAAGGTGACGGCCGGAATGACCGAGTAGTCGGCGCGGAAGCGACGAAACTGGCCAAATAGCGCGTTGACGGTGGCATACCAGGCCTGATGCGCGGCGGTGTGCGTGAACTGGTACGGGCCGGCGACATCGCCGCAGGCATGGATGTTGGGATACAGCGTGGCCAGGTACGCGTCGGTCGGCACCGTGGGCGCGGCAGCGATGCCCAGTGCCTCCAGGCCGAGGCCAGCCGTGCGTGGTTTGCGACCCACCGCCACCAGCAACGTGTCGAAATACAGTTGTGCGCGCTGGTCTCCGGCCTCACACACCAGCACATGCCCATCGCCGAGCGGCTCGACGGCTACGGCCTTGTGGCCGATGCGCACGTCCACCCCATCGGCGCTCAGTCGGGCCTGCACGAAGGCGGAGACTTCGTCGTCCTCGCGCAGCAGCAGACGGTCGAAGGCCTCGACCTGGATCACGGCCGACCCCAGCCGCGCAAAGGCCTGCGCCAGCTCGCAACCGATGGGCCCGCCGCCGAGTACCAGCAGATGCCGGGGCAGTTCACGCAACTGCCACAGCGTCTCCGAGGTCAGATAGCCCGAAGTGGCCAGGCCTGGAATCGGAGGCACCAGCGGCTCGGCACCGGAAGCGATCACGATGGCGCGCGTGCTGATCGGCTCGCCGTCGATTTCCACCACCCAGGGCGACACGATGCGCGCGTGGCCGCGCCGCACGTCGACACCCAGTGCACGGTACCGCTCGATCGAATCGTGCGGCACCACCGTGGCCACCGCCTTCCGCACGCGCTCCATGACCGCCCGGAAATCGATCCGCACCTGGCCCGTCTCCACACCGGCCCGCGCGGCACCACGTGCCTGCGCCGCCATCCGGGCGGCATGGATCAGCGCTTTGGACGGCACGCAGCCGGTGTTGAGGCAATCGCCCCCCATCGCCTGCTCTTCGACCAGCGTGACCTTCGCGCGCACCGTCGCGGCAATGTAGGCACTGACCAGCCCCGCCGAACCCGCGCCGATCACTACCAGGTTGCGGTCGAACCGCTTCGGTTTCGGCCAGCGCCCATAGGCCCGGCAGGCTTTCATGCGGGCGACGATCCATCGTGACAGCAGCGGAAATACGCCAAGCAGCGCAAGCGATCCGAGCATCCGGGGCGACAGGACACCCGACATGGATTGCAGCGCAGCCAACTGCGTACCCGCATTGACGAAGACCACCGTCGCCGCCAGCATGCCGACCTGACTGACCAGGTAGAACGTGCGCGTTGGCAACATGGTCAGCCCCATCAGCAGGTTGACCGCGAAGAAGGGAATCACCGGAACCAGCCGCAGCGTGAACAGGTACAACCCGCCTTCGCGCCGGATGCCTTCGTTGATCGCATGCAGGCGTTTGCCGAAGTGCTGCTGCACGGCATCGCGGAATACGAGGCGGCTGGCCAGGAACGCCAGTGTCGCCCCGATGCTGGAGGCAAAAGATACGAGCAACGTGCCCTCCAGCAGCCCGAACAAGGCGCCGCCCGCGAGCGTCAGCAACGTCGCGGCGGGGAGCGAAAAGGCCGCAAACGCCACATACACAAGAAAGAAGGCTGCCGCGAGGGATACCGGATGGGCCTGGCGATAGCCATCCAGCGCGTGCTGCCGGCCCTTCAGCGCCTCCAGACTGAACTGATGCTGCAGACCCAGCGCGAAGAAGGCGACTACCACGCCAAGCAGCCCGACGAGAATCAGTGACCGGATGAGCGTGGTCTTGTTTTTCATGCGTCGAATGACCGAAGGAAACCGAATGGCGTCAACACGACCGACCGGCGCTCATGGAGTTCTCCGCCATGCGCTGGGGCGGCGCGGGGCAACTCAATCCTTCAGATACTCCTGGACCATCTGGCGACCGCGGTGAATGCGGCTCTTCACTGCCTGGCGCGTCAGCAGCAGCCGGTCGGCGATCTCGGTAATCGAAAATTCCTCGAAATCGCGCAGGATTATCGCTTCGCGATACTTGTCCGGCAACGACTGGATGGCGGCCGCCAGATCGCGGCGCAGATCGAAGCGGTCGGTGTAAGTGAAAATGGGGTGATCCGACTCCGGCAGTTCGACCTGCCCGCGCATCGAACGCAGCAACCGCTGGCATTCCCGTCGTACGATCGAAAACGTCCACGCCGGGAACGCAGAGATCGTGCGCAACGCGCCAATGCGTCGGTAGATCAACAGCAGTGATTCCTGCACCGCATCGTCCGGATCCACGCTGCTCGCGCATTGCGACTGGGCGATACGGCGCAGGCCGGGACGGCACAAAATCAACAGCTTCTCCACGGCAGCGAGGTCGCCCTGACGTGCGGATTCCAGCAGTATGGGGTCATGTTGCATGGGGCACCTCGCGATGGCAGCTCGATGATGTGGTGCAGGAATGGCCCTACCACATTCACCCTATAGAGGGAACCAATACCCGAAAGGATTCAAAATCGGCGTCGAGCCGCCACGCCGCGGTGAAACACATCCGGGTCTGGCCTAAAGGGCCGGGCGGCGACCGATGGGCCAGAACCTCACCAGCCACCGATCGAGCGACAGGCTGCCCGGCCCCCATGCCACGAGGGCCAGCAGCATCAGGGCCCATATCTTGTGGTCGTTGAAATCGCTACCCATCAGCCCGGTCCAGAAACCGTGCGGCCACAGATCGGGATAGGAAGTCACCGCCATGATGTTGTAGATGAACAAGAACGCGGCGGTGAGTCGCCCGCCCAGCCCCAACAGGAGGAACCAGGGCAGGATCAACTCGATCCAGGTGCCGAGGAATGCCGCAGCGTCGCCGGACAGCAGCGGCACGTGATACTCGTTGTTGAACAGGTAGGACGTGCCGGAGGGATCTTCGAACTTCACCACGCCGGCCCGCCAGAACGCCAACGCCACCCAGACCCGGAACAGCAGCAGGGCGAGCGGCCCCAGCCCCGAAAACACGTGGACGAGTCGCTCATAGCGATCCCCTGTCCAGGCAAGAAACTTGTTCATGTCCCGCTCTCCTCGTCGATAAATGCCACGATCAACCCCTGCGCAAGCAGATCCCGCAGGCAGGGTTCCGGATCGAAGCCGTCGTCCACCTCGGATGCCACCCGACAAGCCGACGCCATATCACGCCCATCGGCCAGCGCCTCGATGCAGCGGAAGGTGGCCGGATCGACGGTCGTCATCGCCACGTCGCCGCCGTCGCGCCACAGCAGCACATGTTCGCCGTTGCCCTCGAGTTTCAGTGCTGGTCCATCCGGCATCCGGCACCAGTGCCAGATCGTCAGTACGGCGTGATCGCTGCGCAGCCTCTGCAGGCTCGGATGCAGGCGGACGCGCAGCCGGTCCGGCGCCACCGCGGCCGCGTCGGCACCCATGGCGGCACTGACGGACACGGCATCGGGTGCCAGGGCAGCGACCTGGCGCAACCAGTCCAGGCGCGCCACATCCGCCAGATAGCCCAGCGCCCGCACCTCCGGCATGGTGGCGATGAACCCGGCCAGCGAGCCGCCGAACTGCTGCAGGTTGCCGCAGGTCGAAGGGTGCTGCAGTCGATAGCGCTCCGCCATGGCCTCGAAAAACGCCTCGCCGACCAGGGCCAGCACGGTGGGATAGCTGTCGCGCAAGGCCGCCGTCAGGGTTCCGGCCACCGCGTGCCGGTAGATACGCAATCGCGCCGAAGGCTCGAGTCCGGCACCATCGACCCACGTTGCCGCGGCGTCGCCTCGCCCCAGCAGGGCGTCGACGAAACCTCGCTGCAGCTCACGCAATCGCGGTGCGGCAGGCATGCAGCCTCTCCTCGGCCCGGCCGGCTTCGGCCAGCAGAACTTCCAGCTCGGGAATGTCCTGATCCCATTCGATCAACGTAGGCTGCGCACCGCACAGCTCCAGCGCCTCGCCGTAAAGGGCCCAGACTTCGTCGGCCACCGGCCGGCTATGGCTGTCGATCAGCATGGGAACGGGCAGATGTCCCTTCCGGATGAAGCCGGCCAGGTGTATTTCGCGCACTGACGCATGCGGCATGGCACGCAGATAGTCATGGGGGTCGAACCCGTGGTTGATACTGTTGACGTAGATGTTGTTCACGTCCAGCAACAGCCCGCAACCGCTGCGACGGACCAATTCCGCCACAAACGCGGACTCCGGCATGTCCGCGTCGCGAAAGCCCAGATAGCTCGACACGTTCTCTACCAGGAACTCGCGCCCCAGCGCCTCCTGTACCTGCGACACCCGCGAAACCATCAGCGCCAGCGCTTCCTCGGTGAAGGGCAATGGCAGCAGTTCGTTCATGTGCGCGCCGCCGAACGCCCCCCAGCAAATATGGTCGGAAACCAGCGCCGGTTCGTAGCGATCAACCAGTCTGCGCAAGGTGGCGAGATGCGCCTGGTCGAGGGCATCGGCCGAGCCCAATGACAAGCCGACGCCGTGCAGGCTCAGCGGATAGTCGGCACGAATGCGCTCCAACGCGGCGTGCATGGCGCCACCTGCGCCGAAATAGTTCTCGCTGTGCACCTCGAACCAGGGTACGGGTGGCCGCTCGGCCAGCACGCGTTCAATGTGCGGGGCGCGCAACCCGATCCCGGCAGCCGCCGGGACCGGTCGCTGCACGAAGGGCAGCACAGGGTTCATCGCGTTGCTCAGCCCTTGTCGGCCGGACTGGTCGAGCCGCCGTCGATCTTCTCGCACAGGCCGGCCGGTACCGCGACGAACGCGCTCGGGTCGCGCGCCTTGCTGTCCTGGCCGGCGCAGGAATGCCCCGGCGACTTGCAGTCGTTCTTGTGGGCCGCATTGATGCCGTAGCACTTGGTCATGCCCATGTCGCCGGCTTTCGCGCCGCCGGCACCGGCAGGTGCCGGCGCAGCAGTGGCCATCGCGGCGACGCCGAGCGTCAGGGCGCCGACCAGGGCCGTTTTCAGCAGGTTCTGGCTGTTCATGATGCGCATCTCCGTAGAGTGAACCGGATCTTTCCGGCAACCCATAGAGCACCTGATCAGGCGAAAGGATTCATTCGCCCGGAACCCGGTTCGCCGTGCATTCGTGAATCGGATGCATCGGTTCGAATGCCGCGCACTTTGCGGGAGCCGCAAGTCGACCCATGGGGTTCCATCGCGACGGTCCCCGCGGACGCCGCAAACGATCGAAGTGATTCCGCTGCCCGCGGCAATCCACCCCTCGTCGCCTTGGTCCGACGGCGCTACGCGTTGAGCTTCGCGTCAAGCGCGATGGCCTGGTGAGAGAGGATTTCCAGCCGGGTGTCCTCGAGTACCGCACGCCCTTTCCAGGCGGACAGCATCGTGTCACGCGCTCCGAGGATCATGCGGATCTCGTCCATGCAGAGCGCGACGACGCACTCCAGCACGGTGTCGATCGCATCATGGCCGGTGCGCAGGCGCATGTCGGCGAGGATCCGCGCGGTGGCGGATGCGCTGAGCATCAGGTCGCCGGTGACCCAGCTGTTGACCGTGAACAGGCTGACCGGAAGCCCCTTGGCATCCATCCCGATGGCCAGCAAGTGCCGCGTGGCGACCTGCCTGCCGGGGTTGCCTGTCAAGGCCGCAAAGGTCCGCTCCGCCTTTGACTGCATGCGCCGGGACCAGAGTGGGCGGCGGGCGAACAGGTGGAAATGGCCGTGCTCGGCAGCCGCCGGCCGATCCTCCGGCGAATGCGAGTGGTAGAACCACTGGTAGCCGCCGTCCGGGTCGATCGAATCGTCCTCGGGATAATGCTGCCACTGGCGAGGCACCTGGCCCCCGAGCAGATCGTGCAGCAGGTGTTCGCCGCGCGTCGCGAGTACCGCGTACGTGTCGAGCAAGCGCCGGCCGGCGAGCCCTGTCCGGCGCGCGGCCGGGTTCGGCGATCGCCGGCCAGGCGCGGAGGCCATCAGTGCTGGGCCGCACACTTCGGCGCACACTTTTGGGCACCGCACTTCGGCGCACATTTTTGGGCACCGCACTTCGCGTGCATGGAGGCATGCTTCTTGATGGCGTGGCGCTTGTTCGGAGCACACTTGCCTGCGCACTTCGCGCCGCACGCGGCCATGCCAGACGCGGGATGGCAGGTTTCCTGGGCGCCGCCCATGCTGGTCGCCGCAACAGGAAGGGCGACGATGGCGGCGGTCAAGGCGGCCAGCGAAGCCAGCTTCAAGGAATTTTTCATAGGGATCTCCAGGTTGAGGTGTCGAAACAAGGCAGAGACTTTTTGGTCTCGAAGGAGAGAGGCGGCCTTGCGACGAAAAGATTCAAACCTCGAACGAACATCAATGCTCATCGCGCCGCATATCCCGCAGGAACGACTGGAATTCCGGTGACTCTCCGAGCAACTGCCCCGCCAGGGCGCGCAGGGCATCCACCTGGGCGGAGCGCAGATGAAAGGCGGTCGGCATCGCATTGAAGCGCTGCCGCTCGGCGGGGTCGGCGATCTGGTTGAACGTCAGTACGGCGAAATCGACCTTGACCCCGGGTTCGCCCGGTGGGCGCATGGCACTGACGTGCCGGGCCCACATCAGGAAGCCATTCTTGGCGAGGGAGACGGTTTCGGTGTTGAGGATGCCCAGTGACGCATCGAATGAGGCGCGCACCGTATTGATCAGACCCGGTGCGCGACCCTCCACCGACCACGCATAGGGCGCGTAGACCTGCGCGTTGGCGACGATGACCAGGACGTGCCGCACGCGGTGCAGTTGTTCCGGCGTGAACGCACCCGCCATGTTCGGCACATCACCATATTGCGCGACAGGGCTCATCATCGAACCACGCACGCCGAGGTTGTCGGTCACGCCGCCATCGACGAGGCGCAGGATCGGCATCTGCTGCGGATCGTCGTAGCGCGAAAGCGCGCGGGCTACGGCGTAGCGACGGTCCAGCATGTCGTCATGCGCCAGTGACTCGGTCACCCACGACTGGTGGCGTTGCGGGCAATCGGGGTAATTGCGCAGGGCGATCGGCGCAAACGGCCCCGGTACGGCGGCCGACGCCATCACCGCGTTGGCCACCGGATAGGTGGACAGGTCCGAGCACAGGAAATCAAACTGCTGCTGGATGAAGGAAAACGTCGTGGCGTTGTTCAGGTCGCTCGCGTTGAGGATGATCATCGGCAATCCGGCCGGCGACATATCGGCGAAGGTCTTCCCTTCGAGCAAAGTACGATCGAGGTAGGCGGCCATCAGGTCGCTGCGACTGTAATGGCGACCGGCGATCGATAGCAGGTGATCGGGGCGCCACAACAGGCCCAGCAGTTCGCCCTGCCAGTCGCGGTACAGAAACCGGAACCGGAAGTCACGGAAGATGCGGTCGCCGAACAGGCCGTAGTAGGCCGCCGTATAGCTCCCGCCGGAAACCGACGTGATCACGTCCACCAGATTCAGCAGGGGCGTCCGTTGCCCTCCTGCCATCACCTCGGTATCGCGCAATTTTTCCAGCACGCCATAGCTGAAGGCGGCCGCACGGGTACCACCGCCGGAAAAAGCGAGTACGACGAAGGTATCGCGGATGGCGTGTGGAAAGCGCGTCCCGAACTCGTAGCGATCCTCCACTCCGACCGGCTTGATCCGGGTATTCCACGTGCGCGTCGCACAACCCGTCGGCCCGGCCAGGAGCAAGCCGAGCAACAAGAGTCTGGACAGGCCGCGCAACAAGTCATGCGTCGCGTCCCTCCTGGCAGGCCCTTCACCTGAATCCGCCATGATGCCCTCTTGCGCATGTCCCCTTTCAGGACTGCACCTTGACCCCTCGCCAGAACGCGACGTGACCGCGGATTTCGGCAGCCGCCGGTTTCGGATCCGGGTAGTACCAGGCCGCGTCGGAGTTGATGTCACCCTCGACGATGACATCCAGGTAACTGGCCGTACCTTTCCAGTGACACACCGAATGGTGGTCGCTTTCGCGAAAGTTCTCCCGCTTGAGCGATTCGCGCGGGAAGTAGTGGTTGCCCTCGACCACGATCGTATGGGCGCTTTCTGCAATGACGGTGTCTTTCCACACTGCACGCATGACACTTCTCCTCGCTGACGGCGCACCATTCGGCGCCCACGGTCCACTGCTGGATGGCATATGCACCTTGATCCTTCCCGGCAACGCCAGGCGCACTCGTACTTCCAACGAACGCAACCACCTCAAATCAGATCGGAAGATTCCCGCGCCGGCAGCATACCGGCCGGCAGGCGAGTAATCCGAAGGATGGCCCTCGCCACCCGGCCAAGAGGCGAAGCCTGCTTCGTAGAGTCGACGGGCAAGCAAAAGGATTCACCACGGCGGGCAGATCACGAAGAATCTTCACGTATCGGCGCCGCGACGGTTCATGCGCTTCGTCATGGCGTCTTCATGTCCACGCCGACCAGCAGCATCGTCTCGCCGAGATTCGGCTTCCGGGTGCCGCCGTTGGAGACATGCCTTATCAGGATGGCGAAGCCGTGCCGGGACCAGCCCAACGAACTCACAAATTGCTGAGTGCTGCTCAAGGCTTTCGTCCGTGGCGCCGCTGCCCCCAGCTGAAAGCTGAAAAACATGTGGTGCCAGAGCTCCGGCAGACGAATGCCTGCCGCAGCAACCCAGACACTGCGGTCGAAATCTCCTCCCTGGTGCCGGCGGGCCGCCACGTAGGAGAGTCCCATGTCGGGCTGCACTTCGAGGCCTTTCCATGAGCGCGTGGTACCCAGTCCATCGTGCATCGAGTATCCGGCCCCGCCAGCGCGATCAGACGACCGACGATGGGCGAGGGCGCGCACAGCGGGTCCGGTAGGCTCGGAATTCACAGTCCGTGAGCACGGGGGGATGGCGGTGAACTCCCTCTGCCGCTGTGCAACGCCCTCACCCGCATAGAGCAGGCAAACCACCCATCGGATTCATTGGCGCCTCACGACGACCGCGAGGCGCCCGGCGAACGCCCGTGAATGCGCTTGAAGGCGCGACTGAACGCGGCCTCCGTCGCATAGCCGGCGATCACCGCCGCCTCGGCCACGCTGACGCCACGCTCGGCCAGCGCCGACTGTGCCTGCTGCATGCGCAGGCCGGTGACGTAGTCCATGGGAGTGACCCCGACCGCCTGGACAAACCGTCGCGCGAACGCGGCCCGCGACAAATGTGCGGTGTCGGCGAGGGCGGCAACCGTCCAGGGATGCTGCGGATCATGATGCAAGGCCAGCAGCGACGCACCCAGGGAAGGATCGGACATCGCGCTCAACAACCCCCGTTCCACGGTGCCCGAGGTCACGCACTGTCGCAGTGCGTACATGAACAGCGCATCGGACAGCTTGTCCATCAGCAGCATGGCGCCGGGGCCGTTCTGCTCGGCCTCGGCGATGATCAACTGCAGCAGCGCCGCCGGCGCTCCGGACGCCATATTCTCCGGCGTCGGGTTGTGTCGAAGCAGCATCTGCGCCGGCAATGAAGCCAGCAACACTTCGGCCAGTGGCGAGTCAAACTCGAAGTAACCGCACAACAGCAGCGTGCCGACGGTGTCGTCAGCGTCACGCGGAGCGATCAGGCAGTGGTCCTGCGGGCGGATGAACAACACCGCGTCGCCGGCCTGCAGCGCCACGTCGGCCGCGCCATCGTCCGTGCGCAGCACACAGGAGCCACCAGCCACCAGATGGAACATCGCCTTGCGCTCGTACTCACCGTCGAGGGTCCACTGCCCGCAGTGGGCAGTCCGATGAAACACGCGTGTCTGCAGGCGCAGATGGCGCATCAATTCGCTCAGTTCGTCCACGGCAGCTCCAGATCAAGACGCAGGGACAAGCATGCGCGCGCTGCGGGCATGGCTGCCGCCCCGGCCGGTTGTCAAAGTATGCCCGGGGCCGACGCGACATCCGATCGGCCGCACATCCAACCACCAAGGAGTATGACCCATGAGCGAATTCACCTTGCAAACTCCCGACACGGCTCCCGGGGCGGCGCGCGCGCTGCTGCAGGGCGTGCAAAAGCAGATGGGCTTCGTGCCCAACCTGTATGCCAACCTCGCCAATGCGCCAGCGGCGCTGGAGGCCTATTTCGGCCTGTCTTCGCAGTTCGACAAGACGTCATTCAACCCGGTGGAACGCCAGGTGGTGCTGTTGACCGCCAGCGTGGAGAACGGCTGTGAATTCTGCGTCGCCGCCCACTCGATGATCGCGCGCAAGGTGGCCAAGGCTCCCGATGGCGTCGTCGATGCGTTGCGAAACCGCACCACGGTGCCGGACGCGCGGCTGCAGGCGCTGTCCTCGTTCACCCGCAGCATGGTGAAGGAGCGCGGCTGGGTCGCGGGGGCGCCGCTGGAAGCCTTTCTCAAGGCCGGGTTCACCCATCAGCAGGCGCTGGAAGTCGTGCTGGGCGTCAGCATGAAGACGCTGAGCAACTACGCCAACCACTTGACCGGGACCTTGACCAACAAGGAATTCTCCAGCGAAGCCTGGCATCGCCCAGCGTAAGCGCGGTACCCGAACGCCGTTATGTGGACAGGTCGGTCAACCCGATCGCCACCACTCCGATTGGGCAGTGCCATCCGCGCGTGCCGCACTGCCCGCCCTTCCTAGGAAGCACGAATGATCAAAGCAAGCGTGATGTACCCGTACGCCCCTGGAGCCAGGTTCGACCATGCGTACTACCGCGAGACACACATGCCCCTCGTGAAGCGCCGCATGGGCGAGAGCTGCAGGTACTACTCGATCGACAAAGGGCTGGCCGGCGGATCGCCCGATACGGCACCGACCTATCTCGGCATGAGCCACATCTTCTGCGACTCGGTGGAGGCGTTCCAGGACGGCTTCGGGCCGCACGCCGCCGAACTGCTGGAAGATCTGCGCAACTTCACCGATGTTGCCCCGGTGATCCAGATCAGCGAAGTCCTGGTGGAGCGGGGCTAGGAGGACCGTTCCACCCGGTGGAATCAGGCATGACGCGCAAAAACGGTTATTCGAGGTGCCCGGCAACGAAGCCGTGCTCCGCCGCACTCTACCGATACATCTACCTGCCGAGGAGCCATCCCATGAACTTCACGAATCGTCTGAGCCTGTCCCTGCTTGGGTTGCGGCTGACGGTGTTCCTGGTGATGCTGATGTGGGCCCTGGACAAGTTCATCCGGCCCGGGCACGCCGCCGGTGTATTCGAGCGCTTCTACGCCGTGGCAGGACTAGGTGCCTCGGCGTTCACCATCCTGGGCGCGCTTGAACTGTTGCTCCTGCTGGCCTTCGTCATGGGGATTTTGCGCCGTTTCTCCTATGGCGCCGTAGTGCTCTTGCACGCGGGCTCCACGCTGTCGTCGTGGCACCAGTACCTGCATCCCCACGAAGGCGCCAACCTGCTGTTCTTCACGGCATGGCCCATGCTGGCAGCGTGCGTGGCGCTGTACCTGCTGCGCGACAGCGATGGGTTTACCGTCGACGGTGTCCGCCATGCCCATCCATGACCACGATATTCCTGACGTACAGAGGGTGAACACAGCACCTCCGGCCATCGCGGTCTTCGACGCCTACGGAACCCTGTTCGACGTGCATTCGGCCATGGCCCGCCTGGCCGGGATCGTTGGCCCGGACGCCGAACGCATATCAACGTTGTGGCGACAGAAGCAGCTTGAATACAGCTGGACGCGTAGCCTGATGGGGCGGTACGCCGATTTCTGGCAGGTCACCGAGGAGGCGCTCGACCATGCATTGGCCTCGTTCGGTCGCCGCGACAGCGTGGTTCGGCAAGCTTTGCTCGACGCCTACCGGAAGCTGGATGCTTATCCGGACGTGCGCGAGGCGCTTGGCGCCTGTCGTCGCCTGGGGTTGCCCGTGGCGGTATTTTCCAATGCCACCACGGCCATGCTGAACACGGCGCTGACTGCGGCCGGTCTCGATGATCTGGTCGACATCGTTTACTCGGTGCATGCACTGGAGATGTTCAAGCCCGATGTACGGGTCTACGCCGCAGCCGCGAAGGCGTTCGGGGCAGTCCCGTCATCCATCGCGTTCCATTCGTCCAACGGCTGGGACGCGGCCGGTGCCGCATCGTGCGGATGGCGCACACTCTGGATCAACCGCGCCGGACTGCCGCGGGAATACCCCTGGATGGATGTACCGGCGGTGTCCGGCCTTGGTCAGGCATTGGCACGTATCGAAGCCTCGACCGCCGTCGATGCCATCCGCAACACCGGACAAAAGGGCGCCTGAATGGGCTGGATCAGCGAAATCCCCGACAGCGAAGCGCAAGGCCCGCTGCGGCAGATCTATGATGCCGTGAAGGCGCAGCGCGGCAAGGTGGCACGTATCCTCGGCGCGCACAGCCTCGACCCGGGTGGGCTGCAGCATCATCTCGATCTCTACATGCACCTGATGTTCTCGGCCGGTCCGTTGAGCCGGCGCGAGCGTGAGGCCATCGCGGTCACGGTTTCGGCCGCCAACGGCTGCGCCTACTGCGTGGCGCACCATCTGGAGGCGCTTCGATGCTACGAGAAGGACGAAGGGATGCTGGCTACGGTGCGCGACGCGCCGGACCGGCTCGCTGCGCCGCGGCTGCGCGCGATGCTGCTTTACGCGCGCAGGCTCACCGTCTCTCCCTCGACGATGGACGAGGAACAGGTAGGCGCGTTGCGCGCCGAAGGTCTAACCGACGCGGAAATACTGCGCATCAACCTGGTCACCGCCTATTTCAATTTCGTCAACCGGATCGCGTTGGGTTTGGGCGTCGAAGCCGACGCGCAAGAGGTTGCAGGTTACGCCAGATGAGAGAATCGCCCGCCGCCGGTGCACGGACCCATGATGCCCCGCGGGGCGCACCGCTCCCCGATCGGCACGCCCCGCCCTGAGCTGGCGGCTGTGGCCCGGAACACGGAAAATGTTCCGCAAACGACATGTCGATCCGGAGGAATACTGCATGATGTCCGACCGCCTTCCGGTTCCGTCGCCGCCATGGCCGCTCGCCCACGTCGTGCCATCGCGCATCGTTCCATGTCGGATCGCCGGATGAACAGGATCATGATCACCCTGCGCCGAACCCGGGCAATCGTGCTGCATCCGCCCCATCTGAAACGAACCTGCATGGTGGCTCTGCTCGTGGGGATCTGGCTGAGCGCTTTCAATGTCGGTGGGCAGCTGCTGGCCGGGCCTTGGGATCTGCCGTTGGCGATCAAGATCGCCATGAATGTATTGACCCCGTTTACCGTGGCCAACCTCGGCCTGATCTCTCGACAGGTCGGATCAGACTCTGACGAGGCCGGGTGACCTCGTCGCGAAAATCGGGATCCACATGCACAGGGCTGGCCGCACGGCACATGCCATCCACCCTATCCAGCCGGCAGGCGAGACGCCGGATCCAATCGGGGCGAAACCGATTCGCCGGACCTTCTGATCGGAGCTCCCAACCATGACCCGGTTTCTACTCATCCACGAACCCGCGATCCGGCTCGGCGCCTTTTCCGGCATTTTCGCCGTGATGGCGCTATGGGAAGTGCTGGCGCCAAGGCGACGCCAAGCCATCGGCCGATGGAAGCGCTGGCCCGGCAATCTGGGCATCGTCGTGCTCGACAGCGTGCTCGTGCGGCTGATTTTCCCCACCGCGGCGGTCGGTGTCGCCTTGTTTGCCGCCGCCCATGGCGGAGGGTTGCTTCAGGCGCTGGGAGTAACCGACGGGCTGGCTCTGGTCTCGTCCGTACTGCTGTTGGATCTGGCCGTCTATCTGCAGCACGTGATGTTTCACGCAGTGCCGCTGTTGTGGCGACTGCACCGGGTGCACCACACCGACCTCGAATTCGACCTGACCACCGGCGCACGTTTCCACCCGTTCGAGATCGTGCTTTCCTTGGTCATCAAGCTAGGTGTGATCGCGGCGCTGGGCGCGCCGGCAGTAGCCGTGCTGGCTTTTGAAGTGCTGCTCAATGCCACCTCCATGTTCAACCACGGCAATGTTCGCCTGCCGCAGCGGCTGGACGGCGTGCTGCGCTGGCTTCTCGTCACGCCGGACATGCACCGCGTGCACCATTCCTGGTATCCGCACGAGACCAACTCCAACTTCGGCTTCAACCTGCCCTGGTGGGATCGCCTCTTCGGCACCTACTGCGCCCAGCCGCGGGACGGCCAGATCGGTATGACGATAGGTATCAATCAGTTCCGCGACCCGTGCGAGCTGCGGTTGGACCGCATGCTTTGGCAGCCATTTCGCGGGCCGGTGCACAGCTATCCGATCAATGCCCGGCCAGAGCGCACCGACGGTATGCATAAGCCGTAGTCGACATCAGCACGGCGTTCAATACCCGACTCAGCAGATCCGATTGCGTGCGCCTGATACCGTCCGAGACCCGTCTCCGTCAGGAGTTCAACGATGAGCGGGCATGCCCTGCTGCCACCGCTCCACGTGCTGGTCTGCTAGGTCGGTGACATAGACATCGCCGTCCGCCGTCACGGCTACCGCACCGACGCCATACCCCGGTGCCCGCGGCGGCTGGTCGAAGGCGGTCAGGAAGCGGCCATCGGCGGTGAACTTCTGAATCCGGTTGTTTTCCTGGTCAGCCACGAACACATCGCCTTGCGGGCCGATGGCTACGGAAGTCGGCGTCCGGAACCAGCCACGCAGTCCGCCGAGAAAGTTGATCGACGCGGGCAGATGCAGGCCGAACGGGCCGCCCCACATCCGCAAGAAGCGGCCATCCCGATCGAACACCTGGATGCGGTCGTTGTAGCCATCGGCGACGTAGACATGGCCGTTCGAGGGAGAGACAGCCACATCCATCGGATAATTGAAGCTGCCGCCGGCCACATAGCCCTTGTGTCCCGTGATGCCGATCTGGCGAATAAAACGTCCTTGCGGCGACAGCATCTGCACGCGCTGGTTATAGAAATCGGCCACGGCGATGGTGCCGTCGGGCTCGGCGCTGGCACCGCCGGGCGCGCGGAACTGCCCCGGTGCCGATCCCTGTTGGCCGCCCAAGGTGCGCAGCAGGCGCCCGTCGAGCGTGAACACCTGCACCGCGTCGTTCCAGTAGTCGCCGACGTAGAGCTTGTCGCCGGCGATGTTCAAGTTCATGGGTCGTGCCTGCGGCAGCAGACCCTGTGGACCGACCGCGATGGCGCTCAGGAAGTGTCCCTGCAAGTCAAAGATCTGGATCCGGTGGTTCAGCGAATCGGCTACATAGACACGATGATCGGCAACCGCGATGCCGTTGGGGCCGTCGAATTGTCCCGGTGCCGAGCCGGGGCCGCCCCAACTGGCAACCCGCCGGTACGGCGGCTGTTTCGCGCTGGGTACAAAGCCGAACCCGATGACCAGCGCGGCGACGGCGAGCAACCCGACCAATCCCGCGCCGAAGATCGCGACCCACCTGACGATGCGACGCATCTCAGTACCCTCCGGCGGGTTGCGACATGACCGCCTTCAACGTGAAGCCGGCCTGTTTCACGGTCTGGGTAATCTGCGCCTGATCGAAACGCGTGCCGGGTTTGACGTGGACCATGATCACCCCGCTGGCGAGGTTGACGTCGGTGCCGGTGACGCCCGGAAGATGGCTGAACTGCTTCTCGATGCCGTAGGCACAGAACGGGCAGGCCAATCCGTCCACGCTCACGACGTAGGCGTCGGCGGGCCAGGCCTGTTGCGCCGGAGTCGATGTCGCCGCCTGAGCCGGGAAGGCCGCGCCAAAAGTCATGGCAAGCACCAGCAGCGCCGAGGCGAAAGCGATCCTGGGCATGTTCAAAACGCGGTGACGCAGGTTGCTGCTCATTGAAATTCTCCTGGGATCAACGCCTGTCAAAGGACGAGGCATGGGAAGCGTGTCACTTGGAGTCAACTCCATGTCAACAGCTGTCTGCAAAAAACTTGACATGGAGTTGACTCCAAGAACTACCGTGGTTCTCGAAGTCCTGGCGAATGGGCATCCCACTGAGATGCGCTGCCGATTTGAACCTCACTGATGGAGTCGCCCACATGACATCGATCACACTGACGCGCCACCGCGTGACACGAAGACTGGCCGGGCTGATGGCCTGCCTGCTGCCGGCTCTGGCCGCGGCCGGCCCGATCACCTTCAATACCGCGTTACCGGTGGCCAAAGGCCAATGGCTGATGCGTGAGCAGTACATTCAGCTTTATCGCAGCGATGACACAGCGGGCCCGGGGCTCGACGTGCACGCCGGAGTTCTGGGCAACGTGCTGGCCTATGGTGTCACCAGCAGGCTGACGCTGTTTGCCATGGCCCCTTGGTATCTCAACAAGACGCTGAACGCGGCCACCCCGATGGGCCGTATGCGGCTTACCGCCTCGGGGATTGGCGACACGCAGCTGTTTGCGCGCTACACGCTGTTCCAGCTCGACGCACCGGGACGGTCCTTTCGCATCGCACCGCTGGCCGGCGTCATCGCGCCCACGGGCAGCAGTCATACGGTTGATCGTTTCGGCCCGTTGCCGCGCCCATTCCAGAACGGTACCGGCGCCTGGGGCGGTTTGGCCGGGGTCGTCGCGACCTACCAGACCTTGGCGTGGGAGTTCGACGCCGGCGCCACTTACCAGGCTACCGGTACGCATGACGGCTACCAGGCCGGCGCCGTGAGCCAACTCGACGGTTCGTTCCAGTACCGGCTATGGCCGAGCCGGTTGGGAGCCGGTGTCCCGCGGTTCCTCTACGGCGTGCTGGAAACCAACCTGATCCGCACGGATCGCGACCGCACGGACGGCCTCGATGTCCCCGATAGCGGAGGCACCCAATGGTTCGTCAGTCCGGGGCTGCAGTTCGTCACCATGAACTACATACTGGAAACCGCCGTGCAGATTCCGATCGCGCAGGACATGAACGGCCACGCCTTGCGCGATCGCTACATCTTCCACATCGGCTTCAGGGCGCACTTTCAGTGAGCACCCGCAGCCACCTGCCCAGCAGCGACTCAGCAAGCTTTTGCGCATGACGGCCATCGCCCGCGCTACAGCACCGGGCGGGTGCACGACGGTTGGGCCGGATTTCGCGCAGCCCCGATGCGCCAAAGGCTGCTGCCTATACACCGACGGCGGCCGCGCCAAATCTGGTGCCGGGCGCTGGCGAACCCGCTCAGCGGGTCATCGCTGCCGAACCCAACGCACCAACTGGATCGCAAGAACCTTCCCCAGGATCATGAGCCATGAACCCGGGCCTTGCGAATTTTTGGAGCGGGAGACGCAGGCTCCGTAAGCCGCCGCTCGTCGTACATGCCCTTGCCGTCCGGCGTAAACTCCTGGTCGTACCGGGATCCCCGCACATGCACATTGTGGTCTACCAATCGACGTATTGCCCGGTGTGCCGGCGCGTATCCGCCGAGCTGATCGACATGGGTCGCCAGTTCGATGCCGATACCGAAGTGAAGGATGTGCTGGAGCATCTCGAGCACGCCGCTCGCCTCGGCATCACCCGGCCACCGGCGGTAGTCATTGACGGCCGCCTGTTCGGACAAGGCCATGCGGCGGTGGTCAAGCTGCGCCGCATGTGCGCGTCATGAGCAGCTGGAGCATCGGTGAGCTGGCTGCGCGCGTCGACATGCCGACGGATACGCTGCGCTATTACGAGAAGATCGGCCTGCTGCCGCGGGCGCTGCGCGACGGCGGCGGACGTCGTCGTTACGGCGATGCCGATCTGGCACGCCTGCAGTTCATTCAGCGCGCGCAGGCGATGAATTTTTCGCTGACCGAGATCGGCAACCTGCTGCATTTGCGCGAACGCCCGCAGCAGACGCGAGCCGATGTGCGCCGCGTGGCCGGAGAAAAACTGGCCCAGGTGGAAACCCGGCTGAAGTCGCTGCGCCTGCTGCGCAACGAGCTGCGACTGCTGTTGAACCTGTGCGCCGGCAGCGAAGACGGTTGTCCGATTCTCGAATCACTGGACGGCGACCGACGCTGAGGCTCCTGAGTCACGGCAGCATGGATTCAATATCCGATGCCGCGGTGGGGTAGGCAAAGGTGGCGTGCCGGATCGCGTCGGCGCCGCGCCCACTACGCATGGCGAAACCGAACAGGTTGATCACCTCGGCCGCATCCGGACCGATCAGGTGGGCGCCGAGGATGCGATCGCTGCCCTCCTCCACCAACACCTTGTAGCCGTAGCATGATTCGTTGACACGGCGTGCAGTGAACCAGCCCGGCACGCTGGCGTGGCTTAGCTTGAAGCGCAGACCCTGCGCCCTGGCTTCGGCTTCGAGCAGACCGACGCGGGCCAGCACCGGCAGGGTGAACACGGCACTGGGAATACCGGTGTAGTCGACCGTGGCGCGCTTGTCATGCAAGAGGTTGTCGACCACGGCGTGGGCCTCCAGTGCGGCCACCGGGGTCAGCGGCAACGGGCCGCCGGACGCATCGCCCGCGGCATATACCGCAGGATTGGAGGTGCTGCGGAAGGTCTTGTCCAGCGTCAGCCGGCCGTGGTCGTGCGCGATGCCGGCCGCGTCCAGGTCCAACGCTTCCAGCACGGGCGCGCGCCCGCCACTGTGGATCACCAGATCGGCGGCAAATACCACGCGGCCGTCCGGGCCCTGCGCCTCGACTTCAAAGCCGTCGCTGTGCTTGCGCACCGCTTTCACCTCGTGGCCGACATGTACCGCCACGCCGAGCGCGCGGGTGCGTTCAACCAACAGGCCGACCAGATCTGGATCGAAGCCGGCCAGCGGCTGCATGCCTCGGTTGAGGATCAAGACATCGGCCCCGGCGCGCGCGGCGATATGGGCGAACTCGAAACCGATGTAGCCGCCACCGACCAGCACGATGCGCCTGGGCAGCGATTCAAGATTCAGAAAGTCGTCGCTCAAAGCCAGGTGCGCGGCGCCCTCGATCGGCAGCCTAACCGGTTCCGCGCCGGCGGCGATGACGATGTGCTTTGCACTGAGCGTCCGATCGCTCCCCGTAACGGTGTTGCGTCCAATGAAACGGGCGCGGCCGTGATACGCATCAATGCCCAGTTTGGCGTAGGCCTGTTCGCGATGACCCGGCACCGGGTCGGTGAACGAACGCTTGTGCCGCTGCAGCGCAGCCCAGTCGATGTGCAACTCGCCTTGCACGGTGCCTATGGCGCCCATACGCGTAAAGCCGTCGATCACTTCGGTGGCGGCGATCAGCATTTTCTTCGGATCGCAACCGCGCAGTGCGCAAGTACCGCCGAACGGCCGATGATCGATGATCGCCACCGACCAGCCGGCTTTGCGGCAATTGAAGGCGGTGACGTTGGCAGCGGTGCCACTGCCGATGACGACGAGGTCGTAGTTTTGTTGGCTCACGCAGGACTCCTGGCGATGAGGGCAGCGGCGACAAAGCGCATTCAGTGCGCGCAGGTCCTCGCACGCCGGCCGTTGGCAAAATCCCATAAACTGGCGACCACCAACATCAGCAGGCCCAGCGTCGCCGCCAGCGGGTGGATGTACAGGCCGACCACGGCCAGTACGCCGCCGAATACACCGAGCACGAATGGCTGCCGCTTGGCATGACGGCCGGTGGCCCGCCATAGCAGCCACAGGTTCAGTGCCACGAAGGCTGCCAGCAGCGGGATCAAGATCGCGTCATGGATGAGAAAGCCCAGGCCGGCCACCGACAGTGCGCTGAGCAGCAGCGGCAGGCCCAGGCAACAGGCCGCCGCCAACAGCGCGCCAAGCAGGCTGCCAAGCTGCTTGAGAAGATCTTTCATGCGATGGTCTCCATCAACCTGCACAGCAGGACAGCTGCCTGACGTCCTTGCTGAAGGTCTGCGCGGCCAGTTTCAGTCCTTCCACCATGGTCAGGTACGGGAACAGCTGGTCGGCCAGCTGGGCTGCCGTCATGCCTGCGCGCAACGCGATGGCCGCGGTCTGGATCAGCTCGCCGGCCCCGTCGGCCACCGCCTGCACGCCGATCAGCCGGCCGCTGGCCGCCTCCACCACGATCTTGATGAAGCCTCGCGTGTCGAAGTTGGCCAGCGCCCGCGGCACGTTGTCCAGGCTCAGCGTGCGGCTATCGGTTTCGATACCCTTGAGGCGCGCCTCGGCCTCGCTCAGCCCCACCGTGGCGATCTGCGGTTCGGTGAACACCACGGCCGGCATGGCAGAAAGATCCAGACGGGCATCGCCCCCCGTCATGTTGATGGCAGCGCGGGTGCCGGCGGCGGCGGCGACATAGACGAACTGCGGCTGGTTTGTACAGTCGCCGGCGGCGTAGATGTGCGCCGCCGAAGTGCGCAGCTGCGCATCGACTTCGATGGCACCGCTTTCCGCCGCGCGCACGCCGGCCTTGGCCAACTCCAGCGTGTCGCCGTTGGGCGTGCGGCCGGTTGCCACCAGCAGCGCATCGCCGCGCAGCTGGCCGGCGCTGGTGTCGAGGATGAACTCGCCGTTTTCATGGCGCACCGCGCGGGTCTGGGTCTGACGCAGCACGCGGATACCCTCGTCGGCAAAGATCCGGCCGATCGCCTCGCCGACGGCCGGGTCCTCGCGGAAGAACAGCTCGCTGCGGGCGATCACCGTCACGTCACTGCCCAGCCGCGCATAAGCCTGGCCCAGCTCCGCGGCGACCACCGCCGCGCCGAGTACCAGCAGGCGCCTGGGAATGTGATCGGCTGCCAGCGCGTCGGTGGAGGTCCAGTACGGCGTACCGGCCAGGCCCGGGATCGGCGGCACGGCCGGCCGCGCGCCGACGGCGATCAGGCAACGGTCGAACGCCAGCGTACGCTCGCCGCCTTCGGCCAGGCGCACGCCCAACGTGTGGCCGTCGACGAAGCGCGCTTCGCCGCGCAACAGAGTGATGTCCGGATTGCCGTCGAGGATGCGCTCGTACTTGGCGTGGCGCAGCTCCTCCACCCGCGCCTGCTGCTGGGCCAGCAGCACGTCGCGGCGGATCGCCGGTGCGTGGGCGTCGATGCCGCCGTCAAACGCGCTGTGACGGCGGGTATGAGCGACGTGAGCAGCGCGGATCATGATCTTGGAAGGCACACAGCCGATGTTGACGCAGGTGCCGCCGACGATGCCGCGTTCGATCACCGTCACCTGCGCGCCGCGCTCGGCGGCCGTGAGCGCCGCAGCCATGGCCGCGCCGCCGGTGCCGATCACCGCCACACGCAGACGAGCGTCATGGCCGGCCACGGGCCCGCCATGCCTTGCCGCGTGATCCGCGGCCGGCGACGGCGCCAGCGCTCGTACGCGATAGGGTGGCGGCAGTGCGGCATTGAGCGCGGCGACGGACAGAGCCGCACCGGCCACCACCTGGGCGGTAGCCGCCGGATAGTCCACGCTTGCGCTGGTCACGCCATCCACGCTGGACAGCGCCTCCTGCACGTGGCGAGCGCACGCCTGGCAGGTCATGCCACTGACCTCGAGCGCCTGTTTGTTCAAACCGTATGTTTCAGTCATGCAAATTCAGCCCTGGTGGGTCGCTCCCGTGTTTGGGGGCCGCACATGGAAATCAGCACTTGCCGGCCCGGGGTACCACGCAGACTCTTGCTGGCCGCAACAGGTCGAAGATCGATACCCCCGCCATCAGCGCCAGCCCCGGATACAGCAGCTAGCCGGAGCGGTGGCCCGATGGACGCAGCGAACCCAGTCCCGCCGCCACCCCCAGGCTTGCCACTGCCGGGAAACAGCTCACGCAGGATGCCGCCGAAACGACGCTGCCGATCAGGCCAGCCTTGTCGGCCACGCGCGCGAGCTAAGGCCATCAGCGCACCTGCGTCGACGGGTAGCCGGCATCCGTGGTCGCCCTGGTCAAATCGGCGAGGCCGGTCTTGGCATCGTCATAGGTAACGACGGCCTGGCGCTGTTCGAGAAGGATCTGGGTCTTTTCGACACCGGGTACCTTGGACAGCGCCTTCTTGACCGTAACCGGACAGGCGGGGCACGTCATGCCCGGCACCGACAGGGTGGCGGTCCGCGTGGCCGCCCATGCAGGCGCACTGACGGCGGCGGCAAGGACGATGAGCTTAGAAAGCATTTTCATGAGATGTCTCCTTCAGTAGAACAGTGGCAGAACGTAGGGAAACGCCAGCGCGACCAGCACCAGCGCGACGACGACCCAGAAGACGATTTTGTAGGTTGCCCGTACTTGGGGGATGGCACACACCTCACCCGGCCGGCAGGCAGCGGTGGGACGAAAGATGCGGCGGTACGCAAAGAACAGCAGCCCTACCGCCACGGCAATGAAGAGCGGCCGATACGGCTCCAGTACGGTCAAATTGCCGATCCATGCGCCCGAAAAGCCCAGCAGGACCAGGATCAGGGGGCCAAGGCAGCACGTGGAGGCCAGGATCGCGGCCAGGCCGCCCAAGGCCAGCGCGCCCTTGCGGTGTGCGGATTCGGACATGCAGCTCCCTCCTTTCGGGTTTGTCGTCGATGCGATACCGTATTCCCGTAGTCAAGTACGGAGTCAAGCGCATGAAGTCGGAGCGGAACAACCTGCCGATCGGCGCCTTCGCCAAGTCCGCCGGGGTCACCGTCGAGACGATCCGGTTCTACCAGCGCAAGGGCCTGCTGCTTGAGCCGGACCGGCCGCTGGGCGGCATTCGCCGCTACGGGAGCGCGGACGTAGCCCGGGTGAAGTTCATCAAATCAGCGCAACGCCTCGGGTTCAACCTGGAGGAAGTGTCGCAGTTGCTGAAGCTGGACGACGGCACCCACTGCAGCGAAGCTGCCGAACTGGCTGCATTGCGGCTGGCTGACGTGCGTGCACGCCTGGCCGACCTCACCCGCATGAAGACAGCACTATCGGCCCTGGTCGAGCAGTGCTGCACGCAGCGTGGCAGCGTTTCATGCCCGTTGATCGCTTCGCTGCATGCTGACTGATACGCCGATATCGCCACTAGCCCATCCATTCATGGCTGGCATTCCGAGACCCCCGTCGAATCAACAGGCGCCCGTGTCACGCTGATGGATAAACTTCGCTGCGCGCCCCAGTTCTGCATGTATGACAGGTAGCTCCAGTAGCCTTTTCCTCGGGTTTTGTACCAACGTTTGGCCTTTCTTCATCCCGCTCGAGCAGATCGATGCCTGACCGCACCGACTGCATGGGTGATTTCCCTGCGCGGTCTTCGAGTTCGGGATCACCGGCGGCGCTCATTCGCTGCGACCCAATGAGCCGGCCGCCACTACGGCACAGGCCGGCCTTCCGGCCACCGTGGTGACGAGGTCGGTGCCGATGGTCAGGCACTGGTCGGCGATCGCCGCCACGCCGGGCCGGTGCGACACGACGATCAGGATCGTCTGCGGCAGGCGGCGCCGCATCGCCGCGAGAACCGCAGTCTCGGCGACGGCGTCGAGTGCGCTGGTGGCCTCGTCCAGCACGGCCAGGAACGGCCGGCGCAGGATGACCTGGGCCAGCAGCAGGCGCTGCAGTTCGCCGCCGGAAAGCCGGCTCGACGCACTGTGCAGCGCGGTGTCGAGGCCGTGCGGCGAATCGGCCAGCCGCCGGTCGAGACCGACGTCGGCCAGCGCGCTGCGCAACATCGTGTCGGTGGCTTCGGGCGCCGCCCACCGCAGGCATTCGCGCACGGACTGCTGCCACGGCCGCACGTTCTGGCTGACGTAGGCGCCGTGGCGCACCAGCTCGCGGTACGCGTCGAAACCGATCGACCGGCCGTCGCGGCGCGCCAAGAAAACTTCGGGCGCCATCATGCCGGCCAGCACGTCGACCAGGCTGCTCTTGCCGATGCCGGAGTCGCCGCTGATCAGGGTCAGTTCGCCGGGCGCCAGCACCAGCTCGCCAACCTCGAGCCCGCCGGGCGGCGGCGTCAGACGCATCCGCTCGATGTGCAGCGCAGCGCTCGACGTGCCCGTGGGCGAGGGCACTGCAGACGGGCGAACGGACTCCAGGCTCACGTAGCGCCGCCACAGTTCGAAGGCCGGCGCGGCCGAGCGCAGCTGCTGGAAGCTCTGCCGCGTGGTCACCAGGTAGGGCAGCAGGCGCCCGAGCAGCAGGCACACCGCGATCAGCGCGGACTGCTCGACCCCGTGCCAGCGGTGCGCGAGCACGAACAGCGCGGCGATCCCGGCCGCCGCCAGCAGTTCGAGCATCAACCGGCCGGAGGCCACCAGCTCCAGCTGGCGCCGGTAGCCATCGCACAGCCGGGCGGAGATGGCGCCGTAACTCGCCTGCTCCGCCGCCTCGCGCTCGAACGAGCGGACATGACGCAGGCGCCGCGGAAAATCCTCGCTGTGCCAGAACAATCGGGTCATGTCGGCGACGTACTGGCGGCCGACCAGCGCTTGCTCGCGGCCGTAGGCGCGCGACGCCAGCAGTCCGAGGCCCACCAGCAACGGCGTCGCCAGCATCAGCGGCGGCGAGACCCAGAACGCGAAGCCCAGACTGACGGCGGCGCTGACGCCGGCGATCAGCAATTGCTGCAGGGCGCTGAAACCCTGCACGATGAGTTCGACGTTGTGGGTGAGCACGTTGGCGATTTCCGCCGACGTCGCATCCGCCAGCGAGGTCAGCGGCGCCTCGATCAGGCGCGCATGCACCGCGCGGCGCAGGTGCATGCCGTAGCGGCCGACCAGGCGCGCGCCCATCCGCGCCGCCTGCCAGCGCAGCAGCGCGAAGGCGCCGGTCGCGGCGGCGAAGGCGGCGGCCTGCGTCTCGACGCTGCGGCGCGGGTCGAGCAGCACGCCGCCGAACGGCAACGCCTGTCCCGGCTGCACCAGCGGCACCAGCAGCAGGGCCGCAAGGCTGCCGGCGAACGCCGCGCCCAGCGACAGCACCACGTACGCGACCGTTTCCACCCGCTCGACGCCGGTAAGCGTGCGCGCCAGCGAACGCAGCAGACCCTGCGCACCATCACCTGCCGCTTCTGCCGACCCGGAATTTGGCATGCCGGTAAGTGCGATGCGCGGCCGAAAAGGTTGTGCCTGCACCGTCGCCGCGGGCACGCGAATGCGTCAGTCGAGCAACTGCCGCAGCGCGTCCACGGCGGCCCGCGGATGGCGCCCGCGGCGCAATTGATGAACCCCCTGCCGGGCCAGCTGCTGTTCGAAGCGATGCCAGCCCGGCTGGCCGGCCGCATACGGCTGATCGGCCGCCAGCCGTGCGGCGATTTCGCCCCGCGGGATCGGGCTCAACAAGATGTCGGGATCGTCGGCCGGCCGGCCGGAAACGAACACCGCGCCAGCCAGCTGCAGCGGCGCCGCGGCCAGCCGGCCGGGGCCCTGGCGCAGGTCGGCCTCGAACTTCTCGACGCCGCTGCGGCGGCGGATGCGCGGTGCCCCGCCGATCCAGCGGCGGACCGCCTCGTCGTCGACGAAGCGCAGCGCATCGGCCTGCACGTGCACGTAGTTGGCGACGCCGGTGGCGAGCAAGCTGTCCGGCTGCACGAAGACCGCGTCTTCGGCGAGGAAATCCAGGCCCTGCAACAGGCTGTGCAAGGCGAGGGTCGACTTGCCTGAACCGCTGCCCCCCAGCAGCAGCAGGCCGCGCCCCTGCCGGCCGACGCAGGCGCCGTGCAGCGGAACCAGGCCCAGCCCGCGCGTGGCCAGGGTGAACACGGCGAACTCGATGAGTTCGTAGCGCAGGTAATAGGGGCGCTCGAGCATGTCCTCGGAAGCCACCACCAGGGCCTGCCGCTGCGCGGGCGCCAGCACCACGTAGTTCGACACGTCCATCACGCCGCAGAGCAGGCCGGCGCCGGACTGCATCCGCACCGGCGGCGGCTCGGCGGCAGGCGGCGACACCCGGCGCGGCAGCAGGCGCAATTCGATGTGGAACTCCGGCGCGACCATCGGGAAGCGGTGCGACGGCAGGCCGGCATAGGCGGCCTCGACCAGGTCCAGCAGCGCCGCGCTGGCGCTCTCGAAGCGGAAGCGGCCGCCCATGATCTGCCGGCGCAGCGAAACCTGCCCGCGCGTGCGCTCGCCGAACGGGTCGGAAGCGGCGTCGGGGGTACTGCGCTGTGGGTTCGGGGTCATCGTCGCCGATCGCGGGTTTCCACTGTCGTCGGTGGCGCGGCAGTGCGTGCCGACACGCTGGCCGGTAAGTGCGGCTTCCGGCGACAAAGGTTGTGCCTGCGCGCCTGCCGTCACGCATGCGGCCGGATGTTTTTTGCCGCACCAGGCAACCGAAGGCGCGCGCCGGGGCACTTACGTCCCGGCAGCGTCGAGCGATGGCGCCGCGCGTCGGTCCCATGGCTACGATCGAGGCTACCCCGAGATGCTGAGGATTCACGTCGGCCACTCCTACTTCCTGCGGTTCGACCCGAAGCAGTGGGAGCGCGGCAAGCCGTATCCGCCGCTCGCCACGATCCAGGTCGCCGCCCTGCTGCGGCAGATGGGGCACGCGGTCAGCCTGTTCGACGCGATGCTCGCCGACGGCGTCGGCGACTTCGAGGCTTCCCTGCGCGCTACCCGGCCGGACGTGGTGGTGCTGTACGAGGACAACTTCAACTTCCTGACCAAGATGTGCCTGGGCCGCATGCGCGAAGCGGCCTGCCGGATGATCGCCGCCGCGCGCGCCGGCGGCGCCCGGGTGATCGTCGCCGGCTCCGACGCCTCCGACCGCCCGGACGCCTTCCTCGCCGCAGGTGCGCACGCGGTGCTGGTGGGCGAAGGCATCGCCGCCCTGGTCGAACTGATCGAACGATTGCAGCGCCACCCGGAGGCCGGCGACGACTGGACGGACGGCCTCGGCGGCGTCGCCACGCTGACGAATGGGCAGACCCGACTGACCCGGCTCGGCGCGCTGCCGCCGGACCCGCGGCTGGCCGGCCACCCCGCCTGGGACCTGGTCGACATCGAGCGCTACCGCGCGATGTGGCACGAGCGGCACGGCTACTTCAGCCTCAACATGGCGGCGTCGCGCGGCTGTCCGTTCCGCTGCCACTGGTGCGCCAAGCCGATCTGGGGCAACCACTACAACCAGCGCAGCGCCGAGGACGTGGCCGCGGAAATGAGCTACCTGAAACGGACGTTCAAGCCGGACCACGTCTGGCTGGCGGACGACATCTTCGGCTTCCGCGTCGACTGGGTGGCGGAGTTCGCCGCGCAGCTGCACGCCGCCGACGGGCCGGTGCCGTTCACCATCCAGACCCGCGCCGACCTGATCAGCGAGCGCATGGCCGCCGCGCTCGGCCAGGCCGGCTGCGCGGAGGCGTGGCTCGGCGCGGAGAGCGGCAGCCAGCGCGTGCTGGACGCGATGAACAAGGGCACCAAGGTCGCCGACCTCGCCACCGCCCGCGCCCGTCTGGGCAAACACGGCATCCGCGTGGGCTTCTTCATCCAGCTCGGCTATCTCGGCGAGCAGTTGGACGACCTGCTGGCGACCCGCGAGCTGATTGCGCAGACCGCGCCGGACGACATCGGCGTGAGCGTGTCCTACCCGCTGCCGGGCACGAAGTTCTACGAGCAGGTGAAGGCCCAGCTGGGCCCGAAGACGCACTGGCAGGACAGCGGCGACCTGGCCATGATGTTCCGCGGCGCCTACGACACGGACTTCTACCGTAGCGTGCGCGACCTGCTGCACGAGCAGGTCGCCATCCGGCGGGCGGAGCCCGCCGAACAGGCGGCGCGCCGCGCCGCGCTCGATGCGCAGTGGCAGGCGCTGATCGCCGGCGAGGGCGCGCACCGCAACCCGAACGCCGCGTCGCCGCCGCCCGCGGCGCGGCACATCGCCCTGCAGCTGCACTGACCGCGCCATGCTGCCGCCACTCAGGATCGTCCGGCACGGCTTGCGCCGAACCACCGAGGCACTCGCGGCGGAACTGGCGCGACCGGGCGGCGCGACGCCGGCGTGGAGCGAGCTCGACTGGCGGCTGGCGGCGGCCGTCGCCGTCGCGCATGGCGTATCGCCACTGCTGTGCCGATGCTGCGCGTGGGAGAACCCGCCGTGGCGGCGCTTCCTGGAAAGCCAGCGCAAACACGTCGAGCAGCGCCACCGGCGCATCGCGGCGCTGCTGCAGCGCATCGACGCCGACGCCCGCGCCGCCGGGCTGGCGATGGTGCCGCTGAAGGGCTCCGCGCTGCACGCGCTGGGGATCTACGCGCCGGGCGAACGGCCGATGGCCGACATCGACCTGCTGGTGCGCGAGGACGATGCCGCCGCGGCGATCGAGCTGCTGCTGGAACTCGGCTACGTGGAGTCGTTCGCGCAGTGGAAGCACCGGGTGTTCAAGCCGGCCACCGGCCGGCCCTACGCCGGACTGGGCGAGCACCGCGACACGCCGGTCAACATCGAGCTGCATACCCGCATCCGCGAGCGGCTGCCGGTATCCGCGGTCGACATCACCGCGCGGATCCAACCGCGCGAGCCGCGGCCCGGCCTGAATCCCTATCCGTCGAGCGGCGCCCTGATGAGCCACCTGCTGCTGCACGCGGCGGGCAACATGTGCGGGCGCAGCCTGCGCCTGCTGCACCTGCACGACATCGCGCTGCTGGCGGCGCGCATGACCGACGACGACTGGAACGTGCTGTGGCATGGCGATGCCGCCGAGCCGCCGTGGTGGGCGCTGCCACCGCTGCGGCTGGTCGCGCGCCACTACCCGAAAGTGATTCCCGCCGCCGTGCTGGCCCGGCTCGCACGCGACTGCCCGTCGCTGCTGCGGGCGATCTCGCGCCGGCAGACGCTGACCCGGGTTTCGTGCTCGGAACTGTGGCTGCACGCGCTGCCCGGCATCGAGTGGTCGCGCTCCGTCCGCGAAGCCGGACGCTACCTCAGGAACCGCGTGAGCCCTCCGGACGAAGCACGCAAGGAGCGCGCCGACATGGTGCGCACCCAGCTCTGGCTGCAGGGGCAAAGCTGGGTCACCTCGCCGCACCGCCGGCGCATCCTGACCTGGCTCACCCGGCCGGTGCCGCGGATGGACACCATGTACGTGGTACGCGCGGCATTGGAACCTCTCGCTCCAAAGACGAGCAAGAAACTCACCCTGGTCATTTCGAGATAGGGTCTGGAAGCTTGTGCGAGTGGGCGCCTGCCCGACGCCCGGGCTTCGGCGACAGGCATCAGCCAGTGGGTGGGTCAGCAAGGCGGTCGACGACGTGCACAGCGGAGAGCAGTACCACCAAGTCATCCTGGCCTCGCAGCGGGACCGGGCGGTGCGCGACCGGTTCCAGAAGATGGCGCTGGACCTGCTGCCCGCGGGAGCCGACGTGCTGGATTTCGGTGCCGGCACCGGCATCGACGCCAAGGCATATGCCGCCAGCGGACACCTGACTTTCGTGTACGAACCTGCGGAAGCGATGCGCGAGTACCTGGCGCAGTACTGCCACGGCGAACTCGCCCGCAGGAGCATCATCGCGGTGGCGTCGCCGCTCGCGTGCAAGGTGCACGCGGTCACGGCGGACTTCGCGGTACTCAACCATTTCGCGGATCACGCAGCGCTTTTCGAAGAGTTGTCGCGCGTGGTCCGCCCGGGCGGTTTCGTCCTGGCCAGCATGCTCAACCCTTACTACCTCGGTGATGCGCGCTACCGCTGGTGGCGGGCGAACGTCATGAACCTCGCGCGAACCGGTCGCTACGCCATCCCCAGCGAAAGCCGCATCCACCGTTTTGCGCCGCGTGTCGTGGCGCAGGCGGCGGCGCCGTATTTCCGGCTGGAACGGCTCGTGCCGCGCGGTTTCGGATGGATCACCCAGCTCTACACGTTCCTGCTCTTTCGGCGGATCTGAAATGTGGAAGGATTGGATAAGGCCGTTCGTACGCCCCCTGCCGCAATGGTCGGTGGTGGCCGTTGCGCCCCCGCAGCAGGCGGTCAGCGCCAGCTTGCGCTGGGGCGGCAACGCGGCGGACGTCACGGCGGACCATACCGTGGCCTCGCTCAAGCCGCTCATGATCGCGACCAGTGTCGAGGCCGGCCCGCACCCCCTGCTCGAGTACGTCGACAGCGCCACGGGAAGGCTGCTCGGCGTCTTGCACCTGGAGCAGACAGTATCCGTCGCGGCCGGAACGGCCTCGCTCGCCCTCTACCGCGTCGCCGCCGGCGAACACCGCTGTCTGGGCTGGCCGCGGCGCCCGTGGAACGCATGGCTGCAGAACCGCCTGATGCGGAAGAACCGCTCGTCGCCCCACTCCGCGCTGGAGCCTGCCGCGGTACAGCAGCTGATGATCGCCTACCTGTGCCCGCGGCCGGTCGTCCTGGTCTCGGTCGATGCGCCGGGCCACCGGAACATCTTCCCGATGGACCTGATCGGCCCGCTGCAGCGGAGCGGACTTTTTTCGCTCGCGTTGCGCAGCACCAACGTCTCCGTACCGGTCATGCGAGACGTGCGCAGGGTTGCCCTGTCCGGCGTCCCCGCGACGATGAAGGCGGCCGTGTACAAGCTCAGCGAGCATCACAAGCAGCCGCTGCCGGACTGGAACGAATTCCCGTTCCCGGTTCGCCCGTCGCGGGAGTTCGGCATTCCCGCGGTGGCCGCGGCGTTGCGCATCCGGGAATTGGCCATCGTGCACAGCCAGGAGATCGGCTCGCACACGTTTTTCCTTTGCCGTATCGCTTCCGACGAAAACCTGGCGGAAGGCGCCCAGCTGCATCACACGGCAGGCTTTCATCAAGCCTATCGCCGCCGGCAGGGCATGCCGTTTACGGAGGTCTAGCCCGCGCCGCCCGGGAGGAGCGATGGCGGCGAATGGGAAGGTACGGCTTCCTATTTCGTCGCCACCGCGATCGTGAGGCTTTGCAGGAAATGGAAATCCCGGCGTCGCAGCGCGTAGCGTTCATCGTCGGGCGTACACAGGCGCCCGAGTTCGTCGAAATCCTCCGCGTCCATGTACTTTCGCAGGCGCTCCCCCCACGAATCGCGGAAGATGCACTCCAGCAAATAACGCTCGTCTGCGTCCGTGAGCGGATGCGTGCGCTCGATCATCCGCGTTCGCACGGTCGCGTCCCGCAGTCCGGCCTGCTGCAACCATCCGACGAGCGAACGGACCGCGGCGAATTCGCGCTCGCTGCGGCCGTAACGCTCCCGGTAATACGCCCGTACCGCCTCGTTGACGCATTTTTCGAGGCGCGCGTCCCACGCGAAGTACATGTCCGGCACCAGCGAGCTTTGCCCCAGCACGAGGCGCCCACCCGGGCGCAGCAGCTTCGAGAGGACCCGCACGCCGGCGACGGGATCGCGCAGATGATTGATGGCATTGACGGCCCAGACGAGATCGAAGCTGCCGTCCGCCAGGGGCGGCTGCATCATGTCGGCCTGCAGGATCGGCGCGCCGGCCGGCGCGCTACGGCGAGCGGCAAGGACATGCGCGGTCGCCAGATCCATCCCCACCACCATCGCGCGGCCCCGCATCGACGCGTGGAACCAGGCGACCGCCTCGCCCGTGCCGCAACCGGCGTCGAGCACGCGCGAACCCGCCGGCAGCGACAACGCGTCGATCGCCTCGCACAGCTCGGGTCGGGCGAAGGCGTTGAACAGCCGCAGCTTCTCCGCGTAATCGCGTTGCGGGGTATCGCCGAGCATGCCGGCCCGGCGGTCCGACGAGCCCGGGGCGCCTTTCATTCGCATGCGGCGAGCAACCGTAGATAAATCGCTTCAAACGCGAGGGCGGTGTGATCGGCGTCCTCGCGGATCGCTCGGCACTGCGCCGTCGCGGCCAATCGCAGCCGCAGCTCCTCGTCGCCAAGCAGCCGGCGGATGGCGTCCGCGAGCGCCGGCGCCTCTCCGATGGGTACGGCCAACGCCGCCGACGGCGCCCACTCCGCGATGTGTCCGACCGCCGTGCCCACGGTGGGTACGCCGGCCGCCGCGGCTTCAAGCGCCACCAGCGGCCCGGCCTCGTGCAACGACGACATCACCAACAGATCGGCGGACTCCATGAGCGGGCGCAACTCGCGCTGGGTCTTGAACCCATGAAAGCGCACGTGCTGTTCCAGTCCAAGCCGGCGCGCCAGCTGCTGCATTTCACCCTGCAGCGTGTCCTCGCCCACGATATCCATCCGGAAGTCCAGTCCTGCCTCCGCCAGAACGGCCAGCGCCTGCAGCAGGGTCGATTGATCCTTGACGCGATTGAGGCTGGCGACGTGGATCAGCCGCGCCTGCTTCGCGCTGCGCTCGCGCGGCGCGAGCGGCGGCCATGTCCGCAGGTCGACGCCGAGCGGCACGCGCCGGGCCTTGAGGCCGAGCGTCTGCAGCGAATCGATGATCGGCGCGCTGGCCGCGGTGATGACATCGGCGCCGCGCAGCACCACCGCCTCGCGCAGCCGCCCTTTCCATTTGCGCCGGCCGCCGTAGCCGATCGCGTACAGCGTGACCAGCTCGCCGCCGGCGACATGCACCAGGCTCGGCCGTCGCAGCCATTTCGCCGCGGCGACGGCGACCAGGCTGCAGGAGCCGGAGAAGATCGCCTGGATCACATCGAACGGTGCGCGGCGATGCTCGGCGCGGATCGCCGCGATCGCGCGCAGCCGGGTCCAGCCGTCGCCGATGTTGTGCACGGTGGCGCCGGCGAGTTGCCAGCGACCCGCGGCTGCTTCCTGGCGCAGCGCGAAGACATGCACGTCGTGCGCGCGCGCCAGCCGCCCTATCAGCGCCAGCAAGACCGGGATCACGCGGAACTCGCCGCTGCGATCCACCCCGCCCGGCACCACCAGCGCGAGTTTCATCCCGCCCTCCGCCGCCGGTCGTCGAGCAGCTGCGCATAGGCATCCGCCCAGCGGCGGCCCAGCGCGGCGAACGACAGCGTGGCGTCGAAGTGGGCGCGCACCTGTGCCGGCGATGGCCGGTTCGCCGCGACATCGACCAGCGCCTCGGCCAGTGCTGCGGCATCGCCGCAGGGCCACAGGCGACCGACGCGGCCGTCGCCGGTCAGCGCGCGGAACGCGGGGATCTCGGTGACCACCGGCGCCACGCCGCAGGCCAGCGCCTCCAGCAACGCATAGCCGCAGCTCTCGGCATGGCTGCCCGCGACGAACAGGTCCGCGGCCTGCAGCAGCGTCTCGACCTGCGCGTGCGCCACCTTGCCGAGCAGATGCACGCGCCCGGCCAGCCGCGGGTCGCGCGCGACGCGCTGCTGCACTGCGTCGAGCAGTGGCGCGTTGCCGAACGCGCACCACAGCTGCAGGCCAGGCAGGCGCAACGCGGCCTGGGCTACGCCGTCGAGCACCACCAGCGGATCCTTGCCGGAGTTCAGATGGCCGACCCACAGCACGCCGGGATCGCCGTGCAGGCCGGTCTCGGCGCGGGCGCGGGCGCGATCGCCCGGCATGAAGCGGCTGCTGGATTCGGGTATCGCGAACAGCCGCGTGCGCGGCGCGAACAGGCCGGCGCGGGTGAACGGTTGCGCCAGTTCGACCGCGGTGAAGGCGACGCCTGCGGCAGCCCCGTACCAGCGCCGCCACCACGGCCGCCGCCACCGGCGCGGCGGCCGGTCGGCGTGGTCCTGGATCACGATCGGCAGCAACGGAAGGTGTCGCGCCAGGGCGAACGCATCGGCGGCAAAACCCAGGCTATGCACGTGCAGCACGTCGGGCCCGATCTCGCCCAGCACCTCGGCGAGGCGGCGCGTCCACTCCGCGCCGGGCACCGCGACGAAACGGTAGTCGATGCCGTTGCGCAGCACGCGCTCCGGGCGCGTCGCCAGCTGGATCACCGAGACGCGGGTGCCGGCGCTGGCCACCGCTTCGGCGATATCGGCCAGCGAAGGCCACTGCTCGAAGACGTCGGCCGAGGCGAGGCCCGCCGGCAGCGGCAGGAAATTGATCTGCGCCACGTGCACGGCCGGCACCGGCCTAGGCGCGCGGGCCACAGAAACTGTCCGGGCTGCAAAGTCCTGCCTACGGTCCATTTTTCCGCCGCCTCTTGGCCCATGGAACCACCATGGGCCGGCGAATCGTCGAAAAACTGTCCTCGCAGCCAGAACTTTTCGCCTCGAACATTTCTGTGGTCCCCACGCCTAGAGGCCCGACACCTGCGGCATGCGCAGGCGCACCAGCCGGTTCGCCAGGTTCAGTTCCCACGGCCGGTCGTACTTGCGCAAGCGGTAGCGCCACCCGGCCATCGCGCTCAGGTTGCGCTTGGCCCACGGCGGCGCTCGCAGGTCCTGCACCGTGGGATAGCGGCAGCGCAGCACGGTGACGAAGTCGTTGATGCGATGGCGCAGCCGGTCGGTGAGCCAGGGCGCATCGACGTGGCAGGCGTAGTCGACCCAGCGCGGCCGGGTCCACTCGTCCGGCGTGGTGGGGAACACCACCGGTTCGCCGTTGAGGTCGAGCAGCGGCACGCCCGGCCGCTTGCTGCGGTCCTTTTCGTGGCGGCTGTGCTCCGGCAGCGGCGTGTAGATGTAGATGACGATCTCCGTCTGCGGATTGATCCGCTTCAGCTCGCGGATGAACTCGAAAGTGCGCTCGGTCTCTTCCTCGGTGTTCTCCGGCGGCGCGACCATGAACGACAGCTCGGGGATCACGCCGTAGCGGCGGCACTGCTCGACCACCGCCAGGGTCTGGTCCGGGCGCGTGCCCTTGCGGATGTCGTGCAGCATCTGCTCGCTGGGCGATTCCGCGCCGATGTAGGCCATCCGCAGCCGGCTCTTGCGCACCAGTTCCCACGAGCGCTCCGACAGCTTCAGCAACGCGTCCGCGCGGGCAAAGCACCACCACGGCAGTTCGAACCGGGCCATCACTTCGAGCAGCGGCACCATGTCCGCCTCGCGGTCGAAGAAGTTGTGGTCGAAGTACTGCACCGCATCGGCGCCCAGCTCGTGCTTGAGATAGCTCAGCTCGCGCTCGAGCCGCGCGGCCGCCGGCAGGAAGGTGGCGCCGCCGAACATCGCCGCCACGCCGCAGAAGGTGCAGTGGTAGCGGCAGCCGATCGCCGCCTGGTGCGCGACGGTGCGCTGGCCGAGGTAGGTGCGCGCCAGGTAGCGGCGCGGATCGCCGAGCTTGTCGTAGGGCAGCAACCCCGCGGGGTCGTTGCGCATGATGCGGCGGGCCGGGTTGTGCACCACCGTGCCGGCGTTCTTCCAGGACAGCCCGGCGATCCGTTCCAGTGCGGGGCCGCTGCCGCCAAGCGTGGCGACCAGCTCCGACAGGGTGTCCTCGCCCTGCGCGCGGACCGCGTAGTCGACGTAGGGCGCGGCCAGCGTCGCCTCCGTGTGCAGGGTGGGGAAGTAGCCGCCCCAGATGATCGGCAGCGCAGGAAAGCGTTCGCGGATCGCCTGCGACACGGCGATCGCCGGCGCCACCTGCGGGCCGCCCATCACGCCGATGCCGACGGCGTCGAAGCGCTCCTGTTCCATCGCGCGCAGGGTGTCGTTGACGAAGTCGCGGTCCACGTTGCCGTCAATGATCCGGCTGCTGCCGCTGCGGTCTAGCGCCACCGCCAGGTGCAGCAGCGCCAGCGGGAACCGCGCGCTGGTACGCGAGGTGATGGTGGGATTGATCAGCAAGGTGCGCGGCCGGGTCATGGGCAGGCCTGCAGGCAGGCGGCGTCAGGCGTCCGTCGCAGCTGGAACACCAGCGCGACGGGAACCTCCAGCGCCCTGCGGTCGAAGTGCGCACCGGCGGGGATGTCGGCCGGGTCGAGCATGGGTTCCAGCACGCGCTCGATGCGCAGCCCGAGCACCGCGCAGGCGCGATGCCAGTGGCTGTACAGATGCGGCGTGTGCCGCACGGCGTAGCTCAGGCCGCCGGACTTGAAATCGCGCCGCCAGCCCAGCGCATGCCCGATCGGATGCACGTCGCTGCACAGCAGCGTGCCGTCGGGCCGGGTCACCCGGCGCAGCTCGGCCAGCGACTGCTCAAGGTCGTCGAGGTGTCCGACGACCAGGCCGCACACCGTCAGGTTCGCCCGGGCATCCGGCAGCGGCAGCGCGGTCAGGCTGCCCTGCACCAGCACGACCGGCGCGTCGGCGTGCAGCGCGGCCAGCTCCGAGCCGGCACGTTCCAGCATCTGCGGCGATAGATCCACGCCGGCCACGCGTGCCGCGCCGCGGCGCAGCGCATGCAGCATGTAGCGCCCGCTGCCGCAGCCGACGTCGAGCACCGCCTGTCCGTGCAATGCGGCGGGCATCAGCCCGAGCATCGCGCGCTCCTCGGCCTGCATCACCGGATTGTGCGCATGCGCCGGATAGCTGGGCGCCCACAGTGCGTAGGCCGCGCGCGGTTCGAGCATCGAGGGGCCGGACATCAGTAGCACCCGGCTTCGACGGTGGCACCACACGCGCGCCCGCTGTGCCCGGCGACCCGCTCACACTCGAGCCCGGGCTCGAGCGCGAGCAGCGCCGGCTCGGCCAGCGGCCCGGCCAGCAGTTTCGGCTTGCCGTCCAGCGTTACCGGCACGGCGTCCACGCCGGCGGCCGCGAACCATTCGGCGAAATCCGGATCGGCGATGCGCGGAACGCCGTCGCGCACCACGGCGCGGATGTCGCTGCGCCGGATGCCCGCCAGGCTGCTTTCCGCGTCGCCGCCGCGGTCCTCGACGATCACCAGGTCCGCCCGCGCGCCCGGCGCGAGGCTGCCGCGCCCGGGCAGGCGCAGGATGCGCGCGGCCGCGGTGGTCACCAGTTCCAGCAGCTGCGCGGGGCCGAGCTCGCCGCGGGCGACCACCCCGCGCATCTCGTCGAGCAGGTCGCGCGCACCGCTGAGCCGCGAGTCGCTGCCCAGCGCGAGGCGCCCGGCCGCGCACAGCCGCCGCGGGTCCAGCGAGCGCCCGAGCAGGGTGCGGTTGCTGGTCGGGCACCAGACCACCGCCGCACCGCTGGCGATCACCCGGTCGACGTCGCGCTTGCGCAGGCCCACGCCGTGAACCAGCACGCTGTTCGCCGCCAGGCAACCCAGCCGGTCCAGCTGATCGAGTTCCGCCTGCGCCGTCGCGTCGGTGCCTTCGGCCAGGTGGATCAGCCACGGGCGATCGGCGGCCGTGGCGGCGAAGCTCGACTGCACCGGCGGACCATAACCGGGCCAGCCCAGCGCGTAGCTCCAGCCGTAATCGCGCAGCAGCGCCACCGGAAAATCCATCGCGTCGAGCGCCGGGTGCCAGGGATCGTGATGCGCCACGCAGGTGGTGCCGGCGAGCAGGTTCTTCAGCGCGCCGTGGCGCAGCCGCAGCGCCTTCGGCACCTGCAGCGCGGCGGCCACGGCAGGCTCCTTGAAGTGCGCCTGGAACGCCGCGATCCAGGCGTAGCTGTTGGGAAACGGCGCCGCCGTGGGCAGCGGCGGCACGGCGTTGACGTGCAGATGCTCGTGCGCGTTGATCATGCCGGGGAAGATCAGGTGGTCGTGCAGGTCGATCCGCCAGGCCCGCGCGGCCAGCGAGGAGCCGATCCGCCCGGCCCGGATCGGCAACGGCGCGCGCGAGGCGCCTGCGGGCGCGATCGACACCGCGCGGCACAGGCTGACGTCCAACGCGGCCTGGAGTACGTCCATCGCTCAGCGCCGCCGCATCACGATCAGGAAGTGATCGCCCATGTCGCGCAGCAGCGGCAGCGCGCCCAAGCGGTCGTCGAGCCAGCCCAGCCGCTCGCACCAGCGGCGGTGGCGGCGGTAGTAGTCCACCAGGTAGGGCGGCGGCATGAACAGGCTCAGCGCGCGGTAGCCCGCCAACGAGAAGTGCCCGGCGAATGCGCGGTAGAACTCGCGCGGCAGGTAGTAGCGGGTCCAGATCGTGTGGCGGTTCATGCCCACCGCGGTGGCGCCGCGCGCGGCGCGCACGCCGGCGCGCCGGAAGCGGCCGCGCAGCGCGTAGTGCCCCAGCTCCCACGGGCAGATCCGGCCCATCACCGAAAAGACCAGCCGGCCGCCGGGCCGCAGCAGGCGCGCGCATTCGCCCGCCACGCTGCCGAGATCCGGCGCGCAGTTCAGCGGGCCGAAGTTCGAGTAGATGCCGTCGAACGCGTCGTCGAGCCGGTCGAGCTGCTGGATGCCGAGATGGATCGCGCTGACGCGGGCCTGCTGATCCTCGGCGACCGCGCGTGCCCAGGTGCGCGCGACCATCCGCGGCGACCAGTCGCTGGCGACGACCTGGTGGCCGCGCCGGGCGAATTCGAGGGCGTCGATGCCGGTGCCGCAGCCCAGGTCGAGCAGGCGCGAGGCGCTCGGGAACTCGCCCTGCACGGCGTCCCACAGGGCCAGCCGCATGCGCTGGACCAGCTCGTTGTTGCCGCGCGGGCCGTCGTAATCGGCGGCGACGCTGTCGAAGGCGCGCTGCGTGTCGAGCAGTTGCGCCTCGTCCAGGGACAGGTCGGCACACGGCCGGCGAGCGTCCGGGGCGGGTCCGGCCGTGCTCCCGCATTCAAGTGTGTGCTGCCCGTTCATGCCGATCTCTCGTCCACCGCCATGCCGCCAGCGATTCGCCGCCACGACCGGGCCAGCCGCCGGTCGGCCCGGGTCTCCATGGCCCACCGTGGTGAGTGCCGGTACGGGCCGCTTTGGTTGAATGCCCGGCCGGCGCAGGCGAAAGCGGGCTACCCCCGCGCAGGGCGCCGCGCGACGTTCCTCGCCAGGGCCGCGGACGAACCCAGGAAGACCGCCAGCAGCAGGCCGATCCCCCAGGTCAGCTCCGGGTTCGGAAACGCCTGTTTGTCGGGGACATAGACCGGCCACATCATCGATGTCTGGTAGGTGTAGGTAGGTCCGAGGCGCTCGACGAGATCGATCCGCAGCTGGCGCAGGCCGCGGATCTCCTCGTTCTTGTTGGCCAGCAGCAGGCTGGCGAGCACCGGATCCGCGATGTCCTTGCCGCCCGTCCCGCCCCTGTGTCCCGGCGCGGCGGCCTGCTCATAGTGGGCGCGGTCGGCCTCGGCGGTCTGCAGGTCGACCTCGACCTGGGCCAGCCGCGCGCGCGCCGCCCGCAGCGGCGCCTCCTCCAGGCCCTGGTGGACCATGCGCAGCCGGGCGACCGTCGCCGCGGCGAGCTCGCTGGCCTGCTGCCGGGAGTAGCCCCGCACGCTCAGCTTGACCAGCGAGCCCGCGTAGAGCAGCGGCTCCAGTTTCAGGCTCTTGCGGTAAAGCTGGGCCACCGACGACGTCTTCGCATAGCCGGCGCCGTGCAGGATCTCGTTTTCGAACGGCACCAGCTGCAGCCGCTCGATCACGCGCTGCAGCGGCTCGACCTTCGGGTCCTGGCCCGGCGGCACCTGCCCGACCTGGCCGATCTGGATCCACGCGGTCGCCTCCCACTGGCGCTTCACCAGGTGCGCGAAGGCGTAGGTGCTGGCCAGGGTCAGCACCAGCACGAGCACGAACCACTTCCACTCGCGGGTGAAGATCCGCCACAGGTCGATCAGATAGATTTCATCGTGTTCCATGGTCCGCTACTCGCTGGAGAGAAGGTGGAGACGGGGTGGGCGCGACGGCCGGCACCCTCCGGTTCGGCAGCCATGTCGCCATGGCCGGCAGCAACAGGCAGATACCGATGAAGCCGGCGTTGGTCCAGGTGAAGGCCTGCGGCCCGAACGGCGACATCACGCAGACGTAGGCGACGCGCAGGAAAATCAGCAGGGAAAACAGCGGCACCGCCGGGCGCAGCCGCTGCACGCTCCACAGCAGCATCGCGTACAGCGCGAACACCGCCAGCGCGGCGCCGAACGGGCCGAACGCCATCAGGAAAGGAAAGAACTCGGTGCCCACGTTGATGTTCGGCGCATCCAGCGGGATGCCCGTGCCGGCCGTCGCCACCGAGCCGTGCAGCGGCACCAGCTGGTTGATCAGGAAGTCGGCGTTGCGGTAGCCCTTGGCCAGGATCGCGCTGAAGTTGTAGGGACCCGCGCTGGCGTACAGGAGCAGCCATTTGATGCCTTGCGGGGCGGCGTGGTACGTCGCGCTGAACGGCAGCGTGATGTGCTCCAGCGGCCCGGAGCGCAGCATGCCGAGGATCGAGAAGATGCTGCTGCCGGCAAGCGCCAGGCCAAGCAGGGTCCTCCACGGCAGCGGCCTGGCCTCGTCACGGCGCAGCACGAGCACCAGCCCGAACGAGAAGAAGGTGGCGAACAGCCGGTTGCGGTCGATCACCAGCACCGGAAACACGAAGCCGATGGCGATGAGCGCGATGCGCAGCCGCCGGCTCCTGGCGCAAAGCAGTCCGATCGGCGGCAGCACCCAGCACATGTCCGAAACATGCCGGATGTGCGCGCGGCCGCCGTCCATCGAGGCATAGGCCGACGGCTTGTCGAACAGCGGGATCGGGAACAGCGCGAGGTCGAGCAGGCAGAACACCACGATCAGCCCGGCCAGCGCCAGCGCGAGGAACGCCTCGCGGGTGCCGGCGTAATGGCGCACGCGGAACCGGGCCAGCTCCGGCAACCGCACCCCCGCCTGCACGTCGAACAGGATGATGGCCGCCGCGAGCACGGCCAGCAGCAGCAGGCCCTGCAGGTAGTCGGCGGAAAGATCGTAGGTGAGCCAGGTCAGCCCGCAGGCGAGCAGGATCGGCGGGCCCAGCCAGATGGAGGGAAGGCGCAGCAGCCGCTTCATGTTCCCTCCGCGCCGTGGACCGTCGGCGGCTGCCTGGCCCTGGCGGCCACGACCAGCGACAGGTAGGCCGTCATGTGCAGCAGCAACGGCCCCGGCCTGCGTTCCAGGAACGAGATCTTGGCGCCGATGTAATGCGACTGCGCGCGCAGCAGGGTCCGGTACGGCTCGTCGAACAGGCCGACCCGGCGCAGCGCGATGTGCCTCGACTCGACGAGGTTGCCGAGGCGGGTCTCGATGTGCCGCGTCCGGCTCAGGTTCGCCTCGTGCATGCGGTACGCGCAGACGCCGACGTCGACGAAGCCGAGCGCGTCGCGCGCGGCCAGGCGCAGGAACAGGTCCCAGTCCTCGATGCGCAGCCCCTCGCTCCAGCGGTCGACGGTGTCGAGCGCGCTCTTCCTGATCAGCGCGACCGGCCCGCCGACCGCCCACTGCCGGATCACCGCGCGGCGGATGCCGTCGTCGGAGCGGTACAGGCTCTTGTCGGCGCCGTGCAGGTCGCACATGCCGCTGTCGTGCAGCTTCCTGCCGTCCTGGTCGACCACCACCGAATCGCCGATCACCGCGCCCTTGCCCGGGTGCGCCTGCAGGTAGCGGACCTGGGCATCGAGGCCGCCGGGCAGCAGGTAGTCGTCGCTGGCGCCGGGGCGCAGGAACTCGCCGTTCGCGCGCGCCGCCAGCTCGTTGAGGGTCGCGGCAATGCCGCGGTTATCCCGCCGCACGTACTCGATGGGGATGTCCATGCAATGCGTGGCCACCCAGTCGGCGATCCGCGCGCCGGTGCGGTCGGTCGAGCCGTCGTCGATGACGATCAGCTCCTTCGCCGGATAGGGATCTTCCAGCACGCTGTCCAGGCAACGCCGCACGAAGCGCTCGTGGTTGAACGCCGGGATGAGCACCGAGACCAGCGGCGGCGCCGCGCCTTTCGATACGTCGTGCGCCATCGTCACTGCCCTCCCAGGTAGCGCCGCACGACCAGCACGTTGAACGCGAGGTAGGCGAGGTAGTTGGCGGCGAAGGCGTACATCGCGCCGACCAGGCCGAAGTGCGCGGTGAACGCGTAGACCAGCGCCAGGTAGCTGGCCGCGAACACGCACTCGGAGATCACGAACAGCCGCGTCATGGCCTTGGCCAGCATCACGTAGGAAAGGATGAAGGAGGCGATCTTGATGACGTCGCCCGCCAGCTGCGGCCCATACAGCGCATTGGCAGGCGCGAAGTCCGCGCTGAACAGCAGGCGCGTCACCCATTCCCGCAGCACGTACACCGCCGCCGCCAGCGCGACCACCACGGGCAGAATGTAGCGGTACGCGTTGCGCAGCTCGGCCATCAGCGCGGCGCGTCCCTGGATCGACGCGAGCTTGGGCAGGTAGTAGATGTTGATGGCCGCGGTGAGGAACAGCAGGTAGGCGTCCGACACCTTGCTCACCGCCTGCCAGTAGCCGACCTGCTGCCAGCCGAGCTGCAGCGCGAGATGGTCGCGCACCGCGATATTCACCAGCGGCGAGACCAGGGCGGCGGTGAGCGTCATCACCGAAAAGGCCGCCAGCCGCAGGGTCATCTCGCGGTCGAAGCGCAGCCGCAGCATGCTGCGCTGGAAGTACGGGCTGCGCCACCACGCCGGCAGGCCGATCACGAGCCACAGCAGCTGGCCCACGATCAGCGCCAGCAGGGCGCCGTACAGATGCAGCCAGCGCGCCAGCCAGACCACCATCACGATGCCGAGCAGCGAGCCCAGCACCTGGATCAGCGCCAGCCGGCGCACGTCCATGAAACCGTTGATCACGGCCAGGATGTAGTTGACCAGCGCGATGCCGAGCTGGGCCACCGCGAGCACGCGGATCAGGCCCGCGTAGGCGGGATCGTCCAGCAGCCACAGGGCAAGCTGCCGGCTGAACAGCAGCGCCAGGCAACCCATCAGGACGGAGGCGCACAGCGCGTACCACAGCGCCGCGGCCAGCAGGCGCGCCAGGCGCGGCGGATCGTGGCGGTATTCGGCAACGTACTTCACGATGCCGGCGCCGATGCCGCCGCCGGCGAGCACGGCCAGCAGCGACATCAGGCTCATGAACTGGCCCAGCTTGCCCACGCCCTCGGGTCCGGCGAACCACGCCACCAGCTTGACCGCTACCAGCGCCGCCAGCAGCCGCGCCCCGGTGGCGAGCGCGGAATAGAAGCCGGCGCGGACGATGTTCATGCCGGACACGCAAACGCGTTGCAGGCGGCGATCACGCGCTCCACCGCGTCCTCGCCCAGCGTCGGCCCCATCGGCAGGCTCAGCACTTCCTCGTGCAGGCGCTCGGTCAGCGGCAGCTGGAGATCGTGCAGGGCCGGGTAGGCCGGCTGCCGATGCGGCGGCACCGGGTAGTGCACCTGGCTGTGGATGCCGTGCACCAGCAGATGCCGCTGCAGCGCGTCGCGGCAGAGGCAGCGCACCACGAACAGATGCCAGGCATGCTGCTCCTCGTGCGCCACCTGCGGCAGCTGGATCTGCGGATGGCGGATGCCGTCGCGATAGCGGCGCGCCACGCGGCGGCGCCAGGCGACGTCCTCGTCGAGATGGCGCAGCTTCACCCGCAGCATCGCCGCCTGGATCTCGTCGAGCCGCGAGTTGACGCCCTGATACAGGTGGCGGTACTTCACCTCGGAACCGTAGTTGCGCAGCGCCGCGATCCGCTGCGCCAGCCGGGCGTCGCCGGTCGCCACCGCGCCGCCGTCGCCCAGCGCGCCCAGGTTCTTGACGGGGAAAAAGCTGAAGGCCGCCGCGTCGCCGAACGCGCCGGCCTTGCAGCCATCGCTGCCGGCGCCGTGCGCCTGCGCCGCATCCTCGATCAGCAGCAGCTGGTGCCGCCGGGCCAGCGCCGCCAGCGCCGGCATGTCGGCCAGCTGGCCGTACAGGTGCACCGCCATGATCGCGCGCGTGTGCGGCCCGATCGCCGCCTCCACGCGGGCCGGGTCGAGGTTGAAGCTCAGCGGATCGGGTTCCACCGGCACCGGCACCAGCCGGTTCTCGCTGACGGCGAGGAAGCTGGCGATGAAGGTGTTGCCGGGCACGATGACCTCGTCGCCCTCGCCGAGCGCGCCGAGCTGCCGGTAGCCGCGCAGGATCAGCGACAGCGCGTCCAGCCCGTTGCCCACGCCCACGGCATGGCGCACGCCGCAATAGGCGGCGAACTCGCGCTCGAAGCCCGCCAGCTCCTCGCCCATGATGTACCAGCCCGAGTCGATCACCCGTGCGGCCGCCGCCTTCAGCTCGTCGGCATGGCGCGCGTTGATCGCCCTGACGTCGAGAAACGGGACGTCCACCAGGCCAGCTTCCATCAGCGCGCTCCCCATCACAGCGGCCACTCGTAGAAATCGTGCACCACGGCGCGGGCGCCGAAGTATTCCTTCTGCGTGACCAGGCCGCCGTTGAGCACCCGCCCTTCCTGTTCGGTCGAGACGCCGAAGCTGAAATACGTCCGTCCCGCATAGACGCCGCCGATCAGCTGCGCCAGCAGGAAGCTCAGCGCGCCCAGCCGCCGTCCTTCCTCCGAGACGGCCATGTACTGGGTGTGCACGGTCCTGCCGAAATCGTAGACAAGCACGCCCGCCAGCAGGGCGCCCTCGCGGCGCGCCTCGTGCAGCACGATGTGCCGCGGGAAGCGCGTCTGCAGCAGGCGCAGCTCCGCCAGGCTGTGGGTCGGCCGGGTGCCGTGCTTGTGCAGCACCTCGGTCAGCAGCGCGTGGAAGTCCGCCGGATCGGTGCTGGTCTGCAGGCCGATGCCGGCTTTCCTGGCCTTGTCGACGGCGCGCTGGCGGCCCTGGGTGAAGTGGAACGCTTCGCGCAGCGCGATGACCGAAGAGAGGTCGCGGCGCTGCAGCCGCGCACCCAGCCGATGCAGGGCATACAGATCCTCCTCGGCCGGATAGGCATGGAAGATGTGCGGCACCGCCTTGTAGATCACCCGTTGCACGCCCAGCGCGCGATAGTGGCTGGCGATCTGCTCGAACACGGCCAGCGTCGACTCGGCGCGCAACGCGTGCGTGGTGATCAGCCCGGCATAAGTAAGGCCGCCGTGGCTGGTCACCACGTTATCCCGGATGTTCGCGGGGAACACCGCCACGGCCTCGCCGTGCCGTTCGACGATCAGCGACTGGTCGACGAAGCGGTCGGCGTGGTAATCCATGTAGCCGCGCCGATGCAGCAGGTTGCCGTTGCGGGAACGCCCGACCAGCGCATCCCACGCATTCACGTCGGCGGGGGCGTAGGGCCTAACGCTGCACATCGGCACCACCGTCGCCGTAGTCGGCCTCGGCTACGCCGAAGCCGTCCACGCCCATGTCGTTGCCGTTGTAGAACATCAGCAGCTTGTCGCGTCCGCGGATCAGCGCGGGATAGCAGAGCATGCGCGAGTCCCAGCCGCTGGCGGACAGCGCGATGCCCAGCACCTCGTCGTGGCGTTCCCAGGCGATGCCGTCATCACTGCTGGCGACGCCGGGAAAGTATTCGCCGGTGACGTTGCCCCGCGTGAAGACCATGACGTAGCGGCCGCCACGCCGGTACACGCGCGGCCGGCCGATGCGGTACTCGCTGCCCCGCGGCCGCAGGCAGACATGATCCGCGCGCGGAATCGCGGCGAGATCGGCCGTCTCCGCATAGCGGATGTGGTAGCGCGGAAACGGCTGGCCGCCGATGGTCTCCCAGTCGTCGCCCACGGCGTACCACAGGCGCCAGCGGCCGTTGTCGTACATGGCCGAATGCACCGCGCCGATGGTGCTGCGGCCGGGCGCGCGATCCATGATGGGGGTTTCCTGCGTGCGCCGGAAGCTGTTGCCGCCGTCGCCGGAAACGGCCAGGCCGCTGAAGGCCAGGAACTTGGCCCTGGCCACGCGCTGGAAGCCGACGTAGAACAGGTGCAGGCCGCCCGGCGCATCGACGAGGTCGCCCAGGATCACGCCGTTGTCGTCGAAGCAGCCGCCCCGGCCGATGTCCAGCACCGGCTCGGCGCTGACCCGCACGACCGCCGCGGGGTCATCCGCCCGCACGTCGACGTAGCCGATCCGGCTGACACCGTCGGCATCGCGAAACCCCGCGTAGACGCGGATGAGCTCATCGTCGAGGCGATACGGCGTCGGCGTGAGCGCCGAGTGGCGCATCCAGCCGCCCACGCCCTGCCGCGCGGTGTCGAAGACCAGCCCCCGTTTGGTCCAGGCGAACATGCGCTCGTCAAAGCCTCACGTCGAGGCTGGACCGGTCGGGCACCGCATGCGCCGGCGAGCCGACGTAGACCCGGCCCGGTTCCGTATCGCGGGTGACCAGCGCGCCGGCGCCGATCACGTTGTCGGGGGCGACCTTCACGTGATCGTTGAAGGTGCTGTTCACGCCGACGAAGCTGCTCTCGCCGATCTCGCAGTAGCCGGAGATGACCGCATGCGAGGCGACGAACACATTGTCGTGCACGACCGTGCGATGCCCCACGTGGTTGCCGCTCCACAGCACGCAGTTGTTGCCGATGCGCACGAACGGCTGCACCACGTTGCCTTCGAAGATGAAGCTGTTCTCGCCCACCTCGGCGTTGCGCCACACGAAGGCGCGCGAGCTGACGTAGGTGGCGAGCCGGTAGCCGCGGCGCTTCGCGTCCTGGTAAAGGCGCGTGCGCAGGCGGTTGAGCTGGCTGGCCGGCACGGCGACGAACACGTCGACTTCGCCCGGCGGGTAGTGCGCCTCCAGCGACTCGTAGGCCACCACCGGACGGCCGGCCAGCAGCGGCTGCGCGAGGTAGTCGCGCTCGACGCTGAAGGCGACCACGTCATGGTCGCTGTCGTGTTCGAAGTACTCGCAGGCGATCTGCGCGAACTCGCCCGCGCCGACGAGGACTAGAGGCTTTGGCATGCCGCCATGCCCTCCTGGTACACCGGGCCGCGGACCTCGCGCAGGAACGCGGCGTAGTCGGTGATGTAGTCGGCCGGGTCGTACAGATGGTCGGCCAGCACCATCAGCACGCAATCCTCGCTGAAGTCGTACAGCTCGCGCCACACCATGCTGCCGAGGTGCAGGCCGTACGAGGGGTCGTCGAGCACCACCTGCACCGGCCCGCTGCCGTCGTCCAGCAGGAAGGTGACGGAGCCGCGCACCGCCACCGCCAGCTGGTTGAGGTGGCGATGCGCATGCCGGCCCCGATGCACGCCGCCGTGGGTGGCGAACAGGTAATACACGCGCCGGATCACGAAGGGCACGTTGCGACCCTGTTCCAGGGCGACCAGCATGCCGCGGCTGTCGCCGTGCTTCTGCAACGGGATGCGTTCGATTTCCATGTTCCGGGCCCGGCGGTGACATCGAGGAGAACCGACCTGTCTGTGTGCCGCCCGGCGAACGAAAGGTTGCCTCGGCGGCGGCAGGCACCTGCGGAGCGTCACGCGACGGACTTGCCGGCTCCGTGGATCCGGACGATCTTGTCTCGTACCTGGGCACCCTCCATCCGTGACATGCTGCAGCCCGTGCCGACCGCCTGAAGCTCCCCGCGCCGTCCCACCCGGGAAAGCGCGAACGCCGCCGCCGTCTACCCTGGCCGTTCCACCACGAACCGATGCGTCCAACGACTCACTGGCATGCGTTACCGGATCGCTCCGCGCCGTGGCCGGCACGGTTCCGCGGGCGCGGGCCGCAGGCGCCTGACCCGCCCGCGGCGCAGGCGCGGCGCCGCCCTGCCCGCTTCGGCCAGACCATCCGGGCCGGCTTCGCGGCACTGCTCGTCGGCGCGTGCCTGCCGCCGGCCCTGCATGCCCAGTCGGCCACCTTCAATGGCACCGTGGCCCTCAGCTCGCAGCTGGTGGACCGGGGTCAGGCGATCACCCGCCAGACACCCCTATGGCAGGGCGCTGCCTCGTGGACTTTTCCGGCCGGCTGGTCGCTGGGCCTGTCGGGCAGCGCCGAGGTGCGCTCGCCAGGTCGCCTGGTGGCGGCCCTCGCCCAGGCGTCCCGCCACTGGTCGCTTGCCGGCGACTGGCAGATGCAGGCCAACCTGCTCTACTACCGCTATGCCGGCACGTCCCGCTCCAGGGCCTTCGACCGCGCCGAAGCGGGACTCGGCTGGACCTATCGGGACGTGCTGACCTTCGGCCTGTCGGCCATCCATGTCATCGGCAGCGAGGGGCGGCACCGGCTGCGCGGCGCCGCGGACATCAGTTTCCACTGGCCGTTGGCGCACCATGTCTCCCTGTCCGCCGGAGCGGGTGCCGCGCAATTCCCGATTGCACCCTACGACGCCTACGGCTACGGTCACGCGAGCCGACGGGAGTACGATCATGCCGGTGCCTATGAACGTGTCGGCACGGGCATCCGGACTTATGGCCACGTGGGGTTGTCGTGGAGCGACGGACCCTGGCGGATCGAGCTCGACCGCATCCTGGCCGACCCCGAGACGCGCTGGCAATGGGACGCCATGGACGCCTCGCCCTGGGTCGCCACCGTCTCGCGGTCCTTCTGATCCGGAGGCAACCTTTTTGCACTGCTGCGGTACTTACCTCGCGACCGGGTCCGGTCCTGCGTACTTCCTCCAGGCCATGAACGACGACGATACCGACTCCGACGTCACCGACCGCATGCTGCTGCAACGCATGTCGGCGGGTGACCGCGTCGCGCTGGGGATCCTGTACCACAGCTACCACGGCAGGCTGTGCCGCTTCCTGACCCGCCTGACGCGGCGCGCCGACGTCATCGAGGAAGTCATCAACGACTGTTTCTGGATCGCCTGGCAGAAAGCCGGCAGCTTCCACGGGGATTCGCGCGTCTCCACCTGGCTGATGGGCATTGCCTATCGCTGCGGACTGAAGGCGCTGCGCCAGCACGGCGACGAACCCGTCGAAGATGACCCCCGGCATGAAGAACGCACCCCGGCGCACGACCTCGACGAGGATCGCGAGCTGCGCGACTGGCTGAGCAAGGGGCTGGAACGCCTGTCGGCGGACCAGCGCGTCGTGATCGAGCTGGTCTACGGCGTGGGGCATACCCTGGACGACGTCGCCGTCATCATGCAGTGCCCGGTGGGTACGGTGAAGGCGCGCCTGTTCCACGCGCGGGTCAAGCTGCGCAACGTGCTGCCGGGCCTGGCGGGCGACTCCGCCAGACACACGGAGAGCGCACCATGACGTTCCCGATGGATTCGGGCAAGGACTGCGTCCGCGCCTGGGAAATGATGCCGTGGGTGCTGCAGGACAGCGCCACGCGGGAACAGGGCGCCTGGCTGGAAGACCACCTGGCGCAATGCGAAGCGTGCCGTGCGGAGTTCGCTCAGCAAAGCCGCCTGCGACTCGCCCTGTCGCTGCCGGCGGAGGTTCCGGTCGACGTCGAGGCCGGACTGGGGCGCCTGCTGGCCCGCCTCGACACGCCCGAGCCGCAGGAAGCCCGCCCGCGTTCGCGGGCGGGAAACTGGCTGAGCCGGGCACTGGTCGCCGCGGTGCTGGTGCAGGCGCTCGGCATCGGCATCCTGGGCGTGAAGCTGTGGTCGGCGGGCGACAACCCCGCGTATCGCACGCTCAGCCAGGAACCCCGGGAGATCTTGCCGGCGGCGACCCCGGGGGCGATCCGCGTCGTGCCCGATGCGTGCATGACGCTGGCCGACTGGAACGCGCTGCTGCATGCCCTGCGGCTGCAGGTGGTGGGCGGTCCCAACGACGTCGGCGCCTACATGGTCGCCCCGGTGAGCCCTGCCTCGACCGCGCAACACGCGCTGCAGCAGTTGCGCACCACGCGAGGCATCCTGCTGGCGGAGCCCGTCGCCGCCACGCCATGAAGCACGGCACCCTCCTCCTGGTCGTGATGGCGGCTGCCCTGGGCGCATGTGCGCGCACGCGCCCGATGGCAACCCCGGACAACCGCGCCGGCGGCGGCCGCATGGCGGTCGCCAGCGCGTCCGCGATGGACAGCCGGCGCGACATCATCCTGGCCGTCGCCAATCCGCTGGAGCCGCCGCCGCTGCATGCCGGCTCCAGCCTGCTCGGCTATGCCCCTTCCAGGTACTACGGCGCCGGCCAGCAGGCGGCATCCACCCTGGCCGCGTTGAAGAAAAACTACCGGTTCAGCGAGGTCGCCGGCTGGCCGATCAAGACCCTCGGCCTGTACTGTATCGTGCTGCAGCCGCCGCCCGGCGCGAGCCGCGACAGCCTGCTCAAGGTGCTCGCCGGGGACCGCCGGGTGCGGCTCGCGCAGCCGCTGCATGACTACGCCGTCTATGCAAAGGGACCCGGCGGCGGACACCGGTACAACGATCCCTACGTCAGCCTGCAGCGCGGTTTCGTCGAAACCGATGCCGCCCGCGCGCACGACTTCAGCCAGGGCAGCGGGGTGCGCATCGCGATCGTCGACACCGGCGTCGACCTGGTGCATCCCGATCTGCAGGGGCGCATCCACGATGCGCACAACATGGTCGACGACGACGCGGCAGCGTTCAACCGCGACAGCCACGGCACGGAAGTCGCCGGCGTCATCGCCGCGGTGGGCGACAACCATCAGGGCATCGTGGGGATGGCGCCCAAGGCCACGCTCAGCGTCTACAAGGCCTGCTGGTATCCGCCCGCGCCGCATGCCGGCGCACGCTGCAACTCCTTCACGCTGGCCAAGGCGCTGGCGGCGATCCTCGACACCGACGCGCGCATCGTCAACCTGAGCCTGGGCGGCCCCGCGGACCCGCTGCTCAGCCTGCTGCTGGTGCAGATCCTGGAACAGGGCCGCATCGTGGTCGCCGCGATCCCGCCGGAGGGAAACGTCGACGGATTCCCCGACGCCACGCCGGGGGTCATCCTCGTGCGCGTGAGCGGCCCGTCGACGGCGCCGCCCGGCGTGCTTAGCGCCCCTGGAAACGACATCCTGACCACCCAGCCCGGGGGCAGCTACGACTTCACTTCCGGGCCGTCCATGGCCGCGCCGCACGTGAGCGGGATCGCCGCCTTGCTGCTGTCCCTCGTGCCCGGACTGGAGACGCGCACGGTCCATGATCTCCTGCTACGCAGCAGCAAGGTTTCCGGCGGGGTCCTCCAGGTGAACGCCGCGTCGGCCGTGGCGGATCTGCGCAGCATGCGGGAAGCCACCCGCTGATCCGGCGTCGCAACACCGTGCGGCCGTTCGCCAGTCGATTTTTTACAGCGCATTCACCCGACTGATCGCAATGTAGCCGGGCGCCCATGAGCGGGGCCGCGGTCAGGAGCATTCCATGTCGTCGAAGGGGCACACCGGCCTGAGCCGGGGGTTCGTCGAGCAGCAACGCCTGCGCCTGCTGGCGTTGCGCAAGCAGCTGCTGGGCGGCGAGGAGGCCGACCTGGCCGGCAAGCGGGCATTCCGGCTGCAGCACGGCGACGAGGCCGAGGAAGAAGAGGACGACGCACAGGATCTGTCGCAGCGCGAAGTCGACCAGGCCCTGCACGACGTGGACGATCACCGCGTGGCGAACATCGAGCGCGCCTTGCAGAAGATCGACGAGGGCAGTTACGGCCTGTCCGACCTCAGCGGCAAGCCGATCCCGAAGGCCCGGCTGGAGACCACGCCCGAAGCCGTGCTCACCGTGCAAGAAGAGCGCGATCGCGAAGCCCGCGGATGACCCATCCATCGACAACGCCCGAAACGAGCCCGCCATGAGCCTGCTTGCCGCCGGCACCGCCGCCCCGGAATTCACCCTGCACGCCACTCCCGACCAGAGCGTGGCGCTGAAGGAATTCCGCGGCCGCAACGTGATCCTGGCGTTTTACCCCGCTGACTGGAGCCCGGTGTGCAGCGACCAGCTGGCTCTCTACAACGAGTTGCTCGACGAGTTCGCCCGCCTCAACGCGCAATTGCTGGCGATCTCGGTCGACGGCGTGTGGAGCCACGCCGCGCTGGCGCGCGAGCGCAAGTACCACTTCCCGCTGCTGTCCGACTTCGAGCCCAAGGGCCGGGTGGCCCGCGCGTACGGCGTGTACGACGAGCAGCACGGCCTGGCGCAGCGCGCGCTGTTCGTGATCGACGGCGAGGGCGTGATCCGCTGGAGCTACCTGTCGCCGATGGGCGTGAACCCCGGCGCCGCCGGCATCGTCAAGGCGCTCGAGGCGCTGCCCTCGAACAACATCCAGAAGACGCTGCCCGCCGACGGCGCGCAGGAGGCCCCGTGATGCTGCACGAGGATGCGATCCTGGCCGTGCCGGTCTCCGCACACGACCACGTCCAGGGCAACGCCCACGCGGTGGTGACCCTGCTGGAGTACGGCGATTTCCAGTGCCCCGCCTGCGGCAGCGCCTACCCGCTGGTGAAGCAGATCCAGCACCGCTACGCCGGCAACCTGCGGTTCGTGTTCCGCCACTTCCCGCTGGCTCAGGCCCACCCGTACGCCCAACTGGCGGCCGAGCTGGCCGAGGCCGCGGCGGTCGAGGGCCGGTTCTGGGCCATGCACGACTGGCTGTACGAGAACCAGGCGGCCTGGGCCCCGCGTGGCGCCGCCGGCCTGGAGGCCGGTGTGCGCGCGCTGGACCTGGACGAGGCCACGATCGCCGCCACGCTGCGCGACCCCGACATCGACGCCCGCATCCGCCGCGACTTCATGGGCGGCGTGCACAGCGGCGTCAACGGCACGCCCAGCTTCTACGTCAACGGCTACCTGTACCAGGGCGACTTCGATTCGCTGGTACACGCCATCGGCCGGGTGATCGCGCGGCAGCAGTGACAGCATGCGGCCGGCACCCGAAACGCCAACCACCACGAACGAGAAGACCATGCCCTCCATCGAACCATTGCCGGGAAATCTCCAGGCGCTGCTGCCGCAACTCGAAGCGCTGTACACCGACATCCACGCCCATCCCGAACTGTCGATGCAGGAGACCCGCACCGCCAAGCTGGCGGCCGACCACCTGCGCGCGGCCGGCTACGAAGTGACTACCGGCGTCGGCAAGACCGGCGTGGTCGGCCTGCTGCGCAACGGCGAGGGGCCGACCGTGATGCTGCGCGCCGACATGGACGCGCTGCCGGTCGAGGAAGCCACCGGCGCGCCGTACGCCAGCAAGGTCACCGCGACCGACCACGGGGGCAACACGGTGCCGGTGATGCACGCCTGCGGCCACGACATGCACGTCACCTGGCTGGTCGGCGCCGCGACACTGCTGGCGCAGACCCGCGACAGCTGGCGAGGCACGCTGATGGCGGTGTTCCAGCCGGCGGAAGAGACGGCCCAAGGCGCCCAGGCGATGATCGACGACGGGCTGTTCAAGCGCTTCCCCAAACCCGACGTGGTGCTGGGGCAGCATGTCATGGTGGGCCCGGCCGGCGCCGTCGGCGGGCGCAAGGGGGTGATCACCTCGGCCGCCGACAGCCTGCAGATCCGTCTGTTCGGGCGCGGTGCGCACGGCTCGATGCCGCAGGCCAGCATCGATCCGGTGGTGATGGCGGCGGCGACGGTGCTGCGGCTGCAGACCATCGTCGCCCGCGAGCTGGCGCCGACCGAGGCGGCGGTACTCACGATCGGCTCGCTGCAGGCCGGCACCAAGGAAAACGTGATTCCCGACGAGGCCGTCATCAAGCTCAACGTGCGCACCTTCGACGAGGGCGTGCGCGCGCGTGTGCTCGCCGCGATCACCCGCATCGTCAACGCCGAGGCGGCCGCCTCGGGCGCGCCGAAGCCGCCGGAGATCACGCCGCTGGACCGCTACTCGCTGGTGAGCAACGACGAGGCGGCGACTACGACCGTGGTCGAGGCCTTCCGCCGGCACTTCCCAGCCGAGCGCATCCGGCAGACCGGGCCGACCTCGGCCAGCGAGGACTTCGGCTCTTTCGGCGCCGAATGGGGCGTGCCGTCGGTATTCTGGTTCGTCGGCGGCACCGATCCCGGCACCTACGCCAAGGCCAAGGCGGCGAACCGGCTCAACGAGATCCCCACCAACCACAATCCGCGCTTCCTGCCGGTACTGCACCCCACGCTGGAGACCGGCGTGGAGACGCTGATGGTGGCCGCGCGGGCGTGGCTGGCGGCGGCGCCCTGAACCCATGGAACAGCCGGTCGAAGCCACCCGGGCCGTGCTGCACGTGCTGCCGCTGGTGCTGGACCTCGGCGGCACCTTCGTGTTCGCCATCAGCGGCGCGGTGGTGGCGGTCAGGCATCGGCTCGACGTGTTCGGCGTGCTGGTGCTGGCGTTCGCGGCAGGCAACGCGGGCGGTATCACGCGCGACCTGCTGATCGGCGCGGTGCCGCCGGCGGCGATCGCCGACCTGACGTACGCCGGCATGTCCGCGCTGGCCGGGTTGCTCACCTTCTTCTGGTATCCGGTGACGAACCGGTTGCGCCGCGACGTGCTGTGGCTGGATGCCGTGGGGCTGGCTTTCTTCGCGGTGGCCGGCGCCCAGAAGGCGCTGCTGCACGGCATCGACCCGGTGATGGCGGCCCTGCTCGGCATGCTCACCGGCATCGGCGGCGGCATGCTGCGCGACGTGCTGGTGTCCGGCATCCCCAGCGTGCTGCGCACCGACCTATATGCGCTGGCGGCGCTGGCCGGCGCCAGCGTGGTGGTCAGTGCCCATCTGCTGCACCTGTCGCCGATGGCGGCCGCGCTGGCTGGCGGCGGCGTGTGCTTCGCGCTGCGTTTCATGGCCATCCGCCACGGCTGGCACCTGCCCACGGCACGGCCGGCAGAGGCCGAAGCAGCGGACGCGCCGCAGCGCGGACGCCACGACGAGGAGAACTGACATGGGAGCCTGCGTCTTGCTGTGCGGCGGCATGTTCGATGGCGTGGCCGACCATTTGAGCGGCCCGGTCGAGATCCTCGTGGAAGACGATCGCATTGCCCAGATCGGACCCACGGTGCGCCACCCGCCCGATGTGCAGACGATCGACCTGTCCGGGCACACGGTGAGCCCCGGCTTCATCGACTGCCACGTCCACCTGACCATGGATGCCGCCGACCTGGCGCGGCAGACGCTGGCCTCGTCCGCAACCAAGGCGCTGAAGGGGCTGAGCATCGCCCGCGAGTACATGCGCTACGGCTTCACCACCCTGCGCGACATGGGCTGCGTCGATCCGGACTTCCCCACCGTGGACCTGCGCAACGCGCTCGCCGCCGGCCTCGTCGAGGGGCCGCGGCTGGTCGTCGCCGCGCACATCATCAGCTCGTCAGCCGGGCACGGCGACCTGCGCGGATTCTACGGACCGCGCTGGGACATCCCCGTCTCCGCCATCGCCGACGATGCGGGCGCGATCAAAGCGCTGGTGCGCCGCGAGCACGCCTTTGGCAGCGACTGGATCAAGACCACCAACACCGGCGGCTACTTCAGCCCTGGCGACGACCCGGCCCGCGTGACCTGGTTCGACGACGAGATGAACCTGCTGGCCGCCACCGCGCGGCAGCTGGGCATGCCGGTGGCGGTGCACACCGGCGCCGCCGATGGTTGCCGGCAGGCCATCCGCGCCGGCGCCCGCAGCCTGGAACACGCCTACCTGATCGATGCCGAGGCACTGGCGATGGCGGAGCGGGCCGGTGCCTGGCTGGTGCCGACGATGCAGATGACCCAGGAAGACCTGCACGCCCTGCACGAGCACACCCTGCCGTGCCAGGCGATCTGGAAATTCAGCCGCGACAGCGGCTCGATCGTCGAATCGCAGCGGCTGATCGCACAGAGCCGGGTGAAGATCGCCTACGGCACCGACTGCGGCATGTTCCCCTTCAGCCACGGCATCCTCGAATTCCAGGCGATGGTGGCGGCGGGCCTTACGCCGCTGCGCGCGCTGAAGGCCGCCACCAGCGTCGCGGCGGAACTGCTCGGGCAGGACGACATCGGCGTACTCGCGGCCGGCAAGCACGCCGACATCGTGGCCATGCCGGGCGACCCGCTGGCCGACATCGGCGTCACCGCCAGGGTGGATTTCGTGATGAAGAGCGGCCGTATCTACCGCAGTCCGCAACGCACCCCGGCAACAAGTCTTTAAACCCGGGAGAACGAACATGACCCAACGTGTCTTGATAACTGCCGGCGCGAGCGGCATCGGCAAGGAGATCGCCAAGGCGTTCGTGGCGAACGGTGCCATGGTCTGCGTCTGCGACATCAATGCGCAGGCGCTGGAAACGGCGGCATAGGACATCGCCGGTCTGGTGACCCTCGTCTGCGACGTGTCGAAGCGGTCGGACGTTGAACGCATGGTCGGCGCCGCCGCCGAAGCGCTGGGCGGACTCGACGTGCTGGTGAACAACGCCGGCATCGCCGGTCCTACTGCACCGGTCGAGACGGCGGATCCCGACCAGTGGGAGGCGGTCATGGCCGTCGACGTCATCGGCACCTTCCACGTCACGCGCCTGGCCATCCCGCACCTGAAGAAATCGGCGGCCGGCAGCATCGTGGTGATGTCGTCGCTCGGCGGGCGCTACGGCTACCCGAATCGCAGCGCCTACTGCGTCGCGAAGATGGGATTGATCGGCTTCGCCAAGACGCTGTCGCGCGAACTGGGCCCGTACAACATCCGCTGCAACGCGATCGCGCCGGGCGCCGTCGGCGGTGAGCGCATGGAGCGCGTTCTGCAGGGCCGCGCCGACGCGGACCACAAGACGCTGGAAGAAGAGCGGGCGGCCATGATGGGCGTCCAGTCCCTCAAGCGTTTCGTCGACCCGAAGGACATCGCCAGCCTGATCGTGTTCCTGGTATCGGACGCGGGCAAGTCGATTTCCGGACAGGTCATTCCGATCGACAACGACGCCCAGACCTCGGCTTACTGACAGCGCTGACCACACCGGACCGGGAGAGACACTGATGGCAAGGACATTGCGCGAACAACTGGTGGGCGCTTGGAAACTGGTTTCCTACATCGAGAAACCCGTCGATGGCTCCGAGCCGTTCTATCCGATGGGTGAGGAACCGCGGGGCATCATCATGTACACGCCCGACGGCTACATGTCGGCGCAACTCATGCGCCCCGGTCGGCCTGCGTTCGCCTCCGGTGACTGGTTCCGCGGCACCGACGAGGAGATCAGGGAGGAAGCGTCAGGCTATATCGCCTACTCCGGCCCGTTCCACACGAACGAAGAGGCGCAAACCCTGACGCATTCGATGTTCGTGTCGCTGTTCCCGAACTGGATCGGCCAGACGCAACCGCGGGTCGTTCGGATCGAAGGTGACCAGCTCTTCCTGAGCACGGCGAGTCCGATTTCGTCAGGCGGAAAGATCGTCAACTCGCACCTCGCCTGGCGGCGCATGAGCGCGGTGGAATTGGCGCCGAAGTAGTCAGCCGGAAGGTTCGCTTAAACACACCGATTGTGCGTTCCGACTTTTTCTGCATGCAGGATGATTCTCATGAAACGTCTCAAACTCGATTTTGACGGCCGTGCCGTGCTTATCACAGGCGCTGCGACGGGCATCGGCCGGGCCACCGCGCTGGCTTTTGCGGCGGCGGGTGCGGCGGTCCTGATTGGCGACGTGGATGCGCGGGCAGAGCACACCGTTCGCGACATCATCGCCGGTGGCGGCAAGGCCGTATTCCAGAAAACGGACGTGTCCGACAGCGCGCAGGTCGAGGCCCTGGTGGCGCGGGCGGTAGCGGAGTTCGGCTCGCTCGACATGGCGTTCAACAATGCCGGCCTGCTGCCGCCCACTGCACCGCTTGCCGAGCAGACCGAAGCGGACTGGGCACGCATCATGAGCGTCGATGTCACCGGCGTGTTCCTGTGCCTGAAGCACGAACTTGCCCAGATGAACAAGGCCGGTCGCGGCGTGATCGTGAACACAGCTTCCGTGGCAGGACTTCGCGCTGATCCGGGCATGGCTCCGTACGTCGCCGCGAAGCATGCGGTGGTGGGGCTGACCAAGGCCGCTGCTATCGATTACGCCACCGCGGGTATCCGGATCAACGCGATTGCGCCCGGCCTGGTGCGCACGCCCATGACCGAGCGCTGGCTCAACGATCCGGAGATGCGGGAAAAGGTCCTCGCGGACTCGCCGATCCGGCGCGCAGCCGAACCCGACGACATCGCAGGCCTCGTGCTGTTCCTGGCATCCGACCTGGCCAGCGTCATAACCGGTGCCGTCTACCCCATCGACGGCGCGCGCACGGCCCACTGATCTAGGAAATTTTGCGGCAGGTGTGACCAGACCGCGCGCGTTTAGCCGAACTGCACGGACAGCATCGATATCGAACCGCCGTCCATACCCTCGACCGGGAACGTCAATGCTTCGCTTTCGTGGCAGGCGCCGAGCACATACAGCAGCGGCAGGTAGTGCTCGGGCGTCGGCACCGACAGCTCCGCGTCCTCACCCAGCGACTCGTAGTTCACCAGCGGTTCGTGGTCGCCCCGCAACATCAGCTCGCGCGCTCGCGTCTCGAAGCGCAGCGCCCAGTCGAAGGGCTCCGCCGGGTGCCGGCCCCAGGCGTAGGTATGCAGGTTGTGCACGATGTCGCCGCTGCCGAGCAGCAGGATGCCCTCGTCGCGCAACGGCCGCAGCCGCCGGCCCAGCCCGTAGTGGAACGCCGGCGGCTGCGACTCGTCGATGGAGAGCTGCACCACCGGCACGTCGGCGGCGGGAAACACGTGGCGCAATACCGACCAGGTGCCGTGGTCCAGCCCCCACGAGAGATCCGCGCGCACGTCCAGCGGCTGCAGCAGTTCGCGCACGCGGCGCACCAGGCCCGGGTCGCCAGGCGCAGGATATTGCACCTCGAACAACGCGCGCGGGAAGCCGCCGAAATCGTGGATCGTGCGCGGCGCCGCCATCGCAGTGACCGCGGTGACCGGCAGGTACCAGTGCGCCGATACCGACAGCACCGCACGCGGCCGCGGCAGGCGCCGGCCGAGCGCCGCCCAGGCCCGGCTCCAGTCGTTGTCGTGCAGCGCGTTCATCGGGTTGCCGTGCCCGAGGAAGACCGTCGGCATACGTGCATTCATGGCATCTCCTGCATGCATTCCCGTGCGCATACTCGCGAGCATACGCATCCACGCTGTGATGACATTCGACGCGTTAGCTTGACGTGAGCGCCGGTGTCGACGAACGGACATCCATTCCTCAGACCTGCCCTGCCGGAACCCGCACGCCGGTCCGTCGCACCCCGGCACCAGCGCTCGGCAACGCGCACATCACCTTGCGGGGGCGGACACGGCCCAGGCGGAGACAAACATGAAAGTCGCACTGATCGGCGTCAGCGGACTCGTCGGCTCGCGCCTGCTGGCGGAACTGCTCCGGCGCGGGCACGAGGTCACCGGCATCGCCCGCGACACCCGCGGCGTGGCCGCACGGCCGCATTTGCTGCTGAAGAACGGCGATGCCACCCGGCCGGCGCAACTGGCGCCGCTGCTGGCCGGCCATGACGCGACCATCAGCGCCACGAAATTCGCCACGTCCGATGCGGCGGCGCTGATCGCCGCCATGAAGCAGGCCGGCGTGCCCCGGCTGCTGGTAGTCGGCGGCGCCGGCAGCCTGGAGATGGCGCCGGGCCAGGCGCTGATCGACACCCCCGGCTTCCCGGCGGCCTACAAGCCGGAGGCGGAGGCCGGGCGCCACTTCCTCGACACGCTGCGCAAGGAGCCGCATCTCGACTGGACCTTCCTGTCGCCCTCGGCCGAGTTCGTGCCCGGCGATCGCACCGGCAGGTTCCGCCTCGGCGGCGACATGCTGCTCACCGACGCGAACGGCCACAGCTGGATCTCGATGGAGGACTTCGCGATCGCCATGGTCGACGAACTGGAGGCATCGAAGCATTCCCGGCAGCGCTTCACCGTCGGCTACTGACATCCCATCCCGTACCGGACCCGTCCCTCGGCAAGCCCACCACCCCAAGGATCCCGCCATGAAGAAGAAACCCGCCGCCGACAAGGCCACCCTGCTGCGCAGGCAGCGCGCGCCGCTGACCACGCCCACCGATCTCGATGCGCGCGCCACCCGCGACGTGTCCGGCGCGATGAACGCGATCCTCGCCGACGTGTTCGCGCTGTACCTGAAGACCAAGAACTTCCACTGGCACATGAGCGGCCCGAACTTCCGCGACTACCACCTGATGCTCGACGAGCAGGGCGACCAGCTGTTCGCGATGACCGACCCGATCGCCGAGCGCGTCCGCAAGATCGGCGGCACCACGCTGCGCTCGATCGGGCACGTCGCTCGGCTGCAGCGGGTCGCCAACAACGACGCCGAGTACGTCGAGCCGGAGGACATGCTGGCCGAGCTGCGCGAGGACAACCAGGCGCTGGCCGCGCGCCTGCGCGAAGCCCATGAAGTCTGCGACGAGCGCCATGACGTCGCCACCGCCAGCCTGATCGAGAACTGGATCGACGAGACCGAGCGGCGCACCTGGTTCCTGTTCGAGACCGCCCGTCGCGGCGATTCGACCGGCCACTGAAAGGCCCCTCCGCACTTCCGCGGCAACACCACCCACTCCAAGGAATCCCCATGAAGACCTACAAAGTCGGCTATCTCGTCGGCAGCCTCGCCAAGGGCTCGATCAACCGCCTGTTGTCCAAGGCGCTCACCCGCCTCGCGCCGCCGGGGCTGGCGCTGGTGGAGATCCCGATCCGCGACCTGCCGCTGTACAGCTACGACTACGACGCCGACTACCCGCCGGTGGCGCGCGCGTTCAAGCAGGCGATCGCCGACGTCGACGCGGTGCTGTTCGTCACGCCGGAATACAACCGCTCGATCCCCGGTGCGCTGAAGAACGCGATCGACTGGGCCAGCCGCCCGTGGGGCAAGAACTCGTTCGCGCGCAAGCCATCCGGCGTGATCGGTACCTCGCCCGGCGCGATCGGCACCGCAGTGGCCCAGCAGCAGCTGCGCGGCGTGCTGTGCTTCTGCAACTCGCCGCTGATGAACACGATGGAGGCGTACATCCAGTTCAAGCCGGGGCTGATCGCGGAGGACGGCACGGTCAGCGACGAATCCACTGCCGAGTTCCTGAGCAACTACATGAAGGAGCTGCACCTGTTCATCGAGCGCGTGCTGACCGTGCTGCCGCGCGAGGGCTGAGCGAAACCGCGGCGGGCGCATGGCCGGATCCGCCATGGCAGGGACTCCGTCCACGCGCCTGACCGTGCATGCCGCCCTGGCCGGCAACCTGCTGGTCGCCGCCACCAAGACCGTGGCGGCGGCATGGACCGGCAGTTCGGCCATGCTCAGCGAGGCGGTGCATTCCTTCGTCGACACCGGCAACGAGATCCTGCTGCTGTACGGCATGCGCCGCTCGCGACGCCGGGCCGACCCGGAGCATCCGCTGGGCTACGGCCGCGAGCTGTATTTCTGGAGCTTCATCGTGGCGCTGCTGGTGTTCGCGCTCGGCGCGGGCGTGTCGCTCTACCAGGGCATCCTGCATGTCCGCCAGCCGCGGCCGATCAGCCACCCGCTGGCGAGCTACGCGGTGTTCGGCCTGTGCTTCCTGTTCGAGGGCACGTCGTGGCTGCTCTCGTTGCGCCAGTTCAAGGCTGCCAAGGGTCCGCTCGGTTACTACGAAGCCTTCCGCCGCAGCAAGGATCCGCCGTCCTTCATGGTGCTGTTCGAGGACAGCGCGGCCCTGCTCGGCATCGCGATCGCCGCCCTCGGCACGTTCGCGGCCACCACGCTCGACGCGCCCGTATTCGACGGCATCGCCTCGATCCTGATCGGCCTGGTGCTCGCCGGTACCGCCGCCCTGCTCGCGCGTGAAAGCAAGAGCCTGCTGATCGGCGAGCGTGCCGATCGCCGCCTCAGCGCTTCGATCATGCGCATCGCGGAAGCGCAGGGCCCGGTCTCCCGCGCCAACGGGCTGCTCACCGTGCAGCTCGCGCCCAACCAGATCGTCGCCGCACTCAGCCTGGCGTTTGCCGACGACATCCGCGCTTCCGACATCGAGGAACTGGTGCGCACGCTCGAACTGCGGATTCGCCGGCTCCACCCGGAGGTCGTGGCACTGTTCGTGAAGCCGCAGACCCACCGGGCTTTCCGGGAAAGCGTCCACCGCCGGGCAGGCGAGCCTCCGGAAACCGGATGACCGCCGCCCGGCGAAGGCCGGGCGACGGTCATCGTGCTCCTCCGGCTTGCGCCCTATTTGCTTCCGATCTGTGCGTCGACGCTTGCCGTGCCGCCGCCATTCCTGACGAACCACAGCAGGCCGCCGGCGATCGAGAGGTTTTTCATGAAATTGATCGCCTGCGCCTGGTCGGCGAAATGCGTGTGCGCGACCAGCGCCGAGCCCACGCTGAACAACGCGATCACGGCCGCCACCCAACGGGTCTTGAAACCGAACAGCAGGGCCAGCCCGCCACCCAGTTCGATCAGGATCACCAGGGGCGTCACCAGGCCGACCATGGGGATGCCCATCGAGGCCAAATAGCCTTCCGTGCCGCTGAACCCGGTCAGCTTCTGCCAGCCGGAGATGATGAAAAGCTGCGCCATCAGGAGGCGTGCCACTACGCTGATCAACTTGTCCACGACGTTCTCCTCGGATCTCGTCAGATTGAATATCCCGGCTCGTCCAGGACGGGCGGCATGCCGGGATTGGGCTTGAACCTCGCAACATCAACATGGCCGGATGACCAGCGGTCACACACGTCATCCGGCTGCGATCATCACCCTGGAGACGACGGCACGCAATCCATCCGCAGGCCCGGACGGTAAACGCGGTTGCCCACGGTTGCGGGTGTTCCGCGGGTTCCGATGAGGGAAGGCCTTCCGCTATTTCCTGCGGCAAGGCACCCCGTCCGCGCCTTGCCCCTGGCCGCTCCGGACCATCACCTTTCTTGTACCGCCGGTGGCATGGTTTTTCCGAACCGGCAGCCCGCCCGGTCGCCGGCCGCACGCCCATCCACGGGGAAACCCACGGCACCGGAGGACCTCGACAGCGTTGCCGCGCGCCGCGAGAGCCCGGCCGACCCCTCGCGTGGCCGACGTGCTGAAGCCGCCCACCTTCGCCTGCGGCGCGTACGGCAGTTGGACCAGCAAGCCCCCTGGCGGGGTGTCTCAAAAACAGGTGGCACCAGATTGGGGAATGAACGGAACTGGTGGTGACCGACGCGGGGCGCGCGGAGCTGATGGCACGGCTGGCGATCCGCAAGGCGCCTGCGTTTCCATGCGAACTTCATCTCCGCCTGTGCCCCTTGGCTCACTCGGGTCGAACGTTCTCCCGGCAAGATCAGCGAGCAAAGGATCAGGCGCAGCACACGCACCCGCGGGCAGATCTGGAGCAATACATTCGCGAGTACGTCGACCGGCGCAACGCCGATCCCAGGCCTTTCGTCCGGCACAAGAGCGCCGGCACGATTCTCGCCAAGCTTGCGCGGGCAACGGCCAACCTTGTTCAAACTTGTTTTTGGGACGCGAGCCAGGGATGCCCTGGTTCGCGCGCCAGGTCACCCGGCATGCCTTGCCCGGACCCGCACCGGACGCCAGCCCCCATCCGTGAAGCGACCGTGTGATGGCCGGCAGGTGGGCAGAACGGTCATGCGGCAAACTTGTCGATCAATGCGGTTCCACAACGAGCATCGTGAATCCGCTTACCGGCTTGCCCTTTACCGCACTCTTCGCGCCCACCAGGAAAATCTCGTGCGCTGCGGGGTCAAGTGCCAAGGTACGCGCGCTTTTCAGCGTCGGGACGGCCTTTGCGGAGGAGTAGTGGTCTTTGTCCACCTGGTGGATCACGTCCAGCACGCCTTCCCGGCTCGAACTGAAAACAGTGTGGGTCCGAGCATCGTAGGCGACCGCATCGGGGGCCTTGCCGATCGGCAGCCTGGCGACCTGATGGCCGGAGCCGGCATCCGTGACGATCAGCCATCCGTTCGCGCACACGGAAAACAGCCGCTGGTTCACCGTGTCCAGTGCGAGACCGGTCGGGCCTTCGCATGGCGACAGGGACCAGGTCTGCTTTACGGCATTGGCCCTTGTATCGATATGCGCCAGCTCGCCCTTGTCCTCGAGATTGACGTACACGTTTCCATGCCCATCGCTTGTGGCGAATTCGGGGTTGCCCGCAAGGGCGATGGTCTGCAGCTCTTTGCCGAGCCTGGGATCGATCACGCTTATGCTGTTGCTGTCCCCGTTCATCGTCAGGACGTGCGACGTCGCGCTGTCGTAAATGATGGCGTCGGGATCTTTTCCGCCAACGGGAATGCTGCCTGCCACGGCGAGTGTCTTGAGATCCACGACGCTGACATCGTTCGCGTCCCCGTTGGTGACGTAGGCACGCTGCAGATCCGGCACCAGCGCAACGCCATGTGCGTGTTTCATCCCCGGGATCTCCTTGACCACCTTGCCGCTTTTCGTGTCGACAACCATGACCCGATTGTCGCGAGCGACGAAGAGATGATTGGTGGAAGGGTCGAGCGTCAAATAGTCCCAGCCACCCGATCCTCCCAGCGCGTACTGATGCGTAACCCGGTAGTTGCCCGACGGTGGTGCGGCAGCCCATGACGGAGCCACGACCATGCACGCGAGGGCCAGAACCCATGCCATTGTCTTCAATTGATCATCCTCAGCTACGCAAGTTGACTGACACGCCGGTGGCGAGTCTAGCCAGAAGGACCACGCATCGGCAGCTTACGGATCGGTAAGTGCGCAGCAACTTGTCTGTCACAGCCCCCACCTAGCTTCGAGGGACTTCCCACTCCCCAGCCCCACCACGCTCCGCGCGGTGGAACGGATGGTTTTTCCCCGATTGAGGCCAGCTCGATGCACCGTTCAAAATTACGCGTTGCCCTGCTTAGTTGCACCATCCTCTCGTGTCTCGGGGCACTGAGCGCGCCGACGGATGTGCTTGCTTTTGCGACTACGGCGTCGGATACGCCGGCCCCGGCGCATGACGGCTCGATAGCGGGCGACACTGCCAACGCAAGTGGCGCCGATCGCCAGCGCAGGCAGAAGTCCAAGCAGGAAGTAAAAGACCTGCAGGGAGTCAGTGTTGTAGCCCCACGCACGTCCGATGACATTGCCCGCAAGACGCAGGAAAACGCGCCCAACCTGATCAATATCCGTACCGAGGAACAAATCCGGGCGCTGCCCGACGTGAGTGCCGCCGAAGCCGTTCGCCGCATTCCCGGCATCTCGCTGGAAACCGACGAGGGCGAAGGTCGTTACGTCAATATCCGCGGATTCGACGCCGATCTGAACAGCACCACCTACGCTGGTGTCCGGCTTCTTCCCACCAACAATGCCTCGCCGTTCGGCGGTTATCGCGGCGTGGCCCTGGATTCCATCCCGGTGGGCTTCATCGGCGCCGTCAAGGTGACGAAGTCGAACCTGCCGAGCCAGGATGCGGAGGCCCTCGGCGGCACGATCGAAGTGCTGCCGAAACGGGCCCCCGATGAGCAGGGCGCGTTTTTCGAGGGCAGCGCGGGCGGTGGTTACGAGCCGCTGCGCGGCACGCCGATCAGCGAATTCTCGCTGGTGGGGGGTGGCCGATTCGGTCCCTTCTCGATCGTCCTGACGGCATCGGGCCACAACGATTCACGCGGCATCGATGACGTCGAGCCCGCCTATTTCAACGATTCGGCGCATCCGTACCAGGCGGTGAACGATATCGAGCAGCGCGATTACGAGCTGCATCGCCGGCGCCACGGCTACGCGATGGATATCGACTATCAGCCCGATGACAACAACGACTGGTATTTCCGTGCCTTCGATGCGGGCTACACGGAAAGATACAAGCGCCAGTTCATGGACATCCTGCCTGACGGCAACACCACGGTGCTGTCGAACGGAACGCTGCAGGACACCCTCTCTTTCCCTGGCGCGATCACCAAATCGCTGCGCGACGAGCAGGAAACGTCCACCGAGCGACTCTACATGCTGGGCGGCAAGAACATCCTGGGCGACACGACCGTGGACTATCACGTCGCCTACGTCGAGGGCACGTACAAGAAGCCCTTCGACTACAGCTCCACGTTCACGTACAACTCCCCCTCCACGCCAGCGGGGCAAATCACGTACAGCCCGACGGGTCCCGGCCACGTTCCGGTCTACACGCTCTCGAACGCGCCGGGCTACCTCGATCCGGCCAACTACGCACTGACCAGCCTCAGCAACAGCAAGGCGTACAACTTCGACCGTGAAATGTCGTACGCCATCAATTCCGATACGCCGGTGAATTGGGGGAGCCTGACGGATCAAAACCTGCGGTTCGGCCTGAGCGTGCGCCAGCGGCATAAACGGACGACGGCACAACCGTACACGCTCAATCCCACTGCCCTGCCTTTGACCGCCGTCTCAAGCGGCTCCAACGAAACCTACTACGACGGGCTCTACCAGAACGGCGTGGATATCGCCCCCGGCGCCTTGCGGGGCATCTTTGGCCAAGGCACGATCGAGGCCGGCGATGTATTGAGCGCCCAGCAGCAGTACCTCGACGCGCATGAGGACATTTCCGCGGCCTACGGCGAATACACGGGCAGCTACGGCAACCTCGGCATACTCGCCGGCGTTCGTTTCGAACAGACGCATGATCGAAGCGGCGCATTCTCCGCCGGCATGGACGCCGCCGGCAATCCATTCGCGTATCCGATCAACATCAAGCACAACTACGACAATTTCTTCCCAAGCCTCCAGTTTCGCTATGAACTGGCGCCCGACACGATCCTGCGCGCGGCTTATTCGTCGACCATTGGCCGTCCGGGCTTCAACCAGGCCAATCCGGCGCTGGCGATCGACGTTGGCTCGGGCATCGTCACCACCGGCAACCCGTCGCTGAAACCAGCGACGGCCAACAGCTTCGATTTCAGCGTCGAGCACTACCTGGACGGTGGCGGCATCATGTCCGCCGGGGTGTTCGACAAGGAAATCTCCAACTACATCATCCCAATCGAGACGACCCAGACACTGCCGAACGACAACCTGTACCCGGGCAGCCCGCAGCCGTTCCATATCTTCACGTTCGAAAACATCGACTCCGCATACGCACGCGGCCTGGAGCTGAACTGGGTTCAACAGTTCCGCAACCTGCCGGGATGGCTCGATGGCCTGGGTGCCAGCGCCAACTACACTTGGGTCAATTCGCGCATCCAGATCCGTCCCGGCGAGTATTCGCTGCTCCCGTCGACATCGAAGAACACCTGGAACGCCTCGATCTTCTACAAGCGCGCTGGTCTCTCGCTGAACCTGGCGGCCTATTCGGTATCGTCCGACCTGTTCGGTATCGGCACCGATCGCACCAGCGACATCTACAACGCACGCCGCACATCGATGGACTTCAGCGCCAGCTACGAGTTTCCGGCAGACTGGTCGATCTATTTCTACGCCAAGAACCTGCTCGATACGCCCCATGCATTCTATCAGGGCACTCCGGACCGTCCGATCCAGCGCGAGTTCTATGGGATAACCTACATGGCAGGTGTGCGCTTCGAGTTCTGATCGGATTCGGGACGACATGCCGGTATCCGGCCGCGCCAGCCATCGTGGACCGCGCCAACTTCAACGGGCCGGTCCACGGGCGTGTGGCGATCCTTCCACATGCCGTGCCGGTCTGATTGGAGTCGGCTTCCACGCCGGCTGGCCCTTGAGCGCACTTTGGATAGCCGTGCCCGACGCAGCGAAGCAATCGCCTCATGAACATCCTGCTGATCGAAGACGACGCCGAGACCCAGGCCTATATCACCAGGGAGCTGACGAAACTTGGCCATGTGGTCGAACAGACGATGGACGGCCGGGAAGGGTTGCAACGCGCCTCATCGCAGGAACACGACGTACTCGTCATCGATCGCATGTTGCCGGGACTTGACGGCATGAGCCTGGTGAGAGCGTTGCGGTCGGCGCGCGTGGTTACGCCGGTCTTGATGCTGACGGCGTTGGGCGACGTGGATCAGCGCGTCGAAGGCATCGACGCCGGCGCCGACGACTATCTTTCGAAACCCTTCGCATTCAGCGAACTGGCGGCTCGCGTCAGTTCACTGGCAAGGCGGATGCAAATGGTGGCGCCTTCGGAGACGTTGCTGCGCGTGGCCGATCTCGAACTGGACCTGCTCAAGCGCGAGGCCTGCCGGGGCGGTCACGTCATCGACCTGCAGGCGCGTGAAATCCGCCTGCTCGAATACCTCATGCGTCATGCCGGCCACATCGTCACCCGCGCAATGCTGCTCGAAAACGTGTGGGAATATCAATTCGATCCACGGACCAGCGTCGTGGAGACGCACATGAGCCGGCTTCGCGCCAAGATCGACCGCGGCTTCCCCGGCGGCGAACTCATTGATACGGTGCGGGGCGCAGGTTACATACTGCGCTTGCCGGACAGACACTGAATCGTGAACATCCGCACCAAGGAGCAGATCTCCCGGCTGTTGCACAGCGCCGCATTTCGACTCGGCGTTCTGCAAGCCGCATCGTTCGCCTTCGCGGCACTCGTGCTGTTTGCGATTACCTGGGTTTCCGTAAGCGGCTATGTCACCGCACAACTCCGTCAGGAAATCAGCGACGAATCGAGCGAAATGGCCGCCGTGCCCGGCAGCATTCGCGTGGCCTCGATCAACAAAGCCGTTGCTCATGCGCAAAAGGGAACGTTCTTCTACGGACTGTTTTCCCCCCGTGGCGATCGCATCGCGGGCAGTCTGACAAAGATGCCGCCGTCACTCGGTTGGACCAGGTTGCACGAACTTCGCCACATCGATAGCAAGCACTCCGTGCCCGGCCACCTTCTGATCAATTCGTCCCGTCTCGAGGACGGCAACATCCTGGCGGTGGCCCACGGGACGTTGCAGGCGGACCAACTGAATGAACTCCTGTTGCAGTCCTTCATCTGGGCCGGGCTCGCGGCCGTGGTGCTGGCACTGGCCGGTGGCGTGCTTACGGCCAGAAGTTACCTGAGCAAGGTCGAGACGATCACTCAGGCCGCCTCGAACATCGTCAAGGGCGATCTGGGCACGCGAATCGTGATAACGGATCGCGACGACGAATTCGACCGCCTCGCCCGCTCGCTGAACCGAATGCTGGCCCGACTTCAGTCACTGATGGAGGGCATGCGCCAGGTCTCCAACGACATCGCCCACGATCTGCGTACACCTTTGACGCACTTGCGCCACAAGCTTGAAGCCACGACGCTTCAGGTCACCAGCGTCGAAGGCTACCGGGAATCCTGCACGACGGCTTTGGCCGATGTCGACCATGTGCTGGCTACCTTTGCGGCTTTGCTCAGGATCGCGCAAATCGAGAACCAGAAGCAGCAGGAAAACTTCACTGATGTTGATCTCTCGGGCTTGCTTGGCGTGCTGGTCGGCGATTTCGCACCCGTATTCGAGGATCAGGGCCGCAGTCTTCATGCCCGAGTCCATCCGGGCGCGATTGTGCGCGGCGATGCGATGCTGTTGACGCAGATGTTCGCCAACCTGGTCGAAAACGCGCTGCATCACACCCCGCCCCACACGCCCGTATTTCTGTCGTTGCTGCCGATGCCCGGATGTGTCCGGGCGATTGTTCGCGACACGGGACCAGGCATCCCGAAGCACGAGCGCGAACGCGTACTGCAACGCTTCGTCCGCCTGGATTCCTCTCGAAGCACGCCCGGGAGCGGCCTCGGACTCGCGCTCGTGACCGCAGTCGCCCAGCTGCACGAGATCACGGTAAGCCTGGGCGATGGCGAACCCGGCCTCGCCGTGCAAATCGACTTTCAACGGCCCGCCTAGGTGCCGCGCAAGGCCTCGCGCCGATTCAGCATGCAGACACGCGACCGGCCGCCGCCCCGGTCCACGGGGCGCCTATCGCGCGACCGCCAATGACGACGGGTGCCGCAGCGCCCGTCGTTTTCAATCCCCCGATGTCTCCGCGATCGGGGCGGGCAATACATCTGGAACTCCGGCAGATGCGTACTGGCGCGGCGCGTGGTGGCCGCCTTCATCTTCACCTCGATGCAGGCGTCCGTGAACGCGCCGCCGGTCTTGAGGAAATCACGATCCTTGTCCGGCGCTTCCAGCTCGGCGTCGAGGCTGGAGCACACCTGCGGGATGGTCTTTTCTTCATTCATCGGCCGGTGCGCCCACTGAATAGCCATCGAATGCGGTCGACACCCGCCGAGGGTTCGGCACTCTCCACGCCTGTCGACAGCATCCCGTTATTTCTTGCGGCAATGCGTTCCGCCACGTTCCCCCAACCATCTCGAATCTTCACGTCGCCTTGCACCGTAACCAGAGTAAGGTCGGCCCGCCTTGGCGACTGTCCCAGTCGCCAGCTGCACGGCAATCCGCAAGGGGGAGGGTCATGGCACCGGAAGAACCCGACAGCGTCGCCGCGCGCCGCAACGGCCCCGTCGACCCCTCGCGTCGCCGCCTGCTGGCGGGCCTGCTCACCGCGTACACCGCCTCGCTGATTCCCTGGGCGCTGGCGCAACCCGCACCGCATGCCGACCGCGGCGCGTTCACCGCGCTCTCCGCGATCCTGGTCGGCCGGCAGGCGCTGGATGCCGCACAGGCAACCCGCCTCTACGACGCCCTCGCTGCCGCGCACCCGAACTTTCCGGCCGACGTGCAGGCGCTGCTGACCCTGCTCAACGAACGCCACATCGATCCGCAACAGCTGCAAGGCGTGCTGGACGGCGAGCATTCGCCGCTGGCGCCGTTGCCGCGGCAGATCCTCGGCGCCTGGACCCTCGGCGTGGTCGGCAGCGGCGAAGGCGCGCGCTGCGTCGCCTACGAGACCGCGCTCAACGCGGTGATCGTGGCCGACGTGCTGAAGCCGCCGACCTACGCCTACGGCGCGTACGGCAGCTGGGCCAGCAAACCTCTTTAGTCAGGAGTGCAATCCGATGTCCGGACAGCTATCGGCTGACATCGTGGTGATCGGCTCGGGCATCATCGGCTCGCTGGCGGCGCGGCGGCTGGCGCAGCAAGGCGCCTCGGTACTGATCCTCGAGGCGGGACCGCGACTTGAACGGGCCCGCGTCGTCGCCGCGTTCCGCAACTCGCCGATCAAGGGCAACTGGATGGCGCCGTACCCGCCCTCGCCGTGGGCGCCGCATCCTATCTACGTGCCGCAGGACAACGGCTACCTGAAGCAGGCCGGGCCGTATCCCTACCCGGCCGAGTACATCCGTGCCGTGGGCGGCACCACCTGGCACTGGGCCGCGCAGGCGTGGCGGCTGGTGCCGAACGACGTGCGCATCAAGAGCCTGTACGGCGTCGGCGTGGACTGGCCGCTGAGCTACGAGGAACTCGATCCGTGGTACCAGGAGGCGGAGGAGATCCTCGGCGTGGCCGGCGCCGACAACACCGGCTCGCCGCGCCAGCATCCGTTCCCGATGGAACCGGTGGCCGAGCCGTGGTCGATGCGCCGTTTCCGCGAACGGCTGGCGCCGGCCTATCCGGTGGTCGCCAACACCGTGGCGCGCAACAGCCGCGGCTACGACGGCCGCCCCGCCTGCGTGGGCAACAACAGCTGCCAGCCGATCTGCCCGGTCAACGCGCAGTACCTCGGCATCAACGCGGTGGAGGCGGCCGAGGCCGCCGGCGCGAAGGTGGTGCCCAATGCGGTGGTCTTCCGCATCGAGCACGACGCCAAGGGGCGCATCGCGGCGGTGCACTACTACGCGCCGGACAAGAGCGAACACCGTGTCACCGGCGCCACCTTCATCCTCGCCGCGAACGGCATCGAGAGCCCGAAGCTGCTGCTGCTGTCGGCCAGCGACAAGTATCCGAACGGGCTGGCCAACAGCTCCGGCATGGTCGGCCGCCACCTGATGGACCACCCCAGCACCTCGCTCACCTTCTACGCCGACGAGGAACTGTGGCTGGGCCGCGGCCCGCAGAGCCCCAGTTCGATCAACACCCTGCGCGACGGCGCGTTCCGCTCGCAGCACGCGCCGTACCGGCTGGACTTCACCAACATCTCGCAGGTGCTCAACGTCACCGGCGACCTGATCAAGGAGGGCGTGTACGGCGCGGAGTTCGAGAAGCAGCTGCGCTGGCGCGCCGCGCGCCAGGTCAACGTGAAGAACGTGCTGGAGGTGCTGCCCAATCCCGACAACCGCATCACGCTCAGCGCGGAGAAGGATGCCATGGGCATCCCGAAACCGGAGGCGCACTACGCGATCGACGACTACACGCGCCGCGCCGCGGAAGTGTCCAAGGCCGACTTCGCCCGCATCGCCGAACTGATGGGCGGCACCGGCCTGCGCTACAGCGCGGAGGGCCAGTTCGCCAACAACCAGCACATCACCGGCACCATGAGCATGGGCAACGATCCGGCGAGCTCGGTGGTCGACGCGTTCGGCCGCACGCATGACCACGAGAACCTGTTCGTCTGCAGCACCGGCGTGATGCCCACTGCGGCCACGATGAATTCCACGCTCACCGGCGTGGCGCTGGCGCTGCGCACTGCCGAGCATATCCTGCCGGCGAAAAACGCACACGCAGCCACCGCGCATAGCAGCCACGAAGCGAGCCTGGCATGAACGCATCGATCCACTGCCTTCTGCTGCTCGGCCTGCTCGTCGCCGCGCCGGCCCATGCCGCCGACGCCACCGATGCCGCGCTGCTGCAACGCGGCCAGTACCTCGCCACGGCGGGCGACTGCGTGGCCTGCCATACCGCGCCCGGCGGCAAGCCGTACGCCGGCGGGCTGACGGTGCCCACGCCGGTCGGCAACATCATCAGCACCAACATCACACCGTCGACCAACGCCGGCATCGGCAACTACACCGAGCAGCAGTTCCGCGATGCCTTGCGCCGGGGCATCCGCGCGGACGGCGCGCGGCTGTACCCAGCGATGCCGTATACGTCGTACGCGCAGGTCACCGACGACGACGTGCATGCGTTGTACACGTACTTCATGCACGGCGTGGCGCCGGTGGACAGCAAGCCGGCGCCGACCCGGCTGCCGTTCCCGTTCAACCTCCGCCTGTCGATGGCGGCGTGGAACCTGCTGTTCCTCGACGGCAAGCCGTTCACGCCCGACCCGGCCAAGGGCGCGGCATGGAACCGCGGCGCCTACCTGGTGCGCGGGCTGGCCCACTGCAGCACCTGCCACACGCCGCGCAACCTGCTGATGGCCGAACAGTCGTCGCGCGAACTGGCAGGCGGCGCCGTCGGCACCTGGCGGGCGCCGAACATCACCTCCGACGTGAACAGCGGCATCGGCGGCTGGAGCGAACAGGACCTGGTCGACTACCTGAAGCTCGGCCATGCCCGCGGCAAGGCGCAGGCGGCCGGACCGATGGCCGAGGCAGTCGACCACAGCCTGCAGTACCTCGAACCCGCCGACCTGCAGGCGATCGCCACCTACCTGAAGACGGTGCCCGCGCAACACGACCCGGCCGACACCCGCGCCGTCGGCAGCTGGGGCGCCGCGTTCAACGGGATGGCCGACCAGCGCGGCACCGCCCTGCCCGACGACACGGCGCAGTGGACCGGCGCGCAGCTGTACGACGCCCACTGCGCCAGTTGCCACCAGGCCAGCGGCGAGGGCAGCTTCGACGGCGGCCTGCCGCCGCTGTTCCACAACACCGCCACCGGGCGCGCCGATACCGGCAACCTGGTGATGGTGATCCTCGAGGGCATCCGCTGGACCAACGATTCCGGCGTGCACATGCCGGGCTTCGCACACGCGCTGTCCGACCACCAGGTCGCCAGCCTGGCCAACTACCTGACGCTGCGCTACGGCAATCCCGTCGCGCGGATCACGGCGACCCAGGTCGCCAGCCTGCGCGCCGGCGGCGCGCCATCGCACCTGGCCGCGCTGGTCCGGCTGGCGATGGTCGTGGTGGTGGTGCTGATCCTCGCCATCCTCGTTCTGTGGCGCCGGCGCAAGCGGCGCCGGACTTCCTCCGGCCAGGCCTGACCCTCATGCGCCATCCACCCTGCACCATCCCCGGCCTGGTGCTCGGCAGCGCGTTGTGGCTGTGCACGTTGCCGGCCCTGGCGCAGCAGGCCGGCGGCTGGCTCGGGCGGCCCACGCTGACCGGCGACTGGGGCGGCACGCGCACGCAGCTGCAGGACGACGGCATCGCCCTGCGCGCGCACTGGACCACCGAGAGCGCGGGCAACGTTTCCGGCGGCCATCGCCAGACCGCGCGCTACACCCAGCAGCTCGACCTCGGCGCGGACTTCGACCTCGACAAGCTGTGGGGCGTGCCCGACGCGAAGATCCAGTTCACCGTCACCGACCGCCGCGGCCGCAGCCTCAGCAATGACGCGCTGGGCAACCAGTTCTCGGTGCAGGAACTCTACGGCGCCGGCCAGAACTTCCGCCTGGCCGAGCTGAACTGGCAGCAGGATTTCCTCGACCACCGGATTTTCCTGCAGTTGGGCTGGTCGCCGGTGGGCGACGACTTCGCACGGCTGCCGGCGTTCTGCAATTTCCAGAACGGCATCATCTGCGGCCATGCCAACGCGATGACCACCAACAGCGGCGCACACAACTTCCCCACCGCGCAATGGGGTGGACACGTGAAGTGGCACGTCACGCCGGACTTCTACGCCACCGTCGGCGCCTACCTCGACAACCCCAACGGCGGCAACCGCGACCAGGGCTGGAACCTCAGCCTCAAGCACCGCGGCGTGTTCGTGCCGGTCGAAGTGGGCTGGGCCACCGGCGGCGGCAGCGGACAGCTGCCCGGCAATCTCAAGCTCGGCGCGTACTACAACACCTCCGGCACGCCGGACGTGTCCAGCGACGTCAACGGCCAGCCCGCCGGCCTCACCGGCGCGGCGTTCGAACATCACGACGGCCGCTCGGGCGGCTACTTCATCGCCGACAAGATGGTCTATCGCGAAGGGCCCGACACCAACCGCGGGCTCACCCTCGGCGCGATGGCCGGCGTGGGCGACGAAGCCACCGCACGCTTCCGCTACTTCTGGGTCGTCGGCGGCCACTACCAGGGCACCTTCCCGGGCCGCGACAACGACGTGGTCTCGTTCATGGCGGCCTCGGCGCGGATCAACCCGCGGCTGACCCGCTACCAGCGCGACCGCGACAGCGTGAAGCCCGGCGCCGTGCCGATCCAGACCTACGAGACCGTGCTGGAAGTGGACTACGGCGCGAAGATCGCACCGTGGCTCATGCTGCGCCCCAACCTGCAGTACATCATCCGCCCCAACGGCACCGGCAAGATCCCCGACGCCTTCGTGATCGGCCTGTACACGCAGGTGACGTTCTGAATGCGATCCCGCCGCTGCACCAACGACAACGGGCGCCGAGGCGCCCGTTGCTTTGTTCACACGGACAGCGCGCTTGCAGCCGGCCTTGATCAGAGCGAGTAGTACATCTGGAACTCCAGCGGATGCGTGCTGGCGCGGTACTTGGTCACTTCCTTCATCTTCACCTCGATGTAGGCGTCGATGAAGTCGTCGGTGAACACGCCGCCGGCCTTGAGGAAGTCGCGGTCCTTGTCCAGCGCTTCCAGCGCGGCATCGAGGCTGGAGCACACCTGCGGGATGTTCTTCTCCTCTTCCGGCGGCAGGTCGTACAGGTCCTTGTCGGCCGGCGCGCCGGGGTCGATCTTGTTGATGATGCCGTCGAGGCCGGCCATCATCAGCGCGGTGAACACCAGGTAGCCGGAGTTCATCGGGTCGGGGAAGCGCACCTCGATGCGGCGGCCCTTGGGGCTGGCCACGTACGGGATGCGGCAGCTCGCCGAGCGGTTGCGCGCGGAATACGCCAGCATCACCGGCGCTTCGAAGCCCGGCACCAGGCGCTTGTAGCTGTTGGTGGTGGAGTTGGCGAACGCGTTGATCGCGCGGGCGTGCTTGAAGATGCCGCCGATGTACCACAGCGCGGTCTGCGACAGGCCACCGTAGAGATCGCCGGCGAACAGGTTTTCGCCGTTCTTGGCCAGCGACTGGTGCACGTGCATGCCGCTTCCGTTGTCGCCGACCAGCGGCTTCGGCATGAAGGTGACGGTCTTGCCGTTCTGGTGCGCCACGTTCTTGATGACGTACTTCATCGTCAGCAGCTCGTCGGCCTTCTTCACCAGCGTGTTGAACTTCACGCCGATCTCGCACTGGCCGGCGTTGGCCACTTCATGGTGGTGCACCTCGACCTTCTGGCCCAGCGATTCCAGTACCTTGCACATGTCCGCGCGCAGGTCACCCAGCGAATCGACCGGGCTGACCGGGAAGTAGCCGCCCTTCACGCCCGGTCGATGGCCGCTGTTGTTGCCGTCGTACTTGTAGCGCGACGACCACGCCGCCTCTTCCGAACCGATCTCGTAGAACACCCGGCCCGGGTCGTTCTGCCAGCGTGCCGAATCGAAGATGAAGAACTCCGGCTCCGGACCGAAGAACGCGGTGTCGGCGATGCCGGTGGATTTCAGGTACGCCTCGCCGCGCTTGGCGATCGAGCGCGGGTCGCGGCCGTAGGCCTGCATGGTGCTCGGCTCCAGCACGTCGCAATGCAGGATCAGCTGGGTGTGCGAGCTGAACGGATCGAGGTGGGCGGTATCCGGGTCGGGCAGCAGGATCATGTCCGACTCGTTGATGCCCTTCCAGCCGGTGATCGAGGAGCCGTCGAACATCTTGCCGTCCTCGAACGTCGACTCGTCGATCGCGTGGGCCGGGAAGGTGACGTGGTGATGCGTACCGAGCATGTCGGCGAAGCGGAAGTCGACGAACTCGACCTCATGCTCCTGGATCAGGTCGAGCACTTTGTTGGCGGACATGGGACAACCTCGAAGGTGGATGGTGACTGGTCTTTGGCAAGGTCCATGCCAGCGGACAGAACCCTTGCCCGACAAGGGCCTGGCGGATGCCACGGCGGCGGTGACAGGCGCCGCGAGCAGCATGATGGTGCAAGATGTCTGGCGCATTGCACCATCATGGGTCGCCTATCACACCCGGCGACCGCCCGCCTCACGCATCGTAGGCGCTTTCGCCATGCGAGGTAATGTCCAGTCCCTCACGTTCGGCCTCGTACGGCACGCGCAGGCCGAACACCGCCTTCACCGCCAGGTAGGCCAGCACCGAAACCACGCCGCTCCAGAGCACGGTGATGCCCACGCCCAGCGCCTGCACGCCGAGCTGGTGAAGCACCGAATAGTCCGCCGCACCGGTGCCGCCCAGCCCCGGCGCGGTGAACACGCCGGTCAGCAACGCGCCCACGATGCCGCCGACGCCGTGCACGCCGAACACGTCCAGCGCGTCGTCCGCGCGCAGCAGCTTCTTCAGCCCGGTCACGCCCCACACGCAGCACAAGCTGGCCAGCGCGCCGATCACGATCGCGCCCATCGGCCCCACCGTGCCGCAGGCCGGGGTGATTCCGACCAAGCCGGCCACCGCGCCGGAGGCGCCGCCCACCATCGAGGCGTGCCCGCGCATCACCGCCTCCGCCGCCAGCCACGCCAGCACCGCCGCCGCGGTGGCCAGCAGGGTGTTGATGAAGGCCAGCCCCGCACCCGCGTTCGCCTCCAGGTTGGAGCCGGCGTTGAAGCCGAACCAGCCCACCCACAGCAGCGCCGCGCCGACCATGGTGAAGCTGACGTTGTGCGGCTTCATCGGCTCGCGGCCGATGCCCAGCCGCGGCCCGACCAGGTAGGCGCCGACCAGGCCGGCGACGCCGGCGTTGATATGCACCACGGTGCCGCCGGCGAAATCCAGCGCGCCCTTGGCGAACAGGTAGCCGCCGGGGCCGGCCCACACCATGTGCGCGATCGGCAGGTAGGCGAAGGTGAACCAGATCGCCGCGAACAGCAGCACCGCGCGGAAGCGCATCCGCTCGGCGAACGAGCCCACGATCAGCGCGCCGGTGATGCCGGCGAAGGTGGCCTGGAACGCCACGAACACGTACTCGGGCAATGACACGCCTGCGGTGAACGTCGCCGCCAGCGTGTCTTTCGTCACCCCGCGCAGGAACAGCTTGTCAAAATTGCCGATGACCGCGCCGCCGCCGCTGAACGCGAGGCTGTAGCCGTACGCCACCCACAACAGCAGCAGCAGCGAGAACACCGTCATCACCTGCATCAGCACCGACAGCACGTTCTTCGAGCGCACCAGGCCGCCGTAGAACAGCGCCAGCCCCGGCACCGTCATCAGCAGCACCAGCAAGGTGGAGGTGAGCATCCACGCCACGTCGCCCTTGTCGACCACCGGCGCGGGCGTGGCGGCGTGCAGCGCCGGCGCGGTCAGGCCCAGCAACAACAGCGGCAGCCACCTGCGGATGCCGCGCAACAACATCAGATCTTTCATGGCCTACCTCGCGGGATTCGGGTCAGAGGGCGTCGGCGTCGAGTTCGCCGGTGCGGATGCGGATCACCTGGTCCACGCCGGTGACGAAGAGCTTGCCGTCGCCCACGTTGCCGGTGCGGGCCGCACGCTGGATCTCCTCCAGCACGGTGTCGAGCTGGTCGTCGGGCACCACCACCTCGACCTTGAGCTTGGGCAGGAAATCGACCACGTACTCGGCGCCGCGGTACAGCTCGGTGTGGCCTTTCTGGCGGCCGAAGCCGCGGACTTCCGTCACCGTGATGCCCGAGACGCCGGCGTGCGCGAGCGCATCGCGGACCTCGTCGAGCTTGTACGGACGGATGATGCTGGTGACCATTTTCATGGGTGACTCCCGGAGGTGATGACGGTGATGCGGTGGATCAGAACGACCGGGTCACGCCCAGCACCGCGGTGGCGCGGCCCAAGTAGTGACCCTCGGCGTTGGTGTAGGCGGCGCGGCGTGCGTCGGTGTCGCCATAGGCCAGCGCCACCGACCACTGCCCGGCGAAGTTGCGCGTCACGCCCAGCTTCCAGTCGCTGTACGACGCACCCGGCACGTTCGCCACGTGCTGGTGCCCTGCATGCGCGTTGAGCAGCCAGCCCGGCGCGAACTCCTGGTTCCACGACAGGTCCACGTAGCTGCTGTGCCTGCTGCCGGCATAACCGAACAGGTTGGTGAACGCGTACGAGTACTTCAGCGACACGCTTTTCCAGGCCAGCGCGGCATAGCCCTCGGTGGTGTGCGGCCGGGTGAACCCCCGTGGATAGCTGCCCGGATACTGGTAGCGGTACAGGCCCGCGTCCCAGCTCCAGCCGCCGCCGAAGCTGCCGCGGCAGCCCGTGTAGAGGTCCAGTTCCACGCTGCTGGAGATCGGCGCGGCGGAGGTCGAGGCATCCGACAGCCAGCTCACGTTGCTGCCCCAGCCGCCGGCGTACCAGCCGCCGGCGTGGTCGTATTCGAGGCCGGCCTGCACCGCCGGCTGGCGATTGGTCTGCGAGAGACCGCGGAACAGGTAATCGCTGACCGCGCCGGCGTTGCCGACCCAAGTGCCGGCCGGGGCCCCGCCTGCGCGGACCAGGCCGGAAACGCCGAGCAGCAGGACAACCACGGATATCGAGCTTCGTCTCATGTGACTGGTTCCCCTCGTGGCGTGGCGTTTCGGCAATGGCCATCCAGACGTCCAGACGTCCGCATGCCGTCGCCGCGGGGCCGTGCGCATGCATGGCGCCCAAGCCATCTCAGCAATGCACGTGCCACGGGCCGCAACCGTTGCTGCAGCAGCCCCGGCCAGCCGGCCGCCGCGCCGGCGCGGCGGCGTTAGCACCATCGGCACCCGCCGCCATGGCCGGTTTGCACTGTTCCAGTGCGTCGCGGCGGCGACCGTTCCCTGCGGCGGCAAAACCCGTAAGCTATGGCGCTTCATGCCGGCGAACCTTTCCGCCGGCCCGTTTCCACCTTCAACGGACCCGCCCGTGACCGACCTGCTCCACGTCATCCTGCTCGGCATCATCGAAGGCATCACCGAGTTCCTGCCGATCTCCTCGACCGGCCACCTGCTGATCGCCGAGAAGTTCGGGCTGGGCGCGCGCTCGGACCTGTTCAACATCGGCATCCAGGCCGGCGCGATCCTGGCGGTCACGCTGATCTACTGGAAACGCATCTGGCAGCTGTTCACGCAGTGGCGCGACCCGGCCAACCGCGACTACCTGCTGAAGCTGGCGGTGGCGTTCCTGATCACCGCCGGGATCGGCTTCGCGGCGGTGAAACTGGGCTTCAAGCTGCCGGAGACGGTGACGCCGGTCGCCTGGGCGCTGGTGATCGGCGGCTTCTGGATGATCGCCGCCGAGCGGCTGGCCGCGCGCCAGCCCGAGCGCAGCGAGGTGACGTGGAAGGTGGCGATCCTGGTCGGCGTCGCGCAGATGGTCGCCGGCATCTTCCCCGGTACCTCGCGCTCGGCCGCGACGATCTTCGCGGCGATGCTGTTCGGTACCAGCAACCGCGCGGCGGCCACCGAGTTCGCCTTCCTGGTCGGCATCCCCACCATGTATGCAGCCACCGGCTACGAGCTGCTCAAGGTGGTGAAGGGCGGCGGCGCCGCGCACGAGGACTGGACCGCGCTGCTCGTGGGCTTCGTGGTCTCGGCGGTCGTCGCCTTCGTCGCGGTGAAGTGGCTGCTCGGCTACATCCGCAGCCACCGCTTCACCCCGTTCGCGGTCTACCGCATCGCGCTCGGCGCGGCATTGCTGTTGCTGGTGCCGGCCGGCGGCTGAGGCGGAAGCGGCCAGGCGCGGCGTCTACGCCGCCTCGACCGGCGCCATCCTGGGCGCCGGCTTCGGCACGGCCTTCAGCGCGCCGACCGCGTGTTGGCCCGGCTGGTTGGTGCGGTCGAACAGCTCGCGCACCCACTCGATGAAGGCCTGCACGCGGGCCGACAGATGCTTTTTCTGCGGGTAGACGATCCACACCGGCTTGCCGGTCGAGTTGGTATCGGTCATCACCAGTTCGAGCATGCCCTTCTCCAGCATGCACGCGGCCAGCATGCGCGGCACCTGGGTGATGCCCAGGCCGGCCGCCACCGCCTGCAACACCGACTCGCCGTCGTTGATCAGCATGTGCGCGTCGATGTCCACGCTCATCTGCCCGCCCGGCGTGTCGAACTGCCACTGGCGCGGACGGCCGTTCGGGTAGACGTAGTTGATGCAGCGATGATCCTTGAGATCCTCGATGCTGCGCGGCGCGCCGTATTTGCGCAGGTACTCGGGCGAGGCGCACACCACGTTGCTGAGGTAGCCGATCTTGCGCGCGATCAGGCTGGAATCCTCCAGCTGGCCGACCCGGATCGCGCAATCCAGGCCCTCGCCGTTGAGATCTGCCGGCGAGTCGCTCATCGACAGCTCCAGCCGGATATCCGGATAGCGCTGCTCGAACTCGGTCAGCCGTGGGATCACCGCCGCGCGGCCCACCGACAGCGAGATGCCTACGCGCAACTTGCCGGTCGGCTTGCTGTTGGCGAAGTTCAGCGCCTCGGTCGCCTCGCTCAGGTCGGCGAGAATCTCCTTGCAACGTGCATGGAAAGCGGCCCCATCGTCGGTCAAACGCAGCGACCGGGTGGAACGGAACAGCAACCGCGCGCCGAGCTGGCTCTCCAGCCGCGACACGGCGCGGCTGACCCCGGACGGGGTCATGCCCAGCTGGCTGGCGGCAGCGGCGAAGCTCTTGGCCTCGACCACGCGGACGAAGGTCGAAATGGCGGAAAAGTCTTCCATTGTTTCAATTCCTCGTCGATTCGTGACTGCGGCGCACGAGTGTAGTGCGCAAGAAACGGATTTTCTATACCGGAAAGTGCACTTATTCTCTCGACCCTTCGCCGGGAGTCCGTGCCTGGTCTACAAGGTTTTGGGAGCGCGTGATGAAAAAACAATGGATGCTGGTTCCCCTGGTCGCGGCCGGCGCACTCGGCAGCTGGATGCTGCTGCACGGCGGTGACAGCCGTGCGCAAGGCCCCGCCGCTGGCGCCCCGCCGGAAGTGACGGTGGCGCAGGCGTTGACCCGCAAGGTCAGCGACAGCGCCGAATTCACCGGGCGGCTGGAAGCGGTCAACACGTCACAGGTGCAGCCGCGGGTCGGCGGCTTCGTGGAATCGGTGCACTTCCAGGAAGGCGCGCTGGTGCACAAGGGCGACGTGCTGTTCCAGCTCGACGCCCGCCCGTACCAGGCGGAAGTGGACCGGCTGGTCGCCAACCAGGCGCAGGCCCGCGCCGAGCTGAGCCTGGCCCAAACCAACCAGCGCCGCGCCGAGATGCTGCTGGCCCAGCATGCCATCGCGCAGCAGGAAGCCGATCGCCAGGCTACCACCGCGCAAAGTGCGCGGGCCCAGCTGGACGCCGCCACCGCCGCGCTCGCCGCCGCGCGGCTGAACCTGGATTTCACTCGGGTGCGCTCGCCGATCGACGGCCGCGTCAGCAACGCCCGCGTCACCCCGGGCAACCTGGTCACCAGCAACGACGTGCTGACCAGCGTGGTCTCGGTGAACCCGGTCTACGTCTACTTCGACGTGGACGAACAGACCTGGCTCAAGCTCGACCACCTGCGCGCCGGTGCGAAGCAGGCCGGCCACGACGCGCGGATCGAGGCCGCGATGGGCCTGGCCGACGAGACCGGCTACCCGCACGCGGGCCGCCTCGACTTCGTCGACAACCAGCTGCATGCCGGCTCCGGCACGATGCGCCTGCGCGCGGTGTTCGACAACGCCGACGGCCTGTACACGCCCGGCCTGTACGCCCGCGTGCAGCTGCAGAGCGGTCAGGCCCGCCCGCGTGTGCTGGTAGACGACCGCGCGGTCGGCACCGACCTCGGCAACCAGTTCGTCTATGTGGTCGACAAGGCGCACAAAGTGCAATACCGCAAGGTCGACACCGGCGCGCTGTTCCATGGCCTGCGCGTGATCGACAGCGGCCTGGACGCCAACGACGTGGTGATCGTCAACGGCCTGCAGCGCGTGCGTCCCGGCGCCCAGGTGAATCCGCAGCAGGTGGCGATGAGCTACCGCCTCGACGCCGCCGACAGGGCGCTGGTCGAGCGGGGCAATGCGCCGGATGCCGATGCGCGCACCGCGCAAGCCGGCACGACAGCTCCGCAGAATCGCCCGCAAGGCTGAACACCGCTCCCTCCCCTGCGACCGAAGGAAGTCCCCTTGCGGGACGTGCAGCTGGGGAGGGGTGAAGCCCTCCGGCGAAGCCAAGAGCAAGAGCGTCATCCCCTCCCCACCTCTCCCTGCGATGCAGGGGGAGGAGCAAAGCAGGCCGAGGCCGCGAAACGGCTTCGTCGAGGATTCACTCCATGAAAAACATCGCCCAGTTCTTCGTCGACCGGCCGATCATGGCCGCCGTGCTGTCGCTGCTGTTCGTGATCACCGGCTCCATCGCGGTGTTCCAGCTGCCGATCAGCGAATACCCGGAAGTGGTACCGCCCACCGTGGTGGTGCGTGCTGCCTATCCCGGCGCCAATCCCAAGGTCATCGCCGAGACCGTCGCCACACCGCTGGAGGAACAGATCAACGGCGTCGAAGGCATGCTCTACACCTCCTCGCAGGCGACCAGCGACGGCGCGATGACGCTGACCGTGACGTTCGCACTCGGCACCAACCTCGACACCGCCCAGGTCGACGTGCAGAACCGCGTGGCGCAGGCGCTGCCGAAACTGCCCGAGGAAGTGCAGCGGCTCGGCGTCACCACGCAGAAGAGTTCGCCGGACCTCACGATGGTGGTGCACCTCACCTCGCCCGACCAGCGCTACGACATGCTGTACCTGTCGAACTACGCGCGGCTCCACGTGAAGGACGTGCTGGGCCGGCTCGACGGCGTCGGCGACGTGCAGATCTTCGGCGCCGGCGAATACTCGATGCGCGTGTGGCTGGACCCGCGGAAGCTGGCGCAGCGCTCGCTCACCACCGGCGACGTGGTCAACGCGATCCGCGAGCAGAACGTGCAGGTCGCCGCCGGCGCGCTGAACGCGCCGCCCGGCCCGGGCAACTCGGCGTTCCAGCTCAACATCAACACCCGCGGCCGGCTGGTCAGCGAGAACGACTTCCGCAACATCATCGTGCGCACCGACGCGAACGGCGGCGTGACGCACCTGGGCGACGTGGCCAAGGTCGACCTGGGCTCGAACAACTACGCGCTGCGCAGCCTGCTCGACAACAAGCCGGCGGTGGCGCTGCCGATCTTCGCGCGGCCGGGCTCCAACGCGATCCAGATCTCCGACGAGGTGCGCGCCACCATGGCGCAGCTGAAGCAGGAGTTCCCGCAGGGCGTCGACTACCAGATCGTGTACGACCCCACCGTGTTCGTGCGCGGCTCGATCGAGGCGGTGGCGCACACGCTGCTGGAAGCGATCCTGCTGGTAGTGCTGGTGGTGATCCTGTTCCTGCAGACCTGGCGCGCCTCGATCATCCCGCTGGTGGCGGTGCCGGTGTCGCTGATCGGCACGTTCGCCGTGATGCACCTGGCCGGCTTCTCGCTCAATGCGCTGTCGCTGTTCGGCCTGGTGCTGGCGATCGGCATCGTGGTCGACGACGCCATCGTGGTGGTGGAGAATGTCGAGCGGCACATCGAGCTCGGCCAGACGCCGCGCGAAGCCACGCGCAAGGCGATGCACGAGGTCACCGGGCCGATCGTGGCCACCGCGCTGGTGCTGTGCGCGGTGTTCATTCCCACCGCCTTCGTCAGCGGCCTCACCGGCCAGTTCTACCGCCAGTTCGCGCTGACCATCGCGATCTCCACGGTGATCTCCGCGTTCAATTCGCTGACCCTGAGCCCGGCGCTGGCCGCCGTGCTGCTGAAGGGCCACGACGCGCCGAAGGACCGCCTCACGCGCGGGATCGACCGCGCGTTCGGCTGGCTGTTCCGTCCGTTCAACAAGCTGTTCCATCGCGGCTCCGAACGCTACGTCGGCGGCGTGAAGCGCATCGTCGGCAAGGGCAAGCTGGCGCTGGTGATGTATGCCGGCCTGATCGCGCTGACCTGGTTCGGCTTCTCGCACGTGCCGACCGGTTTCGTGCCGGGACAGGACAAGCAGTACCTGGTGGCGTTCGCGCAACTGCCCGACGCGGCCTCGCTGGATCGCTCCGAAGACGTGATCCAACGCATGGGCGCGATCGCGCTGAAGCAGCCGGGCGTGGAGCACGCGGTGGCGTTCCCGGGTCTGTCGATCAACGGCTTCACCAACTCCACCAACTCCGGCATCGTGTTCGTCACGCTGAAGCCGTTCGAGGAACGCCGTGACGCATCGCTGTCGGCCGGCGCGATCGCCGGTGCGCTGAACCAGAAGTTTGCCGCGATCCAGGATGCGTACATCGCGGTGTTCCCGCCGCCGCCGGTGATGGGGCTGGGTACGATCGGCGGTTTCCGCATGCAGATCGAGGACCGCGGCGACCGCGGCTTCGCCGAGCTGTACCAGCAGACCCAGAACCTGATCGCCGCCAGCCGCAAGGATCCGGCACTCGCCGGGCTGTTCTCCAGCTTCCAGATCAGCGTGCCGCAGGTGGACGCCGACGTGGACCGCGAGAAGGCCAAGACCGTCGGCGTGAACCTGGGCGACGTGTACCAGACCATGCAGGCCTACCTGGGCTCGCTCTACGTCAACGACTTCAACCGCTTCGGCCGCACCTACCAGGTGAACGTGTCGGCCGACCCGGCGTTCCGCCATTCGCCGCAGGACATCCTTGCGCTGAAGACGCGCAACGCGCAGGGCCAGATGGTGCCGCTGGGTTCGTTCGTCACCGTGCAGCAGGGCGCCGGCCCGGATCGCGTGCAGCACTACAACGGCTACGCCACCGCCGAGATCAACGGCGGCCCCGCGCCGGGCTTCAGCTCGGGCCAGGCGCAGGCGGCGATGGAAAAACTGGCGAAGGACAACCTGCCGAACGGCATCAGCTTCGAGTGGACCGAGCTGACCTACCAGCAGATCCTCGCCGGCAACACCGCGATCCTGGTGTTCCCGCTGTGCGTGCTGCTGGTGTTCCTGGTGCTGTCGTCGCTGTACGAGAGCTGGTCGCTACCGCTGGCGGTGATCCTGATCGTGCCGATGGTGCTGCTGTCCGCGATCGCCGGCGTGTGGCTGTCCGGCGGCGACAACAACATCTTCACCCAGATCGGATTGATCGTGCTGGTCGGGCTGGCGTGCAAGAACGCGATCCTGATCGTGGAGTTCGCCCGCGAACGCCAGCACGAAGGCATGAGCCGCCACGAGGCGGTGCTGGAAGCGGCGCACCTGCGGCTGCGCCCGATCCTGATGACCTCGTTCGCCTTCATCATGGGCGTAGTGCCGCTGGTCACCTCGCACGGCGCCGGCGCCGAGATGCGCCACGCGATGGGCGTGGCGGTGTTCGCCGGCATGCTCGGCGTGACCATCTTCGGGCTGATCTATACGCCGCTGTTCTACGTCGTCATTCGCGCCCTGGTCGAGCGCCGCGAGGCGCGCGCGGCCGAACGCGCCGCCGCGCATGCGCTGCCGGCGCTGGAGAACCACTGATGAAAATTTTCACTCGCAAGAACGCGCTGGATGCTCTTGACCGTCATTCCTGCGAAAGCAGGAATCCAGTGACTGCAATGGGTGGTGGCGAAAGTCGCTGGGTCCCAGCTTTCGCTGGGATGACGATAGTGGTTCGAGGCGCACTGCTGACCGCCGCCCTCGCACTGGCCGGCTGCGCCAGCGTCGGCCCGAACTACCACGAAGCGAAACCCGCCGCACCGCAATTGCAGGGACTGGACGCGGCGCAGGAGAACAACGCGCAGTTCCAGGCCGAATGGTGGAAGCAGTTCAACGACCCCACGCTGGACGCGCTGATCCGGCGCACCGCGGCGAACAACCTGGACCTGCGCATCGCGGTGGCGCGGCTGCATCAAGCGCGCGCGCTGCTCAGCGGCGCAAAGTCCGATCAGCTGCCGACCATCGATACCGACGTCAACTACACCCGCAGCCGCGGCCAGCAGCCCGGTTTCGGTACCCAGCGCCGGACGGTGACGACCTACCAGGCCGGCTTCGACGCATCATGGGAACTGGACCTGTTCGGCGGCGTGCGCCGTTCGGTGGAAGCGGCCGGCGCCGATCTCGACGCCAGCGAGGCGGCGCTGCACGACGCCCAGGTCAGCCTGCTGGCCGAGGTCGCACGCAACTATTTCGAACTGCGCGGCAGTCAGCTGCGGCTGGACATCGCCCGTCGCGACATCGACAACCAGCAGCAGACCGTGCACCTCACCGAGGTGCGCCAGCAGCTCGGCTCCGGCGCGGAGCAGGACGTGGCCAGCGCCAAGGCCCGCCTCGCCGCGGTGCAGGCGCAGCTGCCGTTGCTGCAGACCCAGGCCAGCGCCAGCGAATACCGTCTCGCCGTGCTGCTGGGCGAACGTCCCGGCGAACTCGACGTCGACGTGTCGCCGAAGAGCTTCACCCCGATCGCGGCGAACCTGCCGATCGGCGACGCCGGCGACGTGCTGTCGCGCCGACCCGATGTGCGCATTGCCGAACGCGAATACGCCGCCGCCACCGCGCGCATCGGCGTGGCCAAGGCGGACTTCTTCCCGCACATCATGCTGGGCGGCTTCCTCGGTTTCCTGTCGGGGCGCAGCAACGATTTCGGCAGCCCGGCGACGCGCGCGTGGTCGCTGGCGCCGAGCATCAGCTGGGCCGGCCTCAACGTGCAGCGCGTGCGCGCCAACCTGCACGCCAGCGAGGCGCGCACCGATGCGGCGCAGGCGAACTACCAGCGCAGCGTGCTGGAAGCGATCGAGGACATCGACAACGCGGTCACCGGGTTCAACCAGCAGCGCATCCGCGTCGACCATTTGATCGAGCAGGGCGCGCAGAGCAAGCGCGCCGCCGACCTGGCCCGCATCCGCTACCAGGAAGGCGCCACCGGTTTCCTCGAACTGCTGGACGCCGAGCGCACCCAGCTTGTCGCCGAGGATGACCTGGCCCAGGCCGAGGCGGCCATCAACACCCGCGCCGTGGCCTTGTACAAGGCGCTCGGCGGCGGCTGGCAGGCCTGCGGCGACGAGCGCTGCAGCGCGGTGGCCCGGGCCGACGCGCCATGAGCCGCCCGGCCCGTCGCCTGCCGGCGGCGACGCCGGTCTATCGCGTGGCGCTGGTCAGCGGCGCCAACCGCGGCCTCGGCTTCGAGGTGGCGCGCCAGCTCAGCGAATACGGCATGACCGTGCTGCTCGGCGCACGCGACCCGGACAAGGGCCTGCACGCGGCGCGCAAGCTGGCCGGCACGCCCGGCGAGGTGATCGCGGTGCAACTGGACGTGACCCGCCAGGACCAGGTCGACACGCTGGCGCGCTGGATCGAGGTGACCTACGGCCGGCTCGACGTGCTGGTCAACAACGCCGGCGGCCACTACGACCACGACGCGCGCGCCAGCAATGCCGACCTCGCGCCGGCGCTGGACGCGATGCAGACCCACCTGTTCGGCACCTGGCGGCTGAGCAGCGCGATGCTGCCGCTGATGCGCCGGCACGGCTACGGCCGCATCGTCAATGTCTCCAGCGGCTGCGGCGCCAGCGATTCGAACGGCGGCCACTGCGTGGGCTACCGCACCTCCAAGTCCGCGCTCAACGCGTACACCCGCACGCTGGCGGCGGAGCTGGAGGGCAGCGGCATCGCGGTCAACGCGGTATGTCCGGGCTGGGTCGCCACCGAGCTCGGCGGCCCCGGCGGCCGGCCGGTGAGCGTCGGCGCCGCCGGCATCGTGTGGGCCGCCAGCCTGCCGGTGCCGGCACCGACCGGACGCTTCTTCCGCGACGGCGAAGCGATCCCATGGTGAACCTCGGTGCGTCACGATCACCGCGAACCAGCGCCAGCGCGTTCGCGATTGCCTCATCGCGATCGGCGTGGCGCTGCCGTGGCTGGTACCGGCTGGCGCCTGCCCTCCCGGTTTTGATCAAAGGGGGATCGTCCGGCGGAACGCCTAGCCAAAAGGCTGCTCGATGGACGGGCTCTGTGGCGTGAACCAGCGCGCACCGTCATCGGTGACATACATGATGTCCTCGAGCCGCACGCCGAACTCGCCGGGAATGTAGATGCCCGGTTCATCGCTGAAGGTCATGTTTGCCAGGATCTTCCGCTTGTTGCCGCGCACCAGGTAGTACCACTCGTGCATGTCCATGCCGATGCCGTGACCGAGGCGGTGCGAGAAATACTTGTAGTCCGGTCCATAGCCACCGTCGACAATCACCTTGCGGGCGGCGGCATCCACCGACTCCATCGTGGCGCCCGGATGCGCCGCCTTAAGTGCCGCCTGCTGCGCCTTCTGCACGATGCCGAATACCTTCTTCATCTTGTCGGAGGCCTTGCCCAGGACAAAGGTACGGGTGATGTCGCTCTGATAGCCTTCCACGAAACAGCCCTCGTCGATCAGCACTGCCGTACCTTCGACGATTTTCTGCGGAGCGATCGAGCCGTGCGGCTGGGCGGTGTATTTTCCGACGTTGACGATCGCCTCGCCTACCAGCCCCTGGCGTCCGTAGGCGGCGCCGATCCAGTCCAGCACCTGTTGCTGCGTCATGCCGGGTTCGAGCGCCTTCCACACGGCGTGGTACACCGCCAGCGTCGCGTTGTTGGCGACCTGCATCAGGGCCAGTTCGGCCGGACTCTTGACCGAACGGCAGCCGGCGGTGACCGGCATGGCGGACACGAGCCGCACGTGCGGCATCGCGTTGCCGATGTTGGTGGCGCGGGAAAACGGTACCTGGTCTTCGACGCCCAGCGTTCCGGTGGACGCGTGCAGCTCGGCCATGATCTGCGCGATCTTCTCGTAGGGGCTCTCGTGCTCCTGCCAGGCACGCACGTCGTGACCGAACCTGATCTGCTCCAGCGCGCGGCTCTGTTCGAATGCGGGTGTGATGTAGATCGGGTCCCCCGACCGGGGCAGCAGCATGCCCATGGTCCGCTCACTGGTGAACCAGTGCATGCCGGTGAAATAGTTCAGCGAGGCACCGCCATCCATGAAGATGGCATCCATCTTGTTCTCGGCCATGAGCTGCTGCGCCCGGTTCAGGCGGGCCCTGCGTTCGGCGTCGGTGATGGGGACGATCTGCGACTGCACCGGCTGCAGCGCCATGATCGAAGGCGGCAAGCCGGCGCAGTCGGCGCCCTGCCGGGCCACGGCCTCGCCTGCCAGCAGGCTCGTCGACAACGCCGCCGCACCCATGGCCGAAGCCTGCAGGAAGCGCCGGCGGCCAAGGTGGATCGTATTGCTGGTTTCCATCGTTGTTCCCCCTGTCTGTGTACAGCTGCTCGTGGCAGCGATTCGAGCCATCCCGGCGGCAACCGCACGGTTCATCCGCGACGGTGAGGCCACATCACGGTGAGGTTACCCCGATCGTGGCTGCTCAGCGCTGCACGATCAGCGCGAACCAGTGCCAGCTGTGCACGCGCTCGGCGATCAGCTTGGTGCAGGTCAGCATCGGCACCGCCAGCAATGCACCGGGAATGCCCCACAGCCAGCTCCATACCAGCAGCCACAGCAGGATCGCGATCGGGCTCAGCTGCATGCTGCGACCCTGGATCATCGGCGTGATCAGGTTGCCTTCCAGCGCGACGATGCCGGCGAAGGTCAGCACCGGCAGGAACACGTGCAGGCTCATCTCGTTCGCATAGAGCATGCACACCACCGCCAGCACCGCGGTGGTGACGATCGCCCCGACGTACGGAATGAAGTTCGCGAACATCGCCACCGTGCCCCACAGCAGCGGGTCGGGCACCTTGTACAGCCACAGCATGCCGGCGGTGACCGCGCCGAGCCCCGCGTTGATCAGCAATGCGGTCAGCAGGTAGCGCGATACCTGGGTCTGGATGCCGCGCACAATCACCACTGCATGCCGCTTGTAGCCGAAGCTCGGGGTGATCTCCACCAGCCGGCGCAACATCGTGTCGCCATAGATCAGAAAGAAGAACACCAGCAGCACCACGCTGAGTACCGCGGCCAGCACCTTGGGCGTGGTGGAGACCACGTCCCAGGCGCTGATCGCCATCGGCGGAGCTGGCGTGGCCGGCGCGTGGATGGTGCCGGTGTTGCCGCCGACCAGGGTCTGGGTGGCGCGGTTCGCCGCTTCCAGCGGCTGGGTCAGGTGCTTCAGCTTCGGCACGAAATTCCTGATCGCCTGCGGCGCGCCATGGAACCAGCCCACCGCCGGTTGCGCCAGCAGGCCGACGCCGCTGCCGATACCGACGATCAGGCCGACCATCAGCACGCTCGCGGTCAGCCAGCGCGGCAGGCGGATGCGTGTCCCGGCGGCGACGATCGGATTCAGGGCCAGCCCGAGGAAAGCCGCCAGCACCAGCGGAATCAGCAGCGCCTTGGTCAGCGTGATGGTGTACATCAACGCCAGGAACAGCAACACGTTCAACAACCCGCGAATCGCCCGCAGGTGCCGGCGGATGCCACGCGTCGCCTGCAGTCCGCGCGCCAGCTGCCGCGGCGGGCACCCCGGCGCGACTTCCTCGACCCGGATCGGCGACGTGACGTCGCCGCCGTCACCCACGGCATCACCCTGCGGCCGGAACGGTTCGGGCTCGCTCATGAGCGCTCGTCATCTTCCGCATCGGGTGCGCGGGTGTCTCGTCCGGCACCGGCGAGACCCGCCGCGCCCAGCTCGGCGATCAGGCGCGTGCCGAAGGCCACCGCATCGGCCAGTCCGCCGCCGAGCAGCGGACCCATGCCCGGCACCCGCAACGGATGCACCTTGAGACTGCCCAGCACGAAGCCGGCACCGGCCGCCGCGCCCACCGTGGCCAACGGATGCGTATGCCCGCGTGCCAGCAGGGCCGCCGCGGGCGTACTCAACTCCTGCCGCGCTGCGCTCATGCGCAATTGCGCCGCCTGCACCTTGGCGAACTGATCGAAAACGCTCACGAGCGACCTTCCTCCCCGTTGCCCTGCCGGCTCTCCGCCGCGACCTCGCTCTCGGCCTTGCGCAAGGTGTCGCGCATCATCGCATGCCATTCGCCACGCGTGGCCGGCAGGCTCATCCAGTGCATGCAGCGACGAAACAGCAGGATCGAACCGAACAGGAACAGCACCTGCAGCATCGCCAGCACCAGCAGCGACCAGATCCACGAGCCGAACCACGCCGCCAGCACCACGCCGAGCAGTCCAAGTACGGTCAGACCGAAACCGACACCGGCCACCGTCGCAGCCAGTCCCGCCAGCAGCATCCACGACACCGCGCTGCGCGCCAGTCCCAGTTCAGCCGCCAGCAAATGCATCTGCGCGCCGAACAGACGCCTGACCGCATGGCCGAGCTGGCCGATTTCCTTCAGCAGCCCGGACGATGACGGCGCCGGTTCCGGCGCCGTCGCGGCGCGAGGTGGTTCACCCTCGTCATGCATGCCCGACCCCTGCGCCGCGACGCTCAACGTCGCAGGATGCGGCCGAGCAGCCAGCCGGCGCCGATCGCAATGGCGACCGACTGCACCGGCTTCTCGCGCACGTAGTCGCGCACCTGCTCCAGCCACGCGTCGGCGCGATCGATCGTCTCGTCGTAGACCTCGCGGCTGCGCTCGCCGACCTGTGCGGCCTTGTCGCTGGCCTTGTGCGCCGCGCCGGCAGCCTTGTCGGTGGCGTGGTGCAGGCTTTCCTCGACGCGGTCGGCAGCTCGTTCCACCGCTTCCCTGGTGCTGTCGACGGCGCTGGAGGTGGCCTGCTTGATCCGTTCGGCGCGTTCGTCGATGCGATCGCCGGCGGACTGTTCAGGGGTCTGGACCTGCTTGTTCATGGCTTGCTCCGGAAGGACTTCAGTATGGCGAAACCGCGTTGCCGCGACGACCGTCAACCGGCACGACGGAAGAACGCGATGCCCGCCAGGACCAGGAAGATGATGAACAGGATCTTCGCGATCCCCGTGGCGGCGCCCGCGATGCCGCCGAAACCGAACACGGCGGCAATGATGGCAATGATCAGGAAAACCAGGGCGTAGTGAAGCATGGGGACGACCTCTTGCGATGAACGGCGGCTGCAGGGGAAGCCGCATGTCGCCATTCATCCATAGCCCGCGGCACGCAAACGTGAAGGGTGCCCGCCTCATCGTGCACGCGACGCCGACGCATGCGCCGGCCTGCATTCAACCGGCGAGCACGGGATTGAGGCTGTAGGTGCCGACCAGCTCCGCCTCGGCCAGCACGTGGCCGGCCATCGCCGCACGCAGCTCGGCCAACGAAAAACCGCCGGCCAGCGGCAGCGCGGCCACGTTGAGTGCGTGCACCTTGAAGCGGTAGTGATGCAGCAGCGAGTCGTTCCACGGCGGGCATGGGCCGTCGTAACCGAGGTAGTCGCCGCCCATGTCGGCGTCGCCGGCGAACCAGCCGGTGTAGTCGTTGACGCCCTGCACGCTGCCCGGCGGCCCGAACGGCTCGCGCTTGCCGCGCGCGGTGATCCCGTCGCTGCAGCTGCCTGCGGCCAGCTCGCCGCATTCCGCGGGGATGTTCGCCATCAGCCAGTGCACGAACTCGACGCGCGGCAGATCCGCCGGCACCGTGCGGCCGGCCTGGTTCACGTCGTCGCCGCGGCTGGGCACGTCGGCGTCGATGCAGGTGAGCACGAACGAGCGGGTGGCCGGCGGCGCGTCCTTCCACGCCAGGTGCGGGCTGCGGTTGTCCGACAGCGCGACCGGATCGGCGCGCCTGCCGAAGGCGAACTCGGCGGGGATCGTCCGGCCGTTCTCGAAATTGTCGCTACGCAGTTGCATGGTGTGTCTCCGCTCGGGTTGCATGTTGCGTACGAAGTGCGATTCCTGCCTTCGCAGGAATGACGGTAAAAGATGCGACTTGCGCCCACCTTCGTCATTCCTGCGAAGGCAGGAATCGCACTTCAACGGCTACAGAATAGTCGGATACAAGTCCCGCCACCCGGCATTGCCCTCGTCGATCAAGCGCATCTTCCAGTCGCGCTTCCACCGCTTGAGCATCTTCTCGCGCAGGATCGCCGACTCCATCGTCGGGTGAAGCTCGTACCAGACCAGCGTGTGCACACCGTAGCGGTTGGTGTAGCCCTCCACCACGTCGTTCTTGTGCTGCCAGATGCGCTTGATCAGATCGCTGGTGACGCCGATATAGAGAACACCGTTCTTCTTGCTCGCCAGCATGTAGACGCAAGGTTGTCGCCTGTCCATAGCGTTTTCTCCAGTGTTGTAATGCGATTCCTGCTTTCGCAGGAATGACGGCGGTGTAGGTGATTCACGGGTATGCCACTCTCCTTTTTCGTCATTCCTGCGAAAGCAGGAATCGCACTTCGCGCAGGAATGACATGGGGCTCATGGCTCGTACGTCACCCGATACACCGCCCCGGCCAGGTCGTCGCTGACCAGCACGCTGCCGTCGGGCAGCGGCTGTACGTCGACGGGGCGGCCCCAGGCCTGCTCGTCCTGCTCGAAGCCGGTGACCAGCGGCTCGTAGGAGACCACCTTGCTGCCGTTCAGGCGCACGGTCATCACGCGGTAGCCGGATTTCTTCGTGCGGTTCCACGAGCCGTGCTCGGCGACGAGGATCGCGCCCTTGTAACCGGCAGGAAACTGGCCGCCCTCGTAGAAGCGCATGCCCAGCGCGGCCACGTGCGCGCCGAGCTTCAGCACCGGCGGCACGTAATCCTTGCAGCTTTTGCCCTTGCCGAACTCGGGGTCGAGCGTGTCGCCCTGGTGGCAGTACGGATAGCCGAAATGCTCGCCGGGGCGGGTGATCTCGTTCAGCTCGTCGCTGGGCATGTCGTCGCCCATCATGTCGCGGCCGTTGTCGGTGAACCACAGGCGGTGGGCGCCCGGCTGCCAGTCGAAGCCGACCGAGTTGCGGATGCCGCGCGCCACGTCCTGCCAGCCGCTGCCGTCGGCGTTCATGCGGATCAGCTTGCCGTGGTCCGGGCCCGGATCGCAGATGTTGCACGGCGCGCCGATCGGCACATACAGCTTGCCGTCCGGGCCGAACGCGATGAACTTCCAGCCGTGGTAGGTCTCGGTGGGCAGCCGGTCGGTGACCACGGCGGGCTTTGGCGGATCATCCAGGTGGTTCTCGATGTCGCGCAGCACCAGGATGCGGCTCACCGCGGAGACGTACAGGTCGCCGCCCTTGAACGCCACGCCCACCGGCAGCTGCAACCCGCTGGCGATCACCCGCACCTTGTCCGCCACGCCGTCGCCGTTGCTGTCGGTCAGCGCATAGACCTTGCCGGCATCGTTGGAGCCGACGAACACCGTGCCCTTCGCGCCCAGCGCGATCTCGCGCGCATCCGGCACCTGGCCGGAGTACACCGCGATGTGGAAACCCTCAGGCAGGGTCAGCCGGCCCAGCGGCGGCGCGGCCAGCGCCGGCAGCGGGGACAGGGCCAGCAGCAACGGCAGCAGCAGGCGCATGGCAAGGCTCCGCAACCGTGGGGAACGCACAGCGTATACCGGCGCGCGCGAAGCACGAAGGGGCGCCGCATCGCCCGGGCGTCGGGAGGCACGCCTGGCCCACACGCCCGCCCCGCGCGTTTCGGCGTAGTCTTGGACGCCCATCGTCAGGAGGGTCGAACCATGCTTCGCCGCACCTGCAAGCTGCTTGTCCCGCTGGCTGTTGCCCTGCTGCTTCCCGCCGTCGCCGGTGCCGCGCCTGCCAGCGCACCCGAGAGCACCACCGCGGCGCTGCAGCAGGCGGTGAACGGCCACTGGCGCTCGGCCGCCAACCAGGCGCGCGATCGATATCGCCATCCGGTCGAGACCCTGCAGTTCTTCGGCATCAGGCCGGACATGACGGTGATCGAACTGTCGCCCGGCGGCGGCTGGTATACCGAGATCCTCGCGCCCTTCCTCCACGCGCGGGGCCACCTGATCGAAGCAGCGCCGCCGACGGCCGCGAAATTCAGCGCCAAGCTCAAGGCCGACCCGGCGGTATACGGGCACATCGCGAAAATCATCCCGTTCGCGCCGCCGGACCCGGTGAACCTCGGTGCCGACAACTCCGCCGACATGGTGCTCACCTTCCGCAACACGCACGACTGGCTCAACCACGGCCCGGCCACCCTGGCCGCGGTATTCCAGGCCGCGTTCAACGTGCTCAAGCCCGGCGGCGTGTTCGGCGTCACCGAACACCGCGCCAAGCCGTTCGCCGATGCCGCGGACAGCAGCAAGGCCCTGCACCGCCTGCCCGAGGATTACCTGATCGCGCTCGCCCTCCAGACCGGCTTCCGCGTGGCCGGCGTGTCGCAGATCAATGCCAACCCGAACGACCCGGAAGACATCAACGTGCACCGCCTGCCGCCGGACCTGGCCGGGCCCGACAGCGAGCACGCGAAGATGAAGGCGATCGGCGAATCGGACCGGATGACGTTGAGGTTCGTGAAGCCGTGAGGGGTGGTTACATGGCGGAACCGCATATCCACTTCAAGGGCCGGCCGGGCGAACAGGCCACGATGTTCCTGCCGGGTTCCTGCGGCAACACGCCGGAGTTCAAGCCGTTCGCGGACCGCGCAGTTGTCCGCGATGCAGCGCGGCGGGAGCGGCGACGATGGAAGCGGATGACCTGCCGAAGCTGGTGAGCGTGCGCATGCCGTATGGCAAGTACCAGGGCCGGCTGATCGCCGACCTGCCCGGCGCCTACCTCGCCTGGTTCGCGCGCAAGGGCTTCCCGCCGGGCGAGCTGGGCCGGTTGCTGGCGCTGATGCTGGAGCTGGACCACAACGGGCTGTCCGCGCTGCTCGACCCGCTGCGCAAGCGATAGCGCGATCCTCCACGGTTACACTGGCGCGATGAACGATGACCCGGATGCATTCAGGCGCGCGGCGGACGCGCTGGCCGCGGCTGGCTGGTGCGTGCTTCCGGACCTGTTGCCGGGCGTGCAGACGCAGGCGCTGGCCGCCGAATGCCGCGCCCTGCACGAGGCGCGCCGGCTGACGCCGGCGCGGGTGGGCGCCGCGCGCACGGCCACGCCCTTGCGCGGCGACAGCACGCAATGGTTCCAGGCCGGGGCGATGAGCGCGGCGCAACAGGCGTTCATGGATCGCCTCGACGCGCTGCGGGCCGCGCTCAACCGCGAGCTGATGCTGGGCCTGGTCGAATGCGAGGCGCACTACGCGGTGTACCCGCCGGGCGCCGGTTACACCCGCCATCTCGACCGCCTGCGCGACAGCGACGCGCGGGTGGTGTCGGCGGTGTTCTACCTCAACGCGGACTGGCAGGAGGCCGATGGCGGCGCGCTGCGGCTGTACCTGGAGGGCGGCTCGCACCGCGACATCCTTCCGCACGCCGGCAGCCTGCTGCTGTTCCTCTCCGCGCAGTTCGAGCACGAGGTGCTGCCGGCCACGCGCAACCGCATGAGCATCGCCTGCTGGATGCGCCAGCGGGCGCTCGGTTGCCGCATGTAGGAGCGCACCTTGTGCGCGATGCTCTGATGTCGAGCGAAGCCAAGAGCATTCGCGCACAGGGTGCGCTCCTACGGCGGCGCCGCTCCGAGCAGCTCGATTTCGGCAAGGGCCCGCGGCGTGCCATCCGTCGCTGGTTCGAGACGCAACCGGTAATGCGTGTAGCTGCCCGGTGCAGGCACGGCAAAGGCACGCGTCTGCTGCGGCCATGCGAAGCGCTCGTGCTGCCGCGCATCCAGCGTGCGCCAGTGCCGGCCGTCGCGGGAGGCCTGCAGTTGCCAGCCGGATGGCGCCGCGGCGCCGGCGCCCGAGGTGAGCGTGAGCACCGCGACCTCGCGCGGTTGCGCGAAATGCCAGCGGATCGTGGTCGCCGCGGCGGGCAGCGCGGCTTCGGTAGCGGAATCGTTGTCGGACAACGCGGACAGCCGTGCGATGGCCGGCGCGCTGCGGGCGCTGCCCCGCCCGCCATCGGTGAAGTCGTGCAGCGGCTGCGGCCTGTCCCGCACGGTGAGCGGCGGCGGCAGCGCGTCCTCATCTCCAGCCCAGCGTGATGGCCGCGGCCCCATGGCGAACTCCAGCGTGGCGCCCTGCGCCAGCAGCGCGTGCGGCAGGGTCAGCCGGTTCCACGGCTGGCCGTTGACGCGCAGGCCCTGCACGTAGCGGTTGGCGTCGCTCACCGCGGGCGCGTCGATCACCAGGTGCTTGCCGTTCTCCAGCGCGATGTCCATGTGCGGGAAATACGGCGCGCCGATCACGTACTCAGGCGTGCCCATGCGCAGCGGATAGAAGCCGGCGGCGCTGAACAGGTACCAGGCGGACATCTCGCCGTTGTCCTCGTCGCCCGGGTAGCCCTGGCCGATCTCGCTGCCGGTGTAGAGGCGGCTCAGCACGTCGCGCACCTTGTCCTGCGCCTTCCACGGCTGGCCCGCGACGTCGTACATGTAGATGATGTGGTGCGAGGGCTGGTTGCTGTGGCCGTACTGGCCCATGCGCACGTCGCGTGCCTCCAGCATCTCGTGGATCGGCTCGCCGTAGCTGCCGACGTGGAACTCGCCCGGCGTGGCGAAGAACGCGTCGAGCTTCGCCGCCAGCCCGGCGCGGCCGCCGTACAGCGCGGCCAGGCCGGCGCCGTCCTGCGGCGCGTGGAAGGCCATGTTCCACGCATTGGTCTCGGTGTAGTCGCCGCCCCAGCGCAGCGGATCGAAATCCTTCGCGTCGTAGCGCCACCTGCCCGCCGCGTCGCGGCCCACGAAGAAGCCGACGGCGGGGTCGAACAGGTTGGCGTAGCCGAGCGCGCGGCGGCGGAAGTACGCCGCGTCGTCGGCGTAGTGCGCGGCATACGGGTCGTCCGCGGCGGGTTGCCGCGCCAGCGCGGCAGCGAGGTTGCCGATCGCGAAGTCGTTGATGTAGCCGTCCATCGACCACGACAGCCCTTCGTCCACGCCGGTATCGGTGTAGCCGTTGAAGATCGAGCGCTGCAGCCCCTTGCGGCCGGTGCCGGCGAGCGGGCTGACCACGGTGGCGTCCTTCAGCGCGGCCTGGTAGAACGCGCGCACGTCGAAGTGGCGCACGCCCTTCAGCCACACGTCGGCGAACGCCACGTCGGCGCTGGTGCCGACCATCAGGTCGGCGTAGCCGGGCGACGACCAGCGCGCGATCCAGCCGCCGTCGCGGTACTGCTGCACGAAGCCGTCGATCATCTCGCCGGCCTGCGTCGGCGTGAGCAGGACGTAGGCCGGCCACGCGGTGCGGTAGGTATCCCAGAAGCCGTTGTTGACGTAGGGCTTGCCGTCGACCACGCGCGCGCCGGTCTGCGTGGGCGTGTCCGGGCCGGCCGGCGCGGAGAACGGGCTGGCGTAGCGCCAGTGCGGCAGCGCCGCCGTGCCGGTGTTCTCGTGAGCGGAATTCGGGTACAGGAACAACCGGTACAGGCTGGAATACAGCGTGGTCAGCTCGTCGCGGCTGGCGCCGCGCACCTGCACGATGCCGAGCTGTGCGTCCCACTGTTCCTGCGCGCGCTCGCGCACGTCGTCGAACGTGTCTCCCGGCGCGATCTCCAGCGCCAGGTTGCGCTGTGCCTGTTCCAGGCTGATCAGCGAGGTGGCGATGCGCAAGTGCACCACTCTCTGCCGCGTGGTGTCGAAGCCGAACCAGGCGGCCACGTGGTCGCGGCCTTCGCCCGTCAACCGGCCGCTTTCGCGCACCGGCTGGTCCACCGTGCCGTAGAAGAACAGCCGCGTGGCGCCGGCGGAAAGCCGGCTCTTCACGTCGGACCAGCCGCTGAAGCGGCGGCCGGAGGGATCGAGCACGATGCCGCCGTGGTCGTCGCGGTTGTCGAACACCAGCTGCGAGCGGTTGCCCGCGAAGGTGAAGCGGAACATCGCGGCGTGGTCGGTCGGCGCCACTTCGGCGACGATGCCGTCGTCGAACGCCACGCGGTAGGCGTGCGCGTGCGCGGTCTCGTTGGCATGGCTGAAGCTGAGAGAGCGCGCCGCGCGGTTCGCGCTGGGCGCGCCCTGCGCCACGGCGGCCGGCATCAGCTGGAAGGTCTGCCGGTCGCCCATCCACGGGCTCGGCTCGTGCGACAGCGCCAGCGCCTCCAGCCGCGGCCGGTTGTCGGCGCCGTTGCGCTGCTGGTACTGGTAGATCCAGTTCGAGCCGGCGTCGCTCACCGGCGTCCAGAAATTGAAGCCGTGCGGCACGGCCACCGCGGGAAAGTTGTTGCCGCGCGAGAAGCGCGCGTTGGAATTCGTGCCGCGGCGGGTGTCGACGAAATCGCTGGGGCGCCGGCGCGCGTCGGCGGGCGCGGCGCCGATGCGCAGGTCGTCCAGGTAACCCTCGAAGCGGGCGGCGGGGCCGTCGTGGCTCAGCTCGATGCGCCGGATCGTGCGCCCGGCGGCGACCGCGCCCACGTCGATCGAAAGGTAGTTCCACTGGTCCGGATACAGCGTGCGGCCCTCGCCCTGCGCGCGCGCCGCGGCGCCGACCCGGTGCTGGTCGAGCGCGCCGCGGGCGGACAGCCGGCTGCCGTCGTCGAACAGCAGGTCCACCGCCACGTAGTTGGCCGGGTTGCGCAGGTCGCCCGCGTTCGAGACCGGGAACAGCAGGTACGACAGCCGGGTATCCGCCTGCACCGGCAGGTTCACCGTGTACAGCGCCAGCGTCTGCCGCCCGTCCGTCGCGCCGCGGTAGTGCAGCGAATGCAGCCCGCTGAAGCCGACCCCGGGCATGGCGGTGAGCGCCGCCGCCGCGCCGGGGCCGCCGGCCACGTCGACGGAGAACGGCGCCGTGGCCGGCATGGCCGGGGGCATCGGTTGCCCGGGTTCGAACGAGCTCTGGAAGCTCGCCGGCGCGGCCGCGATCGCCAGCGCCGGCAGCAGGCAAGCCAGCCACAGCCCGCGCCGCAGGCTCCGGCCGGCATGCGCGAATTTCGTCAACGGCGATCCGGACACGGCCAGCCCTCTGCCTCGGTGCGGCGGTGGCGGCGTTTCATGCCGTTCGCGCCGGATGCCGACGCGACGGGAACGGGAAGGAGGAACGCCGGTATGGCACGATTTGTATCGATCTAAACCGAACCTGTCAAACCGCGTCGCAACATGCCCGGCCGGCGCGGGCCGCACCGATTCAGCCAGCGATGGTGCCGGCGCCCGCCGCCGCGTTGAAGCGCGTGGCGATGTAGTCGTCGGTATAGCTGGTCATGCCCCAGCCGCGGATGAAGCCGCAGTGGCCGCCGTACGGCGCGATGTCCAGCTCGACGTTCGGCGGCAGCTCGAGCTTCTCGAAGCTGCTGACCGGGATCACCGGATCGTCCTTCGCGGTGAGGATGGTGGCGGGAATCTGCATCGCCTGCATAATGCCGCCGGCCACCGAATAGCCGTCCAGATACTGCTGCAGGGTGTTGAAGTCGGTATGCCGCAGCACCAGCGACTCGGTCAGCCCGCGCAGGTGCTGCTTCAGTTCGGACATCTCGAAGTACCGGTACTGCGGGAACGCCTTCTGCTTGGCCAGCAGCGAGTGGCGCCACTTGCGCATGAAATACGCCTGGTAGAACCACGGCGCGGATTCCTCCAGCGAGAACAGGCCCTCGCCGGGGTCGATGATCGGGCACACCGCCAGCACATAGCTCAGCGGGATGCCCACCCGCGAGGTCTGCATCGCGGCGCGCAGCGCGAAGTTGCCGCCCAGCGAGAAGCCGGCCAGCGCCATCGGCCGCGCCGGCCAGCGCGCGGCGACGTCGCCCAGCGCGTGCACCACCTCGTCGAGGCGGCAGGAATGGAACAGCGCCTCGTTGAGCCCGTGGCTGTCGCCGTGGTCGCGGAAGTTCAGCCGGAAGATGTCCCAGCCGTCGGCGAGCAGGCGGCTGCCGGTCTGCAGCACGTAGGTGGAATCGACGCTGCCTTCCCAGCCGTGGAACAGCACGGCCAGCCCGCGCGGCTGCGGCCGGGTTTGCTGCGCGGTATACGCGCCGGTGAGGCGCACGCCGCCGCCGCCGTCCACCACCACCGCCTCGGCGCCGCGCTGCACGGCCGTTGCCGCGCGCGGCAGCAGCATGCGGCGCACGCCGCTGGAGGACAGCATGGTCTGGATGTGGCCGCTGGTGAGCGGCCAGGGTGGCCGGAAATCCTTTCCGTGCAGCAGGTTCATCCGGGGTGAACTTCCAGCGCGGCGGCGATACGCTCGCGCGACAGCTCGGCCATGCGCCGGCGTGCCTCCGGGGTGGCCGGCACCGGCGCCAGGAAGCGCACCTCGGCGTCCAGCGGCGCCTCGCCCAGCATGCGCACGATGTTGTGCACGAAACTCTCGTTCTCGCGGAAGCCGGCGTCGATCACCCGGCGCCCGGCGCGGGCGAAGCGCAGCGCCACCGGCTGCACCGGCACCTCGGCATCCAGCGCGGCCTGGAAGATGCGCGCGTGGAAGACCTTGAGCACGCCGTTGTAGCCGGTGCCGCCCTCCGGGAACACCGCCACCGAACGTCCGGCGCGCAGCCGCTCGACCATCGCCTGCATCACCGTGGACAGCGAATGGTTGCTGCCGCGGCGATGGAAGATGGTGCCGCCGTTGCTGGCCAGCCAGCCGACCAGCGGCCAGCCGGCGATCTCCGCCTTGGCCACGAAGCAGGCCGCGCGCTGGCTGTGCAGCATCACGATGTCGATCCACGAGGTGTGGTTGGCGACGAACAGCACCGGGTCGCGCAGCGGCTGGCCGAAGCGCACCGAGCGCAGGCCTATGATGCGCAGCAGGCTGACCGACCACCAGCGGATCATGCGATGCGCGAACGGCTCGCGGCCGTCCTTCATCACCGCCTGCTGGTTCCAGCTGAGGACCAGCGCGCACAGCGCGACGCCAAGCACGATGTGCAGCAGCACCAGCGGCACCCGCCACAGGTAACGCAGCGGGCGCAGCGGGTCGCGCTCGGGGACGGAAGCAGTATCGGTGCTCATCAGTCCGGCAAGTTTAGCGTCAATGCGACTCCGCTTCGGCAGTACGCGTGCGCATTCTCGTGCCGGACAGCGGAACCGGCGCCCGGAACCCCGCGGCTCAGCCTTCGAGGCTGGCGTCGATCAGGCACCGCGCCGCGCCGGCCAGGGCGCGCGCCGGCCCCCCTTCGCCGAAGGTCTGCCCGGAGACGTAACTGCCCTCGATCAGCAACAGCAGGCCGTCGGCCAGCGCCGCCGGGTCGTGTGCGCCGATCGCCTCGCTCATCCGGCGCAGGCGTTCGCGCAGGGCGCGCTTGCTGTCCACCGCGACCCGGTGCGCCGGATGCCCGGGGTCGGGATACTCGATCACCGCATTGGTCAGCCCGCAGCCGCGGTAGCCGTCGCGGCCGGCGCGCGTAGAAAGACCCTCCAGGTAGGCCATCAGCTGGCCGCGCGGGTCGCCGGGATGGTCGGCCACCGCGGCCTCGAAGCGCTGGCAGAAGCGCAGGTCGTAATCGCGCAGGTAGGTCGCCGCCAACTCGTCCTTCGATTCGAAGGCGCGGTACAGGCTGGGCTTGGTGACGCCGGCGCGGTTGACGATCTCCTCCACCCCGATGGCGCGGATACCCTCGCGGTAGAACAGCTCGAAAGCGGTATCACGGATGCGGTCCGCCGCGCGGCGCGGCGCGTCGGCGGAAGGTGCCGCGGCGGATTTGGAACGACGGGACATGGCCTGGCCTGTTGACAATGTTACCGATCGGTACGTACGCTGCGCGCTTACCCGTACCGGTCGGTAACATGACTATACCCCGCTCACGGCCCTTCGGCCAAAACTACGCGTTCGTGGTGGTCGCCGTGGTGTTCCTCGCCCTGCTCGTCTCGGCCGGCATGCGCGCCACGCCGGGCGTGCTGATGCTGCCGCTGGGCCGTGCCTTCGGCTGGAGCCGGGACAGCATCTCGACCGCCGCCGCGGTCGGCATCCTGCTGTACGGGCTGGTGGGCCCATTCGCCGCGGCGCTGATGCAGCGCTTCGGCATCCGCCGCGTGTTGCTCGGCGCGCTGTCGATGATGGCGCTGGCGGCCGCCGGCAGCGCCGCGATGACCCGGCCATGGCAGTTGCTGCTGAGCTGGGGCGTATTGTCCGGCACCGGCACCGGCTGCGTCGCGGTGGTGCTCGGCGCCACCGTGGTCGGCCGCTGGTTCAGCAGCCATCGCGGCCTGATGATGGGCCTGCTGACCGCCAGCACCGCCACCGGCACCCTGATCTTCCTGCCGGGCCTGGCCGCCATCGCCGAGTACGCCGGCTGGCACACGGTGGTGCTGACCATCGCCGCCTGCTGTGCCGCGCTGGTGCCGCTGGTGCTGTGGCTGTTGCCGGAGCGGCCTGCCGACATCGGCCTGACCCGCTACGGCGCCGGTCCGGACGAGCCGGCCGACGCCGGGGCGCCAGGCGGCAACCTGCTGGCGCTGACCCTGGGTACCTTGCGGCGGGCCAGCCGGCGCGGCGCGTTCTGGTACCTGTTCGCCACCTTCTTCGTCTGCGGCTTCACCACCAACGGCCTGATCGGCACGCACTTCATCGCGTTGTGCGGCGACCACGGCATTCCGGAGGTGCGCGCGGCCGGATTGCTGGCGATGATGGGCATCTTCGACCTGTTCGGCACGACCGCCTCGGGCTGGCTCACCGATCGCGTCGATCCGCGCAAGCTGCTGTTCGCCTATTACGGCCTGCGCGGGCTATCGCTCATCTATCTGCCGTACTCCGATTTCTCGCTGTACAGCCTGTCGCTGTTCGGCGTGTTCTACGGGCTGGACTGGATCGCCACCGTGCCACCCACGCTGCGCCTCACCACCGATGCGTTCGGCGAGCGCGACGCGCCAGTGGTGTTCGGCTGGGTGGTGGCCGGCCATCAGGTCGGCGCCGCCGTGGCCGCGTTCATGGCCGGCGTGCTGCGCGTGCAGCTGGGCAGCTATCTCGCGCCCTTCGTGATTGCCGGCGCCACCGGCGTCGTTGCCGCCTTCCTCGCCCTGCGCATCCGTCGGCGCCACGACGGCGCGCCGCTGATCCCGGTCGTCGAGGCCGCCTGAGCTTCAGCGCTCCAGCTGCGCCAATGGCAGCGACGGCGAGCGCTTCACCGTGCGCAGCACGAAGCTGGAGTTGACATCGGCCACCCCCGCCGCGTTCAGCAGGTGGTCGAGCAGGAAGCGCGAGAAATCCTTGAGGTCGGCCACGTGGACGTGCAACAGGTAGTCCATGTCGCCGGTGAGCGCGTGGCAGGCCACCACTTCGTCCCAGCCGTTGACGCGCTCGACGAAACGCTCGATCACCGCTGCCTCGTGCTTCACCAGCTGCACGCGCACGAAGGCCTGCAGGCCCAGCCCCACCGCCTGCGGGTCGACCTGGGCGGCATAGCCGGTGATCACTCCGTCCGCCTCCAGCCGCTGCAGCCGGCGCAGGCACGCCGATGGCGACAGGCTGACCCGTTCGGCCAGCTCGGCATTGGTGATGCGGCCCTCGCCCTGCAGCACGGCCAGCATGCGCAGGTCGGTACGGTCGAGCATCGTCATGCGCAATAAACCTCAATTGCTTCGTTATCAGATGCAAGAATAGTGCATTAAACCGGCGAATCAAGGCAATAAAACAACCCTGCTGCGACGAAACCGCCGTATGCTGTGGCTTGCCCCAAGCCGCACCGGAGTCGAGCCCATGGACACGCCACGCAAAGTCGAACATCAGCAGACCGACCGCGGCTACGTGCCGGTGTACGCCACCGGCGTGGTCGAGCAGCCATGGGCCAGCTATAGCAAGACCGACCACGAGGTGTGGGACACCTTGTTCAAGCGCCAACGCGAGCTGCTGCCCGGGCGTGCCTGCAAGGAGTTCATGGCCGGCGCGGAGCGCTTCGGCCTCGGCGACGGCGGCATCCCGAAGTTCGCCGAGCTGAACAAGGTGCTCGGCGCCAGCACCGGCTGGGAGCTGGTCGCGGTGGAAGGCCTGCTGCCGGACGAGGTGTTCTTCGACCACCTGGCCAACCGCCGCTTCCCGGTCAGCTGGTGGATCCGCAAGCCCGACCAGCTCGACTACCTCAGCGAACCGGACCTGTTCCACGACCTGTTCGGCCACGTGCCGCTGCTGCTCAACCCGGTGTTCGCCGACTACATGCAGGCCTACGGCCGCGGCGGCATGAAGGCGTTCGCGATCGGCCCCGAGGCGCTGATGAACCTCACCCGGCTGTACTGGTACACGGTGGAGTTCGGCCTGATCAACACCAGCGAAGGCATGCGCATCTACGGCGCCGGCATCGTCAGCTCCAAGGGTGAGTCGATCTACTGCCTGGACTCGCCCTCGCCGAACCGCATCGGCTTCGGCCTGGAGCGCGTGATGAGCACGCGCTACCGCATCGACACCTACCAGCAGACCTACTTCGTGATCGACAGCTTCGAGCAGCTGTTCGAGGCGACGCATCCCGACTTCACGCCGATCTACGCGAAGCTCAGGCAACAGCCCGTGCATGCGGCCGGCGACGTGCTGGGCGGCGATCGCGTGTTCACTCGCGGCGATCGCGTGGGCTGGGCCACCAACGCGGATACCTGAGCCGCCGGGTCAGCGCAGCGTCGCGTCCAGCCACGGTTTCACCACCTCGACCCACAGCGCATAGCCCTGGCGGTTCATGTGCAGGCCGTCGGCGATGAACCACTGCGACTGCGGCCTGCCGTCCTTGCCGAGCATCGGCGTGAACACATCCAGATAGGCGACACCGCGCTGGGTGGCCGCATACTGGCGCACCAGCGCATTCGCCTCGCGGATCCTCGGCAGCAGCGCCCGGCGCGCCACGCTGGGCTTGATCGCGATGAACGCGATCGGCACGCCGGGATCGAATGAGCGCGCCTTGCGCACGAAGGCGGCAAAGTCATCGCGCACGTGCGTCGGGCTGTCGCCATCCTGCAGGTCGTTGTCGCCGGCATACATCACGATCGCGCGCGGGTGGTACGGCGCCACGATGCGCTGGGCGAAAAAGGTGGCGTCGTCGATCTCGGAGCCGCCGAAGCCGCGGTTGATCGTGCGCACCCGCGGGAAATCCGCGGCCAGCGAGGTCCACATGCGGATCGAGGAGCTGCCGATGAACAGCACCGCGCCGGCCGGCGGCGGATGCATGCGGTCGCCGGCCTGGAACGCGGCGATCTCCGCGTTCCACTGCGCGTGGTCGTTCTCGCGGTTGTCGCGCGCCGCCGCCAGCAACGGCCACAGCAACAGGATCAGCAGCAGTTTGCGCGGGATCTTCATCGGCTCGCCTCGTCGGTTCCGCCCGCAGGCTAGCGCGGCCGCGGCAATTCCGAAACCGACAGCACCTGCGCGATGCGCGCGCCGTTCCAGCGATAGACCAAATGCTGCGCCTGCACGCACGGCGCCACCACGTCGGGATGGAACGCGGCCAGGCATTCGCCGCCGCGATGCCGTGCGCTGTCGTAGACGATGCCGTTGGAGTCGGCGCCCCGCAGTTCACGGGCCAGCATGACGCTGGCGGCGTAGCTGTCCGGATCGTGCGCGGCGACCCAGCCGCCGCGGATGTCGTGCAGCCGGCTGTCGACGCCGGTGCGGTAGCAGCGCATCTGGATCTCGCAGGCCGGCTCGGCGGTGGCGGCGAGGAAGCGCTCGCGGTGGTACACGGTTTCCTCGACCGCGGTGGCCACGCTGTGCGCGGCGTAGAACACGCCCCAGCTGCCGTCGGAGTAGCGGCTGCCTTCCGGGTTCAGGTGGGTGAAGGCAGCCATCACCGGGGTGGAGCCCGGTCCGCTGATGCGGTGCTCCTTCGGCACCAGTGCCAGCGCGCCGGCCTCCTCGCGCAGGCGCGGGTTGGTCAGCGCCTCGATCGCGAACACCGCGTCGAGATCGGCCGGATCGGCGATGCGGTCGTACACGCCCACCGGCGGAAAGCGGCTGGGCACGATGCGGTAGGCGTGGCTCCAGCGGATGCGTTTGACGGGTGGCAACTCGGTTGGCATCGAGATTCCGAATCGGGCAAGGCGAACGCCCTCCCCTGCTTGTCCCGTTGGGGCTTGCAGGGGGAGGAGCAAAGCGTGTGGCTTTCCTGTCTCGCTCACCGCGACGCGCGGCACAGCGCCGCTCAGCCGCGCTGCGCGTCCAGGTACTGGCGCACCACGTAGAGGTCGGCCACGTTGCCCGACAGCATGCGCTCCAGCGCGGAGTGGCCGCCGAACAGCGGCGCCGTGCTCGGCTTGTGCAGCCAGGCATCGGCCTGGGCCGGGTCGGGGAACAGGATCTGCAGCGACTTCCAGATGCCGAGCAGGTAGCTGATCCGCTCCAGCGTGTCGCGCCCCAGGGCGCCGCCCTGCTGGCGCTTCCACTTGTAGAAGGTCGATTCCGGCGGGTCGCCGAGCAGCTTGCGCTGGTCGGCGATGCGCAGCTTCCAGTGCTCGGCAAGCTTGAAGAACGCGCGCAGCGCCGGGTCGGCGAGCGTATCCGGCGCTGCATACCGTGGCGCGGCTTCGGTGATGCGGGTCGAATGAGCAGCCATGGCACTCGCTCTCCCTGTGAAGTTGTGTGAAATATTACTTCATAGATGTAGTAAAAGCCAGCGAGCCGCCGCTTCGGGTTCAATGCCCTGAAACGCCCCTCGCCTTCGCGCAGTCGCAGCCGTAGTCCGGCTCCGGGCCACCCTCGGCGATGAAGCGACCGATGCGCTGCTCCAGCACCGGCAGCGGCACCGAGCCCAGCTGCAGCACGGTGTCGTGGAAGTGGCGGAGGTCGAACTTCGCGCCCAGCGCCTGCTCCGCCTTCGCGCGCAGCTCGCGGAGCTTCAGGTAGCCCAGCTCGTACGACAGCGCCTGGCCCGGCCAGCTGATGTAGCGGTCCACCTCGTTGGCGATCTCCCGCGCGGACAGCGCGGTATTGACGGTGAGGTAGTCGATCGCCTGCGCGCGGGTCCAGCCGAGGTGGTGCACGCCGGTGTCGACCACCAGCCGGCAGGCGCGCCACATCTGGTAGGTGAGGTAGCCGAAGCGCTCGTATGGCGTGTGGTAGATGCCCATCTCGTTGCCGAGGTATTCCGAGTACAGCCCCCAGCCTTCGCCGTAGGCGGAAATGTAGCCGTTGCGACGGAACCCGGGCTGGTCGTGCTGCTCGTCGGCCAGTTCCAGCTGCAGCGCGTGGCCGGGATAGCTCTCGTGCAGGGTCAGCGCCGGCACGTTGAACAGCGGCCGCGAGCCGAGGTCGTAGGTGTTGACCAGGTAGACGTCGGCGCCGCCGCGGCCGGAGGTGTAGTACGGCGCGATGTCGGCCGGCACCGGCTGGATGGTGAAGTGCGCGCGCGGCAGGTGGCCGAAGTAGCGCGGCATCTGGCCGTCCACCTGCTTGGCCACCCAGGCGCTGCGCATCAGCAGTTCGTCCGGCGTCTTCGCGTGGAACTGCGGGTCGGTGCGCAGGAATTTCAGGAAGCCGGCGAAGCTGCCCTTGTAGCCGGTGTCCTGCATCGCCTCCAGCATCTGCGCGTGGATCTTCGCCACCTGTTCGAGGCCGATGCGGTGGATCTCGTCCGGGTCGAGTTCGAGCGTGGTGTACTCGCGGATCTGCTGGCGGTAGTAGGCCTTGCCGTCGGGCAGCGCCTCGGCCGCCAGCGTGGTGCGCGCCCGCGGCACGTACTCGTTGCGGAAGAACGCCAGCAGCTTCGCGTAGGCGGGGATCACCTCGTCGCGGATGCGCTGCAGCGCCCGGCCTTGCAGCGCCTGCGCCTGGTCGGCGGGGATCGTCGCCGGCAACTGCTTGAACGGCGCGTAGAAACTGCTCCGGGTCGGATCCTTCAGCTCGGCCACCGCGACGATCGACGCGTCGCGCCCGCGCAGCACCGCGCGCGGCACGCTGAAGCCGCGCTTGAGGCCGGCGCGCATGTTGGCGATCTGCTGGTCGAAATAGGCCGGGATCTGGTCCAGTCGGTCGAGGTAGCGCTGGTAGTCGTCGGCCGTGCGCAGGCGGTCACCACCCAGCACGTAGCCGATGTCCGACCAGAACGCCGAGTCGCTGTTGAACGGCATCTGCCACGCCTTGAACCGCTGCGCGGCGAGCAGGTTGCGGATCTGCGCGCGGTACACCGCGTAGTTGACCTGGTCTTCGGCGGAGAGCTGCTGCGGATCGATCGCGTCGAGCCGCTCCATCACCTTTTGCCAGTAGTCCAGCCGGCGCTGCTGGCTGGCCGCGTCGACGTTGTCCAGCCGGCCATCGTTCGGCTGCGCCTCGCCGGAGGCGAGCACGCCGGACTGCGCGCTGCGCCAGCTCCATTCCTGCTGGTAGATCTGCCGGAAGCGGGCCGCCGCGTCCTGCCCGGCCCATGCCGGCGCCGCCAGGACCAGCGCGGCCAGGCCCAGCCACGCCATTCTCGTTGCCATGCTCACGAATCCGTTCCTTCCGCCGGTGACGGCGTGGCAGGCGGCTTGGCCGCATCCGCCACGCTCCAATAGGCCAGCGCCGCGGGCGGCAGCTGGGGCAAGGCCGCGCGCAGCAGCAGCGCGTGCACGGCATCCTTCAATCGTGCCACGCGCAGGGCGATCCCACGAGCCTCCAGCCAGGCGGCGAAATCCGCCAGCGCCTCCACGGTGGTGCCGTCCAGGTCCGGCGACTCCTCCAGGCTGAGCACCACCACCCGGATGCCGCCGCGCTCGCCGACCCGCTCGCGCGCCAGCGCCAGCGTCGGTTCCGCATTGGCGAAGAACAGCGGTTCCTCCGGCCGCAGGATCACCATGCCGGGCTGCTCGCGCGCCGCCTGGTGCTGCTTCGTGTCGATGAAATCGTGGCTGTCGGCGAGCCGGCCGAGCACGCTGATCCGCGGCGTCGCCAGCTGGCGCAGCAGCAGCACCAGGCTGAACGCGATCGCGGACAGCAGGCCGTTCAGCACGCCCAGGGCAAGCACGGCCAGCACGGCGGCCAGCGCCACCAGCCGGTCGCGCCGCCATTGCAGGTACGGCCGGAACACCGCCAGCCGCCACGACTTGCTCACCGCGTGGATCACGATCGCCGCCAGCACCGGCTCGGGGATGCGCTCGATCCAGCGCAGGAACAGCAACACCAGCAGCAGCACGGTGGCCGCCGCCACCAGCCCGGCCAGCCGCGACTGCGCGCCGGCCGCCTCGTTCGCCGAGGTGGCCGAGTAGCCCGCGCCGACCGGCATGCCGTGGAACAGGCCCGAGACGACATTCGCCACGCCGAGCGCGACCAGGTCGCGGTTCGGCCGTACCTCGTCTCCGTGTTTCAGCGCGAAGCTGCGGATGGCGCTGTACGACTCGGCGTACAGGATCAGCATCAGCGCCGCCGCCAGCTCGACGTTCGGCAGCCACTGCGACGAGTCCGGCCAGGCCGGTGCCGTCCACGCCAGGGCCAGATGCACCGGCCCGACCAGCGCCACGCCCTGCCCGGCCAGCCAGCCGGAGGCGGCGATGCCGAGCACGATCACCAGCAGGCTGCCCGGCAGCCGCCGCAGCCGCCCGCACAGGAACAGCAGGCCGAGGGCGGCCGCGCCGGCGGCGATCGCGGCCGGTTGCCACTGCCGGAACTGTTCGACCAGTTCGACCAGCACCCGCGCGACATCGCCGTGCCGGGTGGACACCCCGAACACGTGCGGCAGCTGCTTCACCGCGATCACCCAGGCCAGGCCGAACGCGTAGCCGCGTAGCACCGGCCGCGCGATCAGGTTCGACAGCGCACCCAGCCGGGCCGCCCCAGCCAGCAGGAAGCTGGCGCCGGCCAGTACCACCAGCATCGCCGCGGTGGCGAGGCGCTGCGCGCCGTCGCCGCCGGCCAGCGCCAGCGTCGCAGCCGCCAGCACCGCTGCCGAGGACGAGGTCGCCGAGACGACCGCGTAGCGGCTGCGGCCGATCAGGCCGTAGCAGGCCAGGCCGGCGAACAGGCCGATCACGCCGGCCTGCGGCGGCAGCCCGGCGATGCCGGAGTACGCCACCGCCTCGGGCAGCAGCAGGCCGGCGATCGACACGCCGGCCAAGACATCGACGCCGAAAGTGGAACCCGCCGCGGACGCAGGTGCCGGGCCCACGTTCATTCGATCAGCCCGCTCCAGCCCGGCAGGTACGCCGTGTCATGGCTATGCGCCAGCAGCAAGGCCTGCTGCAGCACCTTCGCGCCGACCTTGCCGCCCGGCAGTTTGAGGCGGCGGCGGTAGAAATCCGCCCACAGGAACTCCGCGTAGGGCGTGGCGTCCTTCGCGCAGCCGCCGGCCGTGCGCACCCGCGCGGCGAGGGTGCGGTAGGGATCGTCGGCCATCTCGGCGAGGCTGGCCGGGATCGCGGCGTAGTCGACGCGGGTGCCGTGCTGGTCGTACGGATGCGCCCAGCGGTTGAACTCCATCGTGCGCCAGAACACGTCCGGCTCCAGCCAGGAGAAATCGCGCTGGATCATCACCGGCACGCTGTTCACCCCCTCTTCCAGCAGGGCCAGCCCGAGGTGATGGTGATCGACGATGTAGACACGCTGCTTCGGCCCCAGCACGCCGGGGAACCAGTGCTGCTGGATCAGCTCCTTGCGCTTCTTCCTGCCGAGCTTTTCCCACTCCGCGCGCTTGCCCGCGACCTCGGCCTGGCCCACGGTGAGCTGGGTCGGCCGCAGCTTGGTCGGGGCGATCGACAACAACGGGTGACGCAGGCCTGACGACATGGCATGACTCCTCCGGGCAGATGCCGTGCCGCCGAGCGTACCCGAGCCGGGTCGTGCCGATAAGAGCCCGCTGCGCCGCGCAAGTTTCTGCGCGGACGGACGGCTATTCCATGCCGGCGTAGTAGCCGCGCATCGATTGCAGGTAGGCGTCCAGGTTGCGGCCGGTCCGGTCGGCGAACACCTCGCCGGTCTCGGCGAGTTCGTCGATGCGGTCGGGGCGGAAATTGCGGAAATTCTCGCGCAGCCGGCACCACGTGCCGAGCGTCCACTTGCCGCCCCAGAAGGCCAGGCACAGCGGCTCGACCTCGCGCCGGCTGACGTTGCCGCCTTCATCGCTGTAGGTCAGCTGCAGCACCCGGCGCGCCTCGATGGCCGCATGCAGCCGGTCGATGCGGGCGGCGAACGCGAGCTTGTACTCGTCGCGCCAGACCGGCGCATAGATGCGCGTGCGCGCGGCGCGCTCGCGCAGCTCCGGCGGCAGCACCGCCTCGATCTTCAGCAGCGCCGCCCGGGCATCGCCGGCCAGCCTGTCGCCGGCGAAGGCCTGCACGAATCGCGTGCCGACCACCAGCGCCTCGAGTTCGTTCGCGGTGAACATCAGCGGCGGGATGTCCGAACCCTTGCGCAGCACGTAGCCCACGCCGGCCTCGCCCTCGATCGGCACGCCGGACAACTGCAGGTCGGCGACGTCGCGGTACACCGTGCGCAGCGACACGCCCAGCGTCTGCGCCAGCGAGCGCGCCTGCAGCGCGGTGCGCCGGCCACGCAGGGCGTGGATGATGAGGAACAGGCGATCGGCTCGACGCATTCGTGCATCATCGCCGAGACCGGCGGCGGCGAACAGCGCCGAATGTCACGACTCATCGCACCGAGCCCGATCGGCATCAGGCTGCCTGCGTGGCCGCCAGTTCGGCATCCTTCGACGCGGCGCGCTGCATCGCCGGGCGCGCGAGCACCCGATCGATATACGCACGGATCACCGGCAACTCCGGCACCAGCTTGAACATCACCGTCCAGTTCAGCGCGGTACCCCACAGCACGTCGGCCGCGCTGAACGTGTCGCCGAGCAGCCAGGGACCGCGTTCGAGCTGGTCGGTGAGCGTCTTCAGCATGGTGCCGTAGTCGCCGTAGCCGCAGGTCGAGGGCGGTGCCGGTTCGCGCTGCATCGCCTTGTCGAGCACTGCCGGCTCGAAGCACGAGCCGTAGAACACCAGCCAGCGCAGGTACGGCCCGCGCAGCGGGTCGCCGAGCGGCGGTGCCAGTTTTGCCGAAGGGTAGAGATCGGCCAGGTAGATGAACACCGCCGGCTGTTCGGTGATCAGCGCGCCGCTGTGATGGATCGCCGGCACCTTGCCCATCGGGTTGACCGCGAGATACGCCGGCCCACGCTGCTCGCCGGCCTTCAGGTTGAGCACGTGCAGGTCGTAGTCGACGCCGAGTTCCTCGAGCAGCGCGCGGGTGCCGGCGGAGCGGCTCTGTGGCGAATGGAAGAAGGTGACGCGGGGTGTCGTGTCCATGCCGGGTACTCCTGGTCGAGGTGGAGGTTCAGTCCTGCGGAAGCTGGCAGACCGCCTCGATGTTGTGCCCGTCCGGGCCGATCACGAAGGCGGCGTAGTAGTTCGCGTGATAGTGCGTGCGCAGGCCCGGCGCGCCGTTGTCGCTGGCGCCGGCGAGCAGCGCGGCCGTGTGGAATGCATCCACCTGTGCGCGGTTGCTGGCGACGAAGGCCACGTGCAGCGGGGTCGGTGCAGCCGGACCCTCGACCAGCCAGAACTCCGGCTCGTCGCGGCCCATCCCGATCGTGCCGGGGTATTCCTTCACCACGGCGATGCCCAGCGGGGCCAGCGCCTGGCCGAAGAAGGCGTGGCTGCGGGCGAGGTCGCTGCCCGGCAGGCTGATGTGGTCGATGATCATGAAAACCCCGCGGGTCGGCGTGGTCGGAATCGGAGGTACGGCGCCGGCACCCGGTCGTCGTGGCGGGTCCCGGGCGTCACTGGCCGCGGGGGTGGAAGACGATGTGGGTCAGCGCGGCCAGCAGGCTGCGCCGGCGCGCACGCGGGGTGCCGGCGGCATCCGCCGGGGCCGCCTTGGGCAGCTTGTACTGCCCGTCCAGCAGCAGGCCGTTGAGATAGAGCGGGCGGTAGGCCATGAGTACGCGTTGCAGCATCGGTTTCATGATGGGCTCCTCATGCCGTCGCCACGGCTTCGCCGACGCACCACGGCGGCAGCTGGGCGTGCTTGAACAGGCGGTACCAGTGCTCGCGGTCGCCGGGGCTGTACAGGTCCAGCGTACGGATCACCTCGCGCGCGAACTCCACGCTGCCCAGATGGCTGGCGCTGATCACGCCGCCGTCGCTGACCGCCAGCACCTCGCTGTCGTACTGGTCGGCGCCGGCGTAGCCCGGCACCTGGGCCGCGATCTGGCCGTTCCAGTTGCCGGTGTGGCGGCAATGGTCGAGCAGGCCGGCGCGGGCCAGCGCCAGCACGCCGCTGTCGATCGCCGCCACCGGCGCGCCCGCGGCGTGCAGTTGGCGGATCGCCGCCACCGCCGGCGCACCCTCGCCGCGCTGCCACAGGTGGCCGCCGGGCACGATCAGCAAGGCCGCGCGCCGGGGGTCGAGCTGGGCCAGCGACAGCTCGGGCTGCACGCTCAGGCCGCCCATCGAGACCACCGGCGCCATCGAGAAGCCCGCCGCCTGCACCTGCCAGTCGCCGGGCCGGCGGATCTCGCACAGTGCCAGCGCGGCCTGCCAGTCGGCGAAGCCGTCGAACACCAGGAAATAAACCGTGTCGCGCATGTCGTGTCCCTCCGCTATGGAGGTACAGCTTGCCCACCTCTTGCTGCCAACGTGATGTCAGCAGCCGGGCCGGATGCGGGCGCGCGGGCCGCCGGGCTGGCACCGTTCAGCCGGAGCCGGGACAATGGCGCTTCCTCTTGCCATGGACCCGACATGAAACCCGTCTCGCTGATCCAGTTCCTGATCGAGGAACGCCGCGCCGGCCACATCAACGCCGAACTTTCGCTGCTGATCGAAGTGGTCGCGCGCGCCTGCAAGCGCATCGGCGTGGCCACCGGCAAGGGCGCGCTGGGCGGCGTGCTGGGCATGGCCGGCACCGCCGATTCCGTCAGCATGAACATCCAGGGCGAGGCGCAGAAGAAGCTGGACGTGATCTCCAACGAGATCCTGCTGGAGGCGAACGCCTGGGGTGGCCACCTCGCCGCCTGCGCCTCGGAGGAGATGGAAGACCCGCAGCAGATCCCGGACGGCTACCCGAAGGGCCAGCACCTGCTGCTGTTCGACCCGCTGGACGGCAGTTCGAACATCGACGTGAACATCTCGGTCGGCACCATCTTCTCGGTGCTGCGCTGCCCGGACGGCGTGACCGAACCGAAGGCCGAGCACTTCCTGCAGCCGGGCACCACCCAGCTCGCCGCCGGCTACGTGGTGTACGGCCCGTCCACCGTATTGGTGCTCACCTTCGGCCACGGCACCCACGAGTTCACGCTGGACCGCGAGGTCGGCAGCTTCATCCTCAGCCGCCGCGGCATCCGCATTCCCGAGCAGACCGCCGAGTTCGCCATCAACATGTCGAACCAGCGCCACTGGCAGGCGCCGATGCAGCGCTACATCGGCGAGCTGCTGGCCGGCAAGGAAGGCCCGCGCGGCAAGGACTTCAACATGCGCTGGGTTGCCTCGATGGTGGCCGACGTGCACCGCATCGTGACCCGCGGCGGCGTGTTCTATTACCCGCTGGACGCGAAGATCGTCGACAAGGGCGGCAAGCTGCGCCTTATGTACGAGGCCAACCCGATGGCCTTCATCGTCGAACAGGCCGGCGGCGCCGCCACCACCGGCCGCCAGCGCATCATGGGACTGCAGCCGACCGGCCTGCACCAGCGCGTGCCGGTGTTCCTCGGCTCGAAGCAGGAGGTCGAGCTGGCCACGCACTACCACCGGGAGGCCGACGGCGCGCTGGGCTGACGTTTTGCTCTCTAGTTCTGCTCCCTCCCCTGCAAGCAGGGGAGGGTTGGGGTGGGGTCGCTCTTCGCCTCGAGCCAAGATCAAAAGCTTCACCCCCTCACCTGAAGGACTCCCTTCAGTCGCCTGCCTCCCCCTGCGACCTAAGGAAGTCCCTTTGGGGCAAGCAGGGGCAGGAGCCAAAGCAACAACGCGGCCTGTCCTGTGCCCTGTCAGCGCCACGTTCCAGCCATAGACTCGCAACCACTCTCTTCCCAATAGACCACCACATGCCCTTCCATCGCCTGCTGCCGGTGCTTGCCGCGCTCCTGTTGAGCGCCTGTTTCCACGCCAGCAAGCCCGCGCCACCGCCGGTCGTGGCGCCGGCGCCGGTGAAGCTGAAGATCGGCCTGGCGCTCGGCGGCGGCGCGGCGAAGGGCTTCGCGCACATCGGCGTGATCAAGATGCTGGAGGCCAGTGGCATCCACCCGGACGTGGTCGCCGGCACCAGCGCCGGCAGCGTGGTCGGCGCGCTGTACGCCAGCGGCATGGATCCGTTCGCGCTGCAGCAGACCGCGTTCGGCCTGGACGAGGCGAAGATCCGCGACGTGCGGCTGTTTTCCGGCGGCCTGGTGCGGGGCCAGGCGCTGCAGGACTACGTCAACCAGCTGCTGCACAGGCAGCCGATCGAGCAGCTGAAGCTGCCGTTCGCCGCAGTGGCCACCGAGCTGGAAACCGGCGCGCGCACGATGTTCGTGCGCGGCGACACCGGCCGCGCGGTGCGCGCGTCGTCCGCGGTTCCCGGCGTGTTCGAGCCGGTCGAGATCCGCGGCAAGCACTACGTCGACGGCGGTGTGGTCAGCCCGATCCCGATCGATGCGGCGCGCCAGCTCGGCGCCGACTTCGTGATCGCGGTGGACATCTCCGCCGCGCCGGACGGCAGCAACCCGCAAGGCATGGTGGGCATCGTCGGCCAGTCCATCGCCATCATGGGCCGGCAGCTGGCCGCGCAGGAAAGCGCGCGCGCCGACGTGGTGATCCGGCCCGACCTGCGCGGCATCGGGCCCACCGATTTCGAACAGAAGAACCAGGCCATCCTGGCCGGCGAGAAGGCCGCACTGGCGGCGATCCCCGCGATCCGCGCCAAGCTCGCCGCGCTGACGGCAACGCGCCAGGCCGCCGCCACCGCCGCGCGCTGAGCGCGGCCGGCCGTGCCTTCCCGCACTTGGCGCGGGTGATGCCCGGGCTGTAGCGTCGGGTTTTCCCCACGCCGGAATCCCCCCATGCCGAAACGCGCGTACCTGCCCGCTCCCTTGCTGCTGCTGGCCCTTGCGCTGGCGCCGCCCGCCTTCGCCGCCGCACCTGCGGTCGACCCGCGCATCGAGCAGGTGCTGGCCCAGCTGGGCAAGGCGCAGTCGATCCAGGCGGTGGCGATCTCGCCGGACGGCAAGCAGCTGGCGTGGGTGATCGAGCGCGACGGCAAGCCGGCGATCGAGCGGGCCGACGCCGACGGCCGCCATGCGCATCGCGTGAGCGCCGCGGCCAAGCCGGGCGAATGCGCCGAATCCGGCATCGCCTGGGCGCCCGATTCGCGCCACCTCGCCTTCATCGCCAACTGCCATGTCGACCTCACCAGCACCAGGGTCATGCAGAACGCCATTTATCTCGCCGATACGCGCGGCAACGGCGCGCCGGCGCGGCTGGCCGAGCTGCAAGGCTACGTGCGTTCGCTGCAGTGGACTGCCGACGGCAAGTCGCTCGGCTTCCTCTACGTGTCCGGCGCCACCCGCCACGCCAGCGCGGTGGCCGCGGCCAAGCCGGCCGCCGGCGAGATCGGCGTGAGCGGGGTGGAAGTGCAGCGCGTGGCGAGTCTCGACGTGGCCAGCGGCGCGCTGCACGAACTCACGCCGGCCAGCCTGTACGCCTACGAATTCGACTGGTCGCCGGACGGCTCGCGCATCGCCTACACCGCCGCGCCGCCGCCGGGCGACAACAACTGGTGGATCGCCAAGCTCTACGTGCAGCCGGCGCAGTCCGGCGCCGACGCCCGCGTGCTGGTCGATCCCGCCGACGCCGCCAGCGGCTCGCTGCATGGCCTGCAGATCGCCCTGCCGCGCTGGTCGCCGGATGCGTCGCGGATCGCCTTCATCGGCGGCCTGATGAGCGACCAGGGCGCCACCGGCGGCGACATCTACGCGGCAGCCACCGATGGCGGCACGCCGGTCGAACTCACCCCCGGCATCCGCGTCACGCCCGTGTGGCTGCGTTGGAGCGGGCCGCAATCGCTGCTGGTCAGCCAGGTCAGCAACGGCCAGAGCCAGCTGGCGGATTACGCCGTCACCGGCGACCGCGCGCAGCAGCAAGGTGTGCACTTCACGGTGCCGGCCAGCATCGGCGACGGCAGCGCGTCGATGGCGATGTCGCTGTCGGCCGACCTCAAGCGCATCGCGTTCGTGCAAAGCTCCTACGCGACCGCCGCCGAAGTGCACGCCGGCGCGTTCGACCGCACGCCGCCGCCGGCGGTCACCGCGCTCAACGCCGCGCTGAAACCGGCCTGGGGCAAGGCCGAATCGGTGGAGTGGAACAACGAGGGCTTCCACGTGCAGGGCTGGCTGCTGTACCCGGCCAACTACGACGCGAAGAAGCGCTACCCGATGATCGTGGTGGTGCATGGCGGCCCGTCCAGCGCGGTGATCCCGCGCTGGCCCGGCGTCGGTTACGGCGGCGCGCCGCTGGCGGCCTTGGGCTATTTCGTGTTCATGCCGAATCCGCGCGGCAGCTTCGGCCAGGGCGAGCGGTTCGTGCAGGCGAACCGCAAGGACTTCGGCCACGGCGACCTGCGCGACCTCCTCGCCGGCGTCGACGCGGTGGAGAAGAAGGTCCCGGTGGACGACCAGCGGCTCGGCCTCACCGGCTGGAGCTACGGCGGCTTCATGAGCATGTTCGCGCCCACGCAGACGCAGCGCTTCCGCGCCGTGGTGGCCGGCGCCGGCATCTCGAACTGGCAGAGCTACTACGGCCAGAACCTGATCGACCAGTGGATGCCGCCGTTCTTCGGCGCCAGCGTCTACGACGACCCGGCGGTGTACGCGAAGAGTTCAGCGATCAACTTCATCAAGCAGGTGAAGACGCCGATGCTGATCGTGGTCGGCGACCGCGACGCCGAATGCCCGGCGCCGCAATCGTTCGAGATGTGGCACGCGCTGCGCGCGCAGGGCGTGCCGACCTCTCTGGTGGTGTACCCGAACGAAGGCCACCACTTCGTCAACCCGGCGCACCAGCGCGACGTGCTGCAGCGGGCGCTGGCGTGGTTCGGAAAGTACCTGCCGGCCACTAACTAGCCGATCCACGGCGCAAGCCTGGCCAACGCAACCGGCGGCTTTTCATGCCGGACTCGCCTGGGTTGCGGCAGCCGCCGCAAATCATGCTTGACAAGCGCCAAGTGTATTGCTGTACTGATACACATGGATGCATCACTGCTCAACATACAACCCGCCGCCAGCGAGCCTATCTACCGGCAGATCGCGGAACAGCTGCGCCGGCTGATCGCCGGCGGCCAGCTAGTGCCGGGAGAGCTTCTGCCGTCGGTACGCGAGGTGGCCGCATTCCACGCGATCAATCCGATGACCGTGTCGCGTGCCTATGGCATTGCCGAAAGCGAGGGCCTGCTTGAACGCCTGCGCGGCAAGGGCATGACGGTGGCCGCCACGCGCCTCGCCAACCGGACCGAACACCAGCGCCTCGCCCTGCTCGAACCGCAACTGCAGGCACTGGCGCGTCACGTCGGTGAACTCGAACTGCCCGCCGAGCCGGTGCTGCGGCGACTGACCAAACTGCTGGGAGAGTGAGATGAACGCCATGCTGCGTGAAACGGAATCCGCCACCGCCCCACTCGCCGTGCGTGGCCTTGTCCATCGCTACGACGGCTGCAACGCGCTCGACGGGGTCGACCTGGTCCTGGAACCGGGCAGCGTGCTCGGCCTGGTCGGCCGCAACGGCGCCGGCAAGTCCACATTGATCCGCGTCATGCTCGGCCTGCTCGAGCCGCGTGCTGGCGAGGCGCGCGTGTTCGGTGAGCCGGCGCTGACGCTGTCCGACGCCGCCAAGGCGCGTATCGCCTACGTGCCTCAGCAGCCGGAGGCGCTGGCCTGGCTCAGCGCGCGTCAGATGCTCGATTTTGTCGGCCGCTTCTACCCGCGCTGGGACAAGGTGTTCGCGAAGCACATGTTGGAGCGCTGGCAGATCCCGGAAAACAAGCTGCTGGCCAAACTGTCGCCGGGCGAGCGCCAGCGAGTGGACCTGATCCGCGCACTCGCCTCGCAGCCGGAGCTGCTGGTGTTGGACGAGCCGGCCGCGGCGCTCGACCCGGTGGCGCGCCGCGAGCTGTTGCGCGAGGTGGCGCTGCGCGCCGGCGACGCGGGCACCACCGTGCTGTTCTCCACCCACATCGTGTCGGACCTGGAACGCGCCGCCTCGGAGGTGGCGTTCTTGCACCAGGGCAGGCTGCTGTTCCGCTGCGGCGTGGACGACACCAAGGAACGTTATGCGCGACTGTGGCTGCCGGCGCGGATGAGCGCGGCCGCACCCGCGCAAAGCCTCAGCCGACACCGCCACGACGACGGCAGCCTTAGCTTGGTCGTCGAACGCGACTCCCGCGGCTGCTGGCCGGAAGCCGCCGAGCTGGCCGGCGCGCGCATCGACGCGCTGGGCCTGGAAGACCTGTTCGTGGAGATCGCTGGATGAATCTCGCACAGCTTTTGCAGATACCCTGGTACTCGGCGCACCGCCAGCTGCGCTGGATGACTGTACTGGTGTTCGCGCTGTGCAGTGCAGGCGCGCTCGCGCTCGGCCTGCTCGCCGGTCGGCCGGATGCCTGGCGGGGCGCGGCGATGCTGTATGGCATCGGCCTGTTCTTCGTGTGGGCGTTCTTCCTGCCGCTCAGCCTGCTGCTGGCGATCGACGCCCGGCTGCTGCGCGTGCCGGGGGTGCAGTGCCCGATCCTCGCCAGCCTGTGCCTGTACGGCGCGCTGGGTCTCGGCTTGCCGCTGGCCGTGCTGGCACGGGCCGGGCAGCCGCTGCTGCCCGCCACCGCGTTGCTGGCCCTGCTCGGCACCGGCGGACTGCTGTTCGCGCTGATGCCGCGCTATCTCGCCATCGTGATCGGCCTGACGCCCTCGCTGCTCAACGGGCTGTGGCGCCATTTCGACCTGCCCGGCTTCACCGATCCACGCACGGTCGAGGTGATGCTGCTGCTGATCCCGGTGCTGTTGCTGTGCTGTGCCTGGCGCTGGCGACAGCTGCTGCGCGTGAGCAACGGCCAGGCAAGCGGCTGGAGCTCGCCGATGGTGCTGCAGTTCCGCAACGGCAGCTGGGGCCTCTGGAGCCAGGTCGGCGAGCAGCGCTTGCTGTGCCAGCGGCCGGGCTGGCTGCAGCCGGCCGTCGATCTGGATGATGTTGGCCCGACGCGGCCGCACCGCGCACTGCGGGTTGCGCTGGGCGGCTGGTACCTGCCGCTGACCCTGAGCAGCCACGTCCGGCAGCTGGCGCTGCTGCTTGGCATTGTCGCGGTACCCGTACTGTCGATCCTGCTGCTGGATTATCTCGGCCCGCACGATCGCGACAATACGGATCTACTGAAGGGTAGCCTGGTCGGCGGCCTCGGCACGCTCGGCGTGATGGCCGGGCCAATGATCAGCGCGCTGAGCCTGCTGTGACTGGGCAAGCGCTGGCAGCGGGTGAACGGCGAACTGCCCCTGCTGGCACTGCTGCCCGGGCTGGGCGGGCACGCCCACGTCCGCTGGCAATTGCTGCGCGCCGCGCTCGGCCTGCCGCTGCTGATGCATGCGCTGGTACTGCTCCTGGTCGGCGTGGCCATGTTGTGCTGGCACGACCATGCGGCGATGCTGTCGTTCCTATTGTTGGCGCAGCTGGGTGCGGCCACGATCACCATGGCCGCCGTGCTCAACCTGTTCGGTGGCCGCGCGCTGCCGATCTGGGGCGCCGGCCTGCTGCTGACGATCGCGATCGCGCTGACCCTGCTCAGTATGCTGCTGCCCGTGCTGGCCTTGGGTCGCCACCCGTTGCATGGCGCGGCCTCGACACTGCCACCGCTGGTGCTGAGCTGGCTGCTGTTCGGCGCGGCAATGGTCTGGCTCGGCCGACGCGGCTGGCGTGGCATGCAGCGACTGCCGCATCCGTTCCTGGCGCAGCCCTGAGCCGAAGCCGCGGAGGGATGTCCATCCGCGGCCACCGCGTCAAAACAACTCGCCTTGCGGCGACGGTTTGCGCGGCGGCACGAAGCGCGAGGTTTCGAGGGTGAGTTCGCGGGCGCGGATGAAGCCGTGCTTGCGGCAGGCGACTTCGAAGCGGCGGCGCAGCAGGTCGGCGAACACGCCCTGGCCGTGCATGCGGGTGCGGAAGTCGCTGTCGTAGTCGCGGCCGCCGTTCATCTGCCGCACCAGGCTCATCACGTGTTCGGCGCGCTGCGGCACGTGCAGGGCCAGCCATTCGCGGAACAAGGCTTTCAGTTCCCACGGCAGGCGCAGCGTGGTGTAGCCGGCGCAGCGCGCACCCGCTTCGTGCGCGCGTTCGAGTACCGCTTCCATGTCCTTGTCGTTCAGCGCCGGGATGATCGGCGCCGCCAGCACGCCCACCGGCACGCCGGCAGCGGCGAGCGCGGCGATGGCCTGGATCCGCCGGTGCGGCGCGCTGGCGCGCGGCTCGAGTTTCGCGGCGAGGTGGTTGTCCAGCGAGTTGACCGAGACGAACACCTGCACCAGCTTCTCGCGCGCCATCGGCTGCAGGATGTCGAGGTCGCGCTCGACCAGCGCGTTCTTGGTCACGATGGTGCACGGGTGGTGGCATTCGGCGAGCAGTTCCAGCGCGGCGCGGGTCAGCCGCCACTTCTTCTCGATCGGCTGGTAGGGGTCGGTGTTGCTGCCGATATTGATGGGGCTGACCCGGTAGCCCGGCCTGGCCAGTTCCACGCGCAGCACCTCGGCGAGGTTGCCTTTGGCGCGGATCTTCGTCTCGAAGTCCAGCCCGGGCGAGAGGTTGAGGTAGCTGTGCGTGGGCCGCGCGAAGCAATAAATGCAACCGTGCTCGCAGCCGCGATACGGGTTCATCGCCTGCTCGAAGGCGATGTCGGGCGAGTCGTTGCGGGTGATCACGCTCTTGGCGCGTTCCTCGGTGACCTCGGTGCGCGGGCGTGGCGCATCCCCGTCCAGCAGCGCGCTCTGCCAGCCGTCGTCCTCGGCCTGGTGGCGGATATTCTCGAAGCGGCCTTCCGGATTGGAGGCGGCGCCGCGGCCCTTGAGCGGGCGCGTCGCGGGGAGCTGTTCCGGGGAGGTCGGCAATGGCGAGGAGCGATCCATCGGAGCAGTGTCGCGCGGCGACGTCTCAGTCGCCGCGACATCTTTTCGCGGCGTGATCCGGCGCGCGCCGGACGCGCCATGGCGACGCTATGATGCGGCCGTCCGCCGCTGCCGGCGGCGCGCTTTCACCTGTCGGGGCTTACTTCATGCGCTGGCTGCTGCTCGCCTTTACCGTGTTCGCGTTCATGCTGTGCTTCACCCGCCACGGCGCCGGCGCCTGGGGCTTCTGGCTGCTGGTCGGGCTGATCGGCGTCTTCGCCACCACGCTGGCCTTCGTGCAGGCGCGCATCGCCGGCAGCGCACGCGGGGACAGCCTGTCCGAGTACGACCTGAAGCGGCTGCGCGAGGGCAAGGTGCCGCTGAAGCACGAACGCCCGGATCGGTAAGGTACTGACGGGTAGGAGCGCACCCTGTGCGCGATGCTCCTGGCCCGATTGGCCTCAAAGCATCGCGCACAGGGTGCGCTCCTACAGCCCCAGCTCGGCGGCCATCGCCTCGCGCATCAGGTACTTCTGCACCTTGCCGGTCACCGTCATCGGGAAGGCATCGACGAAGCGCACGTAGTGCGGCACCTTGTAGTAGGCGAGGTGGTGGCGGCAGTAATCCTGGATCTCGGCCACGCTGGCGCTGACGCCTTCGCGCAGTCGGATCCACGCGCACACCTGCTCGCCGAACTTCGCGTCGGGCACGCCGAACACCTGCACGTCGAGCACCTTCGGGTGGGCGTACAGGAACTCCTCGATCTCGCGCGGGTACACGTTCTCGCCGCCGCGGATGATCATGTCCTTGAGCCGGCCGACGATGCGGCAGTAGCCGTCCGCGTCGATCACCGCGAGGTCGCCGGTGTGCATCCAGCGCGCCTCGTCGATCACCTCGCGGGTGCGCGCCTCGTCCTCCCAGTAGCCCAGCATCACCGAGTAGCCGCGCGTGCACAGTTCGCCCGGCATGCCGCGCGGCACGATGCGCCCACGCTCGTCGACCAGCTTCACCTCCAGCTGCGGATGGATCCGGCCCACGCTGTCGACGCGGCGTTCCAGCGGATCGTCGGGCACGGTCTGGAAGCTCACCGGGCTGGTCTCGGTCATGCCGTAGGCGATGGTGATCTCGCCCAGGTGCATCTCGCCGACCACCCGCCGCATCACCTCGATCGGGCACGGCGAGCCGGCCATGATGCCGGTACGCAGGCTGGACAGGTCGAACTCGGCGAAGCGCGGGTGCTCGAGTTCGGCAATGAACATGGTGGGCACGCCGTGCAGGCCGGTGCACTTTTCCGCCGCCACGGTCTCCAGCGTGGCCAGCGCGTCGAAGCCCTCGCCGGGAATCACCATGCAGGCGCCATGGGTGACGCAGGCGAGGTTGCCCAGCACCATGCCGAAGCAGTGGTAGAACGGCACCGGGATGCACAGCCGGTCGTGCTCGGTGAGGCGCATCGCCTCGCCGATGAACCAGCCGTTGTTGACGATATTGTGGTGGGTCAGGGTGGCGCCCTTCGGCGCGCCGGTGGTGCCGGAGGTGAACTGGATGTTGACCGGGTCGTCGAAGCCCAGTTCGCGTTCGGTCGCGTGCAGATGCGCCAGCGCCGCGGCGTCGCCAAGCTCCACCAGCTGCCGCCAGCCGCGCGTCCCGGGCGCCGGCTCGTCGTCGAGCAGGATCACCTCGCGCAGCGCCGGCAGCCGCGCCGCGTGCAACTCGCCCGGCGCGCCGGCGGCCAGTTCCGGCGCCAGTTCGGCGAGGATGTCCAGGTAGTGCGAGGTCTTGAAGCGGCGCGGCAGCACCAGCGCGCGGCAAGCCACCTTGTTCAGTGAATACTCCAGCTCATGCGTACGGTAGGCCGGATTGATGTTGACCAGGATCAGCCCGGCCTTCGGCGCGGCGAACTGCAGCAGCACCCATTCGGCGCGGTTCGGCGACCAGATGCCGACGCGGTCGCCGCGCTCGAGGCCCAGCGCCAGCAGGCCGGCGGCCGCGCGCTCCACCGCGGCATGGAACGCGCGGTAGTTCAGCCGCACGCCCTGCGCGCGCACCACCAGCGCCGGCCGCTCGGGATAGGCGGCGGCGATGCGGTCGATCAGCGCACCCACGGTGTCGCCCAGCAACGGTTGCGGGCTGGCACCATGGACATAGCTTGCTGCCGCCTTCACGCAGGTTTTCCCATATCCGTCGCTTGCCACGTGGCCACCGACATCATGCCTCCATATCCGTCACGATCGCTGCACACCGGCTCCCCCACGCTGGCCGCGACCTGGGTGGACAACGCGTCGACCCTGCCCCTTTGTCCAAACGGGAGTTCACGATGACGGCAAGTGGCCTGATCATATTCCTCGTCATCGGCGCGATCGCCGGCTGGCTCGCCGGCATGATCGTCCGTGGTTTCGGCTTCGGCCTGCTCGGCAACATCGTGGTCGGCATCATCGGTGCGTTTCTTGCCGGCTGGCTGCTGCCGACGCTGGGCGTCGGCTTCAGCCTCGGCGGCCCGATCCTCACCAGCATCGTCTACGCGATGATTGGCGCGATCGTGCTGCTGGTGGTGATCGGCCTGGTCAAGCGCGCCTGACGGTTCATCCTGCCCATGGCGGCAAAGGAAAACGCAGCGGCGCGGGCCGCTGCGTTTCCCCGTGGCACACGCGGGTTCAGTCGTGCAGGTTCACGTCCTTGGTTTCGCGCACGAACAGCATGCCGATCACGAACGTCATCGCGGCGATCGCCACCGGATACCACAGGCCGGCGTAGAAATTGCCGGTGGCCGCGACGATGCCGAACGACACCGAGGGCAGGAAGCCGCCGAACCAGCCGTTGCCGATGTGGTATGGCAGGCTCATCGAGGTGTAGCGGATCTTGGTGGGGAACATCTCCACCAGCCACGCGGCGATCGGCCCGTAGACCATCGTCACGTAGAGCACCAGGATCGTCAGCAGCAGCACCAGCATCGGCTTGTTGGTCTGCGCCGGATCGGCCTTGGCCGGATAGCCGGCCGCGGCAAGCGCCTTGCCGACGCTGTCGCCGAAGGCCTTGCTGCGGGCGGTGAAATCGGCCTTGGACAGGGCGCCGCCCTCGAACGAGGGGAACTGCTGGCCGCCGATCGAGACGACCGCCGGCGTGCCCGCCGCGGCGACGACGTTCTCGTACGGCACGCCGCGCTTGGCCAGGTAGCTCTTGGCCACGTCGCAGGAGCTGGTGAAGACCTTCTTGCCGATCAGGTCGATCTGCACGCTGCAGCCGGCGGGATCGGCCTGCACCCGCACCGGCGCCGTCACGCTGGCCGCCTCGATCGCCGGGTTGCCGTAGTGGGTGATCGCCTTGAAGATCGGGAAGTAGGTCAGCGCGGCGAGCAGGCAGCCGGCCAGCACCACCGGCTTGCGCCCGATCTTGTCCGACAGCCAGCCGAAGAACACGAAGAACGGCGTGCCGATCACGAGCGCCGCGGCGATCATCAGCTGGGTAGTGGTGGCATCGATCTTCAGCGTGCTGCCGAGGAAGTACATCGCGTAGAACTGGCCGCAGTACCACACCACGGCCTGGCCGGCGGTGGCGCCGAGCAGGGCCAGGATCACCAGCTTGAGGTTGCCCCAGCGCGCGAACGACTCGGTCAGCGGCGCCTTCGACTGCTTGCCCTCGGCCTTCATCTGCTTGAACACCGGCGACTCGGCTAGTTGCAGGCGGATGTACACCGACACCGCCAGCAGCAGCGACGACAGCAGGAACGGAATGCGCCAGCCCCAGTCGTCGAACTTGTCGCCGAGCATCCACTTGCAGCCCAGGATCACCAGCAGCGACAGGAACAGGCCGAAGGTGGCGGTGATCTGGATGAAGCTGGTGTACAGGCCGCGCTTGCCCTTCGGTGCGTGTTCGGCCACGTAGGTGGCCGCGCCGCCGTACTCGCCGCCCAGCGCCAGGCCCTGCAGCATGCGCAACGCGATCAGGATCACCGGCGCGGCCATGCCGATCGAGCCGTAACTGGGCAGCAGGCCCACGAAGAACGTGGACAGGCCCATGATCACGATGGTGATCAGGAACGTGTACTTGCGCCCGACCAGGTCGCCGACCCGGCCGAACACCAGCGCACCGAACGGGCGCACCGCGAAGCCGGCGGCGAACGCGAGCAGGGCGAACACCAGCTGGCTCGCCTCGTTCAACCCCGAGAAGAACTGGTGGCCGATGATCACGGCGAGCGAGCCGTACAGGTAGAAGTCGTACCACTCGAACACGGTGCCCAGGCTGGATGCCAGGATCACCCGCTTGTGGCTGACGTCGAGCGCGTTGTCGGCACGGCTGCCGATGGCGTCGATGGCATTGGTGGCCATGTGTTTCCCCTCCCGAAATAAGTGAATTGCCTCTGCCCGGAACCCTGGGGAGAAGTCGGAAGGTGCGGACCGTCCCTTGCCCCGGGCCGCACCTCGTCATCCTCCCGGTCTCGCGGGAGGTTGGGCGGCGGCGTGCCGAGGCACGCCGCCATGAACCTCAGAAGCGATACAGCGCGTTGAGGCTGACCTGGTTGCCGGTGGTGGTCTTGCGGTCGGTGCCGTTGCTGGTGGAGTCGATCTTGTCGTGCATCCATTCGGCGCTGAGGTCGTAGGAGCCGGCGGTGTACTGCAGGCTCAATGCGGCCTGGCGGTTGCGCAGCAGGCCGGTCGCGCCATGGCCCATCCAGGTGATCACGTCCTTGCTGTCGGGCTTGCTGTACGCGTAGAACGCGTACAGGCTCCAGTTCGGCGTGAAGCTGTAGCCGGCCTGCACGAAGCCGCCGCGCTCGCTGATGTCGCCGAACTGCGACATCGCGCCGAAGATCTCGCCGAGGCCATTGCCGGCATAGGCCAGCCCCTTGAACGTCCACGGACCGGGTTTCCACTGGCCGCCGACCTCGTAGCCCACGCTGGTCACCTCGGAACGGATCGGCGTGGGCGCGTTGCCATCCACGCCGCGCAGGTCGACCTTGCTGTAGTGAGCGGCGAAGTACGCCAGCCAGTTCTTGTCCTGCACGTGCAGCCGCGCCTCGATCTGCGGCCGGAAACCGGCGTTGCCGGCGGTGAGGTAGTTGATGTTGTTGCCGGGACCGCTCCAGTTGCCCTCGAACGCCGCCACGTCGATACGCCACTGCGCACCGGTGCTGCCGTGGTTGATGTCCTGCATCACCACCACGCCGGGGAAGCGCCAGCCGCCGTAGCCGGAACCGAAGCCCAGCGGGAACGCGATGTGCGCCAGCGAGGTGGGCGAGTTGTCGATCGGGAACATCAGGTCCCACTGCTGGCCGATGCGCACCGTGGTACCGGTTTCAGGGTTGGTCAGGTCCATGTAGGCCTGGCGCAGGCGCGGCGTCGCCTGCTGCTGGCTGTAGGCGCCGGTGCCGTTGAAGCCGCCGAAGAAGTCCATCTCGATGCGGCCGCCGCCGTTCCAGTCGCCGGCAAACTTGGCGCCCTTGAAGTCGAGCCAGAAGCGCGTGTTGCGCACGTCGACGCCGCTGAGCGAACCCTTCGATCCGGGTATCGGGAACAGCGCGTTCTGGCCGTTGCCGTAGGTGAAGCTCTTGTTCTGGCTGAACGCGCTGGCGCTGATGAAGCCGTGCAGCGCCACCGACACGCCGGGCGCGCTGCTGAAGGTCGGCGTGGGCGCGGGCGTGGCGGCCACGCTCTGCGCGGCCGGAGCCTGCGGCGCCGGCGCGGCCTTCTGCGCCTTGATCATCGCCTTCAGTTCGTTCAACTGCTGCTCCAGCTGCGCCACGCGCTGCTCGAGCTGCTGTTCGCGCGCGTCGCTCTGCGCATGCGCGGCCAGCGGCAGGGCCAGCGCGCAGGCCATGCTCAGGGCGAGCGCCTTGTAACGGTTCGTGTATCGCGTCGTCATGCGTGCGTCTCCCCAAGGTCGATGACGGGCCGAGCATGGCCATGCTGCGGCGCGGGCGACTATTCGCCATTGGTCGAAGTTCGACCAAAGTCGAGACGCCGCCGCGCCGCCTCCGCCGCAACGATCGGGCTACACTCGAAGCCCGCATGCCGCCGGGCGCCGTCGCCTGCCGCGGCATCCCCCTCGCCGTTCCCGGCACCCAGCCAGCAGGAGCCCAGCCATGTCCAAGCTCTACCCGGTCGATCCCTCGTTCGCCGCCGCCGCGCGCCTGCGCCACGACGATTACACGCGCCTCTACGCCGAGTCGGTGCGCGATGCGGAGGGCTTCTGGGGCCGCGTCGGCCAGCGGCTGGACTGGACCCGCGCGCCGACCCGGATCAAGGACGTCTCGTTCAGGCGCGACGACCTGCACATCCGCTGGTACGAGGACGGCGAGCTCAACGTGTCGGCGAACTGCCTCGACCGCCACCTGGAGAAGCGCGGCGACAAGGTCGCGATCATCTTCGAGGGCGACGACCCGAAGGATTCGCGCAGGATCACCTACCGCGAGCTGCACGCCGAAGTGTGCAAGTTCGCCAACACGCTGAAGCACCTCGGCGTGGCCAAGGGCGACCGCGTGGCGATCTACCTGCCGATGATCCCCGAGGCGGCGGTGGCGATGCTGGCCTGCGCCCGCCTCGGCGCCACCCACTCGGTGGTGTTCGGCGGCTTCTCGCCCGACTCGCTGGCCGGGCGCATCGCCGACTCGCAGGCCAAGGTGGTGGTCACCGCCGACGAGGGCCTGCGCGCGGGCAAGCACATCCCGCTCAAGGTCAACGTGGACGCGGCGCTGGAGCGCCCCGGCACCAACAGCGTGGAAACCGTGATCGTGGTGCGCCATACCGGCGGCGCGGTGAACATGCAGTCGCCGCGCGACCGTTATTACCACACCCTGATGGAAGGCCAGTCCGCCGACTGCCCGCCGGTCCCGGTCGACGCCGAACACCCGCTGTTCGTGCTGTACACCTCCGGCTCCACCGGCAAGCCGAAGGGCGTGCAGCACTCGACCGGCGGCTACCTGGTGTTCATCAGCTACACCCACGAGCTGGTGTTCGACCTGCGCGAGGACGACGTCTACTGGTGCACCGCCGACGTCGGCTGGGTCACCGGCCACAGCTACGTGGTGTACGGCCCGCTCTGCAACGGCGCCACCACGGTGATGTTCGAGGGCGTGCCGAACTATCCCGACCACAGCCGCTTCTGGCAGGTGATCGACAAGCACAAGGTGACGCTGTTCTACACCGCGCCCACCGCGATCCGCGCGCTGATGCGCGAGGGCGAGGGCCCGGTGAAGAAGACCTCCCGCGCGTCGCTGCGCCTGCTCGGCTCGGTCGGCGAGCCGATCAACCCGGAGGCGTGGGAGTGGTACTACCACGTGGTGGGCGAGGGCCGCTGCCCGATCGTCGACACTTGGTGGCAGACCGAGACCGGCGGCATCATGATCTCGCCACTGCCCGGCGCGATCGCCACCAAGCCCGGCTCGGCCACGCTGCCGTTCTTCGGCGTCAAGCCGGCCATCGTCGACGCCGACGGCCAGGTGCTGGAAGGCGTGGCCGAGGGCAACCTGCTGATCACCGATTCCTGGCCCGGCCAGGTGCGCACCATCTACGGCGACCACCAGCGCTTCATCGACACCTACTTCAGCGCCTATCCCGGCAACTACTTCAGCGGCGACGGCGCGCGCCGCGACGAGGACGGCTACTACTGGATCACCGGCCGCGTCGACGACGTGATCAACGTGTCCGGCCACCGCCTCGGCACCGCCGAGGTGGAGAGCGCGCTGGTGGCGCATCCGAAGGTGGCCGAGGCCGCCGTGGTCGGCTGCCCGCACGAGATCAAGGGCCAGGGCATCTACGCCTACGTCACCCTGGTCGCCGGCGAGACCGGCAGCGATGCGCTGCGCGCGGAACTGATCGCCTGGGTGCGCAAGGAGATCGGCCCGATCGCCACGCCGGACTACCTGCAGTGGGCGCCCGGCCTGCCGAAGACCCGTTCGGGCAAGATCATGCGCCGCATCCTGCGCAAGATCGGCGAGAATCTGCCCGACCAGCTCGGCGACATCACCACCCTGGCCGACCCGGGCGTGGTGAAGAACCTGGTCGACGAGCGATTGATCAAATGAGGTAACTGTAGGAGCGCACCCTGTGCGCGATGCTCTTTCCCCACCACCGGACAAAAGCATCGCGCACAGGGTGCGCTCCTGCACTCCCGACGAAGCCCATGCCCGACATCCTGATCGCCGACGACCATCCGCTGTTCCGCGATGCCCTGCAGCGCGCGGTGCTGGCCGCGCTGCCGCAGGCGCGCGTGCATACGGCCGACAGCGTGCACACCCTGCTCGGCCTGATCGAGCAGTTCCCCGACGCCGAGCTGCTGCTGCTCGACCTGCACATGCCCGGCGCGCGCGGCTACTCCGCGCTGGCGCACATCCGCGGCCAGTACCCGGGGCTGCCGACCATCGTGGTCTCCGGCCACGAGGAGGCGCAGGTGGCGCGCCGCGCGCTGGCGCACGGCGCCTCGGCGTACATCCCCAAGTCCACCGCCGGCGCCGACATCGTGGCGGCGATCCGCGCCGTGCTGGACGGCGACGTCTGGCTGCCGCCGGCCCTGCTCGGCAACCCCGCCGAGCTCAAGCCCGACGAAGCGGCCGCCGCCGCGCAGGTCGCCGCGCTGACGCCGCAGCAGTTCCGCGTGATGACGATGATCGCCGAGGGCCTGCTGAACAAGCAGATCGCATGGGAGCTGGGCGTCTCCGAGGCCACCGTGAAGGCGCACATGACCGCGATCATGCGCAAGCTCGGCGTCAACAACCGCACCCAGGTGGCCCTGCTCGCCAGCCAGCTCGCGGTCGACCAGGAAAGCCTGCCGGCCATAGCGGACGATCCCGACTGAGCCCTTGCGGGCGAGCGGATCGGGCCTGGGTTGGGCCGGACATCCCGAGCCGCCCGCCGTATCGCCTGCGCCGATGCGGCCCGGACGCGGTTTCTTCGGCGCCGGGGCACGCCGTCAATCAGCCTTATATACGGCTATTTGATTTTCTTGCTTTCTTTTGTTGCGGCGCACTATAGTCGATTCTCCCCATGCCGGGAGTGGAGAACATGGCTCAGCCGCGCGCGCAGGGTTTGTACAGCCCATCCAACGAACACGACGCCTGCGGCGTGGGTTTCGTCGCCCACATCAAGGGCAGGAAAAGCCACGACATCGTCCAGCAGGGCCTGCTGATCCTGCGCAACCTGGATCACCGCGGCGCGGTCGGCGCCGATCCGCTGATGGGCGACGGCGCCGGCATCCTGATCCAGATCCCCGACCTGCTCTACCGCGAGGACATGGCGCAGCAGGGCGTGCAGCTGCCGCCGCCGGGCGAATACGGCGTGGGCATGATCTTCCTGCCCAAGGAGCACGCCTCGCGGCTGGCCTGCGAACAGGAGCTGGAGCGCACCGTGCGGGCCGAGGGCCAGGTGGTGCTGGGCTGGCGCGACGTGCGCGTCGACGCCGGGATGCCGATGTCGCCGGCGGTCAAGGCGACCGAACCGGTGGTGCGACAGCTCTTCATCGGGCGCGGGCCCGACGTCATGGTGCCCGACGCGCTGGAGCGCAAGCTGTATGTCATCCGCAAGACCTCCAGCCACGCGATCCGCGCGCTGGGCCTGAAGCACAGCAAGGAATACTTCGTCCCCTCGATGTCCAGCCGCACAGTGGTCTACAAGGGCCTGCTGCTGGCCGGCCAGGTCGGCCAGTACTACCTCGACCTGGCCGACCCGCGCACCGTGTCGGCGCTGGCGCTGGTGCACCAGCGCTTCTCCACCAACACCTTCCCCGCGTGGGAACTGGCCCACCCCTACCGCATGATCGCGCACAACGGCGAGATCAACACGGTCAAGGGCAACGTGAACTGGATCAACGCGCGCACCGGCGCGATCTCCTCGCCGGTGCTCGGCGACGACCTGGCGAAGCTGTGGCCGCTGATCTACCCCGGCCAGTCCGACACCGCCTCGTTCGACAACTGCCTCGAGCTGCTGACCATGGCGGGCTACCCGCTGTCGCACGCGATGATGATGATGATTCCCGAGGCCTGGGAACGCCACACGCTGATGGACGACAACCGCCGCGCGTTCTACGAATACCACGCCGCGATGATGGAACCCTGGGACGGCCCCGCCGCGATCGCCTTCACCGACGGCCGCCAGGTCGGCGCCACGCTCGACCGCAACGGCCTGCGCCCGGCGCGCTACCTGATCACCGACGACGATCTGGTGATCCTGGCCTCCGAGGCCGGCGTGCTGCCCGTCGCCGAATCGCGCATCGTGAAGAAGTGGCGGCTGCAGCCGGGCAGGATGCTGCTGATCGACATGGAAGCGGGCCGCATCATCGACGACAAGGAGCTGAAGGACCAGCTGGCCAACGCCCGGCCGTACAAGCAGTGGATCGAGCACATCCGGATCAAGCTGGACGCGCTGCCGGAGCCGCGCGCCGAAGCGCGCGCCGTCGACAGCCTGCTCGACCGCCAGCAGGCCTTCGGCTACACCCAGGAGGACCTGAAGTTCCAGCTGCTGCCGATGGCGCAGGCCGGCGAGGAGGCGATCGGCGCGATGGGCAACGACTCGCCGATGGCGGTGCTGTCGGAGCGCAGCAAGTCGCTGTACAACTATTTCCGCCAGCTGTTCGCGCAGGTCACCAACCCGTCGATCGACCCGATCCGCGAGCAGCTGGTGATGTCGCTGGTGTCCTTCATCGGGCCCAAGCCCAACCTGCTGGACATCAACAACATCAACCCGCCGCTGCGGCTGGAGGTGGCCCAGCCGGTGCTGGACTTCGCCGAGATGGCCAAGATCCGCAAGATCGGGCGCTACTCCAAGAGCAAGTTCCGCAGCTTCGAGCTGGACATCACGTATCCGGCGGCCTGGGGCAAGGCGGGCATCGAGGCGCGCCTCGCCTCGCTGTGCGCGCAAGCCACCGACGCGATCCGCCAGGGCCACAACATCCTGATCGTGTCCGACCGGCGCAGCGACCGCGAGCGCGTGGCGATCCCGGCCCTGCTGGCCACCTCGGCCGTCCACCAGCACCTGGTCACCAAGGGCCTGCGCACCAGCACCGGCCTGGTGGTGGAGACCGGCTCGGCGCGCGAGGTGCACCACTTCGCCCTGCTCGCCGGCTACGGGGCCGAGGCGATCCACCCCTACCTGGCGATGGAAGTGCTGGCGCAGCACTTCGCCGCGGGCAGCGACGGGATCGGCGCGGACAAGGCGATCCGCAACTACATCAAGGCGATCGACAAGGGCCTACAGAAGGTGATGTCCAAGATGGGCATCTCCACCTACATGTCCTACACCGGTGCGCAGATCTTCGAGGCTGTGGGCCTGAGCCGCGAGCTGGTGGACAAGTACTTCACCGGCACCACCTCCAACATCGAGGGCATCGGCCTGTTCGAGGTGGCCGAGGAAGCGCTGCGCCTGCACGCCGCCGCCTACGGCGACGACCCGGTGCTGGCCGACGCGCTGGACGTGGGCGGCGAGTACGCCTGGCGCGTGCGCGGCGAGGAACACATGTGGACGCCGGACATGGTGGCCAAGCTGCAGCACGCCACCCGCGCCAACAACGCGCAGACCTACCAGGAGTATTCACAGCTGGTCAACGACCAGAGCCGGCGCCTGATGACGCTGCGCGGGCTGTTCGAGTTCCGCCTCGACCCGGCCGCGGCGATTCCGCTGGACGAAGTGGAACCGGCCGCCGAGATCGTCAAGCGCTTCGTCACCGGCGCGATGTCGCTGGGCTCGATCTCGACCGAGGCGCACACCACGCTGGCCATCGCGATGAACCGCATCGGCGGCAAGTCCAACACGGGCGAAGGCGGCGAGGACGAGGCGCGCTACCAGGGCGAGCTGCGCGGCGTGGCGATCAAGCAGGGCGACACCGTCGCCGGCCTGCTCGGCGAGGCGCACATCGAACGCGATCTCGAACTCGAGGCCGGCGACTCGCTGCGCTCGCGCATCAAGCAGGTGGCCTCGGGCCGCTTCGGCGTCACCGCGGCCTACCTGGTCTCGGCCGACCAGATCCAGATCAAGATCTCGCAGGGCGCCAAGCCCGGCGAGGGCGGCCAGCTGCCCGGCCACAAGGTCTCCGACTACATCGCCCGGCTGCGCTTCTCGGTGCCGGGGGTGGGCCTGATCTCGCCGCCGCCGCACCACGACATCTACTCGATCGAGGACCTGGCCCAGCTCATCCACGACCTGAAGAACTGCAACCCGCAGGCGTCGATCTCGGTGAAGCTGGTGTCCGAGGTGGGCGTGGGCACGGTGGCGGCCGGCGTGGCCAAGGCCAAGGCCGACCACGTGGTGATCGCCGGCCACGACGGCGGCACCGGCGCCTCGCCGTGGTCGTCGATCAAGCACGCCGGCACGCCGTGGGAACTGGGCCTGGCCGAAACCCAGCAGACCCTGGTGCTGAACCGCCTGCGCGGCCGCATCCGGGTGCAGGCGGACGGCCAGATGAAGACCGGCCGCGACGTGGTGATCGGCGCCCTGCTCGGCGCCGACGAATTCGGCTTCGCCACCGCGCCGCTGGTGGTGGAAGGCTGCATCATGATGCGCAAGTGCCACCTCAACACCTGCCCCACCGGCGTGGCCACGCAGGATCCGGTACTGCGCAGGAAGTTCAGCGGCAAGCCCGAGCACGTGGTGAACTACTTCTTCTTCGTGGCCGAGGAGGCGCGCCGGATCATGGCGCAGCTGGGCATCCGCCGCTTCGACGAACTGGTCGGCCGCGCCGACCTGCTCGACATCCGCCAGGGCATCGCGCACTGGAAGACGCGCGGGCTGGATTTCGCCCGCGTGTTTTACCGCCCCGAGGTGCCGGCGGAGGTGGCGCGGCGGCACGTGTCCGCACAGGACCACGGCCTCGACCAGGCCGGCAAGGCGCTCGACCACACCCTGATCGAGAAGGCCCGGCCCGCGCTGGAGCGCGGCGAACGAACCAGCTTCATCGTCAGCGTGCGCAACGTGAACCGCACCGTGGGCACCATGCTTTCCGGCGAGGTGGCGCGCCGCCACGGCCACGCCGGCCTGCCCGACGACAGCATCCACATCCAGATGGACGGCACCGCCGGACAGAGCTTCGGCGCGTTCCTGGCCCGCGGCATCACGCTCGACCTGGTCGGCGAGGCGAACGACTACGTGGGCAAGGGCCTGTCCGGCGGACGCATCGTGGTGCGCTCGCCGAACGACTTCCACGGCTTCGGCCCGGAGCACATCATCGCCGGCAACACGGTGCTGTACGGCGCCACCGAAGGCGAGGCCTACTTCAATGGCGTCGCCGGCGAACGCTTCGCCGTGCGCAACTCCGGCGCCACGGCCGTGGTGGAAGGCGTCGGCGACCACGGCTGCGAATACATGACCGGCGGCACCGTGGTCCTGCTCGGCGAGACCGGGCGGAATTTCGCCGCCGGCATGTCCGGCGGGGTGGCCTACGTCTACGACCCCGAGCTGCACTTCCAGCCGCGCTGCAATCTTTCCATGGTCGGCCTGGAACCGCTGCTCTCCGGCGTCGAGCAGGAGCTGCGGGTGCCGCGGGCGCTGTGGCATCCGCCCACCCGCGGCGGCGCCGGCGAAACCGACGAGGCGATCCTGCGCCGGCTGCTCGAGGCGCATTTCCGCTACACCGGCAGTTTCCGCGCCAGGGCGATCCTGCACGACTGGATCAATGCGCGCACGCATTTCGTCAAGGTGATGCCGCACGAGTACAAGCGCGCGCTGGCCCAACCGCCGCGGGAAACCGCGACCGCATCCACCGAGAAGGCCACGGCCTGAGTCCAGGGGGAACACCACAGATGGGCAAGATCACCGGCTTTCTCGAGTACCCGCGCCTGCAGGAAACCAGCGAGGCGCCCGCGCAGCGCAAGAAGCACTGGCACGAGTTCACCCAGCAGCTGTCCGACGACCAGGCCAAATTGCAGGCCGCGCGCTGCATGGACTGCGGCACGCCGTTCTGCCACCAGGGCTGCCCGGTCAACAACATCATTCCGGACTTCAACGACCTGGTGTACCGGCAGGACTGGAAGCGCGCGATCGACGTGCTGCATTCGACCAACAACTTCCCCGAGTTCACCGGCCGCATCTGCCCCGCTCCCTGCGAGGCCGCCTGCACGCTGAACATCAACGACGATGCCGTGGGCATCAAGTCGATCGAGCACAAGATCATCGACAAGGCGTGGGAGGAAGGCTGGGTGGTGGCGCAGCCGGCCGCGCGCAAAACCGGCTGGAAGGTGGCCGTGGTCGGCTCCGGCCCGGCCGGGCTGGCCGCCGCGCAGCAGCTGGCCCGCGCCGGCCACGCGGTGACCGTATTCGAGAAGAGCGACCGCATCGGCGGCCTGCTGCGCTACGGCATCCCCGACTTCAAGCTGGACAAGGGCCACATCGACCGGCGCCTGGAGCAGATGCGCGGCGAAGGCGTGCAGTTCCGCACCGGCGTGTTCGTGGGCGCCGCGGCCGACGCCGGGCACCACGGCAAGGTCAGCGTGATCGCGCCCGAACTGCTGCTGCGGGAATTCGACGCGGTGGCGCTCACCGGCGGCGCGGAAACCCCGCGCGACCTGCCGGTGCCCGGCCGCGCGCTGCAGGGCGTGCATTTCGCGATGGAGTTCCTGCCGCAGGCGAACCGCGTGGCGGCCGGCGACGCGCTGAACGACCAGCTGGTCGCCACCGGCAAGCAGGTCGTCGTCATCGGCGGCGGCGACACCGGTTCCGACTGCGTGGGCACTTCGAACCGGCAAGGCGCCGTGGCGGTGACCCAGTTCGAGCTGCTGCCGCGGCCGCCCAGGCAGGAGGACAAGCCGCTGGTGTGGCCGTACTGGCCGATCCGCCTGCGCACCTCCAGCTCGCACGAGGAAGGCTGCCAGCGCGACTGGGCGGTGGCCACCAAGTGCTTCAACGACGACGGCAAGGGCCGGGTCAAAAGCCTCACCGCTGTCCGGCTGGAGTGGAAGGACGGCAAGATGCACGAGGTGGCCGGCAGCGAGTTCGAGATCCAGGCGGACCTGGTGCTGCTGGCCATGGGCTTCGTCGCGCCCGCGCAGGGCGTGCTGGACGCGTTCGGCGTGGCCAAGGATGCACGCGGCAACGCCAGGGCCGGTACCGAGGCCCGCGGCGGCTATCGCACCAGCGTGGACAAGGTCTTCGCCGCCGGCGACATGCGCCGCGGCCAGTCGCTGGTGGTCTGGGCGATCCGCGAAGGGCGCCAGTGTGCGCACGCGGTGGACGAGTTCCTGATGGGCCATTCCAGCCTGCCGCGCTGACCCGCCCGCCGGCTCAGGCGGGCCGGTCCTCGCCTTGGCGCCGCACCAGCGCGGTCAGCAGCGCACGCAACGCGGCCGGGCGCACCGGCTTGTGCAGCACCGGGTAGCCGCGCGCACGGGCGCGCTGCTTCAGCTCGCTGCTGCCGTCGGCGGTGATCATCGCCACCGGCGGCAGTTCGCCCAGCGCGTCGCGCAGCTGCTGCAATGCCTGCAGGCCGTCGACACTGTCGGTTAGGTGGTAGTCGGCCAGGATCAGGTCGATGGGCCCGCGCCTCAGTTCGGCGCGGGCCTGCGCCACGTCCAGCGCGGTGCGGCAATCGACCCCCCAGCGGCTGAGCAGGGCGCGCATGCCGTCGAGGATGCTGGCGTCGTTGTCCAGGCACAGCACGGTCAGCGGCAGCTGCTTGTCCGGGCCGGCGCGCTCCACCCGCTGGCGCCGCACCGGCACCGCCTCGCTGCGCGGCACGGTCACCGCGAAGCAGCTGCCGTGCTCGACCCGCGAATGCAGGTCGAGCCGGTGGCCGAGCATGCCGGCGAGGCGGTCGCAGATCGACAGGCCCAGGCCCAGCCCTTTCTCGCCCCACGGCGACGGGTGTTCCAGCCGCTGGAACTCATCGAAGATGCGCGCGCGCTGCTCTGCCGCGACGCCGGGGCCGGAATCCCATACCTCGATGCGCACCTCGCCCCCCACCCGCCGCGCGCCCAGCAGCACGCCACCCCGGCTGGTATAGCGCAGCGCGTTGGAAAGGAAGTTCTGCAGGATCCGGCGCAACAGCTGCGGATCGCTGCGCACGGCGAGCGTGGTCGGCACCACGCGCAGGCGCAGATCGCGCTGCTCGGCGACCACCGCGAACTGCGCCTTCAGCGAATCGAACAGTTCGGCCAGCGCGAAGCCGCCGACTTCGGGATGGTAGCTGCCGGCGTCCAGCCGCGAGATGTCGAGCAGCGCGTCGAGCAGGTCCTCGGCAGCCCGAAACGAGGCGTCGATGCGCTCGGCCAGCCCGCTCGCTTCGGCGTCCAGCCCGGAATGCTGGCGCAGCGCCGAGGTGAACAGGCGCGCCGCGTTCAGCGGCTGCAGCAGGTCGTGGCTGGCGGCGGCGAGGAAGCGCGTCTTGGAGATGTTCGCGGTTTCCGCCGCGCGGCGCGCCTGCGCGGTGGCGGCCAGCGCCTCGGACAGCTCGGCGGTGCGCTGTTCGACGCGCTGCTCCAGCGTCTCGTTCACCTCGATCAGCGCCTGCTCGGCATGCTTGTACGCGGTGACGTCGGTGTAGGTGGTGACGTAGCCGCCGCCGGGCAGCGCGCGGCCGCGCATCTCGATCACCGTGCCGTCGGGGCGCACGCGCTGGAACAGGTGCGGCGAACCGGCGCGCATGTACTGGATGCGCTTGGCCACGTGCGCCTCGACCTCGCCCGGGCCGCACTCGCCGCGCTCGGCGTTCCAGCGGATCAGCTCGGCCACCGGCACCCCCACGTGGACCATGCCGTCGGGGTAGTCGAACAGCTCCAGGTAGCGGCGGTTCCACGCCACCAGCCGCATCTGCGCGTCGACCACGCTGATGCCCTGCGAGACGTTTTCCAGCGTGGTGGAGAGCAGCTCGCGGTTGAAGCGCAGTTCCTGCGAGGCCTCGTCCAGCAGCGCCACCGACTCGGCCAGGTCGAGGCCGCTGCCGGACAGCGCGCTGATCAGGATGCGCCGCGCGTTGGCCGCGCCCACCGCCGAGGCGAGCAGGCGCTCGGTGTACTGGATCAGCGCGCGGTCGGCCGCCTCGCCGGGCAGCAGCGGCTTGTCGCGCCGCTGCGCGTACTCCTCGAACGCGCGCACGCTGCTGCGCTCGCCCACGATGCGCTCGGCGATGGTGCGCAGGTCGGCCACCGCCACGCGACCGCGCCAGTCGCCGGCGCCGCCGCGGCTGGCCGGGTCGGCGTCCATGAACACCGCCGCGTGCAGGCGTTCCTCCAGGCTGGGCCGGAAGCGCAGCGAGACGAACACCAGGCAGCCCGCATTGACCAGCAGCGACCAGAACGTGCCGTGCATCACCGGATCCCAGCCGCTCAGGTAGAACAGCGCCTGCGGGCGCAGCCAGTCCCAGCCGAACGGTCCGTGGTGCAGCCACTGGTCCGTGCGCACCACCGCAGGCAGCAGCATGGTGTACAGCCACACCACGAAACCGCCGGCCAGACCCGTCACCACGCCGCGGCGGCTGGCGCCGCGCCAGTACAGTGCGGCGATCAGCGCGGGCGCGAACTGTGCCACCGCGGCGAATGCGAGCAGGCCGGTGGCGGCCAGGTTCTCCGCGTTCGCGGCCACCCGGTAGTAGGCGTAGGCCATCAGCGCCAGCGCGATGATCGCGATCCGGCGCACGCCCAGCACCAGCTGCGACAGATCGCTGCGCTGCTCCAGCCGCAGCCGGCGGATGCGCAGCAGCGCGGGCATCGCCAGGTCGTTGCTGATCATCGTCGACAGCGCCACCGAGGCCACGATCACCATGCCGGTGGCCGCCGAAAAGCCGCCGATGAAGGCCAGCAGCGCCATGCCGCGGTCGCCGTGCGCCATCGGCAGGGTCAGCACCCACGCATCGGCACCGCTCGAGTGCAGCAGCGGCATGCGCGCGCCGGCCGCCACGATCGGCAGCACCGCCACGCTGACGACGATCAGGTACAGCGGCACCATCCAGCGCGCGCGGGTGAGGTCGCCGGCGTCCTCGCACTCGACCATGCCGATCTGGAACTGCCGCGGCAGGCAGAACATCGCGCAGAACGCCAGCATGGTCTGCGCGAGGAAGCCGGGCGACAGGCCGTGGCTCAGCTGGGCAACCGGCAGTTGCACGGTGCCGACCAGCCCCGGCCCCCGCCACAGCGCGTAGCCTGCCAATACCACGAATGCCAGCAGCTTGATCAGCGACTCCAGCGCGATCGCCAGCATCATGCCGTGGTGGTGCTCGGTGGCGTCGATGCTGCGCGTGCCGAACAGGATCGCGAACACCGCCAGCAGCACCGCGCACCACATCGCGCTGTCGATGCCGCCGCTCCTGACCGCGCCCAGCGCGGTTCCGCCGAGCACGCCGAACGACATCGCCACCGCCTTGAACTGCAGCGCGATGTACGGCACCACCGCGACCACCGCGATCACCGCCACCAGCGCGGCCAGGCCGTGCGACTTGCCGAAGCGCGCGCCGATGAAGTCCGCGATCGAGGTGATGTTGCGCTGCCTCACCACCTGCACCAGCCGGCGCAGCAGGCCGAAGCCGAACACGTACAGCAGGATCGGGCCGAGATAGATCGGCAGGTAGGCCAGGCCGTCGCGCGCGGCCGTGCCGACCGCGCCGTAGAACGTCCACGACGAGCAGTACACCGCCAGCGCCAGGCTGTAGACGATCGGGCGCAGCCGCGGCTGGCGCGGGTACAGCGGCCGCCGGTCGCCGGCGTAGGCCACCACGAACAGCAGCCCGACGTACAGCAGCGACACCAGCAACAGCAGCCAGCCCTGAATCAAGCCCTCACCCCTCTCACTCGAAGCCGTTCCTGCTCTGCGCCGGAGCCGGGCATGCGCTTGTGCGGTGCCGGCGCGGGCGGCACCATGCGCGGATGACCGCCGCGCGCCTACCGACGCTTGCCAACGTAGCAGAGCACCTGCGCGATGACGAGATTCACGTGTGGCGACTGGACTATCACCCGCGGGACGGACGCGGACCGCTGCGCGCGGTGTTGGCCGCCTACCTCGGCTTGCCGGCGGATCGGGTCGTGCTGGCGGAAGGCGCCTACGGCCGGCCGGTGCTGGCCGGCGGGCACGATCCCTCGCTCGACTTCAACTGGTCGCACAGTGGCGCCGATGCGCTGGTGGCGGTGGGCCGGCACGTCGCCCCCGGCGTCGACCTCGAATGCCTGCGCCCGCGGCCACGCGCGCTGGCGATCGCCGAGCGCTACTTCAGCGCCGAGGAGGCCGCCGCGCTCGCCGCGCTGCCGCCGGCCGCGCGCAGCGCCGCCTTCCTCGAACTGTGGACGGCCAAGGAGGCGGTGCTCAAGGCTCTGGGACGCGGCCTCGCGTTCGGGCTGGACCGCCTCAGCATCGCCGGCACCACCGAGCGGCCCAGCCTGCAGCGTCTCGAGGGCGACGACGCCGCAGCCTGGCAGTTGCGGCGGCTGGCCATCGCGCCCGGACTGGTCGCGACGCTGGCGTGGCGTGGCGGCGAACGGCAGGTCCGCTTCGGCACGCTTGCCAGCCGCGGCTGATCGGCGCACTGTTTCCGACCCCGCCGGCATCGCCGCCGGCGTTGCCCTGTCCACGGCTCTACCCGGGAGCGCCGTCCGCGATGACCCTGCTCAGCGTCAACCTCAACAAGATCGCCGTGCTGCGCAATTCGCGCGGCGGCGACGAACCCGACATCTGCCGCGCCGCGCAGACCTGCATCGAGGCCGGCTGCGGCGGCATCACCGTGCACCCGCGCCCCGACCTGCGCCACGTGCGTCCGGACGACGTGCGCGCACTGGCCGCGACCCTGCGCGGCCGGGTCGAGTACAACATCGAGGGCAATCCGTTCGCCGCCGCCCGCGGCGCCTACCCTGGGCTGCTCGCATTGGCCCGCGAGGTACGCCCTGCCCAGGTCACCCTGGTGCCCGACGGCGACGGCCAGATCACCTCCGACCACGGCTTCGACCTGCAGCGCGATCTCCCGCGGCTGCAGCCGCTGGTCGATGAACTGCGTGCGCTCGGCTGCCGGGTCAGCCTGTTCGTGGACGCCGGCTGCCGGGGTTTCGAGCTGGCCGCCTCGATCGGCGTGGAACGCATCGAGATCTACACCGGACCTTACGCCCACGCCTTTGCCGAAGGCCAGCCCCAGGCCGCGCTGGCCGCCTGCGCCGATACCGCGCGGCACGCGCAGCAGGCCGGGCTCGCGGTGAACGCGGGGCACGATCTCAGCCAGGCGAACCTGGGCACGTTCAAGGCGGCGATCCCCGGCCTGGCCGAGGTCTCGATCGGCCACGCGCTGATCGGCGAAGCGCTGTACGAGGGGCTGGCCACCACAGTGCACAAGTACCTGCAGATCCTGCGCTGAGCGACGTTTCCCATGCATACGAAAACCCCCGCGCAAGGCGGGGGTTTCGTGCTTGATACTGCCCCGGAATGCCGGATCAGAGGTTTTCGGTGAACCCGATCTTCACCAGCTTGTAGCTCTTCGCGTCAGCCAGTACGCGCGCCACGTGCTCGTAGGCCACCGCGTCGGCCGCGGCGATCTGGATTTCCGGCTGGTTGCTCTGCTGGGCGATCACCGCAAACTGCGCCTTCAGGCCCAGCTCGTCCACCGGCGTATCGTTCCAGTACAGCGCGCCGCCCTGGTCGATCTTCAGGTGGATCGGATCCGGCGGGTTGGTCGGCGGAACCACGTTCGGATTCGGCTGCGGCAGGTCGACCTGGATCCGGTGCGCGAGCACCGGCGCCGTGATCATGAAGATGATCAGCAGTACCAGCATCACGTCGACGAGCGGCGTGACGTTGATTTCCGACATCGGTCCACTGGTGTTGGTAGTGAAAGCCATCTCGTCACCCCTTCGGCGCGTCAGTGGTCATGAACGCGACATGCACCATGCCCGAATCCTTGGCGTCGCCGATGATCTTCTTCACGATCTTGAACTCGGTACCCTTGTCCGCGCGGATCTGCAGCTCCGGCTGGGGCGACTTCTGTGCATTCACCGCGAACTGCGCCCGCAACTCGGCTTCGGTGACCAGGTGGTCGTTGAAGTACATGCTGCCGTCCTGCTTGACCGCCAGATCCAGCGGCGGCACCGCCATCTCGGAATCCGGCGTCTTGGGATTCGCGGTGGGCAGGTCGATCGTGATGGAGTGCGACATCAGCGGCGCCGTGATCATGAAGATGATCAGCAGTACCAACATCACGTCGACCAGCGGCGTGACGTTGATTTCCGACATCGGACCGCCGGAATTGCCACCTAGGCTGACTGCCATGGGTCAATCCCTCACTTCTGGCTTTCGACGCGCGAACCGGTGGCGAAGAAGTCGTGCAGGTCGTGCGCGAATTCGTCGAAACGGGCGTACACCACGCGGTTCGAGCGGCTGAAGAAGTTGTAAGCGAACAGCGCCGGGATCGCGGCGAATAGACCGAACGCGGTCATGATCAGCGCCTCGCCGACCGGGCCAGCCACCGCGTTCATCGACGCGTTGCCGGAAGCGGCGATGCGGATCAGGGCGTGGTAGATGCCCCACACGGTACCGAGCAGGCCGACGAACGGCGCCGCCGAACCCACCGTGGCGAGCAGGGTCATGCCGCCTTCCAGACGCAGGCTCTCGCGGGCCACGGCCTGGCGCAGGGCGCGGTCGATGAACTCCGAACGGCTCAGCGATTCGGCCAGGCGGCCGGTGGTGCCTGCCGCCGTGGTGGCCTGCTGGTGGTGGGCGACCGCCGAGGCGGCGTCGAGCGCGATCTTGGAGAACGGCTCGCTGCGCGGCTGGGCTTCCAGTTCGCGAATCGCGTCCTGGGTGGAGCCGTTGCCCCAGAAGCCGTTGATGACCTTGTCGGCGCGAGCCTTCACGGTCGCATTGCGGATGCCGTTGGCGATGATGAAGTACCACGACAGGAACGACATCGCGACCAGGGTCACGAAGACCACCCAGCCTAGCCAGTCGAAGTTCTGGATCAGGTTGTCGAAGCCCATCTGCTTCATGGCTTCGGCATTGGTGTTGCCACCCATCGCCTGCGCGGCACCGGTCGTATCAGGAGTCTGTAGGAACATAACGCTACCCTAGGGAAGTCAAGCGTGAACTGTAACTGTAACCGGGCGAACCCGATTACAGCTGGCTGAGATTGAAGTTGACCGGAACGCGTGCGTACCCTTCAACTTTTTGTCCATTTCGAATCGTTGGATTGAAGCGCCAACGGCGTGCGGCATCCATGGCGGCACGATCAAGTTCATGGTAGCCGCTGGACCGGTCGATCTGGATGTCCTTGGGCGAGCCATCCACACCCACCAGGATCATCAGCACGACCGTACCCTCGTGCCGCTGGCGAATGGCCTGCGGCGGATACTTCGGCTGAAGCCGGCTGTTGTAGCTGAGATCCGAGCTGGCCGTGATGTCCGCCGGCGGCGCAGGCGGTGCCGGCGGCGCAGGCGGCGCAGCGGCCACTGCATTGCTCGACACCTCTTCCACCGGCGGCGGCGGAGTCGGCGGCGGCGGGGTCGGTGGCGGCTTGATCTGCTGGATGATCTTCGGCGGCGGCTGCTTCGGCGGCTCCGGCGGCGGCGGCGGTGGTGGCGGCGGCGGCGGCGGCGGTTCGATGAAGTTCACCTGGACGATGCGTTCCTTTTCCTTGTGGTCCTGATGCGGGGGCGCCATTGGCGCCACGATCAACAGGAACGCAAACGCATGCAGTCCGATGGCAACTGCCAATGCCCAGGTGCGCTTCCAGCTAAACGGCTCGCGCCCGATATCTTCGTTACTTGAGGCCATCTGTCACTGTCTGAAGCTGATCAACGGAAGAGAACGTTGCCGCAGGGCTTGACCCGAAACCGTCCGATGCATGGACGGAACCCGGAAAGAACTTGCCGCTGGGGATACGCAGGGAAAGGTTTTCAACGTTACAACAGAGCATGGCATTTGTATAGCACCGAGGGGGAGGAAATATGGACGTCCATCCGCACCGTGGCGCACGCCGCAGCGGTGCGGATCAACCCGCACCGCTCTTCTGCAGCCATGCCTTGGCCTTCGCGGCCGTCTCGGGATCCTGGGCCGCCTTCTTCATGGCGTCGATCGCGCCCGGCTTGTTCTTCAGCCCGCGCTCGGCCTCGGCCAGCAGCATGTATGCCGTGCCCTTGTGCTTGACGCCCTTGTCGATGCCCCGCTGGATCAGGGTCTTGGCCTGGCTGTACTTGTTCTCGCTCAGCAGAAGGCGGCCGCTGCGCAACGCGGGCTCGCCGTCGGTGGCGGTCGGCTCGGCCTTGTTGTAGTAGTCGATCGCCTTGCCGGTGTTGTTGGCCAGTTCGGCCGACTGGCCGAGCAGCACGTAGGTATCCGCGTCGGCCTTGACCACGCCCTTGCTGATGCCTTCCTCGAGCACCTGGCCGGCCTTGGTCGCATTCGGCGCCGGGTCGGCACTGTCCTGGCCGGTGATCAGGTACAGCTTGGCCAGGTTCACGTACTGCGTGTCCTTGGTGAGCTTGCCGGCGGCGCGGGCACTTTCCAGCATCTGGATCGCCTGCGGGTACTTCTGCGCCTGGGTCAGCACCGCCACCGCATTGTTGAGCGCGTTCGGGTCATCCGGGTTGGCACCGAGCTGGCTCTGCGCCAGCGCGGCGGCCTTGTCGTTCTGGCCGGACTCGGAGTAGCTGGCCATCAGGATCTGGTCCCAGGTCGGCTGCGGCTTGTCGGTCAGCGACTTGGCCTTGGTGATCGCGGCGATCGCCTCGGGATACTTGTTGAGGCGATAGTCGGCGTTGCCCTCGAGCGCGTAGGAGTCGGCGGTTTCCTTCTTGCCCTCGGCGCGCCATTTGGTGATCGTGTCCAGCGCGGGCTGGTACTGCTCGTCGGCCATCTGGAACTGCGCCAGCATGTACATCAGCTGGAAATAGGTATCGTTCGGCATCACGCCGAGCGCCAGCGAGCGCTGCAGCGAGGCGATCGCACCCTTGGTGTCGCCGTCGTTGTAATGCAGGCTGGCCATGCCCTGCAGGGCAAGCGCCTGGGCGTACTTGCTCTTGCTGCCGTCGATGATCGGCTGCAGCACTTGCTCGGCCTTGGCCTTGTCGCCCTCGTTGACGGCGTCCAGGCCGGCGTTGAGGTTTTTCTGGTCCTTCTCGCTGGTCAGGTCGAGCTTCGGCTCGACGCGGGTCGCGTTCGGATACAGCACTTCCTTCTTGGGTTTGGCGTCATCGCTCTTGCGCGCCAGCGCCGGGCTGCTGGCCACGCCGAGCAACAGCGCAACGCCGGCCAGCATGGTTAACCCTCGGGCATGCTTCATGGTGATCCTCGTTTCTGTCTGCGCGTATCGATCGATTGACGCGGGGGAATTGTGGAGGATAACCCGAGCCGGCAAGCGATAACAAGTTGCACTGCCGCATCAAAGCTCGTTAAAAATCAATTACTTGATCGCCATCCCGGACATCGGCGCGGCCTGCGCGCCGGTGTGCATGGTCAGATGTCCAGGTTGGCCACCTTCAGCGCGTTCGCCTCGATGAAATCGCGGCGCGGTTCGACCGCCTCGCCCATCAGCATCGAGAACATCTGGTCGGCCGCGATGGCGTCCTCGATGCCGACCTGCAGCATGCGCCGGGTGTCCGGGTTCACCGTGGTATCCCACAGCTGCTCCGGATTCATTTCGCCCAGGCCCTTGAAGCGCTGGATGCTGCGACCCTTCTTGGCCTCGTCCAGCAACCAGTTGCGGGCGTCGAGGAAGCTGAGCACGCCACGCGAGGCGTTGCCGCGGCGCACCACGGCGTCGGGCTGGATCATGCCGGCGATCTGCTGGCTGATCGCCAGCAGCGGGCGGAACTCGTTGCTGGCGAAGAACGGCTGCGGCAGCAACCAGGTATGGCTGAGCCCGTGCTGTTCCTTCACCACCTCGATCGCGGCCGGCTGCTCGCCGTGAGCCGGGCGCAGCGACATGCGGTAATGCGGCTTGCCCAGTCCGCTGGCGGCCAGGCGCTGGGTGGCGCCGTCGAGCCACGCCTGCATCGCAAGCGAATCGGCCCACAGCGCCGGCGCCATCGGCGTGTGTTCAAGCAGGGCGTTCAACACGGCGGCATCGAAGCGATGTGCCAGCTTGGCAATCTGGTCCAGCGCGTGCTGGTAGCCGCGCAGCAGCTTTTCCAGCGCCTCGCCGGCGATCGGCGGCGCGTCCGGGTTGTAGGTCAGCGCGGCGTTGTCGACCGCACTGGAGATCAAGTAGTCGTTCAGCGCAGTGTCGTCCTTGATATACAGCTCCTGCTTGCCCTGCTTCACCTTGTACAGCGGCGGCAGGCCGATGTAGATGTGGCCGCGCTCGATCAGCTCCGGCATCTGCCGGTAGAAGAAGGTCAGCAGCAGGGTGCGGATATGCGAGCCGTCGACGTCCGCGTCGGTCATCAGGATGATGCGGTGGTAACGCAGCTTGTCGGGGTTGTACTCGTCCTTGCCGATGCCGGTGCCGAGCGCGGTGATCAGGGTGCCCACCTCGGCCGAGGCCAGCATGCGGTCGAAGCGCGCCTTCTCGACGTTGAGGATCTTGCCCTTCAGCGGCAGCACGGCCTGGGTCTTGCGGTTGCGGCCCTGCTTGGCGGAGCCGCCGGCGGAGTCACCCTCGACCAGGAACAGCTCGCACAGCGCCGGGTCCTTCTCCTGGCAGTCGGCCAGCTTGCCCGGCAGGCCGGCGATGTCCAGCGCGCCCTTGCGCCGGGTCATCTCGCGGGCCTTGCGCGCAGCTTCGCGCGCGCGCGCGGCATCGACCACCTTGGAGGCGATCGCCTTGGCCTCGTTCGGGTGTTCCAGCAGGAACTCGCCGAGCTTTTCGTTGACGACCTGCTCGACCACGGTCTTGACCTCGGACGAAACCAGCTTGTCCTTGGTCTGCGAGGAGAACTTCGGGTCGGGCACCTTCACCGACAGCACCGCAATCATGCCTTCGCGCATGTCGTCGCCGGACAGCGCGCCCACCTTGGCGTTCTTGGCCAGGCCGGATTTCTCGATGTAGTTCTGCAGCGAGCGGGTCAGCGCGGCGCGGAAGCCGGTGAGGTGGGTGCCGCCGTCGCGCTGCGGAATGTTGTTGGTAAAGCAGAACATCGTCTCCTGGTAGGAGTCGGTCCACTGCATCGCCACCTCCACCACGATGCCGTCCTGCTCCGCCGTCAGGCTGATCACGTTCGGGTGCAGCGCGGTCTTCAGCTGGGCCAGGTGCTGCACGAACGAACGGATGCCGCCCTCGTAGGCAAACGTGTCCTGGCGTCCTTCGCCGCGCTCGTCCTTCAGATCGATGGTGACGCCGGAGTTGAGGAAGGCCAGCTCGCGCAGGCGCTTGGCCAGGATCTCGTAGTGGAAGTCGATGTTGCTGGTGAACGTGGCCGGGCTGGGCAGGAAGCGCACCAGGGTGCCGCGCTTGGACGACGGACCGACTTGCTTCAACGGGTACAGCGGCTCGCCGAGCGCGTACTCTTGCAGGTATTCGTGACCGTCGCGATGGATGGTCAGCCAAAGGTGATCGCTGAGCGCATTCACCACCGACACGCCCACGCCGTGCAGGCCGCCGGAGACCTTGTACGAATTCGCGTCGAACTTGCCGCCGGCGTGCAACACCGTCATCACCACCTCGGCGGTGGAACGGCCCTCCTCCGGGTGGATGTCGACCGGGATGCCGCGGCCGTTGTCGCTGACGCTGACCGAACCGTCATCGAGGATGGTGACCACCACCTTGTCGCAGTAGCCGGCCAGCGCCTCGTCGATCGCGTTGTCGACAACCTCGAACACCATGTGGTGCAGGCCGGTGCCGTCATCGGTGTCGCCGATGTACATGCCAGGGCGCTTGCGCACCGCCTCCAGGCCCTTCAGGACCTTGATGTTGCTGGAGTCGTAATGCGATTCGTTGATGGGTTCGTTCATGCGTCGACCGTTTCCTGGCGCCAGCAACCCGCCCGACGCGGCGCCGTGAAAGGCCGGACAGGGTTATGCCCTTTGGTGGAGATGCAACCCGCTGATTATAGCAGGCGCGTCAGCTCGCCTTGTTCCACGTGGAACACACGAGCCGGCAGACCCTGCAAAGCCTGCGGCAACTCCGTGCCGGTCAGCAGAACCTGCGCCCGGGCTGCAGCCAGCTGGGCGACCACTGCCGCCTGATGGGCCTGGTCCAGCTCGGAGGCGAGGTCGTCCAGGCAGACGATCGGCCATTCGCCGCGGTGTTCGGCATACAGCTCGGCCTGGGCCAGCATGCAGGCCAGCGCCGTGAGCTTTTCCTGGCCGCGGGACAAATGCTCGCGCAGCGGCGCATGCTCGAACGCGATCGACCAGTCGGCCCGGTGCGCGCCCAGCGTGGTATGCCCGCGGGCCAGATCCCTGCCCCGCTGCTCGCGCAGCTGCCGGGCCAGGTCCTGCTCCTCCGGCCAGCCGCGGCGATATCGCAGCTCGAGCGCCCCCAGTTCCGGCAGCAGGCCGCCGATGCTGGCAAGCAGCTTTGGTTTCAGCAGATCCAGGTAGGCACCACGCTGCTGGTCGATCTGCTGCGCGGACTGGGCGAGTTCGATCTCCCACGGCGCGAACAAATCGTCATCGCCCGGCGTGGCGGAACGCAGCAGGCTGTTGCGTTGCTTGAGCGCGCGCTGGTAGCGACGCCAGCCGGCCAGGAATTCGTGTTCCACGTGGAACACGCCCCAGTCCAGGTAGCGGCGGCGTTCCTCCGCCGCACCGGCGATCAGCGCATGCGACCCCGGCTCGAAGCAGACCACCGCGCACTCGCGCACCAGTTGGCCGATCGCCACGTTCGCGCCGTCCAGCTTGGCTTCCCAGCGCACGCCGTCGCGGCCCAGGCCCACCCGGCCGACGCGCCCGTCCGCATGGCGCAACTCGGCGAAAATCGACAGCTGTGAAGCGCCCCGCTGCAACAACGCCTCTTTCGCGCCACTGCGGAACGAGCGGGCGTGCGAGAGCAGGAATACTGCTTCCAGCACGCTGGTCTTGCCTGCACCGTTGGCGCCCGTGAACACGTTGAGCGCCGGATCCAGCGCCACGCCGACTTCGCCCAGGCAACGCAGCCCGCGCACCCGCAACTGCTCCAGCCTCACGGGCGCAGTTCCCATAAACGGCAACGCCGGGGGTCCTCGCGGACGCCCCGGCGTTGCCCTTGTCCACCGCCCCGTACGCAGGCCATGCAGCGAATGTCAGAGCCGCAACGGCATGATCACGTGGCGGGCGTGCTCGTTGTCGTGCTCCTGCACCAGGCAGCTCGACTGCGCGTCGCGCAGGCTGAGCCGGGCCTGGTCGCCGCGCAGCGCGGACAGCGCATCGAGCAGGTAGCCCACGTTGAAGCCGACCGCCAGGTCGGAGACGTGGGTGTCGGCCTCGACCTCTTCCACGGCCTCTTCCTGCTCCGGGTTATGCGCCACGATGCGCAGCTTGCCCGGCGAGAGTTCCAGCCGCACGCCGCGGTACTTTTCGTTGGACAGGATCGCAGCCCGCTGCAGGGCCCCGCGCAGCACCTCGCGATTGATCGTGGCGGTCTTGTCCGCGCCCAGCGGGATCACTGCCTCGTAATCCGGGAACCGCCCGTCGATCAGCTTGGAGGTGAACACCACATCGCCACGGCGCACGCGCAGGTGGTTGCGGCCGAACTCCAGCTCGACCTGGCCCTCGCCGGTCTCCAGCAGGCCGACCAGCTCGTTGACGCCCTTGCGCGGGATGATGATCTGCCGGCGCGTGCTCACCGAGCTCTGCAGCTGGGTTTCCTTCATCGCCAGGCGATGGCCGTCGGTGGCCACACAGCGCAAGGTATGTTCCTGCAGGTCCAGCAGCATGCCGTTCAAGTAATAGCGCACGTCCTGGTTCGCCATCGCGAAGGCGGTGCGCTCCATCAGGTCGCGCAGCACCTCCTCCGGCAAGCTCACCTTTTCCACCAACTCGATCTCGTCGATGGTGGGGAATTCGGCAGCCGGCAGGGTGGTCAGCGTGAAGCGGCTGCGCCCGGCGCTGAGCGCCACGCGGTCACCGTTGAGCTTCACGTCGATCCGCACGCCGTCGGGCAGGGCACGCACGATGTCGAACAGCTTGCGCGCGGGGATGGTGATCTCGCCGTCGGCCGGCTTCTCGGCCTCGGCGGTAGCCATCATCTCCACCTCGAGGTCGGTGCCGGTGAGCGACAGCCGCCCATGACCCACCTTGACCAGCAGGTTGGCCAGCACGGGCAGGGTCTGCCGGCGCTCCACCACGCCCACCACCTGCTGCAGCGGCTTGAGCAGGGCTTCTCTCTGGATGCTGAATTGCATGGCTGTGCTTCCCCTATACCTGCTGTTCTGTCTTTAAAAGAAGTTTAGTGGTTGTTGTTGGTTCGGTGGATAAGATTTATATCGTATTTTTTGTTTGATAATCAAATAATTGAACGATGATACGGGTGTGTCTGGAACGGCGGGCTGCCGGTGGGCGGTTTGTGGATAACTTCCGATGCGATTCCATCCACCCATTATCCACAGCTTGGCCTCCCGCTTATCCATAAACTTTGCGCATCGGCCGGTTTCAGCCGGTCAGCGTGCGGATCAGCTGCTCCCAGTCCTGGCGCATCCGCGCGTCGGTCTCGATGAATTTGCGGATCGTCTTGCAGGCGTGCATCACGGTGGTGTGGTCACGTCCGCCGAACGCTTCGCCGATCTCCGGCAAGCTGTGTTCAGTCAGTTCCTTGGACAGGGTCATCGCGATCTGCCGCGGCCGCGCCAGCGAACGCACGCGCCGCTTGGACAGCAGGTCCTGCAGCCGCACGTTGAAGTATTCGGCGGTGATCTTCTGGATGTTCGGGATGGTGATCGCCTGGGCGTGCGTGGCCAGCAGGTCGCGCAGGGTCTCCTCGGCGAAGTCGGTGGTGATCGGCTTGCCGTAGAAGTTGGCCCGCGCCGCCAGCGTGTTCAGCGCGCCCTCGAGGTCGCGCACGTTGGAGCGGATGCGCTTGGCCAGCAGCATCGCCACGTGCTCGTCCACCGCTACGCCCTTGTCGTGTGCCTTGGCCAGCAGGATCGCCGCGCGCGTCTCGAAATCCGGCGGCTCGATCGCCACCGACAGGCCCCAGCCCAGCCGCGATTTCAGCCTAGGCTCCAGCTTGTCCACTTCCTTCGGGTAGCGGTCGCAGGTGAGGATGATCTGCTGCTTGGACTCGAACAGCGCGTTGAAGGTGTGGAAGAACTCCTCCTGCGTGGTGTCCTTGCCGGCGAAGAACTGGATGTCGTCGATCAGCAGTGCGTCTACCGAGCGGAAGCGCTGCTTGAACTGGTCCATGCTCTTGGCGCGCAGTGCCTCGATCATCGAGCCGACGAACTGCTCCGAGCGCAGGTACAACACCTTGCAGTCCGGGTTGCGCTCGCGCATCAGGTTGCCGGCGGCGTGCATCAGGTGGGTCTTGCCCAGGCCGGTGCCGCCGTACAGCAGCAGCGGGTTGTAGGCGCGGCCGGGGTTGGTCGCCACCTGCATCGCGGCGGCCTTGCCGAGCTGGTTCGACTTGCCCTCGACGAAGGTCTCGAAAGTGTAGTGCGGGTCCAGGTTGTGGCTGAACGCCGGCGCCGGGGCGCTGGCAAGCCGGGCCGCGGGCGCGGCGGCCGGCCTGGCCGTCGGTGCCGGCCGTGGCGAATTCGACCCGACTTCCAGCCGCACCGGACAGGGCTTGCCGCCCAGCTGCTGCAGTACGGCGCCGATCCGCTCCAGGTAGCGTTCGCGCACGGTGTCCAGGGTGTAAGGGTTCGGCGCGAACAGCTGCAGGCCGTCGGCATCCTCGCGCGCCTGCAGCGGCATCAGCCAGGTGTGCAGGTCTTCGGCGCTCAGCTCGCCTTCGAGGCGCTCAAGGCAGCGCCGCCACAGATCACTCATGGATAAAATCAGCCACAGCTTTTGGGCGCTTGCGCGCACGGGACGGACTAGTCTAGCAGCAGCCCGACCGCCCTCGCCGTCCACATATCCACACCGCTATCCACAGGACATGCACAGGCCGCCATGTGGCGCCATTTGACAGCGGCGGCGGCTACCCCACATACTTTCCAACCTTTTTATCCACATTCCCTTCGGAGTAAGCCATGAAGCGGACCTTCCAGCCCAGCAAGCTCAAGCGCGCACGCACGCACGGTTTCCGCGCCCGTATGGCCACCGCCGACGGCCGCAAAGTCCTCAACGCGCGCCGCGCCAAGGGCCGCAAGCGCCTGATCCCGTAAACACCGATCCAGTATTGGGGACGGGTGCCATGTCCACCGCCGGTCTGCCGCGCGAAGCGCGGCTGCGTCGGCCGGGTGACTTCGCCGCCTTGCGGACCAGCAGCGGACGCGCAGGCGGCCGCTGTTTTCATATGCGCTACCGCGACAACGACCTCGGCCATGCCCGGCTCGGCCTGGCGATATCCAAGCGCGTCTCCAAGCGTGCGGTCGAGCGCAACCGGATCAAGCGGCTGCTGCGGGAGTCATTCCGGCGCATTCGTCACCAGCTGCCGGCGGTCGATATGATGGTGATGGCGCGCGAGCAGGCCGCCGGCGTGCCGGGGCCGCAGCTGCTGGCCGAGCTCGATGGCCTGTGGAAGAAGTTGCTGGCGAACCATGCCGCGACCTCCGGGCCATTGAAGCCCGCCGGCGACACCCGCACAATCGAACGCTGATCTTCATTCCTCCCGTCTCCGCGGCGTTGACAAGTGTCGTGGCGTTACCCGGATCTGCTACGCGATGAATCAAACGCGCACCTTCCTCATGTTCGCCCTGCTGGCCGTGGCCTACCTCCTGTTCCTGGCCTGGGAGAAGGACTACGCGCCCAACCCGCCGCCGGCCGTGGCGGCCAGCGCCGCCGCCGGCACGGCCGCGACGCCGGCCGACGGCAGCGTGCCCGGCGCCATCCCGGGCGCAACCGCTTCAGCCGCCGCCACCCCGGCGATCGCCGGCGACAGTGGTCGGGCCGCGCCGGCGACGGCGCAGCTGGTCACCGTCACCACCGACGTGCTGAAGCTCGCGGTGGATACCCGCGGCGGCAGCCTGGTGCACGCCGACCTGCTCGCCTACCCGCAGGCGCCGCGCACGCACAAGGCGCCGAACCCGCCGCCGACCGTGCTGCTGTCCAGCGACGACGCGCACTACGCGGTGGCCCAGAACGGCCTGGTCAGCAGCAGCGACAGCGCCTCGGCGGACCAGCCGAACCACTTGGCGCTGTTCCACGCCGAGAAAACTGCCTATACGCTGGCCGACGGCCAGGACGAACTGAAGGTTGACCTCACCTGGCAGGACGCCGCCGGCCTCAAGGTCACCAAGACCTATACGTTCAAGCGCGGCAGCTACGTGATCGGGGTGAGCCAGCGCATCGACAACGGCGGCGCCACTGCCTGGCAGGGCAACGCCTACCAGCAGTTGCTGCGGGTCGAGCCGCCGAAAGCGGGCAGCTGGCTGAAGAACTATACCGATCCGGAGACGCGCAGCTTCCAGGGCGCGGCCTGGTACACCGGCGAGAAATTCGAGAAGCTGCCGTTCAAGAACTTCGCCGAGCCGAAGGACCGGCTCGATGCCGATATCAAGGGCGGCTGGGCGGCGATGCTGAAGTTGTACTTCGTCACCGCGTGGATTCCGCCGGCCGGGCAGACCGAACACTACGTCACCCAGACCCTCAACCCGGACAGTGCGCACCCGCGCTACCTGATCCGCACCGTCGGCCCCGCGCTCAGCGTGGCGCCGGGGCAGAGCCTCACCAGCCAGTCGCGCCTGTACGTGGGCCCGAACGTGCAGGGCACGCTGGACGCGATCGCGCCGGGGCTGGATCTGACCATCGACTACGGCATGTTCAAGATCATCGCCGTGCCGATGCACTGGGTGCTGTCGCAGTTCCACGCCATCACGAAGAACTGGGGCGTAGCGATCATCCTGCTGGTGCTGCTGATCAAGGGCCTGAGCTGGAAGCTCACCGCCATGCAGTACCGCTCCAGCGCCCGCATGCGCAAGCTGCAGCCGCGCGTGCAAGCGCTCAAGGAGCGCTACGGCGACGACAAGCAGAAGATGCAGATGGCGATGATGGAGCTGTACAAGAAGGAGAAGGTCAACCCGATGGGCGGCTGCCTGCCGGTGCTGATCACCCTGCCGGTGTTCTACGGCCTGTTCTTCGTGCTCGAGTACAGCCTGGAGCTGCGCCACGCGCCGTTCCTGTGGATCCCCGACCTCAGCGCACCCGATCCGTTCTACATCCTGCCGGTCATCTACGCGCTGGTGATGCTGGGCACGCAATGGCTGAACCCGGTCGCCGCGGGCATGGACCCGACCCAGGCGAAGATGATGAAGGTGATGCCGCTACTGTTCACGGTGATGTTCGCCTTCTTCCCCGCCGGCCTGTGCCTGTACTACGCGGTCAACGGCATCGTCGGTCTGGGCCAGCAGTGGTGGATCACCCATCACGTCGACCGCGAGGACGCGGCCAAGCCCCAGGCCGCCTGATGCGTGATTCCTGCGATCGTCCCTGATCGCGAGAATCAAACGGGCGGCCATCCCTGGCCGCACCCCAAGGGAAACCTTTGCGATCATCCTGATCGCGAAAGTCAAGTGGGCAGCCATCCCTGGCTGCACTTTCAATTAAAGCGGCCGTGCCGGGCAACCGCCGCGGCCGTCTTCGTTTACGCTGATGCCATGAATTGCCCCACCGACACCATCGCCGCCATCGCCAGCGCTCCGGGTGCGGCCGGTGTGGGCGTGCTGCGCGTGTCGGGGCCGGCGGTGCCGGCGATCGCGCAGGCCCTGCTCGGCCGCGCGCCGCAGCCGCGCCATGCACACTTCGCCGCGTTCCGCGACGCCGCCGGCGCGCTGCTCGATCGCGGCCTGCTGCTGCACTTCCCCGCCCCCGCCTCGTACACCGGCGAACACGTGCTGGAACTGCAGGGGCACGGCAGCGCGGTGCTGCTCGACGCGCTGCTGCGACGCTGCTGCGAGCTCGGCGCACGGCTGGCGCGTCCCGGCGAATTCACCGAGCGCGCCTTCCTCAACGGCAAGCTCGACCTGGCCCAGGCCGAAGCCGTCGCCGACCTGATCGCGGCACGCTCGCAGGCCGGTGCGCGCGCCGCGCTGCAGTCGATGGAAGGCGTGTTCTCGCGCAAGGTCGGGACGCTGTTGCAGGCGCTGGTCGGCTTGCGCGTGCACATCGAGGCGGCGATCGACTTTCCGGAGGAGGAAATCGACTTTCTCGCCGACCCGGCGATCGCGGCACGACTCGAAAGCCTGCGCGCCGAACTGGCCGAGCTCCTGCGCGAGGCGCAACGCGGGCTGCGCCTGAATGATGGCCTCAAGGTGGCCATCGTGGGCCGCCCCAACGCCGGCAAGTCCAGCCTGCTCAATGCGCTGGCCGGCAGCGACCGCGCCATCGTCACCGCGATTCCCGGCACCACCCGCGACGTGCTGCGCGAATCGCTCAGCCTCGACGGCATCGCGCTGGAACTGGCCGACACCGCCGGCCTGCGCGACACCGAAGACGAAGTCGAACGCGAAGGCGTGCGCCGCGCCCACGGCGAACTGCAGCGCGCCGACGTCGCCCTGCTGGTCACCACTGCCGCCGACTACGCAGCCGACCTCGCGTTCTTCGACGCCCTGCCCGCCAGCGCCGAACGCGTGGCGCTGATCAACAAGATCGACCTCGCCGGCATCGCTGCGCGTCGCGAAGAGCGCGACGGCGCGACCTGGCTGTGGGCCTCGGCGAAAACCGGCGAAGGCCTCGACGCCCTGCGCGAACACCTCAAGCAGCTGGCCGGCGCTGGCAGCGGCGAAGGTGCCTTCAGCGCGCGTCGCCGTCACGTGCTCGCGCTGCAGCAGGTCGGCGCGCATCTCGATCGCACCGCCACCATCCTCGCCACCACCCGCGCCGGCGAACTCGCCGCCGAGGAACTGCGCCAAGCCCAGCACGCACTGGGCGAAATCACCGGCAGCTACAGCAGCGACGACCTGCTCGGCGCGATCTTCAGTTCGTTCTGCATCGGGAAATAGGTTTACTCTCCGCAAGTCGGTGGGGGGTTACCGGCCGGAAATATCAGAAGCCAGGGGGCGACGGGAGGAACCATGCGTACGCGCGTCATTTGCTTCGTTGCAGGTGTTTCGATGCTGGTATTCGTTCCTGCAAGCCGCGCCTCTGACATATACAAATGCGCGGGCCCGTCCGGCGATACGATATTCAGCAGCGAGCCGTGCCCGGGGCATAAATCAAAACCCGTCCTTCAAATAACGCCAGGCGAAGTCGCCGCCGCGCAGCGCCATCAGGACATTGATACGCTGAACTATCTGCTTCGCCAGGGGCGCTTCGGTGACGCAACGTCTTTTGCGAAGCTCAAAGGACTTCTGCCCAACCTGCAGAATCGCGTCCAGCGCATGCAGCAGCAATATGTCGCTCAGCAGCAGGACGCGGTAACGAACGCCGAAGAATCCCGCCAAGCCGCCATAGCCGGCTTGGCGGATCGGAACGCGCAACTGAGCGCGCAGAACCGAGTGCTGCTAGACGAAGAGGATCGGCAGCAAAACGCGTACGAAGAACAACTACGGCAGCGAAATGCTGCGCAGCAGGTAGCGCGCATGCAGCAGGAGGCTGCGCAGCAAGCGGCGCAGATGACACCAAAGTTCAACGCAGCGACGGGTCAATGGTGCCAAGATGTCGGCGGCTTTGTAGAGTGCCACTAAGGAGCGACACGATGACTGACAAGGTTTACTACCAGACCGCGGCGTCCGAAGTCGCCGGCGGCCAGCTCGACCAGGCGCTGTGGATCAAGGTCGGTGCCGAGATGCCCGGGGCCGACAACGTCGCGCGACAAGCCAAGTACATCCAACTGCGTGCGCAGGAATTGGCGCGCGATACGATGAAGAGCTGCGCAGCGACATGGCTCCGACGCACCAAGAAAATCGTACTTGTGCTGGTGGGTTTGATGCTACTCGTTGCGCTGGCGGGCGCTCTTTTTGATTGGGTTTTCCCCCAACACTATTCAGCCCCGCAGACGCGCGACAGTAGCCCTTATGGGTACTGATGGAGCCCCCTATTCATTCTCTGCCTCCAACGGCGCGACCAGGGTGCTCAACCGCCGCAGCTTACTGACATTTGCGGTGTTGTAATACGGATTGGGGAAGCGGTTTCGCCCTGCCCATCCGCTCACGTTATACCAGGGCTTACGCGCTTCGTCGTCGGGGAGTAGCGAGTTCGGCGTGCCGACCGTGAAGTTGTTGGGATCATTACCGAAACGCAGTGTGCCGAGTGACGCGCCGCTATTCGCGCCGTCCGACTGGGAAATTTGTGCATCGAGCGCCTGCTGGGCAAACTTGCCCTTGTCGCTGGCTAGGTAGGTTTTCCATTCGGCATCGGACGCGCCGGGCTCGGGCATGCTCCCGAACAGCTGCCGCGATGCCAGGTTGCCTGACGGGTCCATTGTCCCGTTCCGGGTGTATTGATCCTCGTAATCTTTGAACGCTTGTTGCTTCTGCGCAGCGGCTGCGCGATCCGCATTGTCCTTCTCGATACCGAGCCGCGCCGCGTCCACGCCGGCTTTTTGCTGCTGCCCGTGCAGGGTAATCAGATCCTTCGTGCTGAAGCCGCCCGTGCCGCCCGCGGCGCCCGGTACGCCGCCCGTGCCCATGCCCATGCCGCCCATCATCGGCATGCCGTTGCCGGCATCTCCGCGGGAGAGCCCCTGCAGGCGCCCCGTGATGCGGTTCAGCGTCGCGCGATTGGCCAGGGCCGCCTCGGGATCGTTCGACGTATTCACGCTGGACAGCGCGTTCTGGTATTCCAGCAGCTGCTGCGGTGACATGGCGCGCAGGGTGGCGGCCAAGCAATCAACCAAGCTTTTGCTGTATCAGCAGCGATTGAACTTCGCTAAGTCGAGGCATACCGCCCTGCGCGCCCAGCTTGGTCACCGACAGCGCGGCGGCGGCGCAGGCCTTGCGCACTGCTTGCGGCAGGCCTTCGTGCAGGAACACCGCCAGCGCGGCGTTGAAGGTGTCGCCGGCGCCGGTGCTGTCGACCACGTCGACTTTGAAGCCGCGCTGGTGGAGCGGTTTGCCCTGCTCGCGGTACCAGGCGCCTTCGCCGCCGCGGGTGAGCACGACGGGACAGGGCGAACGTTGCATCAGGCTGCGGAAATCCTCGGCCGGATCGGCGCCGAGCAGGATGGCGAGCTCGTGCTGGTTCGGGGTGAGGTAGCGGGCGAGTTGCAGCCAGTCGGTCGGCAGCTTCTGTGCGGGGGCGGGGTTGAGGATCACCGGCACGCCGAGGCGGTGGCCCAGGCGCAGGGTGGCTTCCACCGTTTCAAGCGGGATTTCCATCTGCACCAGCACGGCGTCGGCGCGAGCGATCAGCGACTGCGCCGCTTCGACCTGCGCGGGCGTGACGCGCGCGTTGGCGGCGGGCACCACGATGATCTGGTTCTCGCCGCCGGCGACGGTGATCGAGGCGGTGCCGCTGGCGCTGTCGGCGAGTTGCACGACGTGATCCAGGCCGATGCCCTCGGCGGCGAGGCCGACGCGCAGCTGTTTCCCGAAGGCGTCGCCGCCGGTGGCGCCGACCAGGGCCACCTCGGCGCCCAGCCGGGCAGCGGCTACCGCCTGGTTGGCACCCTTGCCGCCGGGCACGGTGAGGAAGCGCTCGCCGAGGATGGTCTCGCCGGGGCCGACGAAGCGCGGCGCCTGGGTGACCAGATCCATGTTGATGCTGCCGACCACGACGATGCGCGACATCTGTTGCTCCCCTCCCATGACGCGCTGGCTTCACTGTGGATGTGCGAGCTTAACCGCTGGCGTGTCTGGGTCGAAACGGTCGATGTGGTGCGCAGGCGGGCCGCGCTTGACGCGGGCTTGATGCCAAGAGCGACCCCGCCCCAGCCCTCCCCTGCGTTGCAGGGGAGGGAGCGGAGCTCAAGCAGAGGGGAAGCTCAGGGCGAGGGTACGCGGCCGATGCCGCCGGCGTCGCCGGGCAGCAGGGCCGGCGCGGGACCGGCCACGGCGAGCAGGGACTGCGCGTAGCTGTCCTCGAGGCTGACGGTGGAGACCTCGTCCCAGGCGAAGAACGAGGGCTCGCGCATCCACTCCGCGTCGGGGCTCAGTTCCTGCAGATTGAAGCCGTCTTCCTCGACGTCGATCAGGCGGCCGATGTAGCAGACCTCGGACTCGTCCTCGCTGTCCACGTGTACGCCGATCACCGGTGCCTGGGCGCCGGCGGCCTGGATTACCTCGCGGATGCCGTCCAGCGGGAAGCCGCGCGGCATCCGCGGCAGGATGCGCTTCAGCGCCAGCGCCTTCTCCATGAAGGCGTGGTGCTTGTCCGGCGCTTCCAGTTCGGTGACGTCGCGATGGCGCATCACGTACATGCCGTCGTAGGTGATGCCGTCGCCGACCACCCAAAGCAGGAAGAACTCGCGTCCCACGCCGCCCACGTAGCCGCAGAAGCTGCCGTGCTCAAGCTCCTCGCGCCACAACCGCACCAGCGTCTGCTTCTGCTGCGCCTCGCGCAACTGGGCGCGCTGGCCGGTGTTTTTCAGTTCAATAACGTTGTTCACGGTGTCTATTTTAGCAGACGGGGGTCGCCGGCTTGTTTACAGAATGTAGCGGCTGAGGTCTTCGTCCTGGGCCAGTTTTCTTAGGTTTATGTCTACCTGTTCGGCGTCGATCAGGTATTTTTCGCCGGATTTGTCCGCCGCCTCGAAGGAAATCTTCTCCAGCAGCCGCTCCATCACCGTGTGCAGCCGGCGGGCGCCGATGTTCTCGGTGCGCTCGTTGACCTGGAACGCCACCTCGGCCAGCCGGTCGATGCCCGAGTCGGTGAATTCGATGGTGACGCCCTCGGTGCCGAGCAGGGCCACGTACTGCTTGGTCAGCGCGTTGTGCGGCTCGCGCAGGATCCGCTTGAAGTCGTCCACGCTGAGCGCGGAGAGCTCCACCCGGATCGGCAGGCGGCCCTGCAGCTCGGGGATCAGGTCGGACGGCTTGGCCAGCGAGAACGCGCCGGAGGCGATGAACAGCATGTGGTCGGTCTTGATCGGGCCGTACTTGGTCGACACGGTGGAGCCTTCCACCAGCGGCAGCAGGTCGCGCTGCACGCCCTCGCGGCTGACCCCGGAGTGGCCGTAGTCGGAGCGCTGCGCCACCTTGTCGATCTCGTCGATGAAGACGATGCCGTTCTGCTCGGCGGCTTCCACTGCCTGCGCACGGACCTCCTCATCGTTGAGCAGCTTGCCGGCCTCCTCGTCGATCAGCAGCGGCCGCGCCAGCTTGATCGCGAGCTTGCGGCTCTGCGTCTTGGCCCCGCCCAGGTTCTGGAACATCTGGCGCAGCTGCGCGCCCATCTCCTCCATGCCCGGCGGCGACATGATCTCCACGCCCACGTTCATGGCGAAATCCAGCTCGATCTCGCGCTCGTCCAGCGCGCCCTCGCGCAGCTGCTTGCGCAGCTTCTGGCGGGTGTCGCTGTCGATCGCCGGCGCGGCGGCATGGTCGTGGCTCCAGTCGCCCGGCGTCTGCCGGCGCGGCAGCAGCGCGTCGAGGATGCGGTCCTCGGCGCGGTCCTCGGCCTGCGAGCGCACGCGCTTGGCCGCCTGCTCGCGGGTGAGCTTGTAGGCTACGTCGGCGAGGTCGCGGATGATCGACTCCACGTCCTTGCCCACGTAGCCCACCTCGGTGAACTTGGTCGCCTCCACCTTCACGAACGGCGCGTTGGCCAGCGTCGCCAGGCGCCGCGCGATCTCGGTCTTGCCCACGCCGGTGGGGCCGATCATCAGGATGTTCTTCGGCGTGATCTCGTTGCGCATCTGCGGCGCCAGCTGCATGCGCCGCCAGCGGCTGCGCAGCGCCACCGCCACCGCACGCTTGGCGTCGTGCTGGCCGATGATGTAGTGGTCGAGTTCGTTGACGATTTCGCGGGGGGTGAGTTCGGACATGGGTTCACCAGAAAGATGGGGCTTTGGCCGTCATCCCGGCGAAAGCCGGGATCCAGTGTGGTCGCGGTTACAGGCGCTGGGTCCCGGCTTTCGCCGGGATGACGATGGACCGAGGCGGTTTACAGCTCTTCGATCGACACGTTGTGGTTGGTGTAGATGCAGATGTCGCCGGCGATCTTCAGCGCCTTCTCGACGATCGTGCGCGCGTCCAGTTCGGTGTTCTCGAGCAGAGCCATCGCCGCGGACTGGGCGAACGGGCCGCCGGAGCCGATTGCGATCAGGCCGTGCTCGGGCTCCACCACGTCGCCGTTGCCGGAGATCAGCAGCGACGCCTCGCAGTCGGCCACCGCCAGCATCGCCTCGAGCCGGCCGAAGCGGCGGTCGGTACGCCATTCCTTGGCCATTTCCACCGCGGCGCGGGTGAGGTTGTTGTTGTGCTTCTCGAGCTTCTGCTCGAACAGCTCGAACAGGGTGAACGCATCGGCGGTGGCGCCGGCGAACCCGGCCACCACCTCGCCCGCCTTGCCCAGCCGGCGCACCTTGCGCGCATTGCCTTTCATCACCGTGTTGCCGAGCGTGACCTGGCCGTCGCTGCCGATCACGACGCGGCCTTCACGACGCACGCAGACGATGGTGGTGGCGTGGAACGATTCCATGGGAGCTCCGCGGGAAGATGTCTGAACGCAGGAGATGGGGCCGCGGGGGTGGGGCTTCAATGTCGCGGGCTTTGGCTCCTCCCCCTGCATGACAGGGGAGGGGGCACGGCGGTCACGGCTTGCGTTTCGCCCGCGGATGCGCGGCGTCATACACCCTGGCCAGGTGCTGGAAGTCCAGGTGGGTGTAGATCTGGGTGGTGGCGATGTCGGCGTGGCCGAGCAGCTCCTGCACCGCACGCAGGTCGCCGGAGGATTCCAGCATGTGGCTGGCGAAGGTATGCCGCAGCAGGTGCGGGTGGATGTGCTTGGGGATGCCCTGCTGCAGCGCCAGCTTGTTCATGCGCAGCTGCACCGTGCGCGGGTTGATCGGCGCACCGCCGCGGCCGGGGAACACCGGGCCGTCCGCCGGCATGCCGTGTTCCGCGCCGAGTGCGCGCAGCGCGGCGACGGCGTGGCGGCCGACCGGCACGATGCGGGTCTTGCCGCCCTTGCCGAGCACGCGCACCTCGCCCTCGTCGAGGTCGAGGGCGAGCCAGCGCAGGCCGCACAGCTCGGACAGGCGCAGGCCGCTGGAATAGAACAGCTCCAGCATCGCGCGGTCGCGCGTGGCCAGCGCGCCGTCGCCGCCGGTCTCGACCAGCGCGGTGGCCTCGTCCACGTCGAGCACCTGCGGCAGCTTGCGGCGCACCTTCGGGCCGCGCACGCCGAGCAACGGGTCGCTCGCCAGCGCGCCTTCGCGGCCGAGCTGGCGGAACAGGCTGCGGCAGGAGGACAGCAGGCGCTGCAGGCTCTTCGGCGCCAGGCCGGCGCGGTGCTCGCCGGCGACGAACGTGCGCATCCGGTTCGCGTCCAGCGCGTCGAACGCCGCCAGCCGCTGCTCCTGCATGAAGCGCAGCAGCTTGGCCAGGTCGCGGCGGTAGCCGGCCACCGTGTGCGGCGAGGCGTGCCGCTCGTCGGCGAGGCGGGCGAGCCAGCGCTCGACCTGTTGTGCCGGCGTCATGGCCGGCTCAGGCGATATCCCGCGAGCGGGCCAGCGCGGCGGTGATGGTGGCCGCGATCATTTTCAGGAACAGCGTGCCCATGCCGGGCTGGAAGCGGTCCGGGTCGGTGCTGCCGATCGCCAGCATGCCGCAGTCGCCGAGGCACATCAGCGCGGCCGAGCGGATCTGCCCGGCATCGGCGCCGAACAGGCGGGCGAGCTTCTCGGCGGAGAGCCGGCCGGAGACCGGTTCGTTCTTGCGCAGGAACTCGGCGAACTCCGGCAGCGCGGCCATGCCGCCGGCGACCTGCTGCAGCCAGTCGGCGCGCGGCAGCGGCGGCTGGTCGCCGAACAGCAGCAGGCGCACCTGTTCGGTATGGAAATCCGCACTGAGCCTGGCGACCACGGTGCGCGCGGTGACCTCCGTCGTGCTCGCGCGCAGCAGCGCCACGGTGAGCGCGTGCACGCGTTCCATCAGTTTCTCGTTCTCGGCGGCGATCCCGATCAGCTCGGCCAGCTGGCGTTCGAGTTCCGCGTTCTTGTCGCGCAGGCTCTGCAGCTGGTACACCGCCAGCGAAGACACCGCGCCGCCCTGCTCGCGCGGCGGCATGGTCAGCTTGGCGGCCAGCTCCGGGTATTCGCTGAGGAATTCCGGATGGCGCTTCAGGTAGGCGGCAACCACGCGGGCCTGGGTGGCGTCGTCGAGCAGGGTGGCGGTCATGCGCGAATGTCCTCGAACCGTTGCGCGGCGCACGAAGGAGGCGCGCCGTCCGGCTGGAGTGTGCGATGGACGCGGGCGCGCTTCAACCGCCCCGTCAGGCGGCGGCCGGAACCGGCCACTCGCCCTCGAACGCGAACGCGGCCGGACCGGTCATCCACAACGTATGGCCGGGGCCGGCCCAGTCGATGCGCAGGCTGCCGCCGGGCAGCTCGACCGCCACCGTGTCGCCGACGTCGCCGCGCTGGTGCAGCACCGCCATCGCGGCGCAGGCGCCGGTGCCGCAGGCCAGCGTCCAGCCGGCGCCGCGCTCGTGCACGCGCAGGCACAGGTGGCCGCGGTCGAGCCGCTGCACGAAGCCGGCATTCGCGCCCTGCGCGAAACGCTCGTGGCCGGACAGCAGCGGGCCGAGCCGCTGCAGCGCGGGGTCGGCCAAGTCGTGCACCGCCATCACGGCGTGCGGGTTGCCCATCGACACTGCGCCGATCTGCAGCGTGTCGCCGCCCACGGCGATCGGGTAATGCGTCGCCGGCGCGTCGGCCGCGAACGGAATCCGCGCCGGCTCGAACACCGGCTCGCCCATGTCCACGGTGACCTCGTCGGCGCCGAGCAGGCGCACCGTCACCGGGCCGGACGGGCTCTCGATCCGCACGTCGTCGCCGATCGCCAGCGCACCGGCGCGATGCAGCCACGCCGCCACGCAGCGCACGCCGTTGCCGCACTGGCCGGACGGCGAGCCGTCGGCGTTCCAGATGCCGTAGTAGAACGCGCAGGCCGGGTCGCGCGCCGGCTCGACGCTGAGCAGCTGGTCGAAGCCCACGCCGGTGTGGCGGTCGGCCAGCGCGCGGATCTGCGCGGCGTCCAGCGCGAACGGGCGATGGCGGCAATCCAGCACGACGAAGTCGTTGCCGATGCCGTGCATCTTGGAGAATCGCAGTGGCATGGCCGGGCGATCAGCGCGGGTTGCCGGCGCTGGCCGGCGGCGCTGGCGCGGCGGGTTTCGCCGTGGTCGAGGCTGCGGCGGGTTGGGTCGGCAGCACCAGCGGGCCCTTGTTGCCGCAACCGGCGAGCGTGGCGATGGCGAGGCAGAACGGCAGCAGCAAGAGGGATCGGCGCATGGCGGGTTTCCTGTGGACGCCCGCAGTATAGCGAGCCGCGCCGGCGCGGCTGCGGCAGCGCCCGTTATGATGCGCGGATGAATTGCCCGACGAGGCGATGAGGTAACCGCGATGGACTGGAGCGCGCTGCTGCGCATGCCGATGACCGTGCTGCTGATACTGGCGGCGGCCTTCGCGCTGCTCACCCTGGCGCAGCTGGTGGCCTTGCGCCAGCGCCTGCACGGCGGCCGCCCGCTCGCCGCCGGCTGGCGCGCGCTGCTGTGCCTGGCCTGTTTCGCGCTGACCCTGCTGCTGGCCGGTGCCGGCTATGCGCTGCGCGGCTACCGGCTGCTCGGCGAGGAGGCGCCGGTGGTGGAGATCGACGCACGCATCCTGTCGCCGCAGCGCTGGGTGCTCACCCTCAACTGGCCCGACGGCAGCACTCGCCAGGTGCCGCTGGCCGGCGACGACTGGCGCCTCGAGGCAGTGGTGCTGAAGTGGAAACTGCCCGCCCTGCTGGCCGGCGTGCCGCCGCTGTACCGGCTCGACCGGCTGTCCGGCCGTTACGACGATCCCGCGCAGGAGGCCACGGCGCCGCGCACGGTGGTCGGCTTCGGCCAAGCCGGCGCGTTCGACCTGCTCGACCTGAAAAAGCAGTATCCGCGCTGGCTGCCCGAGGTCGACACTGTCTACGGCAGCGGCGCCTTCCTGCCGCTGGTCGACCAGGGCCATTACAGCGTCAGCCTGATGCGCACCGGCGCGCTGGTGGCGCGGCCGGACGAGGCCACCGAGCGGCGCATCGGACAGCCGCTGGGCGGCTGAGCCGGGCGCTCAGTCCAGCGGCTTCTCGTAGCGCCAGGCGTCTTCGCCGTCCTCGTAGTAGCCCGGTTGGTGGCCGGTGCGGCGAAACCCCCGCCGCTCGTACAGGCCGATCGCGGCGGCGTTGCCGGTGCGCACTTCCAGCCGCAGTGCACGGCAGCCGCGGCGGCGGGCGGCCGCCACGGCGGCCTCCAGCAGCGCGGCGGCGATGCCGCGGCCGCGCGCCTCGGGCAGGGTGGCCAGCGAGTACAGCCGCGCCACGCCGCTGCCCTTGCGGAAGAACAGCACGGCCGCGCCGAGCACGTGCTGGTGGCCGTCGCTGGCCACCAGCACCAGCGCGGAATCGCTGTCCAGGTGGCGGCGGTATTGCGTGCGGCTCAGCAGGTCGCTGCTGAAGCTGCGCTGCTCCATCGCGACCAGGGCGTCGAGGTCGGTGGTGTCGGCGCGGCGTACGCGCACGCCGGCGGACGTGGCGGGCAGGCGGGCAGGCTCCGGTGCGGGGCGGCGCGCGTGCTCGGGGGACGAGGGTATGGGAATGGTCGGCACGCGCGGACTCTAGCAGCCGGCGCGCCCTTCGCGCAGCGCCGCCGGCGCCCGCGGGCGGGCGCGCCGGGGTCCATTCATTCACGCTTCAGCGCTTTCCCTTGTGCCACGCCCACGCTGTGCCAAACTTCGACCCCTGCCTGTCCCGCCGCGCTTCGCGCGGGATTTCCCCTGCTAGTGCCGCATCGTCTGGGTGGTGTCATGGCCCGTCTGGTCATCGTTGTTGAAAAAGCCTCCGACTGGGCTTCGTACTACCCCTCCGTCGACGTGATGAGCGCGATGGATTATCTGCGCACCCCGGTCGGCGGCGACAATGAGCGCACCCAGGTGATCAACCTGTGCCGCAGCTACAAGTACCTAGGCACCGGCTACTACGTGTCGCTGCTGGCCGAAGCGCGCGGGCACCGCGTGATGCCCTCGGTGCGCACGGTGAACGACCTGCGCCGGCGTTCGCTGTACGGCCTGGACATCGACGACCTCAACCAGAAACTCACCCACTTCCTGCCCGCCGGCGGTCGCGACACCACCGACTTCGGCATCCTGGTGTACTTCGGCGAGACCGCCTACCCGGCGCTGCAGGACTTGGCGCGGCAGGTGTTCGAAATGTTCCCCTGCCCGCTGCTGCGCATCGAGTTCGAGCGCGACCGCGTGTGGCAGGTCAGCTCGATCAAGCCAGTGGGCCTGCATACCCTGGTCGATGCGCAGGAGGACGCCTTCGCCGAGGAGCTCGATCGCTTCTCGCGCAAGCTGTGGCGCAAGCCGCGCGCGCGGCGGCAATTCCGCTACGACCTGGCGATGCTGGTCGATCCGAAGGAGCAGATGCCGCCGTCGAACCGCAAGGCGCTGAAGTCCTTCATCGCCGCGGGCAAGGAGCTCGGCATCGAGGTCGACCCGATCGGCAAGAACGACTACCAGCGCCTGGCCGAGTACGATGGCCTGTTCATCCGCGAGACCACCGCCAGCGACAACCACACCTACCGCTTCGCCCACCGCGCGGAGAAGGAAGGCATGGTGGTGATGGACGACCCCAGCTCGATCCTGCGCTGCACCAACAAGATCTACCTCAACGACCTGATGGTCTCGCGCAAGCTGGCGGTGCCACGCACCGAGATCCTCTACCGCGACGACAGCAAGGGCATGAAGGAAGTCGTCGCCAAGCTCGGTTTTCCGCTGGTGCTGAAGATCCCCGACGGCTCGTTTTCGCGCGGCGTGGTCAAGGTCGAGGACGAGGAATCGCTGGCGCAGGCGGCCAGCAGCCTGTTCCAGCACAGCGCGCTGCTGCTGGCGCAGGAATACGTCTACACCGAGTTCGACTGGCGCGTCGGCGTGCTCAACCGCGAGCCGCTGTACGCCTGCAAGTACTACATGTCGCGTGGCCACTGGCAGATCTACAACCACGGCGCCAAGGGCACCGCGAAGTCCGGCGGCTTCGAGACTATCGCGCTGAAGGATGCGCCGGCCGAGGTGGTGAAGCTGGCGCTGAGGGCGACCCAGCCGATCGGCGACGGCCTCTACGGCGTCGACCTGAAGCAGGTCGGCAGCAAGCCGGTGGTGATCGAGGTGAACGACAACCCGTCGGTCGACGCCGGCGTCGAGGATGCCCATCTGGGCGACGAGCTGTACCTGCGCATCATGCAGGAGTTCCTGCGCCGGATGGAGCGCAAGCGCCAGGTCGGCACCACCCACTGACCGGCACGCCTGCGCCCTCCCTGGCAGAGCTGCGGGAGGGCTGGGCGACCGAAGGGAGTCCTTCAGGCGAGGGGTTGCTCTAATGCCAGGCCACGCCGCGGACCATGCGCCGGCGGGGCCGGCACAGCGCCAGCAGCTGCCGCGGCAGCGCCGGCTCCAGCGCCAGCAGCACGACCAGCGGCGCGCCGACCAGCCAGAACGCCGGCGTCCAGCCGAGCAGGTCGGTGTGCGCCGGCACCAGCGTGCTCAGCAGCAAGGCGCCGCCGCCCAGCAGCCACAGCACGGCGACGCCGAGCAGGCGTTGATGGTGGGCGGGAGGCAAGGCTTGAATGCGCATGGCGGTGGTTTCGTCGTGATGGGTGAGCGCAGGCTGGCGCGCCGCCATCTCACCGGCTGCGACCCCCTTTGCGGCAGGCCCCCACGTAGAATGGGCGCCAGCAACCACCGGGGAATTTTTCTTCATGCCAGCCGCCCAGTTCGCCGTGTTCGGCCATCCGATCGGCCACTCGCTGTCGCCGCTGATCCACCAGGCGTTCGCGCGGCAGTTCGGCATCGATCTGGAGTACCGCGCGATCGACGCGGCGCCGGCCGATTTCGCCGCGGCGGTGCACCGCTTCTTCGCCGGCGGCGGCCGCGGCGCCAACGTCACCCTGCCGCACAAGGCCGCCGCGTTCGCGCTGGCCGACCAGCGCAGCGTGGCGGCCACCCGCGCCGGCAGCGCGAACGTGCTGACCCCGCTGGCCGCCGGCCGGCTGGCCGCGCACAACACCGATGGCGCCGGCCTGGTGCGCGACATCACCGAACGCCACGACCTGGACCTGCGCGGCCATACCGCGTTGCTGCTGGGCGCCGGCGGCGCCGCGCACGGCGTGGCGTGGAACCTGCTGGATGCCGGCGTGGAAACGCTGACCATCGCCAACCGTTCGCCGGTGGCGGCCGACGTGCTGGCCGACGCGATCGGCGACCCGCTGCGGGCGCATACGCGCTACTGGGAAGACCTCGCCGATATCGGCAGCTACGACCTGATCGTCAACGCCACCTCGGCCGGCGTGCTGGGCATGGCGCTGCAGCTGCCGTTCTCGCTGGTCGGCGCGCGCGCGCTGTGCTACGACCTGTCCTACGGCGCGGCGGCCGGCAGCTTCCTGGCCTGGGCCCAGGCGGCCGGCGCCCGCTATGCGGTCGACGGCCTCGGCATGCTGGTGGAAACCGCCGCCGATGCGTTCGAACTGTGGCACGGCCGGCGGCCGGATACCGAGCCGGTGTTCCAGTCGCTGCGCCAGCGGGCGGCGTGAGCGCGCCGGCCCGCGGGGTTGGCCGCCGCGGCGTCGCCACATAACTGCAATGTGCCGCCGCTAAGGTGCCGCCATCCGCCGGGAGCGCGCCGATGACGGAAGCTCCAGCGCGCGGCATCGGTTTGCGCAGCAGGTGTCATGCCCCGCTTTCTTTCCGCCGTATCGCACCGATACGCGATCGCGCTCGTCTGTCTGTTCCTGCTGGCTGCCGCCGGTGGGGTCTTCTGGTACACCCGGGCGACGGCGAATGCCGCATTGAACGTGGCCGGGCCCGCAACGGCCGGCTCCGCGGCTGCGCCGGGCGACGACGCGCAAAGCGGCACCGCAATCCTGCTCGGCTTGGCCCGCGACGCGATGCATGACGGGCGGCTGGTCGCGCCGGCCGGCAGCAATGCATTCGAGTTCTACCTCAGCGTGCTGCAGCTGGAGCCGAGCAACAAGTCCGCCAACGAGGCCCTGCGCGAATCGTTCCCGCAGGCCTCGGAGGAGATCGAGCGCACCATCAACCAGAAGGGTCTGGACGAAGCGCGCCGCGAGATCGACTTGTTGCGCGAGTTCGATCGCGACAATTTCACGCTGGCCCTGCTCGGCGGCAAGCTTTCCGCCGCGCGCAAAATCGAGGCACGGCAGCACGAGGCGGAAGCCGAACGCATCCGCCGGGCGAACGGCGGGGGGATGTGATCGCCGGGCGATCAGGCGGACGCCAGGTATTCGTCCTTCAGCCGCACGTAGTGGTCGGCCGAGTAGTGCAATTGCTCGATCTGGCGGTCGCTGAGCAGGCGCACGAACTTCGCCGGGTTGCCCAGCCACAGCTCGCGTTCGCCGACCACCTTGCCCGGGGGCACCAGCGCGCCGGCGCCGACGAAGCCGTGTTTCATCACCACCGCGCCGTCCAGCACGCTGGCGTGCATGCCGATCAGGCAGTAGTCGCCGATGCTGCAGGCGTGCACCACCGCGGCGTGGCCGATGGTGACGCCCTCGCCGATCAGGCACGGGTAGCCCGGCCCGTACGGGCCGGCATGGGCGACGTGCACGATGGCGCCGTCCTGGATGCTGGTCCGCGCGCCGACGCGGA
>NZ_LVJR01000029.1 GCF_001617365.1 Rhodanobacter sp. FW104-R8
AGGTGTCGCAAGTTCGATCCTTGCATCGCCCACCACCGATCCAGAAACCGGCCCCCGCGGCCGGTTTCGTCGTTCAAGTACCATCAAATGCGCAGCGTGCGTGTAGCAACGGGCACTTCACACGGCAGGTGTCACACAACGATCCTTGTACCGCCCACCATCGAATCCAGCGAACAAGGGCCCGGCATCGCCAGGCCCTTGTTCGTTTCGGCGGGCGCGTACCCCTCAGGGATGCAGGTTGCCGAGCACGTGTTCGACCAGCAGCGCGAGGAAGGCTTCGCGCTCGCGACGGTAGCCGGGGTCGAACGGGCCGGCCATCGCCGCGACGTGCATCGTCCGGTGGCCGGCATTCATCGCCGCATCGAGCCCCGGGCGCTGCAGGTATTCGCCGGGGTCGCAGTTGACCTGCGCATGCCGGGCCCAGAACGCCGGCTCGGCCGGCAAGGCAATGAACTGCTCCTCCCAGCGCAGCTCGCCGGCGAGCGCGCCCAGCCCGGTCTGCGGCCATGCGGCGGAGCCCTGCCCCCACCGGTGATCCGCCAGCCAGGCGGGCAACGCGTCGACGGGCATCGGTCGCGCCAGCGCATAGCCCTGGCCGAAATCCGCGCCGAGGATCGTCGCAGCCTCGATCAGATCGGGCGACTCCAGCCCCTCGACGACCACTTCGAGCCGCAGGTCGTGCCCGATCCGGATCAGCTGGCGGATGAAACGCAGGGTGCCCAGCGGATCCTGCCGAACCTGGCTGACGATGGCCTGGTCGATCTTGATCCGGTCGAATGGCCACTGGCGCAGGCGGATGAGCGAGCTGTAGCCCGCACCGAGGTCGTCTTCGACCAGGCGCACGCCCAGGGCCTTGAGCGACTGCATGCCCGAATCCTGCGGCACGGCGGCATGCTCGGTGCCGATCGGCGATTCGAGTATCTCGAACAGCAGCGCCTGCGCCGCACAGCCACTGCTGGCGATCACCGCCGCCGCCGCCTCGGCATAGCGCGGATCCTCCAGTGCGGCCGCGGGCGCGTTCACCGAAACGTCCAGCGCATGGCCCGCCTGCAACAGCGCTGCGCGGCAGGCGACGGCCTGGGCCAACCCCTGGCGGAACAGCACGAGCAAATCGTCCGCACCCAACGCGGGAAGAAACCTGGCCGGCGCCAGCAGCTCGCCCTCGTCGCGCAACCGTGCCAGCGCCTCGATCTCGGTAATCCGGCCATCGGCAAGCCTGACCAGCGGCTGGTAGTGCATCTGCAGCGCGTCGGTCGCGACCATCGCGCGCCAGCGCTCGCGCACGAAGAACGGCAGCAGCTCGGTGCCCTGGCGCGGCGGCGCCAGGCGCGCCAGGGCGAGATCCAGCACGGTCTTGATCTGCTCGAGGAAAGCGCGCTGGTCCTCGCTGTGGAAACCGCCGGCGTACGGGCTGTACACGGTCAGCACCACCGCCGGCTGCAGCGGCGACGGGCACAGCGGAATGGCGACGTTGGAGACCACGCCGAGGCTCAATGCGATGTCGCGCCAACCTGCCATCGACGGGTCGCTCGCGTAATGGGCGCACCGCTGGATCGTCGCCGTGCGCCAGGCGCGCCCGCTGGGACCCTGCCCTTCCGGCTGGTCCGCATCGACCCGGATCGGCGGTGCGTTGCCGCAGACCAGCGCGTGCAGGTATTCGGCAAACGCCGTTCCCGCCACTGCCTCGTAGGTCAGCTGGCCCGACGCATCCGGGCGCCCCGCCGAACAGGCGATGATTTCCTCGTGCGACACCAGGATGTCGGCCACACCCTGGATCAGTTCCAGGTAGCCCTCGGCCGACCACGCCAGCGCATTGATCCTGGCCAGCAAGGCCACCCGGCGGCGCTGCAGCGCGCGCATGCTTTCCAGTTGCCACTGCCGCTCCATGCCCAGCCGCTGCAGCAAAACCGCCAGCGCGCGGCGTTCGGTCTGGCCGACGCCGGCCAGCGTGGTGGCCAGGATGTCGCGCAACTGCTCGATCGCCTCCAGCAGCCAGACTTCCTCGAGCCCGCAGGCCGCATGGAACAGGCCGGTCCGGGTCGCCCGGGCGCGGTGGCCGGCCATATCGAGGTCCGCCCGCAGCAGGGTCTGCAGATGCAGCAGCAGGTGCTGCTCGAACACCCGCACATCCGCGGCCGGAAGCAGGTCCAGCAACCTGGCGATGCCGTCATGCGAATGCAGCCCGGCATGGAAGATTTCCACGATACCCGGCAACCGCGGCTCCCATGCCTGGCTGCAGCCGCCCAGCAGCATGGCGGCATGTTCGCCATAAGGCGAGGCGGCGGCATCCAGCTCGTCGGCCTGGTCCGTCACGCCATGGGGCGAAACCAGCGACCACCAGCGCGAGCGGTGCCGTTTGCGCGACTTCACCTGGTACATCGCCTGATCGGCACGGCGCAGCAGCTGCTCGCCGGTGGCCTGGACCTCGCCGGAGTACAGCGCGATGCCCAGGCTGGCGCCCACCGAGATGGCCTGGCCATCGATCGCCAGCGGACGCCGCAGGGCCCCGCTGACCCGCTCCAGCAGGCCGTCGAGATCCTCCTCGCGCTCGAGATCCTCGAATACCAGCACGAACTCGTCGCCGCCCAGCCGGGCCACGTAGTCGCCGGCGCGAAGCATCTGCCGGAACCGTTCCGCCACCTCGGCCAGCAGACGGTCGCCCACGGCATGGCCGTGGCGGTCGTTGATCGGCTTCAGATCGTCCAGGTCGAGCAGCCCCACCGCGACCATGCGCCCGCGGCGCCTGGCGCGATCCAGCACGATCTCGAGGTGCCGATCCAGCGCACGGCGGTTGGGCAGGCCGGTGAGATCGTCGTGCAGGGCCAGGTAGGTCTGCCGCTCCTGCTCCTGCAGCAGGGCGTGCCGCTGTGCGTGCTGGCGCAACGCCAGCCCGGTCGCGTCGGCGATCTCGTCCAGCAGGCGGCACATCTCGCCGTCGAAGGCATCCGGCTCGACGGTTACCACGACGAATACGCCGGTCGGCGCCCGCGCCGTGCCGATCGCATCGGCGGGGGATGCAAACAGCGGCCAGCATCCCACCGCACCGGCGTGCTCGAGCAATTCCTTGCGGAAGGCCCTGGCGGACCGCGGCGCGCCGCGTGGGTGGCGCCGGATGACCGGCGCGCCCTGCATGAAGGCCTGTGTCGGCGTAAGCACGGTGGGACCGTCGTCGTGCCGCGGCGGCAGGGGCAGGCCGCGCAGGATGTCCGCGATCGGCCCGACCAGGGCCACCCGCCGCAGCATGTGGTCGGCGCCATCGGCCGCGAACACGTCGACCGCGGCGGCACCGGCAATGTCGGCCAGCGCCTGGGCCAGCGTGCGGTAGACCGATTCCGGATCAGGCTGCTCGAGCAAGGCGCGCTGGATCGTGCGCTGTGCATCACGGTAGCGGCTCATCCGCACGCTGCGCTCCAGCAGCAGCTGGTGGTCCCAGAACCGGCCCAGCTCGTCGACCAGTCGCTGCGCCCAGTCGAGCAATTCCCGGCTCAGACCGGGCCCGTCGTCGCGGGAATAGGCGGCCAGTACCAGCTGGCCATCGTCCCGCGTCCTCGATGCGGCCACGATGCAGGAGCCGAAACCGTGCCGCTGCGCGGCGTCGCGCCATGGCGCGAACTCCGTCGCATCGACCGAAGTCACCCGGGCCTGCTCCTGGCGCAATACCATCGCCACCGGCCCGCGACCGCCGGGCTCGGATTCATCCGTGCTGAGGCGCAGCGCGGCGGCATAGTCCGCGGCGGGTCCCGCCGCCGCCAGGACCTCGACATTGCTGTGCCCCGGTTCGCGCCGCCCGATCCAGACCAGCGGAAGATCCATGGTCGAGGCCAGGATGCCCGCGATCGTGACCATGATCAGGCGTCGGTCGCGATCCGGCGCCGCACGCAGCAGCGCGAGGGTCTCCGCCACGCTCCGGTAGAAGCGTTCGCGAAGCTCGCCGCGTGCCTGTTCCTGGCTGTTCATCCGCCTGCCGATTTCCCCGAACGAACAAACGGTGCACCGATTGTCGGCCTACTTCATCATGGCAGCACGCATTAATCCACCGCGCCGACGGCACCCCGCACGGCCCGGACTGGTGCCGTTCACCCGGCCGGCGCGTGCTCCCCGCACGTCCGGGCGCGCTTGCGCATCAGCTCGCGCTCGCGCCGGTTCATGGCCAGTGCGGCCGCCCGCTCGAATTCCCGGCGCGCCTCGTCGACGCGGCCCAGCCGGGCCAGCAAATCGCCCCGCACCGCGGGCAGCAGGTGGTATCTCTGCAGGCTCGGCTCGTCGACCAGGGCATCGGCCAGTTCGAGGCCCGCTGCCGCGCCGCCCGCCATGCCCACGGCCACCGCACGGTTGAGTTCGACGATCGGCGACGGCGCCACCCGGGCCAGGGTCGCATACAGCGCGGCGATGCCCGGCCAATCGGTTTCCCCGCTGGTCAGCGCACGCGCGTGGCAGGCGGCGATCGCCGCCTGCAGCGCATACGGGCCCAGCGCGCCACCCAGCTTCCGGGCCTGCTCAAGCGCGGCCAGACCGCGGCGGATCAGCAACCGGTCCCACAACGCCCGATCCTGCTCCAGCAGCAGGATCGGCTCCCCGCTCGCATCCACGCGTGCGCGTGAACGCGAGGCCTGCAGTTCCATCAACGCCACCAGGCCATGCACCTCGGGCTCGCGCGGCATCAGGCCGGCCAGCACCCGGCCCAGGCGCAGGGCGTCCTCGCACAAGGCCGGGCGCATCCAGTCGTCGCCGGCGGTGGCCGAGTAGCCCTCGTTGAAGATCAGGTAAATCACCCCGAGCACCGACGAAAGGCGTGCGGCAAGCTCGTCGCCGCGGGGCACCTCGTACGCCACCGCGGCCTTGGCCAGGCTGCGCTTGGCGCGAACGATGCGCTGCGCGATGGTCGGCTCGGGCACCAGGAAGGCGCGCGCGATTTCCTCCGTGGTCAGGCCGCCGAGCAGGCGCAGGGTCAGCGCCACGCGCGCCTCCATGGAAAGCAGCGGATGGCAGGCGGTGAAGATCAGCCGCAGCAGGTCGTCGCCGAACGGGTCGTCCAGCGCCGCCTCGTCCGCGGACCTTGCACATTCCTGCTCGTGTTCCAGCTCGTGCATCAGCTGCTCGTGCTTGCGTTCGAGCAGCTTGCTGCGGCGCAGCCGATCGATCGCGCGATGCTTCGCGGTGGTCATCAGCCACGCGCCGGGATTGTCCGGCACGCCGGTATGCGGCCACTGTTCCAGCGCCACCACCAGCGCATCCTGCGCCAGCTCCTCGGCCAGGCCGACATCGCGCAGCATGCGGGCGAGGCCGGCGATCAACCGGGCCGACTCGATCCGCCAGACGGCGTCGATGGTGCGATGGGTATCGGTCACGCTCATGGCGACCGATCACACCATCCCCACCGCGCCGGCGCAAGGCCGTTCCTGCTTCCGGCCCACGCCCGCCTGCGAGGCCGGTCCCGCGGCCTCGCTCAGGACGCGGCGACGGGGCGGCGGCGGGGGCCGCCCCGCTCCGCGCCGTGCGCGCGCACGGCGGCGTCCCGGGTCAATTCCCGCTGCACGTCGACGGCAAGGTCGGCGAACTCCTGCACCCGCTGCACTTCGATGGTCTCGCCGGCCGCCGCCGGGCACCGCGAGGCCCAGGCGATGGCCTCGTCCCGCGACGCGACATCGACCATCCAGTAGCCGGCGGGCACGCCCATCGTTCCGCTGCGCGGACCATCGACGAGCTCGGCCCCGCCGCCGGCGAAGAAGATGCGCGCGCCCATCGAGGGCGGGCACAACCCGTCCAGCGCAACCAGCACGCCGGCCTGCCACAAGGCGTGGTTGTACCGCGCCATCGCGGCCGCGCCATCGGCATCGGACCCGTTCCCCGGCGCCTCGCCCTCGACCGCGCCGGCGCCGGGGATCAGCCACATCATGAAACGCATGGCGGTTGCTCCCCGGCGCGCCCTTGCCAGGACCGGCCCTCGACCCGGCTCATGACTTCGCCGCGATCTGCGCGCGCAGCCGCTCCTCCTGCTCGCGCAGTTCGGGCGTGAACTCGGCGCCGAAATCCTCGGCCTCGAACACCTGGCGGACCTCGATCTCGGCATCGTCGTCGAACGGCGCGCGCTTGAGCCACTCGATCGCCTCCTGCATCGACTTCACCTGCCACAGCCAGAAGCCGGCAATCAGCTCCTTGGTCTCCGCGAACGGCCCGTCGATGACCGTGCGCGCATGCCCCGAGAACTTCACCCGCACGCCCTTCGAACTGGGCTGCAGGCCCTCGCCCGCCAGCATGATGCCGGCCTTCACCAGCTCCTCGTTGTAGCGGCCCATCGCGGTCAGCAGCTGCTCGCCGGGCATCACGCCGGCTTCCGAGTCCGGGGTCGCCTTCACTATCACCATGCATCGCATCGTCGTGTCTCCTTCGAATGAGTGGGAGCCAGGCAGGCCATCCCGGCTCTATGCGAATGACGAACGGCGGACCGGCAAATCGACACGCCGCCCCGCCTGCCGGCCGCCATCGCAAACGATGAGCCGCGGCTCGGTATGCTGTGCGGGTTGCGTCAACCAGGGCAGGAAGGCATGAGGGACAACCCGGGCGGACTGATCGTCCACCGCGGCAGCCGCACCGAGCGGCTGGCCGATGCACTGGCGCTGCAGCTCGAAGCGCAGCGGCCGGCCAATCCGCTGGCGGCACAGACCGTGGTGGTGGCGCATCCGGGGCTGCAGCGCTGGCTGCTCGGCCATCTTGCGCAGCGCAGCGGGCCGCATGGCGGGCACGGCATCGCCGCCAACATCGAGATGATCCTGCCGTGGCAATGGTTCGAGCGCGCGGCCCGCCGCGTGCTGGGCGACGAGGCGCTGATCGGCGGCGCGTACCGGCACGAACTGCTGCGCTGGCGCCTGCTGGCAGCGCTACCCTCGCTGAAGGCGCCGGAGGTCGCCGCCTACCTGGCCGGCGACGACGCCGCGCGGCGCGGCTTCCAGCTGGCCGAGCACCTGGCCGGCCTGTACACCCAGTACCTGATCTACCGGCCGGACTGGATCCTCGACTGGGAGCAGCATCCCGCGCAGCACGGCGGCGACTGGCAGGCGGCGCTGTGGCAGCGGCTGCGGGCTGCCATCCCGCAGCCACACCGCGCGCAGCGCAGCGCCGCCCTGCTGCAGGCGCTGCGCGCCGGCGGCGGGCTGGCCGGCGACCCGCCGCTGCACGTGTTCGGCGTCAGCCACCTGCCGCCCGACGTGCTGGCGGCGCTGCAGGCGACCGCGCTGCACACGCCGGTGCACCTGTATTTCCCCGACCCCTGCCGCGAGCACTGGGTCTATCTGCGCAAGCAACGCTTCCTGCTCGCCCACGCGGACGACCCGGAGGCGCTGTATTACGAGGTCGGCCATCCGCTGCTGGTGGCGCTCGGCCGCATCGCGCAGGATTTCTGCCTGAGCCTGGACGAATGCGACGCGATCGACGAGCGCGACCCGCTCGACGAGGCCGAGCCGCTCGGCCGGGCCAGCTCGCTGCTAGACCGACTGCAGTCGAGCATCCGCTGCCTGCAGCCGGAGCTGGTGGGCGCGCCGATCCGCGAGCAACGGGCCGGCGGTGCCAGCCTGGAGGACATCCTGCCCGCGCTGAGCCACGACGCCAGCCTGCGCGTGCACGCCTGCCATACCCGTCTGCGCGAGCTGGAGGTGCTGAAGAATGCCCTGCTGCGCTTCCTTGCCGACGATCCCGCCTTGCAGCACCGCGACATCGTGGTGATGGCGCCGGACATCGGCGCGTACGCACCGTACCTGGCGGCGGTATTCGGCGAGCCGGCGCAGTACCGCAGCGATCCGTTGCACATTCCCTGGCACCTGGCCGACGTCGGGCTGGCGCAGGCGCACCCGCTGATGAACGCGTTTTCGCAGGTGCTGGACCTGGCCGAGAGCCGCTTCACGGTCAGCGAGGTGCTGGACTTCCTCGACGTGCCGGCGGTGGCGCGGCGCTTCGCGATCGACGCCGGTGGCCGCGACGCGCTGGAGCGCTGGCTGCGCCGCGCCCGCGTGGCGTGGGGCCTGGATGCCGCGATGAAGGCCGCGGCCGGCGCGGCCGCGGTCGACGCGAATTCATGGCAGTTCGGCCTCGACCGCATGTACGCCGGGTTGATCGTGGGCCAGGACGCGGATGGCGAACTGCTCGACGGCATCCTGCCGCTGCAGGGTATCGCCGGCGGCACGGTGGAGGCGCTGGGCCAGCTCGACCGCCTGCTCGGCGAGCTGCGCCAGGTGCGTCACGCCTTTGCCGGCGCGCGCCCGCTGGCCGCGTGGAGCGCATGGCTGCTGGAGCGGCTCGATGCGCTGTTCCTCGCCGACCCGCGCGATGCCGCCGAGCAGAACGCGCTCGACGCCCTGCGCCGGCTCACCGCCGGCCTCGCCGGCCAGGCCGCCGAGGCCGATGTCCACACGCCGTTGCCATGGAGCGTGGTGCGCGAGGCGTTGCGCGGCGCGCTCGACGCCATGCCGGAGCGGCAGGCCTTCCTGCTCGGCGGGGTGACCTTCTGCGGGCTGGTGCCGCAGCGCTCGATCCCGTTCCGCGTGGTCTGCCTGCTCGGCATGAACGAGGGCGAGTTCCCGCGCCCCGGCCACGACGCCGGCCTCAACCGGATCCTCGGCCAACCGCGCCGCGGCGACCGCGACACTCGCAACGAGGATCGCTACCTGTTCCTGGAGGCGCTGATGTCCGCGCGCGACGCGCTGCACGTCAGCTACGTCGGCGAAGGCGTGCACGACGGCAAGCCGCGCAACCCCGCCGCACCGCTGGCCGAGCTGCTGCAGTTCCTCGACGAACAGCACGGCCTCGCCGCCGACGCCAAGGCCGAACGGCCCTGGCACGTGCGCCACCCGCTGCAGCCGTTCGACGCGCGCTACTACGAGCGCGATGCGCAGGGCCAGCCCCGCCACGATCCGCGGCTGTTCTCGTACGAACCGACGTTCCTCGCCGCCGCGCCGGCCGGTGCCGGCTTGCCGCCCTTCCTCGACCCGCCGCGAGCCGCGCCGGAAACCGTGGCCGGCGGCGAGATCAGCCTCGGCGCGCTCAAGCGCTTCTGGCGCGACCCCGTGCGTGACGCCCTGCAACGCGGCCAGGGCATCAGCCTGCAGGCACTGGACGACAACGGCTGGCCGGACCGCGAACCGCTGGAGACGCCACTGGAGAAAATCGAGCGGGTCGACCACCGCCTGCTGTTCGAGGCGCTCGCCGCCGGCCGCGACGAACTGCCGGTCGAACCGCCGGCATGGCTCGCCCGCTCGGGCATGCTGGCTGGCGGCGCGATCGGCGAGCAGACCTGGATACGGCTGCGCGACTCGCTGCGCCCCCTGCTCGCGCAGGCGCAACCGCTGTTTGCCGGCGGCAGCGCACAACCGCAGGCGCAGGCGATCGACCTTGACCTCGGCGACGGCCTGCGCCTGACCGGCGTGGTCGATCGGGTGTTCCATGGCGCCGGCGACAGTCTGCTGTGGTTCGACGCCCGCCCGGGGCGCGCTGCCCATCTGAAGGATCTGCTGGCCTTCTACATCGACTGGGCCTGCCTGAAACTCGCCCGTGCCGATGACGGCAGCCGCCTGCAGGCCACGCTGCTGGAGCAGGTCTGGCGGACGCGGGGCGGCGGCAGCGTGCTGGTTGCCCAGAGAGCCGGCATGCTCGACGCCGTCATGGCGCAGGATGATGACCGGCTGCGCCATGGCCTGCGCCGCCTGATCGAGGCATGCCGGGCCGCCGAACAGCGACCGCTGCTGTTCTTTCCGCGTACCGCACAGGCCTGGGCCGCCAGCGAACCGGAGGACCGCCGCGCCAAGGCAATTGCGGCGTGGGAAGGCGACGGCTTCAACCCCGGCGAGCGCGACTACGCACCCGGCTACGCGGCCCTGCTGAGCCGCGGACTGGATCTTTTCGACGAAACCGGCCCCGCGCACCGTGCCTTCATCGCCGCCACCGAACTGGTCTGCGGCGTGCTCGATCCGGGGCACACGACGCTGTTGAAGGAACCCCGCCCATGAACCTCCTGGCAGGAGCGCACCCTGTGCACGAACGCTCTTCGCACGGGTCCACCCAAAGGCATCGCGCACAGGGTGCGCTCCTGCAACGGTATCTCGCCCCATGATCGATGCCACCGCCCTGCCCCCGCTCGACTGGCGCCGGATGCCGCTGCACGGGCGCGTGCTGATCGAGGCCAGCGCCGGCACCGGCAAGACCTGGAACATCGGCGTGATCTACCTGCGCCTGCTGCTCGAGCGCGGGCTGCCGGTGGAGCAGATCCTGGTGACCACCTTCACCGACGCCGCCGCGCAGGAACTGCGCGAGCGACTGCGCCGCCGCCTGGTCGAGGCCGAGCGCCTGCTCGAAGCCGCGACCCGCGACGCGGCCAGCGCCGATCCCCTGGAAAGCTGGCTGGCCACGCTGTGCCCCGACGCGGACAGCACGCGCATCGCGCTACGCCGGATCCAGCTCGCCCGCAGCGACCTCGACCGTGCGCCGGTCTCCACCATCCACGCGCTGTGCCAGCGCATCCAGCGCAACTACCCGCTGGAGAGCGGCGCCGCCTTCGCCGACGACCAGCTGTTCGACGAGCAGCAACTGATGCGCGAATGCGTGGAGGATTTCTGGCGCCGTCGCTACCTCGCCGGCGAGGTCGACCCGCGCGAAGCCGAGCTGCTGCTGAGGGACGGCCCGGAGGGCCTGCTGCGCGACCTCGGCGGGCTGGCGAACCATGCCGACGCGCGGATCGAGGCCGGCGGCCTGGCCGAACTCGAACGCGCGCTCGCCGTACTGCGCACGGACGTGAGCATCGCCGAGCTGCAGCGGCTGGCAGACGACGCGACGCTGTACAAGCGGGCCAATGCGGCACTGCGCGGCCGGCTCGGCGAGATCGCCCAGGCGCTGCGAGACGACGACGAGGCGCAACTGTCCAGGTCGCTCAGCGACGTGTTCGAGCCGGAAAACCTGCCAGCGCAGACGGCCGCCGCCCGCGCCGGTGAAATCGCCGACCATCCGCTGATCCACGCCCTGCAGGCGCTGCGCCCGCTGCTCGGCATGCGCGACATCCTCGTCCGCGGCGCGGTGTTGGCCGCGGCGGCACAGGCCTGCCGCGAGGAGATGCCGCGGCGCGCGCGCCAGCGCCACGTGATGACGTTCTCGATGCTGATCGACGCGGTGTATCAGCGGCTTTGCGGCGAACAGGCCGACGACGTGCTGGCCGACCGCCTGTTCGACGCCTTCCCGGTCGCCCTGATCGACGAGTTCCAGGACACCGACCAGCGCCAGTTCGCCATCTTCGAGCGGATCTACCGCGAGCGCGGCACGCTGGTGATGATCGGCGACCCCAAGCAGGCGATCTACAGTTTCCGCGGCGGCGACATCGCCGCCTACCTGCGCGCCAGCGAACAGGCCGGCCAGCGTTTCTCGCTGGGCACCAACCACCGTTCCAGCCGTGCCCTGGTGGAAGCGTTGAACGCCTGGTACGGCCATACCGAGGGCGGCTTCGGCCAGCCGCAGATCCGCTACCAGCCGGTCGCGCCGGCCGGCAAGGCGGACGACCAGCCGTACACCGTCGACGGCCGGCCGGTGACGCAGCCGCTGGTGTTCCACCCGTTCCGCGGCGATGCCGTGGACAACAGGAATCGCCCGCTGAAGGCCCTCGGCGAACTCGAATCGCTGGCGCTGGACGACTGCGCCAACCGCATCGCCGAACTGCTCAACGACCCGCGGCGGGCGATCGGCGGCCGCCCGCTGACACCCGGCGACGTCGCCGTGCTGCTGTCCACCAACAACCAGATCGTGGCGCTGCGCCAGCGGCTGGTCGCACGCGGCGTGCCCTGCATGGGCAGCGGCCGCGGCAACATCTTTGCCGGCGAGGTCGCGCGCGAACTGGAGCTGGTCCTGTTCGCCGTGCTGCATCCCGACGACGACCAGACCGTGCGCGGCGCGCTGGCCACCACCCTGCTCGGCGCCACGCTGGAACAGTTCCGCGACTGGCAGGCACAGCCCGCCGCATTCGAACACGAACTGGAACGCTTCGAGGCGTGGCGCGCGCTGGTGCGCGGCCGCGGCGTGCTGGCCCTGATCGGCGAACTGCTGGCCGCGCGCGCCACCGCCCTGCTGGCGTTGCCGGAAGGCGAGCGCGTGCTCACCGACCTGCGCCACCTCGGCGAACTGCTCGCCGCGGAGGAAGGTGCGCGGCAAGGACTGGACGGCCTGTACGCCTGGCTGCAGGAGATGCGTCGGGAAGGCAGCGACGGCGATGCCGAAGCCGCCGACGAGCGCCAGCTGCGCATCGAGAGCGACGCCCGCCGCGTGCAGCTGCTGACCATCCACGCCAGCAAGGGGCTGGAATTCCCCATCGTGTTCCTGCCGCTGCCGTGGCGCATCGGCAACCGAACGGGCATCTATGCGCCGAAGCTGCTGCGCTATCACGACGACGCCGGCCGACGTTGCGTGGACCTGGGCTCGATGCATTTCACCGAGCACCGCGCCCGACACTTCCGCGAGGAGCTGGAGGAACGCCTACGCCTGCTCTACGTGGCGCTGACCCGCGCCGTGCATGCCGTGCACGTGTACTGGGTCGACCGCGGCCCGCTGCCCGACGGCGATGCGCAGGCATGGCAATGGGCGGCGATCGACCTGCTGGTCGGACAGGCCCAGCATGCGCTGGCGCTGCCCGCGGGCGAAGCCTCGCTCGCGGCCATGGCCGGGGCGCTCGGCGGCATGCAACTGTGCGCGCCGTTCGCCGACACGTTCACCCGCTACCGGCCACCGGCCGAAACCGCCGCGCCGCGCGCCACCCAGGCGCCGCTGCCGCCGTTGCGGCCGTTCCAGTGGCTGCACAGCTTCAGCGGCCTGACCCGCCATGCCGCCGCGGCGCTGATCGACGACAGCGGCGGCGCCGACGAAGCCGGCGCGGAGGAGCCGGCGATCGAAGCGGATGATGCCGCCGAAGATGGCCGCCTGCTCGCGCTCTACCCGCTGCGCGGCCCGCGCTTCGGCGACGCCGTGCACCGCGTGTTCGAGCTGGCGCAGTCCGGCCCGGTCTGGCCCGACCAGCGCCAGTTGTTGCACCGCCAGCTCGGCGCGCAGGCCGTCGCCGCCCCGCACCTCGCCCATGAGGAGGCGCTGGAGCGCGTCGGCCGGATGATCGACCGTGCGCGCCAGGCCGACCTGGGCGACGGCCTGCGCCTGCTCGACCTCGCACCCGACCAGCGCATTACCGAGTTCGAGTTCCAGTTTCCGGTACGGCAGGTGCCGCTGGCGCAATTGCGCCGGATCTGCGCGGACCACGGCCACGCCGACGCGGTGCCGGCCAGCCTCGACGCCACCACGCTGAACGGCATGCTGACCGGCTTCGCCGACCTGATCCTCGCCTGGGACGGACGCTTCCACGTGCTCGACTACAAGACCAACTGGCTCGGCGCGCGGCTGCGCGACTACCAGGGCGACTCGCTCGAGGCCGCCATGGCCGAGCACCACTACCCGCTGCAGGCGCTGCTCTACACCGTGGCGCTGCATCGCTACCTGCGCCAGCGCATGGACGGCTATACGGCCGAACGCCAGCTCGGCGAAAGCTGGTACCTCTTCGTGCGCGCGCTGGGGCTGGCGCCCGGGCTGGGCGTGTGGCGCCGGCGCTGGCCGGCGCCCCTGATCGAGGCGCTCGACGACGCCTTCGCCGGTGCGCAGGAGGCCGTGGCATGAACCTCCCGCTGCCGCAAGCCGCCAATGCCGACGCCGACGAGCGCGCGATCGACCAGGGCCTGGCGCAATGGGTGCTCGGGCGCACCGGCTCCGCTCCGCTGGCTGCCGCCGTGCGCGCAGCCAGCCGTGCCGAAGGCCACGGCCATTCCTGCGCCACGCTGACCGACCCGGATACCGACGCCGGCTTCGACGCCGACGCCCTGGGCGAGTTGCGCCGGCACGACTGGGTCGGCGACGGCAGCTCGTTCACCCCGTTCGTGCTCGATACGCAGGGGCGTTTCTACCTGTGGCGCAACTGGCAGCATGAAACCAAGCTCGCCGAGGCGATCCTGCGGCGCTGCGCGCAACGCACGCTGCCGATCGCCGCCGATACCCTGGCCAGCGACCTGGACACGCTGTTCGCCGGCATGCCGCGCGGCGCCACCGACTGGCAGCGCGCCGCCGTGGCCGCCGTGCCCGGCGCGCGCTTCTTCGTGCTCACCGGTGGCCCCGGCACCGGTAAGACCACCACCGTGGTGCGCATGCTGCTGATGCTGCTGCAGCACGCGCAGGCCTGCGGCCTGCCGGCGCGGCCGTCGATCGCCCTCGCCGCGCCCACCGGCAAGGCCGCCCAGCGCCTGGTGCAGGCCATCGCCAGGGGCAAGGCCGAGCTGCAGGCCGCCTTGGCCGACGACCGCCCCGTAGGGCGGGCACTGCCCGCCGCTCTTCACCACCCCAACGAAGACCAACCGCCGGCGGACAATGTCCGCCCTACAGCGCTGGGCGACGACCCCGTAGGGCGGGCACCGCCCGCCGCTCTTCACCACCCCAACGAAGATCAAGCGCCGGCGGGCACTGCCCGCCCTACGGAGCTGCTTCGGCCCAACCTGCCGAATCTGCTGCAGCACATCCCGCACGCCGATGCGCGCACGCTGCACCGCCTGCTCGGCTACCGGCCGATGGACGACAGCTTCGACCGCGGCCCGCACAACCCGCTGGCCGAGGACATCGTGGTGGTGGACGAGGCGTCGATGGTGGACCTGGCAATGATGCGCCAGCTGCTGCAGGCGCTGCGCCCCGAGGCGGTACTGATCCTGCTCGGCGACCCGGGCCAGCTGGCCTCGGTCGATGCCGGCTCGGTGCTGGCCGACATCGTCGCCGGCGCACCGCGCAACCGGCTGCCGCCAGCGCTGGCCGGCCTGCTCGCGCCGCTGCTGCAGCAAGCGCCCGGCAGCGCCGGCGGCGACACACCGCTGGCCGGCCAGGTACTCACGCTGACCCACAGCTGGCGCGCCGGCAGCGGCCTGCAGCGCGGCGTCGAGGCGTTGCGCGACGCGCCCGACCCGGCCTGGCTGGACGCGCTGCTGGGCAAGCGCAGTGACGGCGACCTGCACCTGCGCCACTGCCCCAACCCGCATGCCCTGCGTGCCTGCGTCGACGGCTGGATCGATCGGCATGCCGCACTGTTGCAGGCATTGCTGACCTCGCCCATCGACGCCGGCACCGCGCTGCAGAACCTGCATCAGCTGCAGATCCTCTGCGCACTACGCGACGGCCCGTTTGGCGCGCAAGGCCTCAACGAATTGATCGCGCGCCGACTCGCCACCCGTTTTGGTATCGACAGCGGCCACGCCTGGTACCACGGCCGTCCGGTGATCATCACCCGCAACGACTACGCCCGCGGCCTGTTCAACGGCGACGTCGGCATCGCGCTGCAAGGCGCAGAGGGACTGCACGTGTGGTTCGAGCTCAGCGACCGCGACGGCAACGCCGGCCTGCGCAGCTTCTCACCACGCGCCCTGCCCGCGCACGAAAGCGCCTGGGCGATCACCATCCATCGCAGCCAGGGTTCGGAATATCGCGACGTGGCCGTGATACTCCCACCGGACGAAGACAACCATGTACTCACCCGCGAACTGGTCTACACCGCCATCTCGCGCGCCAGAAGCCACGCCGAGATCTGGGCTACCGATGGCTCGCTGCGCGCGGCACTGAGTCGCCCGATCCGGCGTCAGGGTGGCCTGCGGAAGCGGCTGCAGTCGTCCTGAGGCCCACAACTGCCACCAACCCAGTCTCCTGCTTGTCCCAAAGGGGCGTCCTTCGGTCGCAGGAGAGTCAGGGAGGGGTTCGCTCTTGATCTTCTGCGATGCTCCCCGTCCACAGGAAGCACAGCTACATCACCAGCACTGATCCACGGTGCCCGTACCGGTCACATTGCGCTTCCCTGTCTGGTCCAACGAGAGCGTGCCGCACTGGGTGTCAGCGGCCAATTGCGCGTTGACGGGGACAGCTTTGACCGTGTAGGTGGTTTGACCCGGCGTGCCGTCGTTATACGTGTAATACGCCGCGGTCTGCGTATCGCAGTCCAACTTCGTGAACGGATTGGCAACGGCTGCAGCATCCTGGTCGTAGCGAAGGTTGGTGGTGTAGTACCGCTCCATGTAATTGGCGTACTGCGACAGGCATGCCTTCGCCGCGGAACGTCGGGTCTTGACGACCTGATTGGTATACGAGGGGTAGGCAATCGCAGCCAGGATGGCCACGATGGCCACCACGATCATCAGTTCGAGCAGGGTGAAACCCCGCGCCGAGCAGCGGTACTTCATTTGCCAGCAGAATGATCCGTTCATGACGTCGCTTGCTCCCCCATCGGCCAACCAACTTTACCTTCGCCTCATCGAAATCAGATGGGCGCGTCGAATATCTAGATCAGCGGCAGATCTCATCACTCGCCAGAGTGACATTCTGGCGAGTGATGAGCGATCGGTCGATGAACTTCTCCCGGCTGGATGTCGTGCCGACGCTGATCAATTCCTGATTTCCCTCCAGGAGATCCGCGACGGAACATCGTTGCTCGGTGGATTCACCTGGCTGAGAGCGGCGCTGCCCGTCACGGTCTGGGTGACGATATAGGTTTGCCCGCCGTACGTCACCGTGGTCGGACTACCCACCGCATCGAGCCGGATGCCAGCGACAGCCGAACCGTCGGAAGCCGTGCCGAACGCTCCGCTCGCATTCGGGAAAAAGCCCCCGGGCAGCGCTCCACCCGACGACGGGTCGAACGCCATCGTCCAGCCGCTCTGCAGTCCGGGATTGCATTTCGCGGCCGAAATGACCGGCGGGATGGCCGAGCTGACCACGACCGCGCCACCCACGATGGCCGGGTTGTAGATGACCTGCTCCTGGGTGTCGGGAAAGTCGAACAGCCAGCCATATTGGGTATTGCCCGTCGTGCAGGTCGTGCTGCCCTGCCAGCACACCACCTTGCTCGTGCTCAGGGTGCGATAGCCGAGTACCAGACTGGTGCCGCCCGGGCCAGCCGTCGTTGCCACCACGGTCTGTGCCAGCAGCGCGCTGCGGGCTATCGCCTGGGTACCCGTCAGACTGGCGTATTGCCTCTTCAGGCTTGCTGCCGCGTTCCAAGCCGTCATGTCCCAGTCCCAGATGCCATAGAAGGTCTGGGTACCGGTCGCATAGACATCCGGACTGGTGGCGGTGAGCGGCGTCTTCTGGCCGGTACCGAACAGCACCATGACCCGGTTCACGCTGCCTGTCTTGATAGCCGCGATGGTGGTCGCGGTCGTGATGGGCTGGAGCTTGGGCGTGGCGCTTCCGTCCTTGGCCACGAACAGCGGAGTTGCCGCTGCATTGCCGAATTTCGAAACGCCCCAACTCGTGGCCGTCTTGCTGGTGACATCGAAGCGCCAGACATTTCCCTGCTGGTCGCCGGCATACAGGTAATCCGCGATGTGGTCGCCATCAAGGTCCGCCGAAGCGACATAGGCGATGCCGTTCGCGCTGGTGGCCGAGCCCACGCCCGTGTCGAGAAACTGGAACGTGACCGCACCGGTGCTTGAGACCAGGCCGATATAGACGCCGGCACTCTTGCCGCTGCCCAGTCCGTTGCCGAAGATGATCGCCCACTGCCCGTTGTGCATCCGGGTGATGATCGGCGAACCGACGGTTTGCCCGAGATTCGACAGCCCGGTGGTGGCACTGGTCCAGTCGCCGATGACCACCGACGAAGCGGTGCTTTCCGTGAACTTGGTCGGATCGGTGATATCGAGTGCGTAGATTTCCGAGCCGCCGGTTCCCACGCCACCCACCAGCCACGTGTGCCACGCGTTTCCGTAGAACAGATCGCCCGCCGTCGGAGTGGCGTCCACGAAATAGTTGTGCACGTAGGTGGGGTTGGTGAGGCTGACCGTCGCCGCGCTGGAAAGCACCGCCGAAGGCATGAATCCGAGAACTTCCTTGCCGTCGTTCTTGGTGGCGTCATAGGTACCGTCGGTCTTGTTGGCGCCCGCTTCGAAACCGTGCAGGAACCCGTCGTTGCTGCCCACGTAGACCACGTTCAGGCGCGTCGCGTTGGTGCTGGCGAAGGCGCTGTAGGCCTGGGCACTGCTGCCATTCTCCGGTGGGCTGACCGAGCTCCCGTAGAGGCCATCGCTGAACACATCAGGATTGGCAGCCGCGACCGGAGCGCCCACCCAGGTCGGGCTGGAGTTGACGATATCGCCCAGCACCGCGGTGCGTGCCCGCAGCGTGCCGGGAGTCGGGCTAGCCAACTGCTCGACCGTCCGGTCGCCGCGCAGCCAGGCAACACGGTTCGCACCTGAAGCATCGGTGCTGTTCAAGGCTGTCTGCTGGGCCGTGGTGAGACTGGTCCATTGCAGCGGCAAGGCTGTACTGCCGACGCTGTCCCAGGTTAACAGCGTGCGTGCGGCAGGCCCCTGCACCGCAACGCTGGTCGTGGGATTGCCTGACGCATCCGTTCCCATCGCCGCGCATGGTCCGCCGGTAAGCACACACCTGGCGTCCCAGTTGGCGGTCGATGCAACGCTGAGCTTCCCGCCGATGGTGACCAGCGAATCGGATACGAGCGAACCCCACCAGTTGTCCGACGAATATGACGCCAGGTAGATCTGCGACCCGGTCTTCACCTGTCCCGACTGCACCGTGTTCGCGCTCGCACTGCTGTTGGACTGCAGCGGTGACGCCTGGAAACAGGTGATTTCATGGACGTTGTTGCTGCCGCCTGTACCCGAGGAAAAACCGAAACGGAAGGATGTGGGCAACGGGCCGTTGTCCGTCGTAATCAACCTGTTTGCCAATACCGGCTGAAAAGCGCCGTTATTGTAGCTGAATGAAAAATTCAACAAGCCCGCCGGAGAAAGCGTCAACTTGTAGGTGATCGGCCATGCATTCTTGGTGGTGTCAGTGGGGGCAGACGGGGTGGATCGTACCTTCGTGGCCTCATTGGCAATCAGGGTGCTGTCAGGCAGCACCCGATAGCCGCCAGCGATCGCGTTGTAGTTGTATGGAATTGCCGCATAGGCCGTCGGACTCTGTATCGTTGTTCCATTGTCGTCTACGTACGTCGTAAAGGTTTTTACATATTGTCCCTTACTGCAAGCAGCGGTGACCTTCGCCTTATTCGGGCTGCTGTCATTGTAGTAAGCAGGATTCTGCGTTTTGAGCCACGCCCAATTCGTGTTGCCGGCACCCCGCAATCCGATCCGCTCAGGCTGATACTGTCCACTAGTACCAAAGGAATTGGTGCCATACGCCTTCGTGCCACCGCTAGCGTTCGAATTGAGGATGCCGGTACTGGTGTTATCGGGTTGATTGAGATAATTGCCATACTCATCGATACCCAGGCCCAGATAAGCATTGGCCATACCATCGTAGGTGGGATTGACGTTGGAACAACTGTAGCCGAGGCTGCCACCCAGTCCACCGGCTACCGTAGGAGCAACCGCGGTACCGTCGGTCAGCATGAATGTGATGCCGTCCGCACCATTTTTTGCAGTGCCTCCGCTGTCGCCACCGTATGTATAGGTGGTGAACGTGACCTGCATGCCCTGGCTCAACGGAAACGTGAAATTCGAGAGAATCGCGCCGGTCTGGTTACCCAAAGCAGGGGTGAGGCGAAGCGCGCCGGAACCTGCCGCGTCCACGGGGGCGGTCACCCCTATATTTGCGCAGCCCGGTATGACCCCCGTGCTTTTAGCCGCTGTACCCGCCGTGAGGCAGGCATCATTCAACGCAAGCCAACTCAACGTGCTCGTGGCACCCGAGAAATTGTCCTTGTAGGTGGTGGTCTGTGCCGTGGCCGCACAGCTGAACAGCAGGCCTGCGAACAGGGATACCAGCTTGGTGAGTTTGATGGACATGGCCTTTCCCGTTGTCTCTAGACTGGCGCCGATCAATGTTCGGCTATGTGACGACCTTGATGCTGGTGGATGCCGGTGGATCACTGGAGCCTCGGCACCCCTGTTCACAACTGACTAAGCCACATACGAGGGCATCGCAAGCCCCTGGCACGTGTCGAATGACGTCAGGCAAGCGCACACCACGGCGTCATCGCCTGAACATGGTCTGGAATGTCACGGTTGCCCGATCCGTCCCGGCTGTCGTCGGGCCGCTGCTGACGGTGATGCGATAGTAATCGGCGGTATTCGACAACCCGCATGGGGCATAACCGGAGCAGCCCGAAAGCTGCTGGACGGTGGGCGTCGGTGCGTTGAAATTCCCCATGTACTCGATGACGTACTTCGGCTGACCGGCAGCCAGGCCGCCTCCACTGTTTGCATTGAATGACCCGACAGGCACGGAAACGATGTCAGCGGGCGGGAGGGTTGTGTCCGTCAGTGGGTTGGCCAGGCACACGGTTCCGCTGCCCGGCGAGCAGTTGCGAATGGTCGCCGGCAGGGTGGCCGTCGTCACCGGCGTCGGCACGCCCTGCACCGTGATCTGGGCTTGTCGCAGCGCCGCTTCGCCCACCTGGAAGGCGATTTGCCGGTCGCTGAAATTGGAAGTCATTTTCTGCTGCATGATGGTGCCGCGAACCGCCGCCAGCCCGACCAGGGTGAGCACCACCAGCAGGATCAACGCCACCACCAGCGCCACGCCGCGCTGGCCGGCGCGGGGTGACGACAGGCCATGTCGACCTTGTGCGAACAACGGCTGCACCCTTGCCGGATGGGCGGCACCGGAAGTCACGCCCGCCGCGATATCGAAGCAGCGTCGAAACGGTTTCGACGGAAGGGATGCGAGAGCGTGGCTCATCTCAGTTCACCCGGTTGCGCGCGGTGGTGGTGGCGGTAAATATGCGTGTGATCGGCTTGGCGTCGGTGCCGGCGTTCTGGTTGGTACTTTGCAGCGTCAACTGGACCTGCACCGCAGTCACCGCCCCCCAGTTAGTGATCGTGCTTGCCGCCCCGAAACTGGCATTGCCCGACTGCAGATATTTGATGCTCATATCGGTGACATTGCGCACCATCTCATCGGCGGTCGTGGCGATGGATCCGGCATTGTTGACCAATCTCACGCGATATAGCGAAAGGCCGCCAGCCACCCCCGGTGTATTGCCGATATACCAGTCCACGGCGGTCAACTTGGCGATCAGCGCGTTGGCCCCGAAGGTGTAGGGAGTGCCGGTGGCGCCCAGGATCTTGGAGGAGTTGCCGGGCGTGCCGGCAGGGGCGTCGTACCCGACAGTCTTGGCCGTGCTGCTGTAGCTGCTGGACTGGAACACCGCCGCATTCCCGGGATCGCACACGATCATCACATCACCCGACAGCAGGTCCGGGCTGGTTTCGTTGAGCGTGAACAGGGTCGTCGTATGGTTGTCGGAGAGCACGCTCAGGCCGGAATTGGTGGCACCGATGAGCTCCAGCGAATCGCCAGTCGCGCGCTGCCCAGCGCCTGTCCCGGAAGGCGCCGCCGGATCGGCCTGGGCACTGCCGTAACCTTTCATGGCATTGTTCCAGTTGGCCCACCAGGCGGTGCCCTTGTTCGCGAGGACGTTCGCGATGTCTCCGCCACTATCGCAACCGATGAGTCCGGCGTTCCGGATGTCCTGCGCCATCATCTCGAACGCGGTGCGCGAGCCATCCTGTACCTCGCCCAGCGCCTGATTGGTGCGATAGGACTGCTGGTTCGCCAGGAACACGCTGACCACGCCGCCGATGACGATCAGGCCCAGCAACATGGCGATCATCAGTTCGATCAGGCTGAAGCCGACCGATGGCTTTGCCGACCGGAGCTCGCGCCGGATCAGGCCGCGATGAGTGGTGCAACACTTGCTCATAGCATGGCCCTGGTGGTGACTGCCTGGGCACTGGTACCACCCGCCCCGCCCCGGCTGTCGTCGAAGGTGATGGTGATGGTGCAATCGCCGGAGCTGCTGCAGTTGATCGCACCGATGGTGTTGGCCGTCTTGCCGAGGTCGGCACCGAGCTGGTTGCACCACTGGATGAGCTGCGCATTGGACAACGAGGCGGTCGTCGCCACCGCCGGACAGGCACTGGCCTTCGTGGCGGTCGTGTTGTAGGCGCCACCCCTGGCACTGGCGGCGTCTGCCCGCATCGCGTCCAGAATCGAATAGCTGTCGATCGTTGCCATGCTACGCGCCATCGCGCTGTTGTTGGTGGACAGCGACAGCGCCTGCAACGCCGCGATGCCGAGGAAGGCGATGGAAAGCACCAGCACGGCCACCAGCACCTCGATCAGGCCGACACCGGACTGGCCGGCATGCAGGCGCGCGGCCCGCTGCCCGACCACATGCACGGGGCGCATGGCCGGAGTGGGGCGATTCGTCATGGGCAGGCTCCCGATTTGGTGGTGGTCACGAGAATCGACCCGGTCGTCATCGTGATCACGCGATGGTTGTCGCTGCTCATCTGGCCGGTGCAGATGTCCGCGACCGTGCCGGTGTAGGGGCTGGTGGTGCCCACGGCCTGCCCCAGCCCCTGTCCGCCGAAACGGATCGCCACCACATCGCCCGACAACTGCACGGTCGTGTCGATGCCGGTCGTGCCGGCCAGCACCGGGTTGGCGCCGGCACCGGCCATCGCGTAGACCGCGCCGGTCTGGGTGCTGCACGCCGCGCCAAGGGCGTCGGCGCTGTTGACGCTGGCCGAGTTGCTGCACAGCTGCGTGTTCGCATTGCGCTTGATGGCTTCCATCCGCGCCACGTTGATCGCGTTGACCACGTCGTTGGCGGTGGTGGTGAGCTTGTTGGAAAGGGTCAGCGACCTGAAGCTCGGCACGGCGATCACCAGCAGCATGACCGCGATGGCGAGGGTGATCATCAGCTCGACCAGGGTGAAGCCGTACTGGCATCGCCGTGCCGCTCCGCGCCACGGCGGGCCATCACCGGCCATACCCGACTTCCGCAACCCGACCAGCGAAGCACCTCGCTGACGCGACAAGACCCGCATGGCATTCTCCCTGATACCCCTGCGGTCACTCTGTACCGAGGCGCCCGGTTCCGGCCAGCCTGCAGCCGACGAGCGGTAGCAATTGCCCGACGAGCGGCCGGCGGGGCGCCGGAAGGGTGATCGGGATCACAGGCGGCCGTGCGGCGCGGCCGCCGGTCAAGGCAGCTCGCTAGGGCGCCGCCTCGACCCGGTTCCTGCCGTTGTCCTTGGCGTGATACAGCGCCGCGTCGGCGCGCCGCACCAGGGAGGCCATCCCCGATTCGGCCGGCCGCAGCTGGGCGACACCCAGACTGATCGAGAGCTGCAGCTCGATGCCGGCAACCGTCGGCCTCGCGGCGGCCACGGCAGTGCGCAGGCGTTCGGCTACCTGCAGGCCGCCCTCGAGATCGGTATCGGGCAGCACGACCAGGAACTCCTCGCCGCCCAGGCGGCCGAGCCGGTCGAACTGGCGCAGTGCGCCCTGGCAGGCCTGGACGATCTGCTCCAGCACCTGGTCGCCGATCTGGTGGCCATGGCTGTCGTTGACCTGCTTGAAGTGGTCGATGTCGAACATGACCACGGTCAGCTCGTGATGCTTGCGGCGGGCCTCGTCCATGGCCATGTGCAGCGTATGCTCGATGTGGCGGCGGTTGGAGATGCCGGTCAGCGCATCGGTGAGCGCCAGCCGGTGCAGGCTGCGGCTCCGGCGCAATTGCCGCCACGCCAGCCAGAACATCAGCAGCAGCAGAGAGCCGGCGAGCAGGATGGCCAGGCTCTGCCAGCCGCGGATGCGCTCCAGCGCGGCCAGCTGCTGCTCCTTGAGCGCCTTGTCGGCGGCAAGCTTGCGGTTCTCCAGTTCACGCCGCTCGGTGTCGAACTGGTAGCCCATCAGCGTGGTGATCTGGGTCTTGGCCATCCGCGCCAGTGCGGCATCGGCCTGCATCTTGAGCTTCAGGTCGGCCAGCGCTGCCGCGGGGTTGCCCAGCGCCTCCTGGTTCCTCGAACGCGCCTCGTACAGCTCGGCCAGGTAACGCATGTTGTCGCCCTGCCTCACGTTGGTCTCGGCGACGTCGAACTCGCGCGCGGCCAGTTCGTGCTGGCCGAGACCCGCGTGGGCCTTGGCCGACTGCAGGGCCAGCATGCCGGTGCTGGACTTGTCCGAAACGACCTGGAACTCGTTGCCGGCAAGCGCCAGCTGCTGCAGCGCCTCGGTGTACTGGTGCCGGGCATTGCTGCTCTCCGCCAACGCCAGCAGCGCGGATCCCACGCTTTGCCGCGAGCCGGTCGCGCGCGCGATCGCCAGGGCCTGCTGCAGCGGCGCCACGGCAGCCGCGGCATCGCCCCGCTCGATCGCCAGGAACCCCGTCTGCATGTCTACCGCCATCTCCTCCTGCCTGTCCTGCTTGCGCCGCGCAAAGACCATCGACTGCTGCAGATAGTCGGCGGCCTTGTCGTACTCCCCCAGTCGGCGATAGATGGTGGCGATGCTGATGAGGTTGAATTGCGCGGCCGTCGTATTGCCCACGGCTTCATAGAGGCGCTGCGCCTCCAGGAAATCGAACAGCGCCTTGGCCTGCTCGCCGAGCAGCGACAGGGCGCTGCCGCGCCAGGTCAGCCCGTCGGCGACCAGGCGATTGTTCTCCAGGCGTCGGGCAATCCGGATGCCGGCCTCGTAGGCCGGCAGCGCGTCGCGCTCCGTGGTGACCCGGCCCTGGTAAAGGCCGCGGCATATCTGGAAGTTGGCCTCCACCTCCGGGTCGCCCGCCTGGTGGGCCTGCTCGATGCCGCGGCCGGCGTAGGCGTAACCGCCATTCGCGTCGTTGTCGAATGCCAGGAAGCAGTAGATGTAGTCGTACCGGCGCTGCCGGTAGGCGTCGTCCGGCGGCAACAGGGCGCGCAGGCGCCCGAGGGTCTGCTCGACCGCTCCCCGGGTGTTGAGGATCACCTCACCGTTGTCCAGCCGCCGCATGAGCTGGTCGAATGCCGCCGTATCGCGTACCGATGCCTGCGTTGCCGGTCCCGCATGCACGCAGCACGTCGCCGTCAGCAGCAACAGCAAACCCGGCAAAGTTCGAAATAGTCCGGACAATACGCCCCCAAGAAAGTCGATTCAGACTCTCCCTGTCCGGACAGCGCGGGCCGTCGACTCGTTGTCGGCCGCGCTCCGGAAAACCTGAGTATGCGTGACCTGCCCGCCGGGACCGCGGCCCGACAGCAGCCTGACGCACGGCCGGCACCACCGATCCATGGCCGGCAGACGCCGCCGGCGCCGCAATCGTCGCTTGCACCATCGCGGCTCGGCCCGTAATATTCTCGGCTCTTTGCCGGAATAGCTCAGTTGGTAGAGCGGCGCATTCGTAATGCGTAGGTCGTAGGTTCGATTCCTATTTCCGGCACCAGTCCTTGCACGACCAAGGCCCCGGGAAACCGCGCTTCCCGGGGCCTTGGTTGCATCTGATGGCACGCGGCATTGCAGGCGTCCGTCCCCCGGTTCCCGACGTCTTTCGCAGCCCTACGCCCGAAGAATGCTCCCTCGGCACGGCAACGGGCAAGTACGCCGCGCATGTGGACCCGCGGCAGCGCCATCGTTGCGCCGCCGGGGACTCGCCGCTACGGGATTACAGGCTGGCGGAGCCGTTGCCGCCGACCATGCGCAGCTCTTTGGGCAAGGCGAAGGTGATGTCCTCCGGCTCGCCGTCCAGCTCGCGCACCTCGCCGACGCCCCACGACTGCAGGCGGGCGATCACATCGCGCACCAGCTTCTCCGGGGCCGAGGCGCCGGCGGTGAGGCCGATCCGCCCGACGCCGTCGAGCCAGCTGCGCTCGATGTGCTCCGCGCCGTCGATCAGGAACGAGCGCACACCCTGCTTCTCGGCCAGCTCGCGCAGGCGGTTGGAGTTGGAGCTGTTGACCGAGCCGACCACCAGCATCAGGTCGACCGCGTCGGCGAGCCGGCGCACGGCGTCCTGGCGATTCTGCGTCGCGTAGCAGATGTCGTCCTTACGCGGCCCCTCGATGTCGGGGAATTTCGCGCGCAGCGCCGCGATGATCGCCTTGGTATCGTCCACCGACAGCGTGGTCTGGGTGACGTAGGACAGCTCACGCGGGAATTTCGGCGTCAGGGTGGCGACGTTCTCCACCGACTCCACCAGCAGGATCTCGCCGGTATTGGCCCGGTTCCACTGCCCCATGGTGCCCTCGACCTCGGGATGCCCGGCATGGCCGATCAACACCACGCTGCGGCCCACCCGGCCCAGTCGCGCCACTTCCATGTGCACCTTGGTGACCAGCGGGCAGGTCGCGTCAAACACCTTCAGGTGCCGCTGCCCGGCTTCCTCGCGCACCGCCTGCGACACGCCGTGCGCGCTGAAGATCACGGTGGCGCCGTCGGGCACCTCGCGCAGTTCCTCCACGAACACCGCGCCGTCGGCACGCAGCTTGTCGACCACGTAGCGGTTGTGCACCACCTCGTGCCGCACGTAGATCGGCGCCCCGTAGGATTCCAGCGCGCGCTCGACGATGGCGATGGCGCGATCGACGCCGGCGCAGAAGCCGCGGGGGTTGGCGAGCAGGATGTCCAAGCTGACCTCGATTCAGGATCCTGTAGGAGCCCGCTTGCGGGCGATGCCTTTTCCTTGGGGCTCCAAAGCAAGAGCATCGCCCGCAAGCGGGCTCCTACACACAGGGATGCGATTATCGCACGTCGCCCTGCCCCTTGCCGGCGAACAGGCCGAACGCGATCAGCATCACGGCACCTACCGTGATGCCGCAGTCGGCCAGGTTGAATACCGGGTAGTTCCACTGGCGAAAATGCACGTGGATGAAGTCGGTGACCTGTGCCGCATGCAGGCGGTCGATCAGGTTGCCGACCGCGCCGCCCACGATCAGCGCCAGCGGCAGCGCGGTGCGCCAGTCGCGCCGCGGCGTGCGCCGCAGCCAACCCACCAGCACGGCGCTGATCGCCACCGCCAGCAGCACGAAGAACCAGCGCTGCCAGCCGGCGCCGTCGGCGAGGAAGCTGAACGCGGCGCCGGTATTGAACGCCAGCGTCCAGTTCAGGAAACCCGGGATCACCGGATGCGGCACGCCGGCCGGCTGCAGCGCCGACAACGCCCACCACTTGCTGAGCTGGTCGAGCACGATGACGGCGGCGGACAGCCAGAGCCAGGGGAGTGCGTTGGGTTTCGGGGTCATAGGGCGCGGGGACTCGGTGATGGGGCGATCTTCGGCTCCTCCCCCTGCAATGCAGGGGGAGGTTGGGAGGGGGTTCGCTTTTGACCTTGGGAGATCAGATCAAGAGCCTACCCCTCCCCGGCCCTCTCCTGCTTTGCAGGGGAGGGAGTTACGTCAAGGTCAGAACCAGCGGCGATCCTCGCCCGGCCCTTCGACGTTGCCGACGCAGCGCCCGCACAGCTCGGGGTGCCCGGCGTGGCTGCCCACGTCGTCGCGCCGATGCCAGCAGCGCACGCACTTGTCTGCGCCACTGACCGTGGCCGAGACCCAAGCGTCGGCGCCCTCCAGCTCAGTCAGCACCGCGTCGGCCGGCTGGCCACCAGCCAGGTCGAGACGCACCTCGGAGGTGATGAAGAAGAACCGCAGTTCACTGGCCGCAGGGGCGTAGCGCGCCACCGTGGCCTCGTCGGCATGGATCGCCAGCTTCGCCTCCAGTGCGGCGCCGATCAGCTCGGCCTTGCGCATGCCCTCGAGCACGCGCGAGGCGGCGTCGCGGATCGCCAGCAGGTCGGTCCACCAGCGCCGCTGTTCCGGAGAGGCCTGGGTGGCGGCGAGGCCGTCGTACCAGGTCTCGAACAGCACGCTGTCGCCGCGCTTGCCCGGCAAAGCCTGCCAGATCTCCTCGGCGGTGAAGCTAAGGATCGGCGCCAGCCAGCGCACCAGTGCCTCGGCGATGCGGTACATCGCGCTCTGCGCGCTGCGCCGGCCGCGGCTGTCGGTCGGCATGGTGTAGAGCCGGTCCTTGGTGATGTCCAGGTACAACGCGCCCAGTTCGTTGGTGCAGAAGTTCTGGATGCGCGACACCACCTCGGGATAGTCGTAGCGCTCGTACGCGGCCGTCACCGCCTGCTGCACGTCATGCGCCTGCTGCACCGCCCACTGGTCGAGCAGCACGCTGCCATCCACCGGCAGCAGGTGCCGCGCCGGGTCGAAGCCGTCCAGGTTGCCGAGCAGGAAACGCGCGGTGTTGCGGATGCGGCGGTACGCATCGGAGACGCGCTTGAGGATCTCGTCGGAAACGGTCATCTCATTGCGGTAGTCGGCCGAGGCCACCCACAGGCGCAGCACGTCGGCGCCCAGCGTGTCCATCACCTTCTGCGGCGCCACCACGTTGCCCAGCGACTTGGACATCTTGCGGCCGTTCGCATCCACGGCGAAGCCGTGGGTAAGCACCTCGTCGTACGGCGCGCGGCCGAAGATCGCCGACGAGGTCAGCAGTGACGACTGGAACCAGCCGCGATGCTGGTCAGAGCCTTCCAGGTACATCACCCTGTAGTGCGACGCCGTGCCCTGCTGCAGTTCCGGGCGCTGGCCGATCACCGCGAAATGGGTGACGCCGGAGTCGAACCACACGTCCAGCACGTCGGTGACTTTCTCGTAGTCGCTGGCCTGGTCGCCGAGCAGCTCGGCCGCGTCCAGCGTGAACCACGCGTCGATGCCGCCCCGCTCCACCTTCTGCGCGACCTGCTCCAGCAGCGCGACGGAATCCGGGTGCGGCTCCTGCGTGGCCTTGTGCACGAACAGCGCGATCGGCACGCCCCAGGTGCGCTGGCGCGAGATGCACCAGTCCGGACGCCCGGCCACCATGCCGGCGATGCGCTCCTCGCCCCAGCCCGGCACCCAGCGCACGCTCCTGATCGAGGTGAGCGCGGTCTCGCGCAGGTCCGCCTGCTCCATCGAGACGAACCACTGCGGCGTGGTGCGGTAGATCACCGGGGTCTTGTGCCGCCAGCAGTTCGGGTAGCTGTGCTCGATCTTCGCGAACGCCAGCAGCACGCCGCGGCGGCGCAACAGTTCGACGATGGCGTCGTTGGCCTTCCAGATGTGCATGCCGGCCAGTTCGAGGCCGTCGGCGGCCGGCGTGTCGGCGCGGTAGTTGCCGTGTGACCCGATGTAGTTGAGCAGGCCGATGCCGTACTCGCGCGCCACCACGAAATCCTCGACACCGTGGTCGGGCGAGGTGTGCACCGCGCCGGTGCCGTCCTCGGCGCTGACGTGCTCGCCGAGGATCACCGGCACGATGCGCTCGTAGAACGGGTGATGCAGCTGCAGGCCTTCCAGCGCCCTGCCTTCGGCATGCCCCAGCACGGTCGCCTGGCCGATGCCGTAACGCTGCGCCACCTTGTCGACCAGCGCGCTGGCGACCACCAGCAGCGTGCGCTGCCCTTCGCGCGCCGGCCCTTCGACCAGCGCGTATTCGAGACCGCCGCCGAGCGACACCGCCTGGCTTTCCGGCAAGGTCCACGGCGTGGTGGTCCAGATCGGGATGGCGACGATCGCATCGCCGGCATCCACGCCGAACCGGGCCGCCAGCGCCTTCGGGTCGACCGCGTCGTACGCCACGTCGACGGCGGGCGAGACCTTGTCGCCGTACTCGATCTCCGCCTCGGCCAGTGCCGAGGCGCAGTCGAAGCACCAGTACACCGGCTTGGCGCCGCGCACCACGTGGCCGTTGGAAACGATGCGCGCCAGCGCGCGCAGCATGTCGGCCTCGTACCTGAAATCCATCGTGCGGTACGGATGCTCCCAGTCGCCGAGCACGCCGAGCCGCCTGAAGCCGGCGCGCTGGTCGTCGATCTGCTGCTGGGCGTACTCGCGGCACTTCTGGCGGAACTGGGCGGCGTCGAGCTTGTCGCCCGGCTTGCCGTACTTCTTCTCCACCGCGATCTCGATCGGCAGGCCGTGGCAGTCCCAGCCCGGCACGTAGGGCGCGCGCTGGCCGGCCAGCAGCTTGGACTTGACCACCATGTCCTTGAGGATCTTGTTGACCGCGTGGCCGATGTGGATCGAGCCGTTCGCGTACGGCGGGCCGTCGTGCAGCACGAACACGCTGTCGCGATGCGCCGTCTTCTGCTGGATCTGCGCATAGCGGCCGACCCGCTCCCACTCGGCCAGCCAGCCCGGCTCGCGCTTCGGTAAATCGCCGCGCATCGGGAAATCCGTCTGCGGCAGGTTGATCGTGCTCTTGTAGTCGTGGGTCATTGGCCTGGATGCCGTCGCTGAAGTGTCGCGGCCCGCCGAACGGCGGACACAAGGATGCAAAGTTAAACGATACGCGTGCGCACCGGAATACGGCTCACGCCTCGGCCAGCCGCGGATTCATGCCGAGCAGTTCGCGCGCCGTGCGCGAATCCAGCGCCATCTGCGCCTTCAGCGGCTCCAGCCCGTCGAACTTCCGTTCGTCGCGCAGCTTGGCGACGAACTGCACCGCCATGCGCCGGCCGTACAGGTCGCCCTCGAAGTCGAACAGATGCACCTCCAGCAGCGGCTCGGCGACCTGGTTCACGGTCGGGCGCACGCCGAGGCTGGCCACGCCGGGCCAGCTGCACTCGCTTTCGCCCAGCCCCACGCGCACCGCGAAGATGCCCTGGATCGGGCTGACCCGCTGCTGCAGGTGGATGTTGGCGGTGGGGTAGCCCAGCGTGCGGCCGAGCTGGTTGCCGTACTCCACCTTGCCCTCGATCACGAACGGCCGGCCCAGCAGCGGCTCGGCCCCGGCGAACTCGCCCGCCGCGAGCAGGGCGCGCACCCGGCTGGCCGAGACGCGGGCGCCGTCGAGCTGCACCGCCGGCATGGTGCAGGCATGGAAGCCGAGTTCGGCGCCCATCCGTTCCAGCAGCGCCACGTCGCCCACGCGCCTGTGGCCGAAGCGGAAATCGCCGCCCACCCATACTTCGCGCGCAGCCAGCCGCTCGACCAGCACGCGTTGCACGAACGCCTCGGCCGACATCGCGGTCAGCGCCCGGTCGAAGCGCAACAGCAAGGTGTGCTCCATGCCGGCGGCGGCGAAGCCGCGCAGCTTCTCGCGCACGCTGGACAGCCGCGGCACCGGCTCCGGCGAGAAGAACGCCCGCGGCAGCGGCTCGAAACTCACCACCACCGGGCTGCAGCCCAGCGCTTGCGCACGCTCGTGCACCTGCGCCAGCAACGCCTGGTGGCCGCGGTGCAGGCCGTCGAATGCGCCGACGGCGATCACGCTGCCGCGCGGCGCCAGGCAGGGGCCTGCGAGATCCCGGGAAAGTCTCATCATCGCGTGAGTATAACGGCCAGGCCGCCCGCGAAAGAGCCTCGGGCGGCTTTACGCCCCTCGCAGGTCGCGCAGGCGGAAGCCGCCGGCAAACAGCACGGCCACGTAACTGGCCCCGCCGGCCAGTACCAGCGCCGCCAGATGCCACAGCCGGGTCAGCACCGACACACCGTGGGTCCAGTCCGGCCACAGTCCGCGGCCCAGCAGCAACACCGCCACCATCACCGCACAGGCCGCCGCCAGCCGCAGCAGGTGCCGCGACCAGCCCGGCTGGCGCTGGTAGACCCCGGCCTGCTTCAGCCAGTGCCACAGCAGCCACAGGTTCACGTAGGCGGCCACCGCGCTGGCCAGGCCCAGCGCCATGTGCAGGCCGGGCAACCGGGCCAGGCCGTCCAGCCAAGACAGCTGCTTCAACTCGGCCGGCGCCCATAGCTCGAACAGCACCGCCAGGAACACCACGTTAAGCAGCATGTTGGCGAGCAGCGAGGCCACACCCGCACGCACCGGGGTACGCGTGTCCTGGCGCGCGTAGAACGCGGGCAGCAGCACCTTGACCAGCGCGAATGCCGGCAGGCCGAAGCTCAGCGCGGTGATCGACAGCGTGGCCATGTGCGTGTCGTGCGCGCTCCAGTGGCCGTGCTGGAACAGCGTGGCCACCAGCGGCCCGGCCAGCAGCATCAGCGCGAACATCGCCGGCACCGCGATCAGCAGGGTGACGCGCAGGCCCCAGTCCAGCGCGCGCGAGAAGCCCGCCGTGTCGGTGCTGACGTGATGGCGCGACAGCGACGGCAGGATCACCGTGCCCAGCGCCACGCCGAACACGCCCAGCGGCAGCTCCAGGAAGCGGTCCGCCTGCGACAGCCAGCTCTGCGAGCCGACCACCAGCAGCGAGGCGATCACCGTGTCGAACAGCAGGTTGATCTGCGCCACCGACGAGCCGAACAGGGTCGGCACCATCAGCCGCATGATCCGGCGCACCTCCGGGTGGTTCCAGCCCCAGCGCGGCAGGGTCAGCAGGTCCAGCCCGCGCAGCGCCGGCAACTGGAACAGCAGTTGCAGGATGCCGGCCGCCAGGATCGCCCAGCCCATCGCCATGATCGGCGTCTGCAGCCGCTTCGACAGCCACAGCGCGCCGGCGATCATGCACAGGTTGAGGATCACCGGAGTCAGCGCCGGCAAGCCGAAGCGATGGAAACTGTTCAGCGCGCCACCGGACAGCGCGGTCAGCGACACGAACAGCAGGAACGGGAAGGTCAGCCGCAGCAACTCGACGGTCAGCTCGAACTTCCGCGGCTCGTCGATCGCGCCGGGCGAGAACAGCACCGTCACCTGCGGCGCGAAGATGATGCCCAGCGCAGTGATCAGCAGCAGCACGCCGCCCAGGGTGCCCGACACCCGCGCCATCAGCTCCTTCAGCTGCGCGTGCGTGCCCTTCTCCTTCACTTCCGTGAAGACCGGCACGAAGGCGGTGGAGAACGAGCCCTCGGCAAACAGCCGGCGCATGAAGTTGGGAATGCGGAACGCCACCCAGAACGCGTCGGTGGCGCCGTTGGCGCCGAACGCGGCGTTGATCGACATGTCGCGCACCAGGCCGAGCACCCGCGAAACCATCGTCATGCTGCTGAACGAGAGCAGTCCGCGGAGCATGCTGGGGGACTTCATGGGGCAGTCTTTGACCTTCGCGGGACCGGGCGCACGGGGCGCGTAGTGTGACAGCCGCGGCGGGCAGGATGACAGCCCGTCCTGTGGCAAAATACCGGCACCGCGGCCCGCCCGGCCAGGCGACACCCGCCCGGGGCCTGCGCCTGGCCGCCTAAATGATTGACGCATAGGCGAATCGACCGCATAATTGGCGTCTTTTTCCACCAACCCAACACTGCATCCCGGAGTTCTACCTTGGCCAACATCAAGTCCGCGAAGAAGCGCGCGCGCCAGTCCGAACAGCGCCGCCTGCGCAACATCAGCGCACGCTCCATGGTCCGCACCGCCCTGAAGAAGGTCGTCAAGGCCATCGAGGCCAAGGACAAGGCCGGCGCCGTCGCCGCGTTCACCGCCGCCCAGCCGGTGATGGATCGCTACGCCGCCCGCGGCCTGATCCACAAGAACAAGGCCGCCCGCCACAAGAGCCGCCTCAACGCGAAGATCCGCGAACTGGCGTAAGCCGGAGCGCGACCCGCGTCAAATGAAAAAGCCGGCGCAAGCCGGCTTTTTTGTGTCTTGTCTTTGTAGGGCGGGCACGGCCCGCCGCTTTAAGTTCATCTGGCAAGAACCGGCGGGCCGTGCCCGCCCTTGTGGTACCGTCGCACGTCACCGCCGCGGCCGGAATTCCAGCGGCATCGATTCACCCGACCGTGCCGCCGCCGGCCGCTTCGGGCCGCAGGCGCCGCAGGTGCTGCAGCCGTCGCTGCAATCCCCGGTCGCTTCCTTCGGCTGCAGGCGCCGGGCGAAGGCCCGCACCCACGCGCTGCGCCCGGGCCGGCCGCAGCGGATCGACGCGGCCGCCAGCCAGCGGTTGGTCAGTTTCGGCGCCAGCTTGCGGAACACGAGCAGCACGCTGGCCAGCACCACTAGGCCGACCACCACGTACTGCATCAGCAGGCCGCCACTCATGTCAGCGCCCTCGCCACCTGGTAGACGACGAACGACGCGGCATAGGCCATCACGAACATGTAGCCGAACGAGATCGCCACGTTGCGCCAGGAATCGGTTTCGCGCTTGATGATCGCCAGCGTGGACATGCACTGCGGCGCGTACGCGAACCACACCAGCAGCGACAGCGCGCTGGCCAGCGGGATCTGCCCCGCCAGCGCCTGCCCCAGCCCCTCGCCCTCGCCGCCCACCAGGTAGACGGTGGCCAGCGCCGCCACCGCGGTCTCGCGCGCGGCGAATGCCGGGATCAGCGCCAGGCTGATCTGCCAGTTGAAGCCGATCGGCGCGAAGACGTACTGCAGGCCGCGCCCGATGTAGCCGGCGAAGCTGTAGTCGATCGCCGGCAGGGTCGCGCCCTCCGGCGCCCCCGGGAAAGTGGAGAGGAACCACATCAGCACGGTCAGGCCCAGGATCACGCCGGTCAGCCGCTTCAGGAAGATCATGCCGCGCTCGTACAGGCCGATGGCCACGTCGCGCGGCCTCGGCATGCGGTACGACGGCAGCTCCATCAGCAGCGCATGCTCGCTCTTGTCGCGGCGAATGCGTTTCATCACCCAGCCCACCAGCATCGCGCCGAGGATGCCGGCCAGGTACAGCGCGAACAACACGATGCCCTGCAGGTTGAACACGCCGAACACGTAGCGGATCGGAATGAAGGCGCCGATCAGCAGCGCATACACCGGCAGGCGCGCCGAGCAGGTCATCAGCGGCGCGATCAGGATCGTGGTCAGCCGGTCGCGCGGATCGGTGATACTACGCGTGCCCATGATGCCGGGGATCGCACAGGCGAAACTCGACAGCAGCGGGATGAACGAGCGCCCGGTCAACCCCACCGACAGCATCAGCCGATCCAGCAAGAAGGCCGCGCGTGGCAGGTAGCCGGATTCCTCCAGCGTGAGGATGAAGAAGAACAGCACCAGGATGACCGGCAGGAAGCCGAGCACCGTGCCGAGGCCGCCGAACAGGCCATCGACCACCAGGCTCTGCAGCGGTCCGGCCGGCATCAGCGCGGCGACATGCTCGCCCATCCAGCCGAAACCGTCGCCGACCACGTCGCTCACCGGCTTGCCGGCCGCATACACCGCCTGGAACACCAGGAACATCACCACCGCCAGGATCGCCAGGCCGAATACCGGATGCAGCGCCCAGCGATCCAGCGCATCGTCCAGCGCCGCCGTCGTGCGCGGCATGGTCACCGTGGCGGCCAGCAGTTCGCGCACCTGCGCATGCAGGTCGGCGCGACTGGCCGCGTCGTCCGGTTGTACGGGTGCCGCCGCCGGCACCTCACCGTCTACGCGCTCGATCAGGCTGTGCGCACCGCCGCGCTTCACCGCTACCGTCTCCACCACCGGCAGGCCGAGGCGCCGCTGCAGTTCGGGCACGTCAATGACGATGCCGCGCTGGCGCGCGGTATCCATCATGTTCAACGCCAGCACCACCGGCCGGCCGAGGCGCTTGACCTCGAGCACGAAGCGCAGATGCAGGCGCAGGTTGGTGGCGTCGGCCACGCAGACGATCAGGTCCGGTACCGCCTCGCCGGGGAAGTTGCCGGCGCAGACGTCGCGGGTGATCTGTTCGTCTGGGCTGTTCGCCTCGAGGCTGTAGGTGCCCGGCAGATCGAGAATCTGCAACACCCGGCCCGAGGGCGCGGTGAAGCGGCCCTCCTTGCGCTCCACCGTGACGCCGGCGTAGTTCGCCACTTTCTGCCGGCCGCCGGTGAGCTGGTTGAACAGCGCCGTCTTGCCGCAGTTCGGGTTGCCGACCAGGGCGATCCGCAAGGTCGACGCGCTCATGCCGCCACCCCGGTGCGCACGCTGATCCGGGCCGCCTCGGCGCGACGCAGGGCAAAGCGGGTGAAACCGATCTGGACCAGCAACGGGTCGCCGCCCATCGGCCCCACCGCCACCACGCGCACCGGCTCGCCGTCGACGAAGCCCAGGTCGCGCAGGCGCTGTGCGATCGGGTCGGCCGCATGCGCATCGTCGACGCGGTCGACCACGGCAGGCGCACCCTTGGGCAAATCGGACAGACGCACAGGCTGGATTCTCAAATAAGAATAATTCGCATTATAAACCCACACCCGGCCCGCTGCACCACAGCCTGTTGTCGCACCCCGGTTTATCATCGGGTTATTTGCAGCAGGGACGACCGATGACCGATTCCATCCTCAGCGAACGCCGCGGCGCGGTCGCCTGGCTCACCCTGAACCGCCCGCAGATCCACAACGCGTTCGACGACGCACTGATCGCCGCGCTGACCGACGCACTGGCGGCCGCCGACGCCGACCCGGCCGTGCGCGCGGTGGTGCTGAGCGGCAACGGCAGTTGCTTTTCCGCCGGTGCCGACCTCAACTGGATGCGCGGCATGGCGACCGCCAGCGAGCAGGAAAACCGCGAGGACTCGCTGCGCCTGGCGCGGCTGATGCGCAGCCTGCAGTTCCTGTCCAAGCCGACCATCGCCCGCGTCAACGGCGCCGCCTACGGCGGCGGCGTGGGTCTGGTCGCCTGCTGCGACATCGCGATCGGCGTGGATACCGCCAAGTTCGCGTTGTCGGAAGTGAAGCTGGGCCTGGTGCCGGCGGTGATCTCGCCGTACGTGGTCGCCGCGATCGGCCTGCGCGAGGCGCGCCGGCTGTTCGTCACCGGCGAGGTGTTCGACGCCGCCACCGCGGCGCGGATCGGCCTGCTGCATGCGGTGGTATGCGCAGGCGAACTGGACGAGGCGATCGAGCGCCAGCTCCACCTGCTGAGCAAGGCCGGCCCGCTGGCCCAGCGCGAGGCGAAGCGGCTGGCCTTGCGCATCGGCGGCGCCGACCCGGCGCAAGCCGAGCGCATCGATGCCGCCAACGCCGAACTGATTGCCCGCCTGCGCGTATCGCCGGAGGGTCAGCACGGCCTCGGCGCCTTCCTCGACAAGCGCGCGCCGGCATGGGTCGGTGCCGCGGGAAACGTGCCATGAGCGGGCCGGTCATCAACCTTGACCAGATCGAACTGCAGTCGGTCGATCCCGCCATGACACCCACCGGCAAGAACGCCGCGGACTACGACATCCGCTGGGGCGAGATCGCCAGCCGGATCGGCGCACGCAAGCTCGGCTACAACCTCACCGTGGTGGCGCCGGGCAAGCGCAACTGCCCGTTCCACAACCATCGCGTCGCGGAAGAAATGTTCTTCATCCTCGAAGGCAGCGGCGAGCTGCGCTACGGCGACGCGCGCTATCCGCTGCGTGCCGGCGACATCATCGCCTGCCCGCCCGGCGGCCCGGAAACCGCACACCAGATCATCAACACCGGCAGCGTCGAACTGCGCTACCTGGCGATCGGCACCAACGAAACACCGGACATTTGCGAATACCCGGATTCCGGCAAGTACCTGGTGTTCGACGACAGCCTGCGCGATGCGGACGACCAGCCGCGGAAATTCCGAGTGCTCGGGCGGCAGCAGGATTCGCTCGACTACTGGGACGGCGAATGACTCCGGCGCGGCGTGCCATGCTGCGCCGCGCATCGGCCCCGGCACCGCAATCTGTTAGTTTGAGTGGCTTTGCATCGACACCAACGGCTTCGGGAACCCCGCATGTTCGAACGCGTACTGATCGCCAACCGCGGCGAAATCGCCTGCCGCGTGATTCGCACCTGCCGCCGCCTCGGCATCCACACCATCGCGGTGTATTCGGAAGCCGACCGCGACGCGCAACACGTGCGGCAGGCCGACGAGGCGTGGCCGATCGGCGGACCGCGCCCGGCCGACTCGTACCTCCGCAGCGACGTCATCCTCGACGTGGCGAAGCAGACCGGTGCGCAGGCGATCCACCCCGGCTACGGCTTCCTGTCCGAGAACACCGGTTTCGCCCGCGCCTGCAGCGACGCCGGCATCGCCTTCATCGGACCGAAGCCCGCGAGCATCGACGCGATGGGTTCCAAGGCCGCCGCCAAGGCGCTGATGGAGCAGCACGCCGTGCCGCTGGTGCCGGGCTACCACGGCGAGAATCAGGACGTAGGTCATCTCGCCAAACAGGCCGCGAAGACCGGCTTCCCGCTGATGATCAAGGCCGCGGCCGGCGGCGGCGGCAAGGGCATGCGCATCGTGCACGGCGCGGCCGGGTTCGCCGACGCGCTGGCTTCGGCGCAGCGCGAGGCGGCCAGCTCGTTCGGCGACACGCGCGTGATCCTGGAGCGCTACGTCGAGCACCCGCGCCACATCGAATTCCAGGTGTTCGGCGATAACCACGGCAACGTGATCCACCTCAACGAGCGCGAATGCTCGGCCCAGCGCCGCTACCAGAAGGTGCTGGAGGAAACCCCCTCGCCGTTCCTCGATGCCGCCCGCCGTCGCGCGATGGGCGAGGCCGCGGTGGCCGCGGCGAAGGCGGTCGACTACGTCGGCGCCGGTACGGTGGAATTCATCGTCGCCCAGAGCGGCGAGTTTTTCTTCATGGAGATGAACACGCGCCTGCAGGTCGAGCATCCGGTTACCGAACTGACGCTCGGCCTGGACCTGGTCGAATGGCAACTGCGCGTGGCCGCCGGCCAGCCGCTGCCGCTCACGCAGAGCGAAGTACACGCCCACGGCCATGCGATCGAGGTGCGCCTGTACGCGGAAGATCCCGACCAGAACTTCCTGCCCGGCTCAGGCAAGCTGCAGACCTTGCGCCTGCCCGCGCCATCGCCACACGTGCGCCTCGACGGCGGCGTGGCCGAAGGCGACACCGTGACGATCTTCTACGACCCGATGATCGCCAAGCTGATCGTGTTCGACCGCGACCGCCCGCAGGCCCTGCAACGGCTGCGCGAAGCGCTGGCCGCGTGCGAAATCATCGGCCCGAAATCCAACATCGGCTTCCTCGAACGGCTGGCGCGGCACCCGGCGGTGGTCGACGGGCGCATCGACACGGGCTATCTCGACCGCCACCTCGACGAGTTCCTGGTCGGCGACGTGTCGCCGAGCGACGACGTGCTGTTCGCCGCCGCCACCGCCGCGCTGCTGCATGACGAGCTGCACGTGCAGGGCACCGCGACCGACCCTCATTCTCCGTGGGTGCGCGCCGATGCCTGGCGCATCGGCCACGCCGGCAAGCGCATCGTGGCGCTGGCCTCGCGCGAACGGCGATTCGAGATCGAGGCGCACGGCCACGCCGGCGACTACCGGCTGCGCCATGCCGAGGCGGGCTGCGAAGTCCGCGGCGCGCGCCTGCAAGACGACGGCCTCAGCGCCCGCTTCGACGGCGAGGCGCGCCGCGTGCCGCTGCGCAGCGACGCCGCCCATGTGCTGCTGCATGACGCCCGTGGCCAGCGCTACAGCTTCAGCCGCGCCGCCGCGTTCGCCTGGGAATCGAAGGACGCCGCCGGTGGCCACCAGGTGACCGCGCCGATGCCCGGCCGCATCGTGCTGGTGAAGGCCGAGGCCGGCGACGTGGTCGAACAGGGCCAGGAACTGCTGGTGATGGAGGCGATGAAGATGGAGCTGGCCTTGAAGGCGCCACGCGCCGGCACCATCGAGAGCGTGAACACGACGCAAGGCGAGTTCGTCGAGGCCGACGCCGTGCTGGTGAAATTCGCTTCGGCTTCGTAGGGCGGGCACGGCCCGCCGTACCCGGCGTGACGCATCGTTGAGAGCCGGCGGGCAATGCCCGCCCTTGCCGTCCCGGCGAGCGGCAACTTCACCTCCCTACCGGAGCTTTCGCATGAACCCGTCCAATCACGTCCGCATCGTCGAAGTCGGCGCCCGCGACGGCCTGCAGAATGAGAAGACCCTGCTGCCGGCCGAGGTGAAGATCGCGTTGATCGACCGGCTCTCCTCCACCGGCCTGCAGACGATCGAGGCCACCAGCTTCGTCAGCCCGAAATGGGTGCCGCAGCTTGCCGACGCGGCCGAGGTGTTCCACGGCATCCGCAAGGTGCCGGGCGTGAGCTACCCGGTGCTGGTGCCGAACCTGCAGGGCTACCAGCGCGCGCGCGAAGTCGGCGCGCGTGCGGTCGCGGTGTTCACCGCCGCGTCGGAAGCGTTCAACCGCAAGAACATCAACGCCTCGATCGACGAGTCGATCGAGCGCTTCATCCCGGTGATCGAGCAGGCCCAGGCCGACGAGGTGACGGTGCGCGGCTATGTCTCCACCGTGCTCGGCTGCCCGTACCAGGGCGAGGTACCGATAGCCGACGTGGTGCGCGTGGCGCGGCGCATGTACGAGCTGGGCTGTCACGAGATCTCGCTGGGCGACACCATCGGCGTCGGCACGCCGGCGAAGGCGCGCGCGATGCTGCACGCGGTGGCGCAGGAAGTGCCGATGGACGCCCTGGCCGTGCACTTCCACGACACCTACGGCCAGGCGCTGGCGAACATCCTGGCCTGCCTGGAAGAAGGCGTGCGCGTGGTCGACAGCGCCGTCTCCGGCACCGGCGGCTGTCCGTACGCGAAAGGCGCCACCGGCAACGTGGCCAGCGAGGACGTGGTCTACATGCTGCACGGCATAGGCATGGAGACCGGCATCGACCTCGACCTGCTCGTCGCCACCGGCGCCTGGCTGGCCGCGCAACTGCACAAGGAAACCGCCAGCCGGGTCACCCGCGCGCGCACCGCCGCGGCCTGAACACTCCGCGAAAAGCTCGCTATCATCGGCGCTTCGGCTGACCGGACCCAAGCGATGCGCGCAAGCCTGACGACCTGGTGGCAAACGGCGGCGATCCTGCTGCTCCTGCTGTGTTCCCTGTGCGCGACCGCCGCCACGCCGAAGGGCGACTGGCTGCTGCTGCCCGAACGCGTGTGGACCGGTGACGGCGATGCCGCGCATAGCGGCTGGGCGGTGCTGGTGCACGACGGCGCGATCGCCGCGGTGGGGCCGGCCGCATCGATCCAGGCGCCGGCCGGTGCGCAGCGCGTCGAGCTGCCCGGCGCCACGCTCACGCCCGGCCTGATCGACCTGCACTCGCACCTGTTCCTGCATCCGTACAACGAAACGCTGTGGAACGACCAGGTGCTGACCGAGCCGCAGGACTACCGCACGCTGGAAGCCGCCGCCCACGCGAAGACCACCCTGCTGGCCGGCTTCACCACCCTGCGCGACCTCGGCACCGAGGGTGCCGGCTACGCCGACGTGTCGGTGAAGCGCGCCATCGACGAGGGCCTGATCCCCGGTCCACGGCTGTTGGTGGCCACCCGCGCGATCGTCGCCACCGCCAGCTATGGCCCCGGTCCGCGCGGCTTCCGGCCGGACATCGAGCTGCCCGGCGGCGCGCAGGAAGTCAGCGGCGTGGATGCCGCGATGGCGGCGGTACGCGAGCAGGCTGCACGCGGCGCCGACTGGATCAAGATCTATGGCGACTACCGCGTCGGCCCCGATGGCGCCACCGTACCTACCTTCACGCCCGCCGAATTGAAGGCACTGGTCGAGACCGCGCACCAGATCGGCCGCCCGGTCGCGGTGCACGCGGCCAGCGACGCCGGCGTGCGCATGGCGGTGGAAGCCGGCGTGGACAGCGTCGAACACGGCTACGGCGCCAGCGAGGCGACGTTCAAGCTGATGAAGCAGCGCGGCATCGCCTACGAGCCCACGCTCACCGCGGTCGCCGCCACCGCCGAGTATTTCCAGCACTACGTGCCGGGCCAGAGCGCACCGACCGAGCGCATGCGCGAAGCGGAGCGCGCGTTCCGCACCGCGCTGAAGCTGGGCGTGACGATCGGCAACGGCAGCGACGTCGGCGTGTTCACGCATGGCGACAACTGGCGCGAACCGGCCGCGATGGTGGCCTACGGCATGACTCCGGCGCAAGCGCTGCACGCGGCCACCAACGTGGCGGCGAAAATCCTGCGCCAGTCGCAGCACCTTGGCCGCATCGCGCCCGGCCTGGCGGCCGACCTCGCCGCGTTCAGCGGCGATCCGAGCACGCAGATCGACGCCCTGAAGAAACCGGTCTTCGTGATGAAGGACGGCATTCCCTACCGCACCCCCGACATGACCCGATGACCGGCACGGCTCCATGACCAGCGCTTTCCTGATCCGCCCGATCGAGCCCTCCGACAACGCGGCGATGGCCGCGATCATCCGCAGCGTGATGCCCGAGTTCGGTGCCGACGGCCCCGGTTTCGCGATCCACGACGCCGAGGTGGACACCATGTACCAGGCCTATGCGCAGCCGCGCTGCAGCTATTTCGTGGTCGAGCGCGACGGCGTGGTGATCGGCGGCGGCGGCGTGGCGCCGCTGGAAGGCGGCGAGCCGGAGGTGTGCGAGCTGCGCAAGATGTACTTCCTGCCCGCAGCGCGCGGCATTGGCGCGGGCACGGCGATGATGCAGCGCTGCCTCGACGCGGCGCGCACGCACGGCTTCAGGCGCTGCTACCTGGAAACGCTGACCGGCATGGATGCTGCCCAGGCGCTGTACCGGCGCAGCGGTTTCACTCCGCTGTGCGCGCCGATGGGCGGTACCGGCCATTTCAGTTGTGACCACTTCTTCATCCGCGAGTTGTGAGGTCACGGCATGGCGAACCACGATCCCCGCGTCGACGCCTATATCGCGAAATCCGCCGCATTCGCCCGGCCGATCCTGGAACACCTGCGCACCCGCGTGCACGCCGCCTGTCCCGAGGTGGAAGAAGGCATCAAGTGGGGCATGCCGTTCTTCAGCTACAAGGCCGCGCCGATGTGCATGATGGCCGCGTTCAAGCAGCACTGCAGCTTCGGTTTCTGGCTGTCGAAGGAAGTCGCCGGCGGCAGCGACGAAGACGGCATGGGCCAGTTCGGCAAGCTCGCCACACTGAAGGACCTGCCATCGGACAGGCAGCTCGCCGCCCACCTGAAGAAGGCGATGGCGCTGAACGAAGCCGGGGTGAGGAAGGCGCGCCCGAAGGCCGCCGCGAAACCCGCGCCGACGCTGCCGGACGACCTGTCCGCCCTGCTCGCCGAGCACCAGCACGCCACCGCACGCAAGGCGTGGGCGAGCTTCCCGCCCGGCGCGCAACGCGAATACATCGAGTGGATTGGCGAAGCCAAAACAGACACCACCCGCCGGAAACGCCTGGCCACCACCCTGGAGTGGCTGGCCGAAGGCAAGCGGCGCAACTGGAAGTACGAGACATGCTGAGAGCCCGTTCATGATCCGCATCGCCCGCGACGAAGACGCCGCCGCCATCCACGCGATCTACGCGCCGTCGGTCAGCGACGGCGTGGCCACCTTCGAAACCGAGCTGCCCGGCGTCGACGCCATGCGCGAACGCCTGCGCGCGCGCCTCAGGCACTACCCGTGGCTGGCGTGGGAGGAGGACGGCGAAGTGCTGGCCTACGCCTACGCCGGGCGCTTTCGCGAGCGCGCCGCCTACGACTGGATCGCCGAAACCTCGATCTACGTGCGCCACGATGCGCACCGCCGCGGCATCGCGCGCCGGCTCTACGGCGTGCTGCTGGACGTGATGCGGCTGCAGGGCCTCACTCAGGCCGTCGGTGTGATCACCCTGCCCGGCACCGCCAGCGTGGCGATGCACGAAACGATGGGTTTCGCCCCCGCGGGGGTGTGGCGCCAGTGCGGCTACAAGCTGGGGCAATGGTGGGACGTGGGCGTCTGGCAGAAGGAACTTCAGCCGGCCGCCACTCCGCCGCAACCCGTGACGCCGTTCCAGGCACTTGCCGATACGCCGGCGCTGCACGCCCTGCTGGGCTGAACCGGCCGCAACGAAAACGGCGTGCCTGCAGGTCGCAGGCACGCCGTCGGCCCCGGTGATGCGCCGGCTGGCGCCTAGTGGTTGAGCAGCAGGTCGACGATCACGCCGGTGGCGATCGCCACCAGCAGGTAGTCGCCGCTGTCGCTGCGCACCCAACGGTAGCCGCGTGGCGGTTCGCGCAGGTCGTACTGGCGCCAGTCCGTCACCACGTAGCGGGTGCTGCGGTATTCCTCCGGCAGGTAGCCGCCGCGCTTGTACCACCCCTCGTGGCGGCCGCGATCATGCCAGTTCTTGTAATGGCCATAGGCGTGGCCGCGACCATGGCCGTTGCCCTGGTTGTCGCCGTCTTCGTCGCGCACGTAGCGGCCGCCGTCATCGTCGCGGTAACCATCGCCCCGCTCGTAGCGGCCGCGGTCATGGCCATTGCCGCGGTCGCCATCGTCCTGCTCATACCCATCATTGCCATTGCCGTGACCATGGCCCCGGCCATGGCCGTTGCCCTGGGCCAGCGCGGAGCCACTGGCCAGCATCAGCATGGCACCCAGAACGGCAGACAGACTCAGTAGCTTCTTCATGCATTGCTCCCCATCCTCGATGGAAAAAGGCCTGCCCGGACGAACCCGGCCTGCCCGGTGGTTCGGGTCCAAGATGGCCGCCGCCGCCCCAACACGGCGTGAATCCCCTGCCACGGCAGATTTCGCGTTCAGCCTGCAGCAACCCGCGCCGGTCGGCTACCATGGCGGCCTTTCGACGTTGGCTACCAAGGATTCCCTATGCGGCTCGATCAGGTCAAGGCAATCATCACCGGTGGCGCCTCCGGTCTCGGCCACGCGGTGGCGCAGCATCTGGTGGCGAACGGCGGCAGGGTCGCACTGTTCGACGTCAACGAGGACAAGGGCCAGGCCGCCGCGAGGGAACTGGGCGGGGCCGCGCGTTTCTTCCGCACCGACGTCGCCTCCGAGGACGGCGTGGCCACCAACGTGGCTGCCGCGCACCACGCGATGGGCGGCCTCAACGTGGTGATGAACTGCGCCGGCATCCTCGGCGCCGGCCGCGTGCTGGGCAAGGAAGGCCCGATGCCGCTGTCCACCTTCGCCACCACCGTGATGGTGAACCTGGTCGGCAGCTTCAACGTGGCCAAGGCCGGCGCGGCATTGATGCAGGGCAACGCGGCAGGCGAGGACGGCGAGCGCGGCGTGATCATCAACACCGCCAGCGTGGCCGCCTACGAAGGCCAGATCGGCCAGGCCGCCTACTCCGCCTCCAAGGGCGGCGTGGTCGGCATGACCCTGCCGATGGCGCGCGAGCTGGCGCGCTTCGGCATCCGCGTGGCGACCATCGCGCCGGGCATCTTCTGGACCCCGATGGTCGACGGCATGCCCGAAGCCGTGCAGCAATCGCTCTCCGCCTCGATCCCGTTCCCCTCGCGGCTGGGCCAGCCGGCGGAGTTCGCCTCGACGGTCGCCTTCATCCTCGGCAACCGCTACATCAACGGCGAAACGATCCGGCTGGACGGCGCGGTGCGGCTGGCGGCGAAGTAAGTGCGTTCATCCATGGGCGCGAAAGTCAAAAAGCGGCCATCCATGGCCGCACTCTTCAAATAGATCACTACTTCCCGGGCACTCATGAAAGCTTCCGACGTCAAGAAAGGCAACGTGGTCGAACACGACGGCACCGTCTACCAGGTGCGCGACATCGAGCGCAGCGCGCCTACCGCGCGCGGCGGCAATGTCACCTTCCGTTTCACCATGTATTCGATCCCGGGCGCACGCAAGTTCGACCTCAGCCTGCGCGCCGACGACGACCTGAAAGAGATGGACCTGGTGCGCCGCGCCGCCAACTTCTCCTACATGGACGGCGACGCGTTCGTGTTCATGGATGCCGAGGACTACACCCAGTACCTGCTTTCGCCCGAGCTGGTCGGCGACAACGCCGGCTACATCGTGGAGGACGTCGAGGGCTACTACGTGCAGCTGATCGACGACGCCCCGGTGGGCCTGCAGGTGCCCACCAGCGTGGTGCTGACCGTGGTCGACACCGCGCCGGAGATGAAGGGCGCCAGCGCCACCAAGCGCACCAAGCCGGCCAAGCTCGGCACCGGCATCGAGATTCAGGTGCCCGAGTACATCACCAACGACGAAAAGGTGTGGGTGAACACGCTGACCGGCGAGTTCGCCGGCAGGGCCTGAGGGCAGAAGTGAGGGGAGAGGAGTGAGAAACGAGAGATAAAACGGTTCGAGGTTGCCCCGCTTCTCGTCCCACGCAGGCCGTGGAGCATCGGATCGGGCGGCACGGTAACCTTGCCCGAGTCACGAGTCCTCTCTCGCTTCTCACTCCTCTTCACTCACTCCTGGCCCTCCCATGTCCTCCAGCGCCTATTCGCTACGCGCCCATGCGATCGAGAGCCTGACCCACATCAAGCGGCCGGACGTGCCGCTGCGGGTGGTGCTGCGCAATACCGCGGCGGTGGTGCTGCCGCTGGCCGTGGGCATGGCCACCGGCTACCCGCAGATCGGGCTGGGCGTGGCCGCCGGCGCGCTGGACACGATGTTCTCCGACCAGCCCGGGCCGTACCGCCAGCGCCTGCGGCAACTGCTGCTGGCGTCGCTGGCCGCCGGCCTCGCCGCCCTGGTGGGTTTCCTGATCGGCGGCCTGCTGCTGCCGATCCTGCTCGCCACCGCCGCCTGCGGCTTCTTCGGCGGCCTGCTGGTGGTGTTCGGCACGGATACCGCGCGGGTCGGCATGACCAGCATGATCCTGCTGGTGATCACCGCGTCCACGCCGGCCTCCCTCGGCCACGCGCTTGGCGGCGCCGCGCTGATCTTCGCCGGCGGCCTGCTGCTCACGGCGTTCTCGCTGGCGGCGTGGCCGCTGCAACGCTACTGGCCGGAACGACTGGCGCTGGCCGAGGTGTATGCCGGGCTGGCCGCGGTGGCCCGGCAGCCGTCGCACGACGAAGCCGACGTGCCCGCGCTGACCGAGGCGATGACCACGCTGCAGCACACCCTGCTCGGCCGCGACCGTGCGCATGGCCGCGCGATGGAGGCATTCGGCGTGCTGCTGGAACTGGCCGAGCGGATCCGGCTGGAACTCACCGCGATGACCGCGCTGCACGCCGACCCGACCATCCACGCGATGTTCCGCGGCGACGCCGCCCGCGTGCTGGCGGCGATCGCCGACGCGCTGGAACGGGGCGACTCGCCCGAACAGGCCGGCCGCGCACTGCAGACCCTGCGCGCCAGCGAGTACGCCCTGCTCGACGGCAGCGATCGCGCCAGCGGCCTAGCTGCGCACATCCACGCGCTGGCCGGCCAGCTCGCCGCCGCCGTGCGCAACGCCGACTGGGCCGGCAGCGGCGGCGAACTGCGCGCCAGCGAGGCGGAGACGCGGCTGCCCAGATCGCTGCGCAGCAATTCCAGCTGGGCCACCCTGCGCGCCAACCTCACCCCGCGTTCGGTAGCGTTCCGCCACGCCGTGCGCATGGCGGCCTGCCTCACCGCCGCACTGTGGTTCTCGCGCCTGCTGCACTTGCCGCACGGCTACTGGCTGCCGATGACCGCGGCGATCGTGTTGCGTCCGGACTTCGCCGCCACCTTCAATTTCGGCCTGCTGCGCGTGCTCGGCACCGTGCTCGGGCTGGTGCTCACCACCGTGCTGTTGCGCATCGCGCCGGACGAGCCATGGGCGCACCTGGCCCTGATGGCGGTGCTGTGCATGGCGTTCCGCTACCTGGCCGGCGCGCACTACGGCATCGCGGTGGCGGCGCTGACCGGCACCGTGGTGATCCTGCTGTCCTTCGACGGCGTCAATCCCGGGCTGGCGGTGGCGGACCGGGTGCTCAACACCGCGCTCGGCTGCGGCATGGCCATGCTCGCCTACGTGGCCTGGCCGACCTGGGAACGCGGCCGCGCCCGCGCCGCGCTGGCGGTGATGCTGGGCGCCTACGCCAGCTACCTGCGCGCGCTGGCGCAACCCGGGCAGACCGGCGCGCACGACGACACCCGCACCGCGGCGCGCACCGCGCGCACCAATGCGCAAGCCTCGATCGACCGCATGCGCACCGAGCCGGCCACGCCACCGGAACTGCTGGCGCTGGCCCGCGCGCTGTTCGCCAACGGCAACCGCCTGGCGCGCACCGCGATGACGCTGGAAGCCACCCTCGACGACCTCGCCGCGCTGCCGGCAGCCTCCGCCATCCGCCACTTCGTCGAACAGGCCGCCGACGCGGTGCAGGCCATCGCCGCGGCGCTGCGCGAGCAGCAGCCGCTCGGCGCCCTGCCCGAGCTGCGCGCCATGCAGCGCGAGCTGGTCACGTCGATGCAGGAAGGCGGCGACCGCGTCGCGCTCGAGCTGCTGGCGCGGATCAGCGACCGCCTGGTCGACAACGTCAACACGCTGGCCCACGTCATGAAGCGCGGCGCGCAGGAGCCTGCCGCCGGAGCGAACCAGGCATCGGCGTAACCCCGCGCCGCGCCATGTGCGGGCGCAACGCGACGCCACTGTGCGGAGGTTTTACACTGCGCGGATGCTCAAGATCGACACCCACGCGCACATCCTGCCCCGCGACTGGCCGAACCTGGCGGCCAAATACGGCGACGACCGCTTTCCGGTGATGACCCATACCGACGGGCGCCACCGCATCTACAAGGACAGCCGCTTCTTCCGCGAAGTGTGGGATTCCGCGTTCGACCCGCAGACCCGGATCGACGACTACGCCCGCTTCGGCGTCGACGTGCAGGTGATCTCCACCGTGCCGGTGCTGTTCTCGTACTGGGCGCCCGGCCACCAGGCGCTGGAGCTGCATCGCCACCTGAACGACCACATGGCCGGCATCTGCCGCGACCATCCGCGCCACTACGCCGGCATCGGCACGGTGCCGCTGCAGGCGCCGCAGCTGGCCATGCGCGAGCTGGAACGCTGCATCGACGAACTGGGCCTGCAAGGCGTGCAGATCGGCTCGCACTGCGGCGACTGGAACCTGGATGCGCCGGAGCTGTTCCCGTTCTTCGAGGCCGCCGCCGACCTCGGCGCCGCGGTGCTGGTGCATCCGTGGGACATGATGGGTGCGGCGTCGATGCCCAAGTACTGGATGCCGTGGCTGGTCGGCATGCCGGCCGAGCAGTCGCGCGCCGCCTGCTGCCTGGCCTTCGGCGGCGTGCTGGAGCGGCTGCCGAAGCTGCGCGTGATGCTGGCCCACGGCGGCGGCAGCTTCCCTGCCACCATCGGCCGCATCGAGCACGGCTTCCGGATGCGCCCGGACCTGGTCGCCACCGACAACCCGCGCAACCCGCGCGAATACCTCCAGCGTTTCTACTTCGACTCCTGCGTGCACGACGACCGCTCGCTGCGCTATCTGCTGGATGTGACGGGTGCCCGCCAGGTGATGCTAGGCACCGACTATCCTTTCCCGCTGGGGGAGCAGGAACCCGGCAGCGGCATCGAGGCGCTGGGCCTGGACGAAGCCGATCGCGCGCGACTGTTCCACGGCACCGCGCTGGAATGGCTGGGACTGCCCCGCCACCGTTTCGCCCCCGATCCCATCTCCGAGGAATCCGCATGAGCCTCCTGCGCAGCACCACTCTCGCAATCGCCTTCGCCGCTGGCCTGCTGGCGGTCGGCGGCAGCCGCGCCGCCGACGTCAGCATGGCCGGCGGCAGCATCCACTTCAGCACGCCGGGCGGCTGGCTCGGCATCATGGAAACCGAGGGCGACCCCGAGGCCCGCGTGTTCCAGGTGCCCGACCCCTCGCCCACCGGCAGGAACAGCCTGGCCCGCGTCACCGTGACGGTGAAGCAGGTGCGCGACATCAGCGGGTTCCAGCAGTACATGGGCGATGCCACCGCCAAGGCACTGGCCCTGCCGGGCTACAAGGCCGCCGCGGTGCCGCCCAGCCCCAACAGCAACCTCTACACCGCCCAGGAAAACGGCGCCGAGTTCAGCTACGTCGAGCACTACTGGTTCAAGAACGGCCAGGCAATCCAGCTGCGCTGCATGCGCCCCAGCCAGAGCCAGGCCGGCGCCGCCTGGAAAGCCGAGTTCGACAAGGGCTGCAACGCCATCGCCGCGCAACTGAAGTAAACCCGCATCGCTCCCTCCCCTGCTTCGCAGGGGAGGGCTGGGGAGGGGTTGCTCTTGATCTTCGCGCACGCTCTCCCCCTTCCCGTACGCGGGGAAGATGAGCCAACACCTCGAAGAGATACCCAATGTCCGCAAGTTTCGAAGCCACCCTCGACTGGGCCCAGGCCCGCGACGCCGCCGACCCGCTGCGCGCCTTCCGCGACGAGTTCCTGATCCCGCCGCACGAAGGGCACGACAGCCGGCCGTCAGACAGCGTGTACTTCTGCGGCAACTCGCTGGGCCTGCAGCCGCGTGCGGTGCGCGAGGCGGTCAACGCCGAGCTGGACTACTGGGGCGAACTCGCGGTGGAAGGCCACTTCAAGGGCCGCCTGCCGTGGATGGACTACCACGAGTTCGTGCGCGACGACCTCGCCGCCGTGGTCGGTGCCCGGCCCGCTGAAGTGGTGGCGATGAACACCCTGGGCGTGAACCTGCACCTGATGATGGTGAGCTTCTACCGCCCCACGCCCGAGCGCCACGCCATCCTGATCGAGGCCGGTGCCTTTCCCACCGACCGTTACGCGGTGGAGTCGCAGGTCCGCTTCCACGGCTTCAGTCCCGCGCTGTCGCTGATCGAGCTGGAGGCCGACGAACCGAACGGCACCACCTCGATGCAGGCGATCGAGCGCGCGCTGGCCGAGCACGGCGAGCAGATCGCGCTGGTGCTGCTGCCCGGCGTGCAGTACCGCACCGGCCAGGCGTTCGACCTCAAGGCGATTAGCGCGCTGGGGCACCGGCACGGCTGCACGGTCGGCTTCGACCTCGCCCACGCGGTCGGCAACCTGCCGCTGCAACTGCACGACAGCGGCGCCGACTTCGCCATCTGGTGCAGCTACAAATACCTGAACAGCGGCCCCGGCGCGATCGGCGGCGCCTTCGTGCACGAGCGCCACGCCACCGCCGCGCTGCCGCGCTTCGCCGGCTGGTGGGGCCACGACAAGACCACGCGCTTCCAGATGGGCCCGGAGTTCCACCCCACCCCCGGCGCCGACGGCTGGCAGCTGTCCAACCCGCCGATCCTCGCGCTGGCCCCGCTGCGCGTGTCGCTCGAGATCTTCCGCCGCGCCGGCATGGATCGCCTGCGCGAGAAATCGCTGCAGCTCACCGGCTACCTGGAATGGCTGGTGCAGACCCAGCTGGCCGACGTGCTGCAGGTGGTAACCCCGGCCGAGCCTGATCGCCGCGGCGCCCAGCTGTCGATCCGCGTGACCGGCGGCCGCGAACGCGGCCGCGCCCTGTTCGAATACCTGATGGCCCACGGCATCATCGGCGACTGGCGCGAACCCGACGTGATCCGCATCTCGCCCGCGCCGCTGTACAACCGCTTTGCGGATTGCCTGGCGTTTGCGGAAGCGGTGCGGGAGTGGAGCCGCAGCGTCTGAACCGGCTGTGGCTCGGAACAAGCCGCCACCACCGGCTCATCGCCCGGCAAACACGATCGCCGGCTGCAACTTCACCACCGGGCGCACGCTGATCAAGGCCGCCGCCACGCTCACCAGGACGACGCCCAGCAAGCCCGCCAGCGGGGTGAACCACATCATGCGGAATGGGAAACCCAGCCGGGCGACGACCTCGCCGGCGATGCCGCACAGGCCCAGGCCCATGCCGGCGCCAAGCAATGCGCACACCGCAGCCTGCACCAGCACCATCGCGGTCAGCACCCTGGATGACGTTCCCAGCGCCTTGAGCACGGCGTACTGGCTCTGGTGCTCATAGGTAAACATGTAGAGCATGACGCCGGTGACGCCGAACCCCATGGTCATCGCCAGCGTCAGCATCGCCGCGATGTCGCCGACATCCTCGGAGTTGACCAGGAACCAGCGGACCGTATCGGACTTGAAGTCGGCCGTCGCACGCGCGCGCAGGCCGGTGCGCTGCTCGATGCGCCTTGCCAGCTCCCGCGGCGAGACGCCTGCCGCAGCCTGCACCATCACGAAGGTCAGCGTATGCGGTTCCACCGGCAGGATGCGCAGCGCATTGGACAGCGTGGTATAGAGCAACGGCCGCGGCGGGTAGCGCGGCAAGGTCGAGGACTGGCCCAGCACGCGCACCAGATGCTCGTTGACCAGCAACTCGTCGCCGCCACGCAGCTCGCGCGTCGGCGCATCCAGGTGCGCGCCGTCGTGCGGCCACTGGTCCCGCGCAAACGCTGGCGTCTCCAGCTTGCCGGTCGTACCGCCCGCGTCGACGATCACCGCATTGCGCGCGCGCAACTCGCCCGGATTCCGCCCGGGTACCACCGGCACGCCGGCCAGCGACGCGTCGTCCACACCGATCACCTGGAAGGTCTGGAACTGCCCGTTCGCGAAGCGCACGTCCGCCGTGCCCAGCGCCAGCGGCACCGCGCGGCCGACGCCCTGGACGCTGCGCACCCGGTCCAACACGGACGTCGGCATGTTGATGGTCTGCTCCACGGACTCGACCGCCGGGTCCATCACCCACACATCCGTGGCGCCATTCTCGGCAATCAGGGCGAATCCATCGGTCATGAAGCCGCAGAAATACGAGGCGGCGAAGGTGACCAGGAAGGAGGTGAACGCGATCCCGAACAGCAGCCCCACGAACTTCGCGCGATCCGCCGCCAGCATCTTCAGCGCGATCCGAAACATCAGCGCTGTCCGGCCGCCGCTTTTGCCGGCGCAGCCGGCACCTCGATGAAAGCGTCCATCTGCTGGCCGAGGTACACCGGCAAGGTGCCGCGCTCGAAACTGTAGATCGCCTGCAGCACGCGGACATCCGTGCGCTCGGTGCTCTGCCCCGTCAGCGAGGTTTTGGGGGTGACGTATGGCTCGATGTACTCGAAGCGCAGCGGAATGGACAGCTGTGGATTGCCGCGCACGAACGCGCGTGCCTGCGTCCGTGGACGAACGCGCCAGGCATCGTTCTCGTCGATGTCCACGCGCAGATACATGCGCCTGTCGTCGCCGATCAGCACCAGCGGCTTGGCCACCTCGCCCGCAGGCGCAAACTCGCCCACCCGCACGTTGACCTGCAGGACGCGCCCTGCGATGGGGGCATGGGCTTCCGATCGCCCGATGTCGACCTCGATCTGCCGCACTGTCGCCGAGGCCGTCTCCACCGCCGAGGCGGCCGCCTCCATGTCGTCCCTGGCATTGGTCAGAGCCTCGACGCTGATGGCGGCCTTGTCGAGCTGCTGCAGGCGCGTGAGGTAATCCAGCCGGTGCGAGGGCTTCGCCAGCGCCGCCTGGGTCAGCCGGACATTGGCCTTGGCGACGCCGAGTCGCGCCTGCAGGTCACGGTCATCGATTCTGAAGAGCGGAGCGCCAGCCCCGACCTCGTCGCCCGGCCTCACGTAGATCGCGCTCACCACGCCGGGAACGGCGGTGCCGATCGAGACATTGCCCAGGCCGGTTTCGGTGATGCCTGTTCCGACGACGTAGTCGGTAAAGGGCACCTGCTCGACCGGCTCCGCGGAGGTCGTCACCACGGCCGAGTCGCCGGAGCGCAAGACGACAGCGACGGCAATCGCCACACCGATTATCGCCAGGCCAGCCAGCAGGTAGATCCGCTTCTCGAAGGGCGCCATCACGGCTGCACTTCCTGCCGCTCGCCATCGCTGACCTCGACGACCCGTCCGTCTTCCATGCGCGCCATGCGGTCGGCGTACCCGAAGGTGCGGTTGTCGTGCGTAACCACGATGAGGGCCCGGCCGGGCGCACGGGCCACTCCGCGCAGAATGTCCATCATCTCGTGTCCCGTCTTCGCATCGAGGTTGCTGGTCGGTTCGTCGCACACCACCAGCTTCGGATCGTGCACCAGGGCACGCCCGATGGCGACGCGCTGCTGCTGTCCGCCGCTCAGCTTGCGCGGCAGCGCGTCGGCCCGTGCCGCCAGCCCGACCTCTTCGAGCACGGACCTGGCGCGCTTCTCGGCCGCCTCCCGCGCCATGCCGGACAGCAGCAGGGGCACCGACACGTTTTCCACCGCCGTGAGCGCAGGCAGCAGGTTGAAGGCCTGGAACACGAAGCCGATGGCCTCGCCGCGAAAGCGCGTGCGCTCGCTCTCCGGCATGCAGCCAACGTCACGGCCAAGCACTTCGCACGTGCCGTCGTCCTGGTCGAGGATCGTCGTGATGATCGAGATCAAGGTGGTCTTGCCGCAGCCCGAGGGGCCCACCAGCATCAGCAATTCCCCGCTGCGCACATCGAGATCGACGCCACGCAGCGCATCCACGCGCTCGTCGCCCGAACCGTAGCGCTTGGTCAGGCCGCGGCAGCGCACGGCGAGTTCCTGGTCTGAGTGGGTCGTCAACGACTGCCGCCTTCGGAAGTACCTGCGCCGGATTGTAGCCCGCCGTTCGGAATGCGACAGGCATGGATGCCACGCAAGAAATCGCGCGCACGCGCGGCCCGCATGGATTGGGTGATACGAGCGACAGGACGAATCCACCGTCGAAAGCGGACAGCCAAATGCCCTATGCCCGGCCCTGCGAATGCCGCACCTGCCCTACTCCGCGCACCACGAAGCGCTCCACCGTGAGCGCCTCGGCGCCCATCGGGCCGTAGGCGTGCAGGCGCGTGGTGGAGATGCCGATCTCGGCGCCGAGGCCGAGTTCGCCGCCGTCGCTGAAGCGCGAGGAGGCGTTGACCATCACCACGGCAGAGCGGATCGCCTGCACGAAGCGTTGCGCGGCGGCTTCGGCGGCGGTGGCGATGACTTCGGTGTGGTCGGAGCCGTAGCGGCGGATGTGGGCGATGGCGGCGTCGAGATCGTCGACCACGCGCACGGCGAGGATCAGGTCGAGGAATTCGGCGGCGTAGTCGTCGTCGGTCGCCGCATGGATGCCGGGCACCAGCGCGCGGCTGCGCTCGTCGCCGCGCAGTTCGACGCCGCGCACGCGCAGTGCCTGCGTGGCGCGTGGCAGGAACATGTCGGCCACGTCGCGATGCACCAGCAGCGTTTCCAGCGCGTTGCACACGCCGGGGCGCGAGGTCTTGCCGTCGACCAGCAGGTTCAACGCCAGGTCGAGGTCGGCGGCGCGGTCCACGTACAGGTGGCAGACACCCTTGTAGTGCTTGATCACCGGCACCCGCGCGTGCTCGGCGACGAAGCGGATCAGGCCTTCGCCGCCGCGCGGGATGGCGAGGTCGACGATGTCGCTCAGCTGCAGCAGTTCGACCATCGCTCCGCGGCTGAGGTCCTGCAACACCGTCACTGCGGCCTCGGGCACGCCGTGCGCGCGCAGCGCGGCGTGCAATGCCGCGGCGATGGCGAGATTGGAATGGATCGCCTCGGAACCGCCGCGCAGGATCACCGCGTTGCCGGCCATCAGGCACAGCGCCGCGGCATCGGCGGTGACGTTGGGGCGTGCCTCGTAGATCATCGCGACCACGCCCAGCGGGATGCGCACGCGTTCGATCGACAGCCCGTTCGGGCGCGTCTCGCGGCGGGTGACCACGCCGACCGGATCGGGCAGTTCGGCCACCTCGCGCAACGCGCCGGCGATGCCGGCCACGCGCGCCTCGTCCAGCCGCAGGCGGTCGAGCATGGCGCCCTGCACGCCTTTCGCCACGGCCTGGCGCATGTCCTCGGCGTTGGCGGCCAGCACCGCGGCGGACTGCGCTTCCAGCGCCGCGGCCATGTCGCGCAACAGCGCGCGCTTCGCCCCGGTGTCGAGTATGGCGACCACCTGGGCGGCATCGCGGCAGGCCAGCGCCTGTTCCCTGATCGTGCTCATGACTCGATTTCCTGCCCGGATGCCACCGGGCGGTTCATGGTGACGAGATCGTCGCGATGCACCACCTCGTCGCCGTAGCTGTAGCCGAGCGCGCCGTCGATCTCGCGGCTGTGCCGCCCGGCCAGCCGGCGCACCTCGGCGGCACCGTACTGGCTGAGCCCGCGCGCGATGGCGATGCCGGCGGCATCGACGATCTCGACCAGGTCGCCGCGGTGGAACTCGCCGTCGGCACCCACCACGCCGCCCGGCAGCAGCGAGACGCGGCCGCCGGCCAGCGCCTTCGCGGCGCCGGCGTCGACGCGGATACGGCCCGGCGCCGCGGGTGCGTGGCGCAGCCAGTACTTGCGCGCCTGCAACCGCATGGCGGCCGCGGCGATCAGGGTGCCGCGCAGCTGCCCGCGCTGCAGCGCCTGCACGGTGGCCGTCTCGCGGCCGCTGAACAAGGCCGTGGGGATGCCGGCCGCGGCGGCCTTCGCCGCCGCCTGCAGCTTGGTGCGCATGCCGCCGGTGCCGACCGCGCTGCCGCTGTCGCCGGCCATGGCGGCGATCTCCGGCGTGAGCGCGGCAACGTGCACGATCGGCACGGCGGCGGGATCGCGCCGCGGATCGGCGCTGTACAGCGCATCGACGTCGGAGGCGATCAGCAGCAGGTCGGCATCGACCAGCGCGGCCACGATGGCGGCGAGGTTGTCGTTGTCGCCGAGCTTCAACTCGTCCACCGAGACGGTGTCGTTCTCGTTGACCACCGGCAGCACGCCGAGCTGCAGCAGCTCGCGCAGGGTGGCGCGCGCGTTGAGGTAGCGGCGGCGGTTGCGCAGGTCGTCGTGGGTCAGCAGCACCTGCGCCACCGGCCGCGCGCTCAGGGACTGCCACAGCGCGACCATTGGCGCCTGGCCCAGCGCGGCCAGCGCCTGCCGTGCGGCCAGTCCGCCGCCGTGGCTCGCATGCTCGCGCAGCAACGCGCGTCCCGCCGCCACCGCGCCGGAGGACACCAGCACCACCTCGCGGCCTTCGGCGTGGCTGGCGGCGATGAAGGCGGCCAGCGCCTCGGCATGGCGCGGAGTGAGGCCGCCGCCGTCGGCGGCGAGCAGGTTGCTGCCCACCTTCAGCACCGCGCGGCGCCAGCGCGGCAGCGCCTGCTCGGCCAGCGTGCTCATGCGGCGCCCTCCGCCCGCGGCGCCAGCGTGCGGTCGCCATGGCTCTTCGGCGCGGAGACCACGAGGAAACGGACGTCGACGGCGCTGTCGTTGCGCATCTGGTGCGCGGCGCCGGGCGGCACGTGCAGCCCCTCGTCGCGCCGCAACCGATGCGTCACGCCGTCGACTTCCAGCATGGCCGTGCCTTCCAGCACGTAGAAGAACTGGCGCGCCCGCACATGCCGGTGACGCTGTTCAGCGGTACCCGGCGGCATGCGCTCCTCGATCACGCTGAGGTCGCCGCCGGCCAGCAGGTGCCAGCCGTCGCAGGCGTCACCCCAGTGGTAGTGCTGCGCGTTCGCCGTGCTGACCGCCGCCATGTCGTGCCCTCTTCAACGATCGAGTTGATCCATACGCGCCCGCAGTTCATCCAGCCGCAGGTCGTTGCCGGCGCCCGGCGAGACGCGGGCGGCGAGGCTGCCTTCCGGCGTGCGTCCCCGCCCCGCGGATGCCGCGGTTTCCGCGGCGGCGCGATACGCATCGCGGAACGGCACGCCGGCGGCGGCCTGCTCGATCGCCACGTCGGTGGCGTACATCGCCGGCTCGATCGCCGCGCGCATCGCCGCTCCGTTCCACTCAAGCCGCGCCAGCAGGTCGGGCACCAGCTCCAGCGCCATCAGGCCGTGGCGCACGCCGTGGAAGATCGAACCCTTGGAGAACTGCAGGTCGCGCTGGTAGCCGGAAGGGAGCGACAGCAGCTGCTCGATCTCGGTGCGCGCGGCGGCCACGCTGGCGTAGCTGGCGCGCAGCAGTTCGATCACGTCGGGGTTGCGCTTGTTCGGCATGATCGAGCTGCCGGTGGTGTACTCGGCCGGCAGGTGCACGAAGTTGAATTCGGCGGTGGTGAACAGCGACAGGTCCCACGCCAGCCGGCGCAGGTCGAGCAGGGCGCCGGCAATCGCCTCCAGCACCGCCATCTCGAACTTGCCGCGCGACAGCTGCGCGTAGATCGGGCTGAGCTGCATGCGCGCGAAGCCGAGCGCCCTGGTGGTGTGCTCGCGGTCCAGCTTCAGGTTCACGCCGTAGCCGGCGGCGGTGCCGAGCGGGTTCGCGTCGATCAGCACCAGCGTCTGCCGCGCCCTCAGGGCATTGTCGATGAAGCCCTCGGCGAACCCGGCAAACCACATCGCGGTGGAGGACACCACCGCGCGTTGCAGGTGGGTGTAGCCCGGCAGCGGCAGTGCCGGTTGCGCGGCGCGCTCGAGGCAGACTTGCGCGATGGCACGGCAATGCGCTTCGAGCGCGGCCAGCTTGTCCTTCAGCCACAGCCGCGTGGCGACCAGGATCTGGTCGTTGCGGCTGCGCCCGGTATGCACGCGGCGGCCGGCATCGCCGAGGCGCTCGGTCAGGCGCGCCTCGATGGCGGAGTGGCCGTCCTCGTAGCGCTCGTCGAGCACGAAGCTGCCGTTGCGGAAGTCTTCGGCGAGCGCGTCCAGTTCGCGCTTCAGCGCCGCCGCCTCGTCGGCGCTGACCACGCCGATGTTGGCCAACCCTTCCACATGCGCCTTGCTGGCGGCGATGTCGTGCAGGAAGAACTCGCGGTCGAGCAGCACGTCGTCGCCGGCGAGGAACTGCATGATCCTCGCGTCGATCTGGATGCCGGATTTTTGCCACAGCGGCTGAGTCATCGTGGGAGATCCTGTAGGAGCGCACCCTGTGCGCGATGGCTTGATGGTTGGCTCCGGGCGAAGCGGTCGCGCACAGGGTGCGCTCCTACGGCTCCACCGGAATGGCGGTGTACTCGTCCACGCCGATCGCGCGGTTAATGTTCTGCATCGCCTGGGTGGCGGCGCCCTTGAGCAGGTTGTCCAGTGTGGCCACGATCACCACGCGCTTGCCGTCGGCCGACAGCGCGAAGCCACCGATCTCGGTGTGGTGCTTGTGGGCGATGCGGCTGACCCATGGCGCCTCGTCCAGTACCGATACCAGCTTCTCGTCGCCATAGGCATGCCGGAAGCGCTGCAGCACTTCCTCGCGCTTCATCGGCCGCGAGAGATACAGGTTGCTGGTGACGGTGAGCCCGCGGAAGTGCGGCGCCACGTGCGGCATGAATTCCACCGGCACGCCGAGCTGGAACGAGGCTTCCTTCTCGTGCATGTGGCCGGTGAGCGCGTACGGCATCAGGTTGTCGCGCAGCTTGTCCGGATCGTTCTTGTCCGACGGCGTGGTGCCGGCGCCGGAATAGCCGGAGACGCCGAAGCACACCGGCGGCGCGGCCAGCAGGTCCTTCAGCGGCGCGACGGAAAGCTGCATGGCGGTGGCGTAGCAGCCTGGGTTGCTGATCCGTTTCTCGCCCCGCCACTTGCCGCGGGTGAGTTCGGGCAGGCCGTAGTACCAGGTCTTGTCGAAGCGGTAGTCGGCGGAGAGGTCGAGGATCAGCGTGTCCGGCTTCGCCGCGCCGATGGCCGCCACGAACGGCGCCGCCTTGCCGTTCGGCAGCGCCAGGATCACCACGTCGGCGCCCTGCGCCGCCACGGCGGCCGGGTCCAGGCTGGCGTAGCGCAGTCCGCCGGCGAAGCCGTCGACGTGGTCGGCCACGCACTGGCCGTCCAACTCGCGCGAGGAGACAAAAGCCAGCTCCAGCGCGGGATGCGCCGCGATCAGGCGGATCAGCTCCACGCCGGTATGGCCGCGCGCGCCGACGATGCCGATGCTCTTTTTGTCGTTTGTCACCGCTTCACTCCTGCCAAGCTTTTGCCCCTCCCCCTGCTTTACAGGGGAGGGAGTCGTTGTCTCATCCCACCAGCGTCGGCTGGCGTTGCGCGCAATGCGCCACGCAGCGGGCGATGGTGTCGAAGTTGCCGTCCAGCCCGTACCAGAACACCTTCCAGCGCGGCTGCTTGAGGCAGCCGTCGGACTCGGCGTAGTAGAAGATGTTGACCTGGTTGTTGTGGCGCGAGCGCCAGAACAACTGCGGATTTTCCTCGCGCATCACCTGCCACACCGCGCGGCCCAGGCCTTCGCCCTGCGCGTCGTCGAGCACGGCGAACTTGTCCAGGTACGGCAGGCCCTGCTCGTTGTCGACATGTTCCATGGTGAGGATCATCGCGGCGCGGTAGTTCTCGCTGACGTAGATGCGGAACGCCCTGGTGCGCTCGAAATAGTCCGGCACCAGGGTGCGGCCGAAGCTGGATTCGATCAGCTCGCGCATGCGTGCGCGGTCCACGCCTTCCCAGGAATCGAAGCGCAGCACCTTCTCGCCACGCCGCACCAGGGTGCCCGAACCCTTGTGGGTGAACAGTTCCTTGGCCAGCTCGGACGGCCGGGTGATCGACACCGACGAGGTCAGCGGCAGGTCGGCCAGCAGGTCGGCGATCTGCTCGATCTTCAGGCGCATGCCGCCGCTGATCCACGGCTGCGCCATCAGGTGGTCGAACTCGGTGCTGAGGTTGATCGAGTCGATCACCTTGCCCTGGCCGTCGAGCAGGCCGCCGGTGCCGGTGAGGAACACGATCTTGTACGGCTGCAGCACGCGCACCAGTTCGTTCGCGGCGACGTCGGCGTTGACGTTGAGGATCTGCCCCTCGTCGGTTTCGCCCAGGCTGGCGATCACCGGGATGGAGTTCGCGCGCAGGCTGGCCTCGATCGGCGCCAGGTTGATGCTCTCCACCTTGCCGACCAGCCCCAAGGTGTCGCGGTCGAGGTAGCTGGCCATGAACACGCCCGACGGCACCGCGGTGGCGCGGGTGTCCATCGACTGCAGCGCCTCGACCAGCTTCAGGTTCTGCTGCATGAACACGCGCCGCACGATGCCCAGCGCCTTTGGCGAGGTCACGCGCAGGCCGCCCACGGTCTGCTTCCCGATGCCGGCGGCGGCCAGTTCCTCGTCCAGCTGCGGGCCGGCGCCGTGCAGCACGATCGGGGTCAGTCCCACCTGCTGCAGGAAGGTGAGCGAGGAGGCGAGGTCGGCCAGCTCGTCGCGCAGCACCGCGCCGCCGACCTTGACCACGGCGAAGCGCTTGGCGTCCAGCTCGGAGAAGCGCTTGAGGTATTGCTGGATTTCCTTCGCGCTGCCCATGCTCGAGAGCAGGCGCACGATCGTCTTGCGGGTGTGCTTGTGCGTTTCCATGGTTATGTTTTCCTGTGCGTTCATCCGTGAACGCGAGAGTCAAAAAGCGGCCGTCCCTGGCCGCACTTTTCAACAAGACGAAAAGCAACTTCTGCGTAGTGTTGGAGCTGGTCGAGCGCGACCCATTCGTCGGCGCTGTGCGCCTGGGCGATGTCGCCGGGGCCGTACACGAAGGCGGTGTAGCCGGCGGCGGAGAACAGCGCCGCCTCGGTCCAGAAATCCACCGCGTTGCCCACGGGGATTCCCAGCTCGTCGGCGAGATCGCGCGCGGCCAGCCGGCGCGCCTCGGCGGTGGCGGTGTCGCCCGCCGGCAGCGAGGGGCCGCGGAAAGTCTCAGCGAACTCGGCCGGCATGGGCTCGACCAGGGTGCGGAAACGTTCCAGCAGGCCGTCGGGATGCATCGTCGGCAAAGGCCGCATGCCGAAGCGCACCTCCGCACTGGGTGCGATCATGTTCGCCTTGATGCCACCCTCGATGCGGCCGATGTTGAAACGCAGGCCGGTGAGTCCGCCGAAACGCTCGTGCGCCTGCGCCGCCACGAAATCCAGCGCCGCATCGCCCCAACGCACCGCCTGGTGCAGCGCGCTGTCGCCAGGCTTCTGCTCGCCCGAGGCGTGGCCGGCGTGGCCGGCGAAGCGCATCAGCACCGACTGGATGCCGCGATGCGCCAGCACCGCCTCGCCCTTGGTGGGCTCGGCCACGATCACCGCATCGTAAGCCGGCTTGTCCGCGAGGAAGCCGGCGATGCAGCGCGGATCGTTGGCCTCTTCGTCCGTGGTGAACAGCAGCGCCATGTCGCCGCTGCCGGCGTTCGCCACCGCCAGCAATGCCGCCGCCGCACCCTTGATGTCGCAGGCACCGAGGCCGATGGCGCGGTCCGTCGTCACGCGCAGCTCGTGCGGGCTGGCCGTCCACGCCGGCGAGTCGGGCACCGTGTCCAGGTGCACGTTGAACAGCAGCTTCGGCTGGCCGCGCATCGCATGCAGACCCACGGCGCCGGCGCCGTGGTCGGTAACCGCGACGTCGAAGCCGGGCAAGTGCGCGCGGATATAGTCGAAGATGCCCCCCGTGGTGATCGCGCGCGGAGGGTTGCGGGTATCGAACGACACCAGCGCCTTGAGGTGTTCCAGTGTGGATTGCAGTAAGTCGCTCATTTCGTCATTGCGCTCATTGCGGGTTCGCGGAATAGAACCACGCCGATTGGATCAATCCCTCGCATACCTCGAACACCGCCATGTTCTCCAGCGGCGGCTCGCCAAGGCCATGGATCAGCTCGTGGTCGAACACCTTGTTGCCGACCACGGTGCGCGAGATCAGCTCCGCCTTCAGCTTCGGATTGTTGAAGCGGTGCTCGGCGTAGAAAGCGGCCAACGCCGGCTTGCCCTGTACCGACGGCGTTTCCGTAGGCATGCGCCACGAACGGAAGTCGTCCGAAAAACAGGCCAGGAAGGCTTCGAGATCGTGGGGGTTGCACGCTTCGAACTGCCGAACCACAGGAGCGGCGATATCAGACATGCAGGAGTCCGCGTGGGAATTCATGGGATGGCCACCGCGCTTCCGGCGGCCTGGGTGTAGAGATCGGGGCGAAGGATTTCCATCAGACGTTCGGGCCGGGCGGACGGTGCGAAGCCGAATTTCTCGTACAGACTGTGCGCATCGGCCGTGGCGAGCATGAAGCGCCGCAAGCCCTGCAATTGCGGATGCGCCATGACCGCCGCCACCAGCGTCTTGGAGTGGCCATGCCCACGGTGCTCCGGCAGCACGAACACGTCCGCCAGATAGCCGAACGTGGCGCCGTCGGTGACCACCCGCGCGAACGCCACCTGGCGTCCGTCGACATAGCCGCCGAAACACAGCGATCCGGCGACGGCCCGCTCCACCGTTGCGCGCGGGATGTCGCGGCTCCAGTAGGCCTCGGTGGAAAGGAAGCGATGGATCAGCCCGATGTCGAGGCTGTCCTTGTCCGTGCTGACCTGCAGGATATTCACCGGCCGACACCTCCGTGCTCACGACGCCATGGCTCCGCCGCATGTAGATAGACATTGATCGTGTCGGCGGGGCGCGGCAGCGACAATGCATCGAGGATCTGCCCGACCGCGCCGCGGTGATAGGCGCCATGCACGATCAGGTGCTGCAGCATCTCGGCGCGCGACATATCGCCTGCCTTGCCGTCGGTGAAACGGAAGCGGATGCGCTCGCCCAGTTGTTCCGGAGGTAGTTCGCGCGCATAGCCGGCCAGCCACGCGTCGCCGGCGCGGATGCTTTCCGTCAACGCCGGCAGCTCCGGCGTATCCTCGGTGTTGGTGGCGGCATGCGGGTTCGGTTCGCCTGACAGATGCGCCGCAAAGATCCGATCCACCACGAACGTGTGGTTCATCACGCGAATGGCCTTGCGCCGCTGCTCGGGGAAACGCTCACCGTCGATGGCGAGCATCGCCTCCAGCATGCTGGCGTTTGCCCACGCCTTGTACGCGAACAGGGACGCGAACATGTCAGCGGTTGACCTCCGCCCACAGCGTGCTGCTCATGCCGAACAGCTTGATGAAGCCCTCGGCCTCGGCCACGCCCCAGTCGGCCGATTGCGCATAGGTGGCGCCCTTGGCGTTGAGGATGTGCTTCGACGCGACGGCCACGGCGTTGACCACGCCGCCGTTCGTCTCCAACGTAACCTCGCCGTTGACGGTGGACTGGCTGGAAGCGAGGAAGGCCTCCAGGTCGGCCTTCAGCGGGTCATGGAAGAAGCCCTCGTACACCACCTCCACCCACTTGCGCGCCACGTCAGGCTTGAAGCGGTTCTGCTGCTTGCTCAGCACGGCCTCTTCCAGCGCACGATGCGCCGTCAGCAGCGAGATCAGGCCCGGCGCCTCGAAGATGATGCGGCCCTTGAGGCCAATGGTGGTGTCGCCGGTATAGAGGCCGCGGCCCACGCCGTAGGGCGCGAACAGCGCATTGAGCTTCGCCAGCAGCTGGTGACCGGCGAGCTTCTCGCCGTCCAGCGACACCGCCTCGCCCTTCTCGAAGCCGATCTTCACGCGTAGCGGCGCGGCCGGCCATTCGGCGCGCGGCTTGCACCAGCCGCGCGCGCCCTCGCCCGGGGCTTCCCACTTGTCGATCTCGCCGCCCGACATGGTGACGCCCAGCAGGTTTTCGTTGATGGTGTAGGCCTGCTGCTTGGCGCGCACGCCGAAGCCGCGCTCCTCCAGGAACTTCTGCTCGTAGGCGCGCGTCTGCGTGTGCTCCTTCTGGATCTCGCGGATCGGCGCCACGATCTCGTAGTCGCCGAGCGACTTCACCGCGAGGTCGAAGCGCACCTGGTCGTTGCCCATGCCGGTGCAGCCGTGCGCGATGGCCTTCGTGCCCAGTTCGGCGGCGCGCTTCAGCGCAGCCTCGACGATCAGGTAGCGGTCGGACACCAGCAGCGGGTACTGGCCCTGGTAGCCCTCGCCCGCCCACACGAAGGGCTTCACAAAGCCAGCCCAGATCGCCGGGCCGCCATCCACGGTGACATGGCTGGCCACGCCCAGTTCCTGCGCGCGGTGCTCGATGAAGGCGCGTTCCTCCGCATCCACACCGCCGGTGTCGGCGAACACGGTGTGCACGGCCCAGCCGCGCTCCTTGAGGTAGGGCACGCAGAAGCTGGTGTCGAGGCCGCCGGAGAAGGCGAGGACGATGTCTTTGCTCATGGTTTGCTGATCCTGGAAAGATGGGAAGGTCAGGCGGATTCAACGACGATGCGCGGCTCGCAGCGCACCGGGAAATTCACGGAATTGGCGATGAAGCAGGCATGGTGCGCCGTTTCGTGTGCAGCCTCGGCCCTGGCCGGGTCGCTGGCGGCGCTGATGGTCACGGTGGGATGCAGCACCACCTCGGCGAAACGGCCGCCGTCGCCTTCGGTGGCCATCGTGCCTTCGGCAGCGTCCGCGTAGGCGGTCACCACCACGCCGGCCACGGTGGCCATGTGCAGGTAGGACAGCATGTGGCAGGTCGACAGCGCAGCCACCAGCATGTCCTCGGGGTTGTGCCTGGCGGCATCGCCGCGGAACGTGGGGTCGGACGAACCGGCGATCGCCGGCTTGCCGTCGATGCGGATCACGTGGTCGCGGCTGTAGCTGCGATAGCCGTCCGTACCGCTGCCGAGGTTGCCGGTCCACTCCACGTCGACGCGGTAGTGATGCTGGTGGTTCACGGTTTCGATTCCTCTTGCTCAGCCATCAACGCGGCCAGCTCCGCGTCACCGTCGCCGTCGCGCTCGCGCAGGCCGGCGACCACGCCGGCGCGGTTGCGCGCGGGATGGTTCTGGCTCAGCTTGAACTTGCCCTCGATGCGCCCGATCGCGACCTCGAGGCCGACGATCGCGCGCAGCGACTTCTCGATGTGATCGTCCGGCGCATCCGTGATCTTCCACGGCTGCGGCTGGCCGGCCTCATGGTGATCGGTCAGTGTTTCCAGCAGGCGACGCAGCCAGATGGCGTCGTCGATCACCCGCAGGCGGCCGTGCACGTGCACTACTGCATAGTTCCACGTCGGCACTTCGCGCCCGGTCTCGTGCTTGCTCGGGTACCAGTTCGGGCTGATGTAGCCGTCCGGCCCCTGGAAGATCAGCAACACCTCGGCGCCATCCAGCTGCGCCAGTTCGTTGCCGCGGGCGACATGGCCGTGCAGCACCTCGCCGACCAGCTCGAACGGCAGGTGGTTCGCCGTCAACCCGTCTGCCGCACGGGTCACCACGGTGGCGAACGGATACGCGCGGATCAGCCCGTGCAGGGCCTCGACGCGGGTTTCCACAAAATGCTTTGGCGTATACATGAGCGCTCCTCAGCCCTGACCGATCAGCGACGCCATCACCGCCTTCTGCACGTGCAGGCGGTTCTCGGCTTCGTCGATGGCGATGCAGTACGGCGCGTCCATCACCGCGTCGGTGGCCTTGACGTTGCGGCGCAGCGGCAGGCAATGGCTGAAGAGCCCCTTGTTGGTCAGCGCCATCTTGGCTTCGTCCACGATGAAGTGCTTGTGCGCGTCGCGGATGGGCTTTTCCTTGTCCCACTGGCCGAAGTACGGCAGCGCGCCCCAGCTCTTGGCGTAGACCACGTCGGCGCCCGCGTAGGCTTCCCCGATGTCATGGCTGACCTTGAGCGAGCCGCCGTTCTGCTCGGCGTTCAGACGGCCGAACGCCATGTAGCGCTCGTCCAGCACGTAGTCGGGCGTGGGACACAGCAGGGTCACGTCCATGCCCATCTTCGTGGCGATCAGCAGCGCCGAATTGGCGACCGCGGTGTTCAACGGCTTGGGATGGTAGGTCCAGGTAAGCACGTACTTCTTCTTGGTGAGATCGCCCAGGTGCTCCTTCATGGCCAGCGCGTGGGCCAGCTCCTGGCAGGGATGGGTGATCGTCTCCATGTTGATCACCGGCACCGTGGCGTACTGCGCGAAGGCCTTGATCACCTTGTCCTGGCGGTCCACCGACCAGTCCTGGAACTTCGGGAACGCACGCACCGCGATCAGGTCGACGTAGCGGCTGAGCACGCGCGCCACCTCGGCGATGTGCTCCTCGGTGTCGCCGTCCATCACGCTGCCCACCTCGAACTCGATCGGCCACGCATCCTTGCCCGGCGCCAGCACGATGGCATGGCCGCCGAGATGGAACGCGCCCAGCTCGAAGCTGGTGCGGGTACGCATCGAGGGGTTGAAGAACATCAAGGCGACGGATTTGCCGGCCAGCTGCTGGCCGCGCGGCGAGCGCTTGAACGCGGCGGCCTGCTCCAGCAGGGCGTCGATCTCGGCGCGGCTGTAATCCTGGGTGGTCAAGAAATGCCGAATGCTCATGAAGTCAGGCCCTTGCTCTTCTCGATGCGTCCGGCCACGAATGGCCGGGATGGGTGGATGGATCCACGTCAGGCTGTGTGGTCCGGCCACGGATGGCCGGGGTTTCGCGGACGGATCCGCGCAAAATGCACCAACAAAAAACCCGGCACGAAGGCCGGGTTTATCGTCGATGCACGTGAAACGCGTGCGACTGCCTACCCGGCCGAATATCCACCCAGCGGTCGGCGCGCACGCGACGTCATGCCAGCGGCCGCGCGGGCGCTGGTGAGTACGGTGGCGGTATAGACGGCTGTGGACATTGCGGAACCCGGATGACTGGCGCCCATGATGGCGGCAATTTCGCTGCCTTGCAACAAAAAAATCAGCCTCCGGAACCACAACGCCGCCAACGGGTGGCGGCGTTGTCGTTCCAGAAGCGGCGAGCGGGTCAGTCGGCCGGCTCGACCTGCACGCGCACGCGCAGGCGCTCGCCGGGATCGTAGCTCAGGCGCGAGGTGTAGATCTCGCCGCGGTAGCGGTATTCCACGTCGTAGCCGACGACCCGGCGCTGCTCGCTGACCGAACTGACCTGGCGGCACTGGGTCTGGCTCGTCTCATAATCGCGCCCCTGGCCGGACACCCGGTTGCCGACCGCACCGCCGGCGACGGCGCCGACCACGGTGGCGGCCTTGCGTCCGTCGCCCTTGCCCACGGTGTTGCCCAGCACGCCACCGATCACGGCGCCAAGCACCGTGCCGGCCGTGCTGTTGCCGCCCTCGTGGCGCACCACCGGCTGCTCATAGCACTCCTGCCGCGGTACTTCGGTGCGGGTGACGGCCTGCACCGGATCGGCCCGCAGCACGTCGGCCCAGCCGTAATGGGCATTGTCGTCGGCGCTGGCGTAACGCGCGTCCTGCGCATGGACGCCGGACGCCATCAAGGCGAGCGCCAGTGCGGAAAGCCACAGCTTGGTCATTGCGACCTCCAATTTCGGAACAACGGCGCGCATCTGCGTGCGGACTGGCAGCATTCCAGCAAATTCACGCTGAATACACCCTTAGAATCCGCCCCTGGCGGGGCTTGCGCGACCCGGCTGCTTACACCTTGTTAAGATGCCGGGCTGGCCGCGCCCTGCCACCGCCCGGCGCACCCATGTTGCGGATCCCACCGATGCCGATTTCGCTCTACAACAGCCTCACCCGCCGCACCGAACCGTTCGCCCCGCTCGATCCCGAGCGCGTGACGATCTACCTGTGCGGTCCCACCGTCTACAACTACGTGCATATCGGCAATGCGCGCGGACCGGTGGTGTTCGACGTGCTGGTGCGGCTGCTGCGGCGGCACTATCCGCAGGTGGCGTACGCGCGCAACATCACCGACGTCGACGACAAGATCAACGCCGCCGCGCAGCAGCAGGGCGTGCCGATCGGCACGATCACCGAACGTTTCGCCCAGGCGTACCGCGAGGACATGGCCGGGCTCGGCGTGGCGCCGCCGGACATCGAGCCGCATGCCACCACCCACATCGGCCCGATCATCGCGATGATCGAGAGCCTGCTCGACGGCGGCCATGCCTACGCCGCCGAAGGCCACGTGCTGTTCGACGTCGGCTCGTTCCCGGCCTATGGCGAGCTGTCCGGCCGCGACACCGACGAGCTGATCGCCGGCTCGCGCGTCGACGTGGCGCCGTACAAGCGCAGCCCCGGCGACTTCGTGCTGTGGAAACCGTCCACGCCGGAGCTGCCCGGCTGGGACAGCCCGTGGGGCCGCGGCCGCCCCGGCTGGCACATCGAGTGCTCGGCGATGAGCGCGGCGCACCTGGGCGAGACCATCGACATCCACGCCGGCGGCATCGACCTGCTGTTCCCGCACCACGAGAACGAGATCGCCCAGTCCACCTGCGCGCACGGCGGCAAGACCTTCGCGCGCTGGTGGATGCACAACGGCATGCTCACCTTCGACGGCCGCAAGATGTCCAAGTCGCTGGGCAACGTGCTGCTGCTGCACGACCTGCTGGAACTGCACCCGCCCGAGGCGCTGCGCCTGCGTCTGCTCAGCGGCCACTACCGGCAGCCGCTGGACTGGTCGGAAGCCGCCATCGCCCAGGCGACCAGCACGCTGGACGGCTGGTACCGCGTGCTGCGCGACCTGGCCGCGGTCGAACTGCCGGGCGGCGAATTGCCGGTGCCGGAGCGCATCGAGGCGGCCCTGTGCGACGACCTCAACACGCCGCAGGCGCTGGCCGAACTGTCCGTGCTGGCCGATGCGGCGCGCCAGTCCGGCAGCGCCGAGGCGAAAGCCGCCCTGCTCGGCGGCGGCGCCCTGCTCGGCCTGCTGCAGCAGGATCCGCAGGCGTGGTTCCGGCGGGGCGAGCATGCGGTCGACGCGGCACGCATCGAGGACCTGCTGCAACAGCGCCAGGCCGCCCGCGCGGCCCGCGACTTCGCGCGCGCCGACGCGATCCGCGACGAACTGGCCGCCATGCACGTCACCATCGAGGACAGCGCCCAGGGTACGCGCTGGAGCATCGCCAAGGCCTGATCCTTCCAGCAGCGCACCCATGTATGGGCGACGGCGCATTTCGCTTATCGCCGGCACCCGCGCGATAATATGCGCATGAACGCCATCGCCACCACCAACGCTGAACAGGCACAACAGGAGATCGCCGAGGAATTCGCCTTCCTCGGCGACTGGACCGAGCGCTACCAGTACCTGATCGATCTCGGCCGGCAGCTCCCGCCGTTCCCTGAAGAACACAAGATCGAGGCTTGGCGTGTGCACGGCTGCCAGTCGATGGTCTGGCTGGTGCCCAGCGGCGATGCCGCACGCATGCATTTCGAGGCGACCAGCGACTCGGCGATCGTGTCCGGCCTGATCGCCCTGGTGCTGCGCGTCTATTCCGACCGACCGGCGGCGGAAATCCTCGTCACCGAGCCGGCCTTCATCGCCACGATCGGCCTGGCCAAGCATCTCTCGCCCACGCGTTCGAACGGGCTGGCGGCGATGCTGGCGAAGCTGAAGGGTTACGCCGCCGCCGCGGTGAGTTAGGAGTGAGTGGAGAGGAGTGGGCAGTGAGAGAAAAGCTGGAGCGCAACACGCCGTTGCCTTCTCTCACTGCTCACTCCTCTTCCCTCACTTCTTAAAAAAAGCCCCGCATCGAGCGGGGCTTTTTTCGCGACGCGGCAGCGACGCTCAGTCGCCCATCTGCTTCTGCAGGTGCTCGCGACGCTCCTGCGCATCCAGCGACAACGTGGCGATCGGACGCGCATCGAGACGGTCGATGCCGATTTCCTCGTCGGTCTCCTCGCAGAAGCCGTAGCTGCCTTCCTCGATCCGGCGCAACGCCTTGTCGATCTTCGAGATCAGCTTGCGGTAGCGGTCGCGGGTGCGCAGCTCCAGCGAGTTCTCGGTCTCGCGGGTGGCGCGCTCGGCTTCGTCGCCGACATCACGCACTTCCTCGCGCAGGTTGTCCATGGTCTGGCGCGACTCTTCCACCAGCTGATCGCGCCAGTCGCGCAGCTTGTCGCGGAAGTAGGCCAGGTGCATCGGGTTCATGTACTCCTCGTCGGACGAGGGGTGGTATCCCTTGGGCAGGTTGATGATGCTGGTGGATGGCAGCGCATACCGGCCATCTTCGCGGGTGATGCCGTTGTCGAGTTTCTTTGCAGCGGATTTATTCATTGAGGACGACGAGTTTTTCGGGCTTTTGGAGGAAGAGGCATGGCCCGCGGCGGCTGGGGCTGCGCGCGGCGTCACCATGGCGGTTGCACTCGCCACCTTGCCCTTGAACAGGGTGCTGGCGGGTGCCGGGGATACGTTCTTGGCAGCGGCCGCCGGCGCTGGCTTGGCTGCCGGCTTGACCGGCTTGACCGCCGGTTTTGCAGGCGCCACCGCTTTCCTGGCGACCGGCTGGACGGCGGGCTTCGCCACCGGTTTTTTGGCTGCGCTGCCCTTGGGCTTGATGTTCTTGGCAACGACCTTGTGGACCGCCACCTTCTTGACGACAGCCTTCTTCGGCGCAGGCTTTTTCGCGACGACCTTCTTGACCGCCACTTTCTTCACCGGTGCCTTCTTCGCAACCGGCTTCTTCGCCGGAGCGGCCTTCTTCGCTGGCGACCTGGCGGCGCTCTTGCCTGCCACCGGCTTCCGGGCCGCCACCTTCTTTGCCACCGCCTTGCCGGCGGGTTTCGCCGCGCTGCGGCCGGCCTTCGCGGGGGCCTTGCTGGTGCCCACCGCCCGTCCCTTGGCTGCCGCCTTCGGCTTGCCGACCCTGGCATCACGCACCTTGGTCGAAGCCTTGCCCTTCTGCGCCTTGGCGGCGGTCGAATTACGCGTCGTTTTCGCCATATCCCTTCACCGTTTTTGGCCGTGGCGGCCGGGTGTTATAGCCCATGTGTCCTACACCAGCAAGCTTGCTTCTGGAATACTTGTACCACTACCTGCCGCAAGCCGTGCCGGCGTCGTGAATGCCTTGACCCGATTGATACTGTGGATGCTGCGTTTGTACAAGCGCTGGCTCAGTCCCCTGCTCGGCTCACGCTGCCGCTTCCACCCTACCTGCTCCGATTATGCACGGATTGCGGTCACGCGCTTCGGCCCGTGGCGCGGCATCCTGCTGGCTGGCTGGCGGCTGCTACGCTGCCAGCCATTGTGCACCGGTGGTCACGACCCGGTGCCCGAGCACTTCCATTACCCCCGCTGTCGTTCCCAAGTAGATTCCCCCGACGTCCGCTGACTGGTTCATCAAGAACGCAGTGAGGAGATCACCTGGATGCTGGTCGAAGCCCGCATCGACGTACGTCAACACTTGCGTCAACGGCCAGCGCGTGTGGAACGGTTCGACTGTCGACGACAGCATGCGCGGGCAGCGACTGGCATTCGACCGCTGAGCGGACCCTTTGGACGGGTACTGCCCGCCGGCTTATGACATGCAGGAGCGGCGGGCAGTGCCCACCCTACGCGGCGACTACCTCACGGCGTGGAGCCGTAGCCGCCTTCCACGCCCTTGCTCGCATAGGCCACTGCATCATGCGGATGCAGGCTTTCCTGATGCTCGACGCGGATGTGGAAGTCGCTCAACGCGGCGTCGGCGTCGAGCGCCTTCTGGATGCGCCGGGCGGCGTCCTCGCAGAACATCAGGTTGCTGCCGTTGGCCAATGCGAAGGCCTGCTCGTCTTCGCGCTTCACCGCCGTCTGCACCGGCGTGCCGAGCGCGTGCTCGACGCGGTCGATCAGGCCGATCAGGTGGAAGCCCGCGCCGATCACCGGGCGGGTACGCAGGCGCGCCACGCTGCGCTGGGCATGCGGGGTGGCGACGATGCCGCGCTCGCCGCCGAGCCAGGCCAGCACCGCAGCGTGGTCGAGCGGCTTGCCTGCGTCGAAGTCATTCGCGAACTGGTCCTGGATCAACTGCCGCGATAGCGCCGCCGAGGCCGGACAGGTGGAGGAATAAACCACCTCGGTGCCGAACTCGAGCAGGAACTCGTCGCCGGTGAGGCTCGCTTCTATGCATACCGGGTACGCGCGCCAGCCGCTGTTGGCGCTCTTCAGCGCGGGGCGGCGCACCAGGTGCTCGAAATGGATGCTGAGGCAGGCGCGGTCGGACAGGTCCCTGTGCGAATCGAGGAAGCCGCGCAGCAGCGCATGCAGCATCGACGCATTCAGCGTCTGCGTGCTCAGCGCCTGCTCGACCTGCAGGTACAGGCGCGACATGTGGATGCCGCGCTTGTCCGGCCGGTTCAGGTTGACGAAGGCGCCGACCCGCGCGCTGGAACGCTGCGCCTGGCCGTCGCCTGCGTCGAACAGCACCGGCACCTGGATGTCGGCCATGCCGACCCAGTCCAGCGCGCCGGCGAGATGCGGCTGTGCATGCACGGCGACGTCGGGCAGCAGGCGGGCGGTATTTTCCTGGTTCGGCATGGTGGGGATCCTGGCATCGGCGAACGGATCGCCGTGAAGCGCTCAATCTTGGGGCAAGCCGGCCGCCGCTCAATAGTGGCGTGGTGGAAACGCTGCGTCCCGGGGTCGTTCTACGCCATCTACCGACGCCATGCACGGGCGGCCTGCCACGCCTGCAGCGCGGTGGCCAGCCCGGTGCGCGCCTGGCCGGCCCGCAATACCGCCAGCGCATCGCCGGCCCGCGCCGCGCGCCGCGCCAGCCCACTGGCGTGGCGTGACTCCAGCGCGCGGAATACGCTGAGCGGCCCGGCCAGGGCGGCCGATGCCTTCCAGCTGGCCAGCAGGTCGTCCAACTGCGCCCTGATCGCCTGCTGCCGCGCCGCGCCGGCCGTGCGCAGCTGCGCGCGGCCCAGGCCATGGCGGGCCAGCCGCGCCATCGGCAGCGGCAGACGATCGCGTTCGACGTCCTGCTCCAGCCGCAGCAGGGCATACAGCAGATGGTTCAGCACGGCGACCCGCGATGCCCGCTCCGGCGACGCATCGGCGCCGTACCACCAGGCGGTTTCCAGCGCGGCCAGCGCACCGTGCAGCGGCAGCGCCGCCTCGACCTGCGCGGGGAAGTCGGCGGCGGTGCCCTGCTCCAGCTGGGCCATCGCGGCCAGCACCGGCGCCAGCCACAGCTCGCCGGCGAGGGCATGCGCCCGCTCCTCGTCGAACAGCACCTGGGTCAGCGGATGGCGCCCGCCGCTGGCCGACGCCCCGGCCAGCTCCTCGGCCCACCAGTTGAGCTTGGCCACCGCCACCTGCGGCTCGCGGATGCCGTAGGCGGCGCCGAGCAGTTCCTGTTCCAGCGCGGCCAGCGCCACGTGGCCGGGATAGCGCCGGCCATCGACGAAGGCCAGCGCCACGCGCTGCTGCGGCTGCACCGCCAGCCACTTGTCGATGAAGCCCTGCAGTACCGCGTTCTGTTCGACCAGTTCGATCATGCCGGGACCGGTTGCAGTTTCAGCAGGTCGGCCAGCTCGGCCGGATGGTCCAGCACGGCGTCGGCGCCCCAGCGGCGGGGATCGCCGCCGTCGAGGTAACCCCAACCCACCGCCACCGTGTACAGGCCGGCGGCGGCACCGGCCTGGACGTCGCGGCGGTCGTCGCCGACGAATACGCAGCGCGCCGGCGCCACGTCCGCGTGTTCGCAGGCCAGCAGCACCGGCGCCGGGTCGGGTTTCTTCACCGGCAGGGTGTCGCCGGAGATCACCGCTTTCGCACGCCCGGCCCAGCCGATGCGGCGCACCAGCTCATCGGTGAGGAAAGCCGCCTTGTTGGTGACGATGCCCCAGCGCAGGCCGTGCGCCTCGATCCGCGCCAGCAGCTCGTCGATGCCGTCGAACGCGCGCGTCTGCTGCGCCATCACGTCCTGGTACAGCTGCAGGTAGCGCGGCATCAGCGCTTCCAGCGCCGGCTCGCCACGCGCGGCGAACGCACAGCGCAGCACTGCGCGCGCGCCACGCGACACCACCTCGCGCACCGGCGCGTACGGTGGCGGCGGCACGCCCTCTTCCGCGCACTGCACCCGCAGCGCGGCGTACAGGTCGGGTGCGCTGTCGAGCAAGGTGCCGTCCAGGTCGAACAGCACACCCTGGAGGTTTTCGGGCAACGGCTTCATGCCGGCTTGGACGCGCTGAGCAGGTAATTGACCGCGGTGATCCGGCTCAGCCAGGCCTTGCGGCTGAGCGGGTTGTAACCCAGCCCGGAAACGTCCTCCAGCTCCAGCCCGGCATGGCGCAACAGGCGGCCCAGCTCGGACGGCTTCAGGAACTGCGCGTAGTGATGGGTGCCGCGCGGCAGCATGCGCATCACGTATTCCGCGCCCACGATCGCCGCGCCGAACGCGGCCGGCGTGCGGTTGAGGGTGGACATGAACAGCCGCCCGCCCGGCTTCAGCATCGCAGCCAGGTCGCTTACCAGTGCCGCCGGGTCGGGCACGTGCTCGATCAGCTCCATGCAGCACACCGCGTCGAAGCTTTCCGGCTCGGTCGCCGCCAGTTCGGCCGAGGACTGCACGCGGTAGTCGACGCCGAGGCTGGATTCATGCAGGTGCAGCTTCGCGACGTCGATCACCTTGTCACCCAGGTCGATGCCGGTGACCTTCGCGCCGGCGCGCGCCAGCGCCTCGCTGAGCAGGCCGCCACCGCAACCGACGTCGGCCACCTTCGCCCCGCGCAGGTCGACGCGGGCGGCGATATAGGCGGCGCGCACCGGGTTGAGGTCGTGCAGCGGGCGCGACTCGCCGTCGGGATCCCACCAGCGCGCCGCCAGGCTGTCGAAGCGGGCAATCTCGTCGGGGTTGACGTTGGCGGTGATCATGTTCGAGTCCACGGTGGGTACACGAGTTTATTGAAAAGTGCGGCCATGGATGGCCGCTTGCTGATTTTCGCACTCATTTCAGGCCAGCCATTCGTGCACCGTGATATCCCAGCCGCCACTGACATGGGCCGGGTCGTCGTGCACGAGCGCGGTCGCCTCGGCCAGGTCCGCCGCGTGCAGCAGGTAGGCGCCGCCGGACTTGTCGCTGAACCCGCCGGACAGTTCCACCCGGCCTTCTTGTCGCAAACCCTCCAGGAACGCCAGGTGCAGCGGCACCACGGCCGGGTCGAGGTGCGGCCGGCGGATCAGCAGGACCAGGTAACGGTTCATCGAAGGCTCCGGGTCAGGCCGAGGCGATGCGTTCGCGCCAGGCGCGCGTGCGCTCCAGGATCGCGGCGGTGTCCATGCCGACCAGCTCGCGCGCGGCCAGCTTGCGCTTGCCGGCGATCCACACATCGCTGACCTGGTGGCGGCCGGTGGCATAGACCAGCTGCGAGATGACGTGGAACAGCGGCTGGGTCTCCAGGTCGCTCAATCGCACGGCGGCGAAGTCGGCCTGCTTGCCAACCTCGATCGAGCCGATCCTCGCCTCCAGTCCGATCGCCTTCGCGCCGTTGAGCGTGGCCGCGCGCAGCGCGAACGCCGCGTCGAACGCCGCGGCGTCGCCGGCGACCGCCTTGGCCAGCAGCGCGGCGGTGCGCATCTCGCCGAACATGTCCAGGTCGTTGTTGGAGGCGCAACCGTCGGTGCCCAGCGCCACGTTGACGCCGGCCCGGCGCAGCTTTTCCGCCGGGCAGAAACCGGAGGCCAGCTTGAGGTTGGACTCCGGGCAATGCACCACCGACACGCCGGCCGCAGCGCAGGCGGCGATCTCGCCGTCGGTCAGCTGGGTCATGTGCACGGCGATCAGGCGGTCGTTGACCAGGCCCAGCTTCTGCAGGCGCTGGAACGGGCGCAGCCCACTCCTGGCCTTCTCGTCCTCCACCTCGTGCGCGGTCTCGTGCGTGTGCAGGTGCACCGGGATGTCGAGCTGGTCGGACAGCATGCGGATGCGCTCGAAGCTCTCGTCCGACACCGTGTACGGCGCGTGCGGCGCGAACGCCGTGCTGACCAGGTGGTCGCCGCGGAAGCTGTCGTGCACCTCGCCGGCGCGCTCGAAGTATTCGTCCTGGCTCTTCGCCCACGCGGTGGGAAACTCGATCACCGGCAAGCCCACCACGGCGCGGAAACCGAGCTTGCGGTAGGTGGCGCCGATCACGTCGGGGAAGAAGTAATTCTCGTTGGCGCAGGTGGTGCCGCCGCGCAGCATCTCGGCCACCGCCAGCTCGACGCCGTCGCGCACGAACTCCGGCCCGATCACCTTGGCCTCGGCCGGCCAGATGTGCTGCTGCAGCCACACCATCAGCGGCAGGTCGTCGGCGAGGCCGCGCAGCAAGGTCATCGGGTTGTGCGTGTGGCTGTTGACCAGCCCGGGGATCAGCGCGTGCTCGGCGAGCGAAACGCGCTCGCGCGGCGCGTAGGCAGCATGCGCGTCGGCGATCGGCAGCAACGCCACGATGCGCTCGTCCTGCACCACCACCGCGTGGTTCTCCAGCACCACCGCATGCGGCTCGATCGGCACCACCCAGCGGGCTTCGATCATCAGGTCGACGGGCTGTGGGATGGTCTGGTTCATCGCTCACTCGCTTGCAAAGGATGGATATGAGAAGGGGCGGCACACCGGAGTGGTGCCCGCCCCCAATCGTCACGTCTCAGTATCGTCATTCCGGCGAAAAGCCGGAATCCAGCGTCTTTCCACCGGAACATGGCGAAGGCTTTGTGTGCTTCGCACGAGTGTTTCACTGGATCCATGCCTGCGCAGGGATGACGTATCGGCAAAATCGCGCGCAAGCGCGCGGGCCAATACGTCACTTGACGCGGCTGACGTACTCGCCGGTGCGGGTGTCGACCTTGATCACCTCGTCGGTGCCCACGAACAGCGGCACGCGCACCACCGCGCCGGTTTCCAGCGTGGCCGGCTTGCCGCCGCCGCCGGAGGTGTCTCCGCGCACGCCGGGGTCGGTCTCGACGATCTTCAGCTCGACGAAGTTCGGCGGCTGTACCGCGATGATCTCGCCGTTGAACAGCGTGACCACGCACTCCTCCTCGCCCTTCAGCCACTTCGCCGCGTCGCCCACGCCGGCCTTGCCGGCCTGGTGCTGCTCGAACGACTCCTGGTGCATGAAGTGCCAGAACTCGCCGTCGGAATACAGGTACTGCATGTCGGTATCGGTGACGTCCGCCACCTCGAACGAATCGCTGGACTTCATCGTCTGCTCGGTGGTGCGCCCGGTCTTCAGGTTGCGGATGAAGATGCGGGTGAACGCCTGGCCCTTGCCGGGCTTGATGAACTCGGCTTCGGTGATGATCCACGGATCGTTGTTGTGAAGGATCTTCATACCCTTCTTGACGTCGTTGAGACCGGCGGTGGCCATGCAATGAGCTCCGAGATATATGAATTTCAATGTTCAAGGGCCCGAAACGGGCCCCTGCGCCGCTGCCGGCGGCTAAAATAGGTGGTTTGACGGGCCAGCCGGCCCAGACAAGGCCATACATGATAACCGCAAGCCCCGGCGCACGCATTACACCCGACGCAGCGGCGGCCGGCGCCGACTGGCGGCAGCTGTGGCGCGACGCCGTCACCGATGCCGGCGAACTGCTGGCCCTGCTCGGGTTGTCGCACCTCGCCGGGCAGCTGCCGCCGGCGGATGCCGGCTTCCAATTGCGCGTGCCGCGCGGCTTCGTCGCCCGCATGCGCCAGGGCGACCCGCGCGACCCGCTGCTGCTGCAGGTGCTGCCGCAGCTGGACGAGCTGGACGAGGTGCCCGGCTTCGTCGCCGACGCGGTCGGCGACCTGGCCGCGCGCGAGGCGCAGGGCGTGCTGCACAAGTACCAGGGCCGCGCCCTGCTGATCGCCAGCGGCAGCTGCGCGATCAACTGCCGCTACTGCTTCCGCCGGCATTTCCCCTACGGCGAGGAAATGGCCGCCGCCGGCCAGTGGCGGCAGGCGCTGGAATACCTGAGGCGGGACCGCTCGATCAGCGAGCTGATCCTGTCCGGGGGCGACCCATTGGCGCTGGCCACCGGCAAGCTGGAGGAACTGGGCCACGGCCTGGCCGGGCTGCCCCACGTCACCCGCCTGCGCATCCACAGCCGCCTGCCGGTGGTGCTGCCGGAACGGATCGACGACGCCTTCGTCGCCTGGCTGGCCGGCCTGCCGCTGCAGAAAGTGGTGGTGCTGCATGCGAACCACGCCAATGAACTGGACGCCAGCGTCGACGCCGCCTGCGCGCGCCTGCGCGCCGCCGGCGCCACCGTGCTCAACCAGTCCGTGCTGCTGCGCGGGGTCAACGACGACGCCGACACGCTGGCGGCGCTGTCCGAGCGGCTGTTCGCCGCCGGCGTGCTGCCGTACTACCTGCACCAGCTCGACCGCGTGCAGGGTGCGGCCCATTTCGAGGTCGACGACGACCGCGCCCTGGCGTTGACGGAGGCGCTGCGCGCGCGGCTGCCCGGGTACCTGGTGCCCCGGCTGGTGCGCGAAGTGGGCGGCGACGCCTCCAAGCGTCCCCTGTGAACCGGGCAGCGATCACCGTTGCGCAGTTTTTTGCTGGCGACAGGTGGCGGAATCCGCTACAAACAACAGGTCGCGACTGACCGACGAAGCCGCCCCGCACCGCCCGCGATGATCAACGGACAGCATCACGCCCCATGAAAAAAGACTACGTCATCAAGATCCTCTTCATCGAAAGCTCGCTGGAAGAGGCCGAGCAGATCATCAGCCTGCTGCGCAACACCGGCATCGCCGTGCGGCCGGCCCGCGCCACCAACGTCGAACAGATGCAGGCCGCGGTGAACGAGCTGGAGCCCGACGTGGTGATGTTCGACCCGGCGATCACCAGCATCGGCCTGGAAGAGGCGGTCAAGGTGCTCGATGCCTACGGTCGCGACTACGCGCTGATGGGCCTGGTCAACAACATCGACAACCAGATCGTGGCGGACCTGTTCGTGCACGGCGCCCGCGGCGTCGCCTCGCGCAGCCAGCCGAAGCAGCTGGTCGCGGTGCTGCAGCGCGAGTTCGAATCGCTGCAGACACGCCGCCAGGTACGCCGGTTGGAAACCGCCCTGCGCGAATCGGAGCGCCGCTGCGACGCGCTGCTGGATTCATCCACCGACGCGATCGCGTACGTGCACGAGGGCATGCACGTGCGTGCCAACCATGCCTACCTGCAGACGTTCGGCTACGACGATTTCGACGACCTGCTCGGCCTGCCGGTGCTGGACATGATCGACTCGGCCAATGCGGAGGAGTTCAAGACGCTGCTCAAGGGCCACGCGCGGCAGGAAAAGCTGCCCTCCCAGCTCACCCTGCATGCGCGCCGCGCCGACGGCAGCCAGTTCGACGCCTCGGTGGAGTTCGCCCAGGCCACGTTCGAGGGCGAACCCTGCCTGCAGATCGTGTTCCGCCGCCAGTTGGTCGACCCCGGCATGCTCGAACGGCTGCAGCGCGACCAGGTTACCGGGCTGTTCAACCGCGCCCGCATGCTGGAATGCATCGACGATGCCGTGACCGCCGCCGCCAAGGGCAAGAAGGGCCAGTCGCTGCTGCTGGTCGAGCCGGACAACTGGGCAGCGCTGGTGGGCGGCATCGGCCTGGGCAAGGCCGACGAACTGCTGGCCGGCTTCGCCGACCGCATCCGCATGCTGCTGGGCGCCGACGACGTCGCCGGCATGCTCGCCGAGCATACGCTGGGCGTGATCCTGGATTCGCGCACCGACGAGGCGATCAAGGAATGGATCACCCGGCTGCAGCACAGCGTCAGCAGCGAGATCTTCGACGCCGGCTCGCGCTCGATCACGGTCACCGCCAGCGTCGGCGGCAGCCTGCTGGGCGAGAAGAACGCGAACACCGAACTGCTGCTCAACCAGGCCAGCCAGGCGCTGCGCACGGCGCAAAGCCTGGGCGGCAGCCAGGTCGAGCTGCACGACCCCGCCGCGCGCGAAAAGGCCGACGAGGAACGCGAGCGCTACTGGCTGGACCTGCTGCGCAAGGCGCTCACCGGGGAAGGCATGGTGCTCTACCACCAGCAGACCATCAGCCTGCAGGACGCCGAAGGCGACTATTCCGAGCTCCTGCTGCGCATGAACGGCCCGCAGGGCGAGGTGCTGCCGGGCTTTTTCATGCCGATCGCCGAGAAGCACGGCCTCACCGGCGCGATCGACCGCTGGGTGCTCGACCAGGCCATCACGGCGCTGCAGGCGCGCGAAGGCCAAGGCCAGCAGACCACCTTCTTCATCAAGCTCACCGCCGCCTCGCTGCAGGACAACCAGCTGTTGGCGTGGCTGGGCGAGCGACTCAAGCAGGCCCGGCTGAAGCGCGGCCAGCTGGTGCTGGAAATGACCGAGAGCAAGGTGATGACGCTGCTGCGCCCCGCGCAGGAGTTCGTCAACGGCTGGAAGAAGCTCGGCGGCCGCTTCGCGCTGGAGCAGTTCGGCTCGGGCCTCAACTCGTTCCAGTTGCTCAACCACGTCGACGCGGATTACCTGAAGATCGACCGCAGCTATATGGCCGACCTGCCGCAGCACCCGGAGAGCCAGAAGAAAATCACCGAAATCTGCCACCAGGCGCGCGAACTGAAGCGCCTGACCATCGCCGAGTGGGTCGAGGACGCCACCAGCACCTCGCTGCTGTTCGCCTGCGGCGTGGATTTCGTGCAGGGCAACTTCCTGCAGCAACCGCAGCGGCTGGAGTAGGCGCCGGGCGAGCCGCGCCGGCGCCGCCACGAAAAAACCCGCGGATCGCTCCGCGGGTTTTTTCATGCTGCGGCAACTGCGGCGCGGATTACTCGGCAGCGGCGGCGGCCTTGGCGCTCGCCTTGGCGGCAGCGGCGGCGGCGATGTCTTCCTTGATGCGCGCGGCCTTGCCTTCCAGGTTGCGCAGGTAGTACAGCTTGGCGCCGCGCACCTTGCCCTTGCGCTTCACTTCCACCGAGTCGATGGCCGGGCTGTGCGCCTGGAACACGCGCTCCACGCCGGTGCCGTGCGAGATCTTGCGCACGGTGAAGGCCGAGTGCAGCCCGCGGCTGCGCCTGGCGATGACGATGCCTTCGAACGCCTGCACGCGCTCGCGGTTGCCTTCCTTCACCTTGACGTTGACCACCACGGTGTCGCCGGGGCCGAATTCCGGCAGCTGGCGGGTGATCTGCTCGGATTCGAACTGTTCAATGATCTTGTTCATGGCGCACCTGTCGGTTCACGTAAATCGCTATCAATGGCTGCGACCGTCACCCGGCCGCATCGTCTTGCCGTGCCTGCCCTCGCGAGGCATGTTCACGGCGGAATTCATCCAGCAGGGTCCGGGATGCCGCATCCAGTCCACGCTGTGACAACAAGTCGGGCCGCCGCAACCAGGTCCGTCCCAGCGACTGCTTCAGGCGCCAGCGGGCGATCGCCGCATGGTCGCCGGACAGCAGCACCTCCGGCACGGAACCCAGCGCATCGTGCACCGGTTTCGCATAGTGCGGACAATCCAGCAGGCCATCCGAGAATGAATCCTGCTCGGCGGACTGCGCGTCGTTCAACGCGCCATCCTGCAAGCGCCCCACCGCGTCGATGACCACCGCGGCGGCCAACTCGCCGCCGGACAGCACATAATCGCCGATGGAGAGCTCCTCGTCGACCTCGTGCGCCAGCAGACGCTCGTCTACACCTTCGTAACGCCCGCAGAGCAAGGCGATGCGCGGCAACTTCGCCAGCGCTTCCACCCTGCCCTGCGTCAGCCGCGCTCCCTGCGGACTGAGATAAACCAGATGCACCGGTTCCGGTGCCGCCGCGCGCATGGCCGCCAGGGTCGTGCGCAACGGCTCGATCATCATCACCATGCCCGGACCGCCGCCGTACGCGCTGCTGTCCACGCTGCGATGCCTGTCGGTGGCGTAGTCGCGCGGGTTCCAGGTTTCCACCTGCAGCAGCTCGCGCTGCTGCGCGCGTCCCACCACACCGACGGCGGCGCACTGGCGCACGAAGTCGGGAAACAGGCTGACGACATCGATGCGCATGATCCTTGACCCTTGGGCCCGCGACCCGGCGACGTCAGAATTCAGGATCCCAGTCCACCACCATGCGCCCTGCGGACAGATCCACCGAACGCACATACGAACCCTGGACGAAGGGAATCAGCCGCTCGCGCTCGCCGTCCCTCACCACCACCACGTCGTTGGCGCCGGTGGCGAACAGGTGACTGACCCGCCCCAGCTTCACGCCTTCCGTGGTGACGACCTCGAGTCCCTCGAGATCGACCCAGTAATACTCGCCTTCCGCAGGAGGCGGCAGCTGCTCGCGGGCGACATGGATGTCGGTACCGACCAGCGCCGCTGCCTGCTCCCGGTCGTCCACTCCGGGCAGCTGGGCCACCATGCCCTTGCCCTGCGTACGACCCTTCACTCCGCTGACCTGCGTCTCCACGCCGGGCGCTGCACCGAGCAGCCACGGCTGGTAGTCGAAGATCCGCATGCGCGGCTCGGCCCAGGATTCGATCTTGAGCCAGCCCTGCACGCCGTACAACCCGACGATGCGCCCGATCAGGACGCGCCGACCGGCTGCAGTCACGCTCAGGCAGCCTGCTGCTTGCCGGCTTCCTTGACCAGGGCAGCGACCTTGTCGGTCAGCTGGGCGCCCTTGCCCACCCACTCCTTGACGCGCTCGACGTTCAGCTCGAGGCGCTTGTCCTTGCCCGACGCGACCGGGTTGTAATAACCGATGTTCTCGATGTTGCGGCCGTCGCGCTTGTTGCGCTGATCGGTCACCACGACGTGGTAGAACGGGCGGCCCTTGGCGCCACCGCGCGAAAGACGAATCTTGACCATGGTAGAACTCCAGAATTGCCGAACCGGCGGCAGGCACACGAGAGCCGTGCGCGGTAAACGGGGCATTTTAGCGGTTTTTCGTCAAAATGGAAGGGTCGGGAAGCAGGAGTGAGGGAAGAGGAGTGAGAGAAGGCGTTTTGCTTTTCTCCGTCTCCTCACTCCTCTTCCCTCACTTCTCGCTCTTTCAGCGCATCGGCGGCAGCCCGCCCATCCCGCCCATGCCCTTCATGGCGCCGCGCATCTGCCGCAGCAGGCCCTTGGTGCCGCCCTTGGACAACTTGGACATCATCTTTTCCATCTGCATGTATTGCTTGAGCAGGCGGTTGACGTCGGCCGGCTGGGTGCCCGAGCCGCGCGCCACGCGGGCGCGGCGGGAGCCGTTCAGCAGATCGGGATAGCGGCGCTCCTTCTGGGTCATCGAGCCGATGATCGCGATCATCCGCTTCATCTCGCCGTCGTTGACCTTGGACTTCACGCTGTCCGGCAGGCTGGACACGCCCGGCAGCTTGTCCATCAGGCCGGCCAGGCCGCCCATGTTGCCCATCTGCTCCAGCTGGTCTTTCATGTCGTTCAGGTCGAAGCGCTTGCCCTTCATCACCTTCTGGGCCAGCTTCTGCGCCTTGTCCTGGTCGACCTTGCGCTCGACCTCCTCGACCAGCGACAGCACGTCGCCCATGCCGAGGATGCGCTGGGCCAGGCGATCGGGGTGGAACGGCTCCAGCGCGTCGCTCTTCTCGCCGGCGCCGAGGAACTTGATCGGCTTGCCGGTGACGTAGCGCACTGACAGCGCCGCGCCGCCGCGGGCGTCGCCGTCGGTCTTGGTGAGGATCACGCCGGTCAGCGGCAGCGCCTCGTTGAACGCCTTGGCCGTGTTGGCGGCATCCTGGCCGGTCATCGAGTCGACCACGAACAGGGTCTCGATCGGCGTGATCGCGGCATGCAGCGCCTTGATCTCGGCCATCATCGCCTCGTCCACGTGCAGGCGGCCGGCGGTGTCGACCAGCAGCACGTCGACCACCTCGCGGCGCGCGGCGGCGATGGCGTCCTTCGCGATCTGCACCGGATCCTGGCCCGCCGCGGACGGGAAGAACTTCACCCCGACCTGCTCGGCCAGCGTGCGCAGCTGCTCGATGGCGGCCGGGCGGTAGACGTCGCAGCTGACCACCATCACCTTTTTCTTCTTGCGCTCGGTGAGCAGGCGCGCCAGCTTGGCCACCGTGGTGGTCTTGCCGGCGCCCTGCAGGCCCGCCATCAGCACCACGGCCGGCGGCTGCTGGGCCAGGTTCAGCTCGGTGTTGGCGGTGCCCATCACCACGGTCAGCTCGTCGCTGACCACCTTGATCAGCGCCTGGCCCGGCGACAGGCTCTTGATCACGTCCTGGCCGACCGCGCGCACCTTGATCCGCTGGATCAGCGCCTGTACCACCGGCAGCGCCACGTCCGCCTCCAGCAGCGCGATGCGCACTTCGCGCAGGGCTTCGCGGATGTTTTCCTCGGTCAGCCGGCCACGGCCGCGCAGGCGGGTGACGGTGGCGGAAAGGCGTTGGCTGAGCGACTCGAACATGGCGGAACCGGCAAACGGGAAAGTGGCCGATTATAACGGAGCGACCGCCCGGCTTCGCATGCACGCCGGCGCGGGCCTGTGCGACACTGCGCGACCATGGTCATCCACGTCTTCGCCCTGCTCGCCATCGTGCTCTACCTCGCCGCTGCCGGCGGGCTGGCGCGCCCGCTGCTGGGTGGCGGCCAGCCGCTGAACCGGCTGGCGCTGGGCCTGGCCGGCACCGCCGTGTTGACCCACGCCGGCATCCTGCTAGGCATGCATCGCGGCGCGCTGGACCTGCACTTCTTCGCCGCGCTGTCGCTGGTCGCCTTCGTGGTGTCGGCATTGACCCTGCTGGTGAACGCCTCGCGCCCGGTCGCCGCGCTCGGCGTGATCGTGTTTCCGCTGACCGCCGCGCTCCTTGCAGCGGACAGCTTCCTGGCACCAGCGACCCTGCCGCAACCGATGGACTGGCAGATCAAGCTGCACGTGACAGTGGCCCTGCTCGCGTTCGGCGTACTGTCGATCGCCGCCGCGCTGGCGATCCTGCTGGCGATCCAGGAGCGTGCGTTGCGCCACCGGCAGTTCGGCCGCTGGCTGCGCGCCCTGCCCCCGCTGACGCTGACCGAAACCCTGCTGTTCCGCCTCATCGGCGCGGGTTTCACGCTGCTCACGCTGACCCTGCTCACCGGCGTGCTGTTCGTCGACAACCTGTTCGGCCAGCACCTGGTGCACAAGACCGTGCTCTCGATCGTGGCCTGGCTGGTGTTCGGCGTGCTGCTGTACGGCCGCTGGCGGCACGGCTGGCGCGGCTCCCGCGCGGTCAATCTCACCCTGATCGGCATGGCGGTGCTGGTGCTGGCGTTCTTCGGCTCGAAATTCGTGCTGGAACTGATCCTGCACCGCACATTACCCTGAGCATCCGCGCCGGCCGTCAGCCGGCAGCTCGCTCAGCGGCAGGCGTCGATCGCCTCGCCCAGCCGCTCCACCCCGACCACTTCCATCTCGCCCACGCGTCCCTTCTTGGGCGCGTTCGCCTTCGGCACGATGGCGCGGCGGAAGCCGTGGTGGGCGGCCTCCTTCAGGCGCTCCTCGCCGTTCGGTACCGGTCGGATCTCGCCGGATAGGCCGACTTCGCCGAAGGCAATGGTGTGCTCCGGCAGCGGCCGGTCGCGCAGCGACGACAGCACCGCCAGCAGCACCGGCAGGTCGGCGGCAGTCTCCTGCACGCGGATGCCGCCCACCACGTTGACGAACACGTCCTGGTCGTACGCCGCCACGCCGCCGTGCCGGTGCAGCACCGCCAGCAGCATCGCCAGGCGGTTCTGCTCCAGCCCCAGGGTGACCCGCCGCGGGTTGCCCAGCGAGGACTGGTCCACCAGCGCCTGCACCTCGACCAGCAACGGCCGGGTGCCTTCGCGGGTGACCATCACCGCACTGCCCGAGGTCGGCCCCGCGTGCGTGGACAGGAAGATCGCCGACGGGTTCGGCACCTCGCGCAGGCCCTTGTCCGACATCGCGAACACGCCCAGTTCGTTGACCGCGCCGAAGCGGTTCTTGAACGCGCGCAGCACGCGGAAGCGGCTGCCGGATTCGCCCTCGAAGTAGAGCACCGCGTCGACCATGTGCTCAAGCACGCGCGGGCCGGCGATGCCGCCTTCCTTGGTGACGTGGCCGACCAGGAACACCGAGGTGCCGGTCTCCTTGGCGAAGCGGGTGAGCTTGGCCGCGGACTCGCGCACCTGGCTCACCGAACCGGGCGCGGCGGTGAGCAGCTCGGTCCAGATGGTCTGGATCGAGTCGATCACCAGCACCCGCGGCCGGCTCGCCGCCGCCTGTTCGAGGATCCGCTCGATACAGGTCTCGGCCAGCGCCTGCAGCGGCTCCAATGGCAGGCCGAGCCGCTGCGCGCGTGAGGCCACCTGCGCCAGCGACTCCTCGCCGGTGACGTACACGCTGGACAGCTGCCCGCCCAGCGTGCCCAGCATCTGCAGCAGCAGGGTCGACTTGCCGATGCCCGGATCGCCGCCGATCAGCACCACCGAACCCTCGACCAGGCCGCCGCCGAGTACGCGGTCCAGCTCGCCGACGCCGGTCAGCGTGCGTGCCTCGGTGGTCAGCGCCACCGCGGTCAGCGGCGTGATGCGCGGCGCGCCGGCAGCGGCGCCAGCGTAGCTGGAGCGCTGCGCGCCCACCGACGGCTTCGCCGCCGAGGCCGGCGCCAGCACGATCTCGCTGAGCGTGTTCCACGCCCCGCACTCGGCGCACGCGCCCTGCCACTTCGGGTGCTCGGCGCCGCAATCGGTGCAGACGTAGGCGGTCTTGGCTTTGGCCATGCGGGTTCCCGACTGGATCCGTGGAAGAAGCGAGCTTAGCCCGCAATCATCGCAAGCAGCGAGACGCGGCGGCGGCAAAAGCTGTCGGCTTCCGCCGCCGGCTGCGCGACTGCCCGCTCAGTCGAACGAACCGACGAACGAATCCGCCGCGTAGTTCTCGAACTTGGTGTAGTGGCCCAGGAAGGTGAGCTTGCAGGTGTCGGTGGGGCCGTTGCGCTGCTTGCCGATGATGATCTCGGCGATGCCCTTGTCGGCCGATTCCTTGTTGTAGTACTCGTCGCGGTAGATGAACATGATCACGTCGGCGTCCTGCTCGATGGCGCCGGACTCGCGCAGGTCGGACATCATCGGGCGCTTGTCGGCACGCTGCTCCAGCGAACGGTTCAACTGCGACAGGGCGATCACCGGCACGTTCAGCTCCTTGGCCAACCCCTTCAGCGAGCGCGAGATTTCCGAAATTTCGGTGGCGCGGTTCTCCTTGTTGCCGGGCACCTGCATCAGCTGCAGGTAGTCGATCACGATCAGGCCCAGCCCGCCGTGCTCGCGATGCAGCCGGCGCGAGCGCGAACGCAACTCCACCGGCGACAGGCTTGGCGTGTCGTCGATGAAGATCTTCGCCTCGGACAGGATCGAGATCGCGTTGGAGACGCGCGGCCAGTCCTCCTCCTGCAGGTCGCCGTTGCGCAGGTGCTGCTGGTGGATGCGGCCGACCGAGGAGATCAGGCGGAACGCCAGCTGCGAGGCGGACATCTCCATCGAGAACACCACCACCGCCTTCTTCGCGCGCAACGCGGCGGTCTCGGCGATGTTCAGCGCGAACGCGGTCTTGCCCATCGAGGGGCGCGCCGCCACGATGATCAGGTCCGACGGCTGCAGGCCGGAAGTGAGGTTGTCCAGGTCGGTGAAGCCGGTGGTGACACCGGTGAGCTGGCCGCGGTTCTCGTAGCGCTCGGTGAGCAGGCGGAACGCATCCTTCACCGCCTCGCGCATCGAGACGGAATCCTTCTTGCCGCGCGCGCCGGATTCGGCGATGTGGAACACGCGCTGCTCGGCGCTTTCCAGCACCTCGTGCACGCTCTTGCCCTCGGGCCGGTAGCCGTCCTCGGTGATCGAGGTGCCGGCGTCGATCAGCTGGCGCAGCACCGACTTCTCGCGCACGATCTCGGCGTAGGCGGTGATGTTGGCCGCGCTGGGCGTGCTGTTGGCCAGCTCGATCAGGTAGCCGGCGCCGCCGACCATCTCGGCCAGGCCGTTGCTCTCGAACCAGTCGCCCAGGGTCACCGCGTCGCACGGCATGCCCTTGTTCGCCAGCTCGTTGATCGCCCGCCAGATCAGCCGGTGGTCCTTGCGGTAGAAATCGTCCTCGCCGAGCCGGTCGGCCACCTTGTCTAGCGCGTCGGGCGCCAGCATCAGGCCGCCCAGCACCGCCTGTTCGGCGTCGATCGAGTGCGGAGGCACCCGCAGCGCTTCGATGGCCGGCGAGGAGGACTTGCGTTCGGGCACGAAGGACATCGACTTACCTCTGCAGAATGACCCTACAACCGGCACGCCATGCGCCGACATCCCGCGGGCGGTTGCACCTCCAGCATCATGCGCGGCGATGTCTCACCCGTCGAGACAATAAGTCTGTGGACAAGTTGGGGATTGCTGGGGATAACGCTGCCATCCGCCGCGGCGAATCCCCGATCCCGGACCCCGAAAAACAAACGGGCGCCTCGCGGCGCCCGTTCGTCCCGTCGCGGATGGCGGACCGGCTTACTTGTCGCCGACCACGACCACCTTGACCGTGGTCTGCACGTCGGCGTGCAGGCTCACCACCACGTCGTACTCGCCGACGTTGCGCAGCGGGCCTTCGCCCAGGATCACTTCGTTCTTGTGCACTTCGTGGCCGGCGGCGACCAGTGCCTCGGCGATGTCGCGCGGGCCGACCGAGCCGAACAGCTTGCCTTCGGCGCTGGCGTGCGCGGCGATCGTCACCGCCACCCCGGCCAGGCGGGCCTTGCGGGCCTCCGCGTCGGACAGCAGGGTGTTGGCCTTGGCTTCGTATTCGGCACGACGCTGTTCGAACGCAGCCAGGTTGGCGGCATTGACGCGCACGGCCTTGCCCTGCGGCAGCAGGTAGTTGCGGCCGTAGCCCGGCTTCACGGTGACCTTGTCACCGAGGGTGCCGAGGTTGCGGACTTTCTGCAGAAGAATGAGTTCCATGATGCTTTCCTGTTCGTTAGCACCGGTGCGGCCCGATGCAGCCAGAGGACGGTTGTCCGAAGGATGTCCGATGTCCCGCCCGGCCGAAGCCGGACAGGACCACCCGTCGCAGCGCCAGGCTGCGGACGGTCACGCTCAGACGTCGTGGTTGTCGGTGTACGGCAGCAGCGAGAGGAAGCGCGCGCGCTTGATCGCGGTGGCCAGCTGACGCTGGTAGCGGGCCTTGGTGCCGGTGATGCGGCTCGGCACGATCTTGCCGTTCTCGGTGACGTACTGGCGCAGGGTGTTGAGATCCTTGTAGTCGATCTCCTTCACGTCTTCGGCAGTGAAGCGGCAGAACTTGCGGCGGCGGAAAAACTTGGACATGTCTGTGCTCCTGATCAATCGTCGCTATCGCGATCGTTGTCGCGGTCGTCGCCGCGGCCGCGGCCTTCGCCGTCACCCTCGTCGTCACGGCGGCGGGTGGACTTGGCGTCGTCCTTTTCCTTCGACTTCAGGATGAAGGACGGCTCGGTGTCGGCCTCGTCGCGACGGATCACCAGGTGGCGCAGCACGGCGTCGTTGAAACGGAAGCCCGACTCCAGCTCGCTCAACGCGTTCTGGCTCACTTCAATGTTGAGCAGCACGTAATGTGCCTTGGCCAGGTTGACGATCGGGTAGGCCAACTGGCGGCGGCCCCAGTCTTCCAGGCGGTGGATCTTGCCGCCGTCGGTCTCGATCAGCGCCTTGTAGCGCTCGATCATCGCCGGGACTTGCTCGCTCTGGTCCGGATGGACCATGAACACGACTTCGTAATGACGCAGGGTCATTGTGGTTTGACTCCTTGTGGATGCGGCCTTGCGGCCTCGCAGCCTCCCGCCGGTGCGGTGAGGCAAGTGTCCTGCCGGCGCCTGTTGGAGCGCGGACAGAAGCGGAATTGTATGCGGGACGGGGAGTTGGGCGCAAGAGCAGGCCGATGGCCGGAAACGGGCCCGCGTGTCACCCCGCCCGGCTCAGCCCACCGTGAAGCTCTCGCCGCAGCCGCATTCGCCGGTGGCGTTGGGGTTGTGGAACACGAAGCTGGCGTTGAGGCCCTGCCGCTGGAAGTCGATCACCGTGCCATCGACCAGGGCCAGGCTCTTGTCGTCGACGACCAGCGGCAATCCATCCACCTCGACCAGCCGGTCGCCTTCGCCGATCGCCTCGGCCAGGTCGACCACGTAGGCGAAGCCGGAACAGCCGCTGCGCCGGACCCCGAAACGCACGCCGGCCGCGGCCGGCGTGCCGGCGAGGAAGTGGCGCATGCGTTCGTTGGCGGCGGGGGTGATGGTGATGCTCATGACTAATCGATCCAGCGTGTGGCGGATGCCCGGGAAGGTCGCGGCACGGGCAACGGCTACATTATCATGCCGGTTTGGCCTTGCGCGCCGCCGCGCATGCGCCGTTCATCATCATTGCGCGCCGACATGCGGCGCTTCAGCAGGAGTTTCAACCGATGGCCGTGGTCAGTGTGAAGCAGGCTCTTTCCGGCAAGTTCGACGCCGGCAGTGCGGTGACCGTGCGCGGCTGGGTGCGCACCCGCCGCGATTCCAAGGCCGGGCTGTCCTTCGTCAGCGTCACCGACGGCTCCTGCTTCGACCCGATCCAGGCGGTGGTGCCCTCCACCCTGGCCAACTACGAGAGCGAGGTGAAGCACCTCACCGCCGGCGCCGGCGTGATCGTCAGCGGCACGCTGGTACCGTCGCAGGGCAAGGGCCAGGCCTTCGAGATCCAGGCCAGCGGGGTGACCGTCACCGGCTTCGTCGACGATCCGGAAACCTACCCGATCCAGCCCAAGCAGCACACCATGGAATTCCTGCGCGAGGTAGCCCACCTGCGCCCGCGCACCAACCTGTTCGGCGCGGTGACCCGGGTGCGCCACACCATGATGACGGCGATCCACCGCCACCTCACCGAACAGGGCTTCTTCTGGATCAACACGCCGATCATCACCACCTCGGATGCCGAGGGCGCCGGCGACATGTTCCGGCTGTCCACGCTGGACCTGGCCAACCTGCCACGCGACGATAAGGGCAAGATCGACTTCCGCAAGGATTTCTTCGGCCGCGAGGCGTTCCTCACCGTGTCCGGCCAGCTCAACGTCGAGGCGTACGCGCTGGCGATGAGCAAGGTCTACACCTTCGGCCCCACCTTCCGCGCCGAGAACTCCAACACGCCGCGACATCTGGCCGAGTTCTGGATGGTCGAGCCGGAGATCGCGTTCGCCGACCTCGCCGCCAACGCCGACTGCGCCGAGGCCTTCCTCAAGGCGATCTTCAAGGCCGTGCTGGAGGAACGACCGGACGACATGGCGTTCTTCGCCGAGCGCGTGCTGCCGGAGGCGATCAGCCGGCTGGAGACGTTCATCGCCCAGCCGTTCGAGCGCATCGACTACACCGAGGCGGTGGACATCCTGAAGCGGTCGGGCCAGAAGTTCGAGTACCCGGTAGCCTGGGGCATCGACCTGCAGACCGAACACGAGCGCTACCTCGCCGAGAAACATATCGGCCGTCCCGTGGTCGTGATGAACTACCCCGAGGCGATCAAGGCGTTCTACATGCGGCTGAACGACGACGGCAAGACGGTGGCGGCGATGGACGTGCTGGCGCCGGGCATCGGCGAGATCATCGGCGGCAGCCAGCGCGAGGAGCGGCTGGACTACCTCGACCGGCGCATGGCGCAGTTCGGCCTCGATCCCGTGACTTATAGCTGGTACCGCGACCTGCGCCGTTATGGCACGGTCCCCCATGCGGGCTTCGGCCTCGGCTTCGAGCGCCTGCTGGTGTACGTGTGCGGCCTGGCCAACATCCGCGACGCCATTCCCTACCCCCGTGCCGCCGGGACGGCCGAATTCTGAGCAGCCCATCCGCCATGCCGTCCAGACTCTCCGCCACCGTCGCCGCACTGGCCCTGACCGTCCTGCTGGGCGGCTGCCACAGCGCCAAGGCGCTGCTGCCGCCGAACCTGCGGCCGCCCTCGGAGAACACCGGCGACGCGCTGAAGCTGGCCCGGCTGCAGTTGATGCAGGCCTCGCCGTGCTGCAGCAGCTTCGCCGACTTCTCCTATCGCAGCATGCTGCCGTGGCAGCCGCAGAAGTTCGTGCTGGGCAGCGGCAGCATGGTGGCCAACCTCAACGGCACGCAGAGCTACTTCCTCGCCTTCCGCCTGCCCACCGACGTGAAACTGCCGTACCAGGTCGCCCTGAAATCGGAATTGAACGGGCGCTGGCTGCACGCCAGCTACCTGTTCGCGCCCACCATCGTGCTGCTGGACGAGGGTTTCCAGCCGATCCGCTCCGAGGACATCGGCCTGTGCGAGCACATGGGCTGGAGCGACGAAAGCTCCGGCGCGTTCGGCAGCTTCAAGATCGACAACCAGCAGGCGCGCTACCTGCTGGTCTACAGCTCGGCCGAACAGCAGGCGGGCAAGACCTACTGGGAACAGTCGCCCGCCTCGATCGCCACTTCCAGCGCGGCGTCGCTGCAGATGAACTCCACCGGCAGCTTCAGCATCCCGCATGGCCCCGATGGCACGTTGTGGGTCGGCAAGATGAACAAGACCTACGAAAACGCCCTTGCCAACGCGATCTGCAAGAAGGCCGCCAAGGGCGACGGCGTGCTCAACACCCTGCGTACCGCCTTGCCGCTGCCGTGGAGCGGTGACAACGGCAAGCCCAACCATCACGGTTCGCCATGATCGCCCTCTATCTCGCCCTGCTGGCGAGCGGTATCGGCCTGTTCGTGCTTTCGTACGTCGCGCCGTTCCGGGTCGCCGCCCTGCTGCGCCGGCGCTACCCGGAGCACTGGCAGATCATCGCCCCGCCGGAGCACGGCGGGCTCTCGGGTTTCCGCATCTGGGCCCGCATGCAACAGGTGCTGCGCTCGCCGGCGCTGCCGGCCCTGGGCGATGCGGCCATCGATCGCTGGCGTGGCGTATGGCGCTACAGCCAGTGGCTGGGCTGGCTATGCTGGCTCGGCGCGCTGGCGATGCGCCTGTGGCTGCACTGAGCAACCGGGGGATGTGACCATGCAACTGGATCTGACGGGTCGCCACGCGCTGGTCTGCGGTGCCTCGCAAGGCATCGGCCGCGCCAGCGCGATCGAGCTGGCCGGGCTCGGTGCCAGCGTCACCCTGCTGGCGCGCTCGAGCGACGCGCTCGAGACCGTCGCCGGAAGCCTGCTGCGGACCCATGCCGCGCAGCGGCACGGCTGGTGCAGCGTCGACATGCTGGACACCGCCCGCCTGCAGGCAACCGCGACCGGGATCGCCGCCGGCGCTCCGGTACACATCCTGATCAACAACAGCGGCGGCCCCCCGGGCGGCCCGGCCTTCAGCGCGGAGCCCGCAGCCTTCGAGGCGGCGTTCCGCCAGCACCTGCTGGCCGGCCAGGTGCTGCTGCAGGCGCTGCTGCCCGGCATGCGCGAGAGCGGCTACGGCCGCATCGTCAACGTGATCTCCACCTCGGTGAAGGAACCGATCGCCGGGCTCGGCGTATCCAACACCGTGCGCGCCGCGGTCGCCGGCTGGGCCAAGACCCTGTCCGCCGAACTGGCCGCCGACGGCATCACGGTCAACAACGTGCTGCCCGGCTACACCCGCACCCAGCGCCTCGACGGATTGCTTGCCGCGCAGGCCGCGGCCAGCGAACGCAACGAGGACGCGATCGCCCAGGCCATGCTGGCCTCGGTGCCGGCCCGCCGCTTCGGCGAAGCCGGTGAAGTGGCCGCGGTGATCGCGTTCCTGTGCACGCCTGCGGCCGCCTACGTCAACGGCGTCAGCATCGCGGTGGATGGCGGCCGCACCCGCGCGCTGAGTTGAGCCACTCGTCCCGCACCTCCCGCTTTTCCACTCGCTTCCCGCTTGCGCATACGCCGGCGTCCGGTGCAATTGCGGCACGCTGGTTTTAAGCTTGCACCGATGTCCATCCCACGCCTAGCCAACCTGATCGACGGCCGCCTGCAGGCGCCGCAGCGCGACGCATGGCTGGACGTGCATGAACCGGCCACCGGCGCGGTGTTCGCCCATTGCCCCGATTCCGGCGCATCCGACGTCGCCGCTGCGGTGGCCGCCGCCGCTCGCGCCGCTCCAGGCTGGGCCAGTACGCCGGTCGAGCAGCGGGCGCGCCTGCTGCAGCGGCTGGCTGACCTGGTCGAGGCGCGGCTGGAAGAGTTCGCCGCGCTGGAATCGCGCGACAGCGGCAAGCCGCTGAGCCTCGCGCGCCGGCTCGACATCCCGCGCGCGGTCAGCAACCTGCGCTACTTCGCCGCCGCGATCATCGGCTGGGGCAGCGAATCGCACGCGATGGAAGCCGGCCTCACCGGCGCCGGCGCGATCAACTACACCTTGCGCCAGTCGCTCGGCGTGGTCGGCTGCATCAGCCCGTGGAACCTGCCGCTGTACCTGTTCACCTGGAAGATCGCGCCGGCGCTGGCCGCCGGCAACACGGTGGTGGCCAAGCCGTCGGAAGTGACACCGTGCACCGCCGCCCTGCTCGGCGAGCTGAGCATCGAGGCCGGTTTCCCGCCCGGCGTGCTGAACATCGTGCAGGGCCGCGGGCCCGGCGTCGGCCAGGCGATCGTCGAGCATCCCCGGGTCAAGGCGGTCTCCTTCACCGGCAGCACCGCCACCGGCGCGCACATCGCCGCCACCGCAGCCGCACAGTTCAAGAAGATCTCGCTGGAGATGGGCGGCAAGAATCCGGCGATCGTGTTCGCCGACGCCGATCTTTCCGACGCGAACCTGGACACCATCGTGCGCTCGGGCTTCGCCAACCAGGGCGAGATCTGCCTGTGCGGCTCGCGCCTGCTGGTGCAGCGGTCGATCTACGACGCCTTCCGCCAGCGTTACCTGGCGCGCGTGCAGGCGCTGCGCGTGGGCGACCCGCACGACGCCGGCAGCGATCTCGGCGCGATGGTCTCGCGGACGCACTACGACAAGGTGCTCGGCTGCATCGAACAGGCTCGCGCCGAAGGCGGCCGCGTGCTGTACGGCGGTGAATCGATCAAATTGCCCGGCCGCTGCGCCGGCGGCTGGTTCATCGCGCCGACCGTGATCGAAGGCCTGCCGTCCGCGGCGCCGACAAACCAGCAGGAGATCTTCGGCCCGGTGGTCAGCCTGATCCCGTTCGAGGACGAGGACGAGGCGCTGGCGATCGCCAACGACAGCCGCTATGGCCTGGCCGCCTCGCTGTGGACGCAGGACCTCTCCCGCGCCCACCGGCTCGCCGGCCGGCTCGAGTTTGGCATCGTGTGGATCAACTGCTGGCTGCTGCGCGACCTGCGCACGCCGTTCGGCGGCGCCAAGCAATCCGGGCTCGGCCGCGAGGGCGGCAACGAGGCGCTGCACTTCTTCACCGAGCCGAAAAACGTCTGCATCGCCTACGGCGCGTCGTCCGTACACCCCTAGGGCGCGCGAGTGCGCTGGCCCCATACCCGGAATCCCGATGAACTCACTGAAAGACCTGCTCGCCAACAACCGCCGCTGGGCCGCTCAGGTCACCGCGCAGGATCCGACCTTTTTCGAGCAGCTCTCGCAGCAGCAGGCGCCACGCTACTTGTGGATCGGCTGCTCGGACTCCCGCGTGCCCGCCACCCAGATCGTCGACCTGCCGCCGGGCGAGATCTTCGTGCATCGCAACGTCGCCAACGTGGTGGTGCATACCGACCTCAACGCGCTAAGCACGATCCAGTTCGCGGTCGACGTGCTGCAGGTGAAGCACATCCTGGTGGTGGGCCACTACGGCTGCGGCGGCGTCGGCGCGGTGCTGAAGGAAAGCCGGCTGGGCCTGATCGACAACTGGCTGCGGCACATCACCGACATCGCCATGAAGCATGCCGACAAGCTCGATCCGGCGCAGTCATTCGCGATGCGCCATGCGCACCTGTGCGAACTGAACGCACTGGAACAGGCGCTCAACGTGTGCCACACCACCGTGGTGCGCGAAGCGTGGGAGCGCGGCCAGCAGTTGGCGGTGCACGCCTGGATCTACGGCCTGGACGACGGCCACATCCACGACCTGGGCCTCGACGTGCGCAGCCGTGAGCAATTGCCCGAGGCCTACCACCAGGCGATAACCCAGCTGACCCGTCGCTGGGAAGGTGCTGCATGAGCGACGACAGCATCCGCACCGATGCCGCCCCCGCGCCGGTCGGCGCCTACCCGCACGCGCGGCGCGCCGGCAACCTGCTTTTCCTGTCCGGCGTCGGCCCGCGCCAGCCGGGCAGCAACGCGATCCCCGGCAACGTCCACGACGCGGGCGGCCGGCTGGTCGGCTACGACATCGAGGCGCAGTGCCGGCAGGTGTTCGCCAACGTGCGGGCGGTGCTGGAAGCCAGCGGGGTGCACTGGGAGGATCTGGTCGACGTCACCGTGTTTCTCACCGACATGAAGCGCGACTTCGCCGCCTACAACCGGCTTTACGCCGAGTATTTCGCCGGTGTCGACGCCTGCCGCACCACCGTGGGCATCGACACGCTGCCCACGCCGATCGCGATCGAGCTGAAGTGCGTCGCCTTGATCCCGGCACGCGATCCGCAAAGATAGAGACACCCCGCCGGCTTGCGCCGGCAGGGTTCCGATTCACCGCGAGCCGGTCAATCAGCCAGCCGTCGACGCCGCGGCCGGAGCTTCGGCTGCGGGCTTGGCGCTCTTGTGGCTGTGATGCTTGTGGTGCGACTTCTTGTGATGCATGGCCTTCGGTGCATCGGCCTTGGGTGCCTCGGTGGCAGCCGGTGCGGCAGCCGGAGCCGGGGTTGAGGCCGGGGCCGCCTGCTGCGCGGGAGCCGCGGCAGCCTGGGCCAACACGGAACCGGAAAGCGCCACGCCAGCCACCAGCAGGGAAGCAAACAGAACTTTACGCATCATGATGTCGAGCCTCGGACTAATGAGTTATCGCGAACCCGGCCGGAACCCGGCAACTCGGGTGGCGCGACGGGACCGACGATGCGACGCTCACGGGATACTGAAACTGAACAGGTTGCGGGATGCGCTGTGCGACGGTCGCGCAGGATCTTGACTTTCGCTTCGCCCGATCCTTGTCGCAATTACTTGCGAACGGCCAGACAGGTCCGCAGCAACTGGCCGATCAACGCCTGCACCTCCGGCGCCTTCGCCTCGTCGTAGGCGAAGCTGTCCTCATCCATGTAATTGAGCTGTGCCAACTCCAGTTGCACGGCCTGCACGCCGGCGGACGGACGGCCATAGTGGCGCGTGATATAGCCGCCCTTGAAGCGGCCATTGACGGCAACGCTGAAGCGCGACTGCGCTTCCAGGCAGGCCTGCAGCTGCTCCTGCAGCGCCGCGCCGCAACTCGCCCCAGCCGCCGTGCCCAGGTTGAAATCCGGCAGGCGGCCCTCGAACAGCATCGGCACCCGACTGCGGATCGAATGCCCTTCCCACAGCACCGCATGGCCATGCTCGGCGCATAGCCTTGCAAGTTCTTGCGATATGGCCTGGTGATAGGGTTGCCAGAAGTCGTTTATCCGCCGTTTAACTTCCGCTGCATCCGGCTCGTTCCCTTCCAGGTACAGCGGCTCGCCGTCGAAGCCGATCGTCGGTGCCAGGCCGGTTTCGCGCTGCCCCGGGTACAACGCGTGGCCGTCGGCGGGGCGGTTCAGATCGATCACGTAGCGCGAGGCCTTCGGCCTCAGCACGCTGGCGCCCAGCGCCTGCGCCAGCGGTTCGTACAACCGGCCCACGTGCCAGTCGGTGTCGGGCGAGCGGCGCGCCGCCGGATGCATCCGTGCGGCGATGTCGTCGGGAATGAAGCTGCCGTCGTGCGGCAGGCTGATCAACAGCGGCACGCGGCCGCGCCGCAAGGTGAAGGTATCCATCGGCGCATTGTAGCCGCTGGGAAATCGGCACCTGGACTCCCCCTCGGTCCGGCCAGCGCCGCGAAACCGCTACAGGCGGAAGCGTGCCGGCGAGTAAGGCGTCGCATCGATGGCGGCCGGCGCGCCGGCGAGCATCGCCGCAACCAGTTCGCCGGTCGCCGCCGACATGCTGACGCCGAGCATGCCGTGCGCGGTGGCCAGCAGCAGATTCGACCAGCGCGTGCTGGGGCCGATGATCGGAATCTCATCCACGCTCATCGGTCGCCAGCCCCACCACTCCTCCTGCAGCTCGGGCCCCTCCGGCTCGTGCAGGCCGGTGGCCGCGCCACGCCGCAAGGCATCGAGCCGGGTGCGATTGAGGCCTTCGGCGTAACCGGAGAACTCCATCGTGCTGCCCAGCCGGTAGCCGCTGCGCCAGGTGGTGACGCAGACCGACGCCTCGCGCAACACCAGTGCGTGCCGTGGCGCGCGGGCCGGCCGCGTATAGGTCAGCGAATATCCTTTGCCAGGCTGCATCGGCAGGCGCAGGCCCAGCTGCTTCGCCAGCAGCGGCGACCATGCGCCCAACGCCAGCACCACCCGCTCGCCCTGGAATGCGCCGCGGCTGCTGTACACCGTGTCGATGCGGCCATGGCCGGTATCGAACCGCTCGACCCGCGCGCCGCTCTCGATCACGCCGCCCATCTCGACCACCCGCCGCGCCAACTCGGCCGCGTAGCGGTCCGGCCGCAACCGCGCGTCGCCGGGATGGTACAGCCCGCCCGCCACGCCCGGCTTCAGCGCCGGCTCCATCGACTCGACCTGCTTGCCGCGCAGGCGCTGCACCTCGATGCCGCAGCGTTCCAGCACGGCGACATGCTCGCGTTCGTCCGCCGCCAGTTTTCGCGCGGTGCGGTAGACGTACAACTCGCCCTCCTCGGCGAATTCGCAGTCGAGGCCTTCCCCGCGGACCAGCTCGGCCAGCAGCTGGCGCGAGCGCTGCAGGATCGCCGCCCGCGCCGTGGCCGCAGCAGCGAAGTCGCGCCAGTTGCAGTGCCGCGCGAAACCCAGCAGCCAGCGCAGCCGCGGACCATCGAAGCGGGGGTTGAGATACAGCGGGGCATCGGCGCTCAGCATCGAACGCAGCGCCATGCCGACCACTCCCGGCATCGTCAGCGGCGGCGCATGGCTGGGCGTGATCGTGCCGCAATTGCCGTGCGAACTGCCGCAGCCGGGCGTGCCCTGTTCCAGTACCCGCACGCGGGCACCCGCCTTCAGCAGGAACAGCGCGCTCGCCAGGCCGATGACGCCGCCGCCAAGGATCAACACGTCGCTGCGCGAAGTATTCATGGCACCCATTGTAGCCAGCCGGGCCGGAACCGCCCGCCTCCGCACGCTTGCGCGGCTGGTGAGCCACGCCATGCCTTCCCTGCTGCCTCGCCCGTGCGCACCCGGATCCAGCCGCTCGCTGCCGCGGCCGCCGAGCCGGTACTTGCCCCGCGGCGGGTCCGGGGAGCACGCTGGGCGCAAACCGTCCCGAGACCTGGCCATGCCGAAGCAGAGGCTCTTCCCGCTGGCTTTCATCGCGATGTGCCTCGCAGCATCATCGAGAGCCCCCGCGCTGGCACAGGATTACAGCCCGGCTGCGGTCGACATGTTCCGTGGCCTGAAACAGCAGCCCAACGATCTGGCCCGCTACGACTACCTGTTCGGCGCGATACCGAAACTTCCGGTCAACGACCAGCAACTGGCGATGCAGATGTTCGCCTCGGTCGAGAACGAACTGGGGCTCTACAACGAGGCTCTCCACGACTTTCCGCTGAAGAGCCGCGTCAAGCCGGACACCACCCTGCCGACGCCAAGCGAGTGGAAGGCCGCCGATGCCGCCGAGGCCATCGCCAGGCTGGCCTCCGACCACCGGCTGGTCCTGATCAACGAGGCGCACCACGACGCCCATACCCGGCTCTTGACGCTGGCCCTGCTGCCCCGCCTGCGCGCGCTCGGGTTCGACTATTTTGCCGTCGAGGCCCTCTCGGGCAAGGACGACCGGCTGGCGCAACGCGGCTATCCGGTCGAGGAAAGCGGCACGATGTACCTGCACGAACCCGTCTACGGCGAGATTGTGCGGACCGCGCTCAAGCTGGGCTTCATCCTGGTTGCCTACGATGCGGACGCCGGCGCGACGCAGGACCGCGAGGCCGGCCAGGCGAACAATCTCTATCGGGAAGTATTCGCCAGGGACCCCCACGCCAAACTCTTCGTGCATGCCGGCTACGCGCACATCGACAAGGCGAGGGGGCGTCTCGGCAAGGCCCAGCCGATGGCCATGTACCTGCAGCGGCTGAGTGGCATCGAGCCGTTGTCGATCGACCAGACCCAGTTCCGCGAGCAGATCCCCCCGGAGCAGGACGCCTACCGGCAACTGGTCACGGACTTTCCGCCCGACGGCCCCATCGTGCTGGTCAACCGCAGCACCGGCCAGCCCTGGAGCGCCCAGCCCGGCCTGTACGACGTCAACGTGTTGCTGCCCCCCGCCGACACCGGCGGCGTCCAGAGCGGTTTCATCCAGCCCCTGACGACCGTGCACGACGCCGACCGCGACCAGCTCCAGCTGGTGCGCCGCCTCGAAAAGCTGCGCCCCGCCTGGCTGACGCTGCGCGGCGAACGCATCCCGTATGCGATCGGCACCACGCTGTGCAGGACGACCTTCCCCTGCGTCGTCGACGCCCATTACAGCGACGAGCCCGACGAGGCCGTCGCCGCCGACCGCTACGCGTTCATGCAGGGCGATGCGACAAGCCGGCTGTATCTGCGCCCGGGCAGTTATCGCCTGCGCGCGCGGGATATCCGCGGCCGGACCTTGTCCCGGCAGGTCATTACCGTCGGCAAGCGCTGAGGCTGCCCTTGATACGGGCCTCCGGAGTGCCTCCCGCAATCAAAATATCCGAGCGGTTTCGATCCACGCCGGCCATGCGCGTGCCGGTGCGGTTCAACCTGACGTCGCTTGCGGATGGGTCGGCGGAGGCAAAGCTGACAAGTTGAATTCAAAAAACACGGAAGCGAATTGATTTGCATGTGAATTATTGAATTGATAACCTCGGCGCACTCCACGCCGAGGCTATCCCGTGAGCCCGCAGCCCGTCGCCCGATTCGCCCAGTCGCTGCCACGGCTCGCGCGCGCGGCGTGGCTGCTCACGGTGATCGCCTTGCTGTCCGCCTGCGCCGGCAGCCCGCATCGGCGCCAGCCTGCCGGAACCTCGCATTCGACACTCGCCGACCTGCCGCCACGCGCGCCTTCCGCCGCCAGTGCCGGCGAGGCGAACGACATCCTGTTCCGCGCGATCGGCCTGGTCGGCACGCCGTACCGCTGGGGCGGCAACACGCCCGCCGGCGGCTTCGACTGCAGCGGCCTGGTCGATTACATCTACCGCACCGCCGCCGGCATCAGGTTGCCGCGCACCTCGTCCGACATGGCCGCGATGGACGGCCGCAAGGTGCGCCAGATGACCCAGCTGGCCAGCGGCGATCTGGTGTTCTTCGCCATCGGCGGGGCGATCAGCCACGTGGGGGTTTACGTCGGCAAGGGCCGCTTCGTGCATGCGCCGAACAGCGGCGGCACGGTGCGGCTGGACGACATCGACGGGCCGTACTGGGGAAGCCATTTCGCCTATGGCAAGCGGGTGCTGGATTGAGGCTGGCTTGCGGCCGCTTTGCGCGACCGGATGCGACGAGCGGGGTATGAAGCGAACCTCGGCTCCCACTCCAACGCTCCCCTGCAGGGGGTGGGGGCAAACGAAACGGCGCCCGAAGGCGCCGTCGGTTTTACTCGGTGAAGCGCACTTCAGTGCGCTTCGGCACCCGGCGCGTGGGCGTGGCCGTGCTGGATCTCTTCCTCGGTCGCCTCGCGCACTTCGCCGATGGCGACGTCGAAATGCAGCGTCTTACCGGCCATTGGGTGGTTCAGGTCGACGTCGACCGCGCTCATGCCGACCTTGTGCACGGTCACCGCGCGTTGCCCGCCGTTCTTCAACTGCAGCACGGTGGTCATGCCCGGCTTGAGGCGGCCGGCCTGCGTAAAATATTTCTTCGACATGCGCTGGATCTGGCCTTCCTGACGCTCGCCATAACCCTCGGCCGGCGCCACGTCCACGCTCAGCGACTCACCGGCCTCGTGGCCGTCCAGCGCCGCCTCCAGCCCGGGAATCAGCTGGCCGTGGCCGAGCAGTATCCACAGCTGCTCGTCGCGGTCGTGCGAGCTTTCCACCTTCTCGCCATCCACCGTCAACGTGTAATGGATCGCGATGACCTTGTCCTTGCCAGCCTTCATTGCCTGTCTCGTCGGGAATCAAACCGTGAATTCTAGCAGCCGGCGGCCCCTCCGGTACCGGCAACGCAGGTTGCTGCGGCACAACTATTGACTCGCCCGCCCCGACTCGCAGTTTTTCGCGGATCGGTACACCACGCCCCCCCGCGAGGATCGAGCGATCGCCAGACACTGCAGACGCGTACGACTCCGGGGGCCGAGGCAGACGCCGTCTACCCAACCGCCTGGGAGGAAAACGCCAATGACGCATAAACCACTTGCCGCTGCGCTGCTGGGCGCCATCGGCCTGATCGCCAGGTCCGGCGCCTATGCCGCCACCCCACGCGAGTGCAAACCCAGGCCATGGGCTAGATCACCCCGGCCGCGATGGCCGGCCGCATCAGCCTCGACGTTCAACTCCGGCGCCTGCGGCGCGGCCAGTGCCGCCGGCGACTACGGCTACTCGCACACCGATGTGGCGGCGGCGTTCGACCCCGTCGGCGTGACCTGCCGGTAACCGGAGCGGCAGCAACCCGCGAGGGCCGGCCCGGCGGGGCGGCCTTCGTCTCCGGTGCAGGCGCAAGTTCGACAAAGCCGGTCGCGTCGATGACACTGCACGCGTGATGCAACCGCCATGGCGCGATGGACCGGTATCTTTCCATGGCGCACCGCGGGAAACGTCCGGGCGGAGATCCGCGAGTCGCCACCGCCAGGAAACCGGAGCCGGATGAACCGTCTTGCCCGCCAGCGCATCGCCAGCCTGTACGACGGCCGTCTGCAGCGCTGCTACGTCCGGACCAAGCTGGCCAGCGATCCGGTCTACGCCGCCGTCACCGCGCTCGTGGCGGGCAGCGCGTTGCCGCTGCTCGACATCGGTTGCGGCATCGGCCTGCTCGGACAGTATCTGCATGCGCACGGACATGCCCTGCCCTACCTCGGAGTGGACCACGACCCGCGCAAGATCGCCGCCGGCCGGCGTGCCGTGCAACACGCCGGGCTGGCCGCGACGATGGGCCTGCATCGCGCCGACGTGACCGAACTGCCGACGACGCGCGGCCATGTCGCGCTGCTCGACGTGCTGCACTACCTGCCGGCCGGGCGCCAGCGCGAGCTGCTGCAGGCCGCCACCCGGCACCTCGCGGCGCAGGGCCGCCTGGTCATCCGCAACGTGCTGCGCGAGGACAACTGGCGCTTCCATGCCACCCGGGTCGAGGAGTTCTTCCTGTCCAGCTCCGGCTGGATTCCCGGCGGCGCCCAGCACTATCCGACAGCCGCCGAAGTGTGCGCACCCCTCGGGGATGCCGGGCTCGACGTGCGCATCGAGCCGCTGCGCGGGCTCACTCCGTTCAACAGTTACCTGATCGTGGCGCAGCCGACGGGATCCGACGGCGGATTCCCGCCATGATCCGGTCGACTAGGCCCTGCGTTGGCCGAAGCCCACGCCGCGGGCCTCCGGCCCCAGCCACAACAGTACCGCCAGCAGCAGTGCCACCAGCACCATCCACAATGCCATCGCGAACGCCAGGTCGCCGCCATGCCGCTGCGCCAGCCAGGCCTGCGCAGTAGCGGTGACCGCCGCCAGCAGGTTACCCATCTGGTAGGCAAACCCCGGCAAGGTGCCGCGCACCGCTTCCGGCGACAGCTCGTTCAGATGGGTCGGCACCACGCCCCAGGCGCCCTGCACCATCACCTGGATCAGGAACGCGCCCAGCCCCAACAGGATCAGCGAACCGCCGTACATCCACAGCGGAATCACCGGTATCGCCAGCAAGGCGGCGACCATCATCGCCCGGCGCCGGCCGATCCGCTCCGACAGCGCGCCGAAATACAGGCCGCCCGCCAGCGCGCCGAGATTCAGCAGCGCCACCAGCACGAAGGCCGTGGCGGAGCCGGTGGGCAGGTGCAGGCTGGTCTCCTCGAAGGTGTGGTACATGTCCTGCGAGCCATGGCTGAACATGTTGAACGCCATCATCAGCAGCATCAGGTAGACCGCCAGCTTCCAGTGCCCGCGCATCGCCTCCAGCAGGCCGGGCCGCCTCGCCGCCTGCGCGCCTTCCTTCCATATCGCCGATTCCGGCACCTTGCGGCGGATGTACAGCACCAGCAGCGCCGGCAGCGCGCCGACCACGAACAGGCCGCGCCAGCCGATGTGGTCGACCAGCAGCCAGTTCGCCAGGGCAGCGAGGAAAAAGCCGCACGGGTAGCCGCTCTGCAGCAGGCCCGACACCGCGCCGCGGGCCTTCGCCGGTATCGACTCCATCGCCAGCGAGGCGCCGATGCCCCACTCGCCGCCCATCGCGACGCCGAACAGGAAGCGCAGCACCAGCAAGGCGGTGAGCGACGAGGCGAATGCCGTGGCGAGCTCGAACAGCGAGAACAGGACCACGTCGAGCATCAGGATCGGCCGCCGCCCGAAGCGGTCGGCCAGCCGCCCGAACAGCAGCGCGCCCAGCGGCCGTGCCGCCAGGGTCAGGAACAGCGCATAGGTGATCCTGGTGGTGCCCACGTCGAACTCCTTCGCCACGGTGACGATGACGAAGGTCAGCAGGAAATAGTCGAACGCATCCAGCGTCCAGCCCAGGAAACTGGCCAGCACCGTGTGCCGCTGGGTGGCATCGAGTTCACGCAAGGGCGCAAGCAGGGACATCGGCCTCTCCTCGAACGGGGTGTCGCGCCGCTAGCGCGCCGGCGACGATGGTACCGTGCAGCCGACGGCGCAGGCTGCCACCGATGCCGACAACGGACCCGGCGGATTCGCATCGGTCCAACGCCAGCGAGATCGTGGTGCGGCTGCCTCACTGAATCGATATCCGCACAGCGTTCAGCCTGGTGCCGCGCCATCGTACGGTGCGGCGGCGAATCGGCTATACTCGCCGGCGCAGTCATCACCTTGGCTGCTGCGACGCACCGTCGCCCCCTTCCCCTTAGTCTGCAACACGGTATGAACACTCCGGGTTGCTCAGGAGTGTTACATGTCCTTCGATTCGCTGGGCCTTGCGCCCGCGTTGCTGCGTGCGCTTGCCGATTACGGCTACACCACGCCTACCCCGATCCAGGCCGCCGCGATCCCCGCGGCGCTGGAGGGCCACGACCTGCTCGCCGCCGCCCAGACCGGCACCGGCAAGACCGCCGCGTTCGCGCTGCCGCTGCTGCAGAAGCTCTCGACCAGCGGCCAGACCATGACCCGCCGCCCGCGCGCGCTGATCCTCACTCCCACCCGTGAGCTGGCTGCGCAGATCCACGAGAACATGCGCGACTATGGCAAGCACATCCAGGTCAGCGCCACCACCATCTTCGGCGGCGTCGGCATGGGCCCGCAGATCAACGCCCTGCGCCGTGGCGTCGACATCGTCATCGCCACTCCGGGCCGGTTGATGGACCACATGCAGCAGCGCACGCTGGACCTGTCCGCGGTGGAGACGCTGGTGCTGGACGAAGCCGACCGCATGCTCGACATGGGCTTCCTGCCGGCGCTGAAGCGGATCCTCGCCGCGCTGCCGAAGAAGCGCCAAACCCTGCTGTTCTCGGCCACCTTCGCCCCGGCGATCAAGGCGCTGGCGCTGGACTTCATGCGCAACCCGCGCGAGATCTCGGTCTCGGCGCCGAACACCGTCACCACCCTGGTCAGCCACCAGGTGCACCCGGTAGACGCTTCGCGCAAGCGCGACCTGCTGCTGCACGTGCTGTCGCAGGACAGCCGCCGCCAGACCCTGGTGTTCAGCCGCACCAAGCACGGCGCCGACAAGCTGGTCACCTTCCTCAACGCCTCCGGCCTGCGCGCCGCCGCGATCCACGGCAACAAGAGCCAGAACGCGCGCACCCGCGCATTGAGCGATTTCAAATCCGGCCGCATCACCGTGCTGGTGGCCACCGACATCGCCGCCCGCGGCATCGACATCGAGCAGTTGCCGATCGTGATCAACTTCGACCTGCCGTCGGTGGCCGAAGACTACGTGCACCGGATCGGCCGCACCGGCCGCGCCGGCATGGAAGGTTTCGCGCTGTCCCTGGTCAGCCATGACGAAAGCGGCCTGCTGCACGACATCCGCAAGCTGCTGAAGCAGGACATCGCGATCACGCCGGTAGCCGGCTACGAGCCGTCCGCCCCGCTGCGGCTGGATGCCGGCGCGCCGCGGCCGAAACAAGGCGGTGGCGGCCAGCGTCAGCCATCGCGTGTGCCGCGCCAGGGCAAGACCGCCGGCGCGGCACGGCCGAACGGCTACGCGCCGCAGGGCCGCGGCGAGCATGCCGCCGGCAACCAGCGCCGCCGCACGAACCGCCGCCCGGCCGCCAAGGCCTGATCCGGAAGGCCTGATCCAGACCTTCCGAAAACCTGCGCGCCCCGACTGCAGGAGCGCACCCTGCGCGCGATAGCTCTGATGCCGATCAGGGCCAAGAGCTATCGCGCACAGGATGCGCTCCTACAACAGGCCCAATGCTGCCGCGTGATGGCGCAGGTGGTCGTCGATGAAGCTGGCGATGAACCAGTAGCTGTGGTCATAGCCGGCATGCCGGCGCAGCAGCAGCGGCTGCCCCGCCTCGGCGCAGGCCTGGTCGAACAGCTCGGGTTTCAGCTGGGCTTCGAGGAACGGGTCGGCCTCGCCCTGGTCGATCAGGATGCTGCCGCCGAAAGTCTGCAACCGCACCAGCTCGCAGGCGTCGTAGCCGGCCCATGCCGCCGGATCGTCGCCGAGATAGCGCGGCAGCGCCTTCCTGCCCCATGGCACCTGGCTGGGCGCCACGATCGGCGCGAACGCCGATACCGAGCGGTAGCGCGCGGGATGCTTCAGCGCGATGGTCAGGGCGCCGTGCCCGCCCATCGAGTGGCCGCAGATGCCGCTGCGCGCCGTGTCCACCGGGAACCGCGCAGCGATCAGCGCGGGCAGTTCGTCCGCCACGTAGCTGTGCATGCGGAAATGCGCCGACCACGGCGCCGCGGTGGCGTCGACGTAGAAACCCGCACCCTCGCCGAACTCCCAGTCGCCGGTGGCGCCATCGATACCGGTGCCGCGCGGGCTGGTGTCGGGCATCACCAGCACCAGGCCCAGCTCGGCGGCCAGCCGCTGCGCGCCGGCCTTGATCGTGGCCGTTTCCTCGGTGCAGGTGAGCCCCGCCAGGTAGTACAGCACCGGGCATCTGCCCCGTGCCGCCTGCGGCGGCTGGTACACGGCGAAGCGCATCGGCCCCACGCAACTCGTCGACGCGTGCCGATAGAAGCCTTGCACGCCGCCGAAACAGGCCTGCTCGGAGAGAATCTCGATGCCGTCCATCACCACCTGCTCAAGCAAATGCCAATGCCGATCATAAACCGTCCGCCCGGATGCGCCGGCGCAACGCGACGTTCAGCGCTCCTGGTCGGTGGGCCGCATCAGGATCTCGTTGATATTGACGTGCGGCGGACGCGTCACGCAGAACGCGATCGCCTCGGCCACGTCGCGCGATTGCAGCTGGCGCATGCCGTCGGCCCAGGCGTTGAGCGCATCCCTGGTGGCGGCATGGCCGATGTGGTCGCGCAGTTCGGTCTGCACCACGCCCGGCTCGATCACGCTGACGCGGATGCCGTGCCGGTACACCTCGCGCCGCAGCGCCTCGGAGAACGCCACGACGCCGAACTTGGTCGCCGAATAGGCGGCCGCATTGGGGTTGGCGATGCGCCCGGCGGTGGAGGAGATGTTGACGACGTGGCCGTCGCCGCGCGCCGTCATGCCCGCCAGCGCCGCCTGGGTCGAGGCGATCAGGCTGAGCACGTTGAGCTCCAGCATCTGCCGCCAGCGGCCGAGGTCGGCCTCGGCCACCGGCTCCAGGTACATCACGCCGGCGTTGTTGACGAGGACGTCCAGACGTCCGAAGTGCGCCTCGGTCTCGCGCACCACGCGCTGCGCCTGCGTCTCGTCGAGCAGGTCGGCCTCCAGCACCAGCGGTTCGGCGCCGAGCCCGGCGAGCTGCACGGCGAGCTTATCCAGGCGGTCGCGCCGACGGGCCGTCACCGCCACGCGGGCGCCTTCCTCGGCCAGCGCGATCGCGGTCGCCTCGCCGATTCCCGAGGACGCGCCCGTCACCAGCGCGACCTTCCCCTCCAGACGCTTCGCCATGCCTGAATCTCCTGTGCCTTGAACGCATTACGACGCGGGCCGGGTGCCCGCGGACTGCTACAATAACCCCCATTCTCCCGCACGCCGTCCGGTGTGCCACCCCGAGGTTCCCCCGATGTCATCCCCCTCTCCCGACTCCGCCCCGGCTGCCGCCGGCTTCACCGCGCTCGGGCTGGATCCGAATGTCCTGCGCGCACTGGCCGACGTGGGCTACGAGTCGCCCTCGCCGATCCAGGCCGCCACCATCCCGCCGCTGATGGAAGGACGCGACGTGCTCGGCCAGGCGCAGACCGGCACCGGCAAGACCGCTGCGTTTGCGCTGCCGATCCTTTCGCGGCTGGATCTCAAGCCCGGCAAGCCGCAGGCGCTGGTGCTGGCGCCCACGCGCGAGCTGGCGATCCAGGTGGCCGAGGCGTTCCAGCGCTACGCCACCTACCTGCCCGGCCTGCAGGTGCTGCCGATCTACGGCGGCCAGAGCTACGGCCCGCAGCTGCACTCGCTCAAGCGCGGCGTGCACGTCGTGGTCGGCACGCCGGGCCGCGTGATCGACCACCTGGACAAGCGCACGCTGGATCTGTCCGAGCTGAAGTACCTGGTGCTCGACGAAGCCGACGAGATGCTGCGCATGGGTTTCATCGACGACGTCGAGAAGGTGCTGCAGGCGACCCCGCCCGGGCGCCAGGTCGCGCTGTTCTCGGCCACCATGCCCGCGCCGATCCGCAAGATCGCGCAGCGGCACCTGAAGGAGCCGGTCGAGGTCACCATCAAGTCCTCCACCACCACCGCGGCGAACATCCACCAGCGCTACTGGTTCGTCAGCGGCATGCACAAGCTCGACGCGATGACGCGCATCCTCGAGGCCGAGCCGTTCGACGCGATGATCATCTTCGCGCGCACCAAGCAGGCCACCGAGGAACTCGCCGGGAAGCTGCAGGCGCGCGGCCTGGCCGCCGCGGCGATCAACGGCGACATCGCCCAGCCGCAGCGCGAGCGGGTGATCCAGCAGCTGAAGGACGGCAAGCTCGACATCCTGGTCGCCACCGACGTGGCCGCGCGCGGCCTCGACGTGGAGCGGATCAGCCACGTGCTGAACTACGACATCCCCTACGACACGGAGAGCTACGTGCACCGCATCGGCCGCACCGGCCGCGCGGGACGCAGCGGCGAGGCGATCCTGTTCGTCAGCCCGCGCGAGCGCGGCATGCTGCACGCGATCGAGCGCGCCACGCGGCAGCCGATCGAGCAGATGCAGCTGCCATCGGTCGAGGTGGTCAACGACGTGCGCATCGGCAAGTTCAAGCAGCGCATCAGCGACATGCTGGCGCAGGGCGACCTGGGCCAGTTCCAGCAGCTGATCGAGCAGTACGAGCAGGAGCACAACGTGCCGGCGGTCGAAATCGCCGCCGCGCTGGCGCGCATCGCCCAGGGCGACCAGCCGCTGCTGCTAGCGCCGCCGCCGAAGCGCGAGAAGCACGAAGCGGCCACACGCGAACACAAGCCGCGCGAACGCGATAGCGCCAGCCGCGCGCCGCGCGAACACAAGCCCCACGCGCACGAGAATGCGCCGCCGCGCGAGGGTGCCCACCGCCCGGTGCGCGCGCACGCCACCGAGCAGGGCAAGCGCACCTACCGCATCGAGGTCGGCCACGAGCACGGCGTGAAGCCGGGCAACATCATCGGCGCGATCGCCAACGAGGCCGGCCTGGACAGCCAGTTCATCGGCCGCCTCAGCATCCGCGACCATTACAGCCTGATCGACCTGCCCGACGGCATGCCGAAGGAGGTGTTCGAGCACCTGAAGAAGGTATGGGTGGTGCAGCAGCAGTTGCGCATCCACGAGTGGGACGGCAGCGACACCGGCACCAGCGCGCCGCCGGCACACAAGCCGGGCGGTTTCAAGAAACCCGGCGGCTTCAAGCCGCGGCCCGGCGGTGCCAAGCCGCCGCGGCGCAAGTAGCGACAGCGCGACAGACAGCGACGACACGGCATCGGCCGGGTCGCCGCCAACGGGCCACCACCCGGCCCAACCGTCGGACCTCGTCCAGGTCGCGCCATCAAGCCGCGGCTCGATTGGCTTGTGCCCGTTGTCGTGCAACGCTTGCAGGCGAGGAAGCCACGGGCGTTCGTCGCACGCAACGCTGCGTTCCTCGCGGCGATGGCTGCAAACGGCCGGTGCCGCCCCATCATGGTGAGATGGAATTCCACGGAACGTCGCCCATGAGCACCCTGCCCAGCCTGTACGTCTCGCACGGCTCGCCGATGACCGCGCTGCAACCCGGCCTCACCGGCCAGCGGCTGGCCGAGCTGGCCGCTGCGCTGCCACGTCCCAAGGCGATCGTGATGGCCAGTGCGCACTGGCTGTCGCGCCGGCCACAGGTGGGTGCCGCGACACAGCCGGAAACCATCCACGACTTCGGCGGCTTTCCCGCGCCGCTGTATCAGCTGCACTACCCCGCGCCGGGTGCGCCGGAACTCGCCGAACGCGTCGCCCACTTGCTGGACCAGGCCAACTTGGCGCCGGCCATCGACTCCGAACGCGGTCTCGACCACGGCGCGTGGGTGCCGCTGCGCCTGCTGTATCCGCAAGCCGACATTCAGGTGGTGCCGATCTCGATCCAGCCCGAACTCGGCCCCGCGCACCAGTACGCACTGGGCCGGGCGCTGGCGCCATTGCGCGACGAAGGCGTGCTGGTGATCGGCTCGGGCAGCATCACCCACAACCTGCACGACTTCGCTTCCGGCTACAGCGACCAGCGGCAGGCGCCGTACGTGAAGCCGTTCATCGACTGGATCGAGCACAAGCTCGCCGCCGGCGACATCGACGCCTTGCTCGACTACCGCCGCCAGGCACCGTTCGCCGAACGCGCGCACCCCACGGACGAACACCTGCTGCCGCTGTTCGTGGCGCTCGGCGCCGCCGGCACGGACGCCCGTGCGCAGCGGATCGACGCCGGCATCGACATGGGCTTCCTGGCGATGGACATCTACCGCTTCGATTGAAGCCGGAAGGAGCGCCGCTCAGGCGCTCTGCGGCAGCGGCGGCTCGCCGGCATCGAACGGGTCGAGCCAGTCCTCCGGGGTCAGTACAGGCAAGCCATGCGCGAGGCGCGCCTTGTCGCACTGCGGGCTGGCCGCGCCGAACTCCCACGACGGCTGCACCTCGCGGCATACCGACGGCCGCTGCGGGTAGATGCCGCAGTGCGCGGCCTCGCCCACCGTGCCGTGCAAGGCCACGCAACGCGGCTGCGCGGCGTTGGTGCCGCGCATCGCCAGGCGGTGCGGATCAAGCTTCTCGGTCAACTCCGGCGGCACCTTGCCACCGAGAAAGGCTTCCGCTTCCGACCAGTGAAACGCCACGCGAAAGAACGCGCAGCAGGCACCGCAACGCAGGCAGGGATGTTCCATCGAACCCATCAAGAGCGCCCCGAGGCGCGCAGGAGGCGAATTCTAGAGCAGCGGGCGTCCGGTGCGCAGCAGGGAAGCAAGCGCTCCCCCCTCCCTGCCCTCCCCTGCCGAACAGGGAAGGAGATTCCGAAAGCCGGCAACCGCTGCGCGGCTGCCGGCCTGGTTACTCATGGCTCGCCGGCGAAGGTATTGCACTGGGCGATGTCGCCGTCCTCGAAGCCGGCCTTGAACCACTTCACCCGCTGCGCCGAGGTGCCGTGGGTGAACGTGTCCGGGCGCACGCGACCCTGCGCCTGTTGCTGCAGGGCGTCGTCGCCGATGTGGCTGGCGGCGTTGAGCGCCGATTCGATGTCGCCCGGCTGCAGCCAGTTCAGGTCCTTCTGGCTGTGGTTGGCCCACACGCCGGCATAGCAATCCGCCTGCAGTTCCTGCCGCACCGACAGGCCATCGGCACCGTCCATCGGCGCGCCGCGGCGGCGCGCCTCGTCGACCTTGTCGAACACGCCGGTCAGCTTCTGCACGTGATGGCCGACCTCGTGGGCGATCACGTAGGCGCGGGCGAAATCGCCGGAGGAGTGCAGCTCGTCCTGCAACTGCTGGAAGAACGCCAGGTCCAGGTACACCTTCTGGTCGCCCGGGCAGTAGAACGGGCCCACTGCCGTGGTGGCGCCGCCGCAGGCCGTGTTCACGCCGCCGCCGAACAGGTGCAGCTTGGGCTCCACATAGGTCGCCCCGTGCGCCTGGAAGATCTCGCCCCAGGCCTGTTCGGTCGAATGCAGGACCGCGCTGACGAAGGCCTGCTGCTGGGGATCGACCTGGATGGGCTGCCCGGTCTGCGTGGGGGCGCCCGGCTGGGTACCGCCCTGGTCCAGCAGCGCCAGCGGGTTCTTGAAGAAGATCCAGCCCAGCAGCGCCAGTATGACCAATCCGCCCAGGCCCATGCGGCCGCCACCGCCGAAACGCGGGCCGCCGCCGTCACCGCTGTCGATCTCGACGTTGTTGCTGCTGCCGCCTTTTTGCCAATCCATCAGGAACCCCTCGTTGACTGGTGCGCGCGCCCCCTGCCGCGTGGCGACGATAACGCGTCGGCCACGGCGGCGCCATGCGCTGGCCGCGGTTAAAGTAGGCATCCACCCACGAGGATTCCCGCATGACCCACCTGCCCGCCCTGGTCACCCTGTTCGCCGTGCTGCTTCAGTTCGGCGTCATGTGGGCCGTCGGCCATGCCCGCGGCAAGCACGGCATCAAGGCACCGGCCACCAGCGGCCATCCGGCGTTCGAACGCGCCTACCGGGTGCAAATGAACACGCTGGAGAGCACGGTAATGTTCCTGCCCACGCTGTGGCTGGCGGCGAACTACGGCTTCAGCGGCTGGGCCGGCGTGGCCGGTCTGGTCTGGATCGTCGGCCGCGTGTGGTACGCGCTGGCCTACCTGAAGGATCCCGCCAGGCGTGGCCCCGGCTACCTGGTCGGCATGCTCGGCTGGGCTGCGCTGCTGGTCATGGCCTGCCTCGGCGTGGGCCGGGCGATGCTCGCCGGCTGAATGTCAGCCCAGCAGGCCGGGCGCGATCGCCGCCAGCGTCCACACGCGGTGCGGCACCGCCATCGGCTCGGCGGCGTGGTGGGCGGCCAGCAGGTCAGCCAGTTCGGCATCGAAGCGCTGCGCCCTCGTCTCGTCCAGCGTGGCGCCAATGCCGGCGCTGGCGCGGATGCGGCCGCGCCAGTCGGCGTGGCTGTACGACACGTCCAGGTCGAACGACCAGGTGCGCAGGTCGGTGAAGCCGGCCTCGGCCACGTCCTTCAGCCAGGCCGGGTACAGGCCACTGCCGCTGTGCATCGTCCACCCGGGGTTGCAGGCGAGGATCAGCCGTTCGGTGTCCTGCACCAGGTTGCCGTTCAGCGGCACCCAGTCGAAATGCGCGATCAGCAGCCGCCCGCCCGGCCGCAGCCACGTACGCGCCAGTGCCGCGCTACGCGGACGATCGAACCAGTGCCAGCACTGGCCGGCGGTGATCACGTCGAACGAGGCCGGCGCGAAGTCGGCGTTCTCGACCCGCGCACGCACCTGCTTCACCACGACGCCGGCGGCGCGATCCAGCTCGGCGGCCTGCGCCAGCAGCGGCGCGGAGTGGTCCAGCCCGGTGACCTCGCAGCCACGCAGGGCCAGCCCGCGGGCGACGCTGCCGGTGCCGGTGCCCAGATCCAGCACCGCATCGCCCTTGCGCACGCTGCCGTCGGCGAGCAGGCGCTCGAAGAAGGCTTCCGGGAAGCCGGCGCGATGGCGTGTGTAGTCGCCGGCGGTCCTGCCGAAGTCGGTAGCCATCGACGTCTCTCCCCTGTGGGCATCCGTGCCACCGGATGTTACCGGGATGGCCCGGCGCCGCAAGCGGCACCGGTACCCCTGACGAAGGCCCGATTGCGCCCGCAACCGGGGAGGCACTAGCTTGGTACTCCGCATGCCAGCCTTCCGCACCGACCTCTCGCCCCTGCCCGCTCCCGGCCTGTGGGCTGCCACGCTGGCGATCGCCGGCTACTTCGCGCTGCAGTTCGTCGTCGGCAACCTGTTCGCGCTGGCGCTCGGGCCGCTGCTGGTCGGGACGCACGCCGCCGCAGGGCAGCAGGCGGTGCTGGCCATGCTCACGCTGGGCGTCGCCGTGCCGCTGACGCTGTGGCTGGTGCATCGCCGCTGGACGCCGCTGTGGTCGCAAGCCGGGCCGCCGGGCTTCGGTTTCACCGCGCCGCGCCGGCGACTGTACTTCGTGGCGGCGTTGGCCACCGGGCTGGCGGCGCCGATCCTGGGCGGATTCGTCACGGAATGGCTGGCGCACGGCCACCGGGCGACCCAGGACATCCAGCAGCTCGGCGGCGCCACCCCGCTCGGCTTGCGCATCCCGCTGGTGCTGGTGGTGGTATGCGTGGGGCCGCTGGTGGAGGAGCTGCTGTTCCGCGGCGTGCTGCTGTCGGCCCTGATGCGGCGCTGGCCGGTCGGCTGGGCAGTGGCCGGCAGCTCGCTGCTGTTCGCGCTGGTCCACCTGCCGGGGCTGGCATACCAGTGGTACGCGCTGCCGAACCTGCTTCTGCTGGCGCTCCTGCTGGCCGGGTTGCGGCTGCGTTCGGGCTCGATCTGGCCGGCGGTGCTGGCGCATGGCGTCAACAACCTGCTGGCCGCCGGCGCCTGGTTCGTGGCGATCAATCCGCCAGGCTGATCCCGCCACGGCGCAGCAGCCGCGCGGTCTCGAACAGCGGCAACCCCATCACTCCCGAATAGCTGCCGTCGAGGTGTTCGACCATCGCCGCGCCGCGGCCCTGGATCGCATACGCGCCGGCCTTGCCGAACGGCTCGCCGGTGGCGACATAGGCGGCGATGGCCGGCTCGTCCAGGGTGGCGAAGCGCACCTGCGACACGCAGACCTCGCACTGCTCGCCGCTGGCGCCGACCAGCCACACCGCCGAGATCACCGCATGCGTGCGGCCCGACAGCCGACGCAGCATCGCGGCCGCATCGGCGCCATCGCGCGGCTTGCCGAACACCTCGTCGTCCAGCACCACCTCGGTGTCCGCACCGAGCACCAGCGCGCCGTCCACGTGCGCCAATGCGGCCAGGCCGGCTTTCGCCTTGTCGCGCGCCACCCGGCTCACGTAGTCCCGCGGCGATTCGCCTGGCCCACGCTGCTCGGGCACGTCGACGTCGAGCACGGCGAAGTCCATGCCGAGCTGTTCCAGCAACTGGCGCCGGCGCGGCGATTGCGAGGCGAGATGAAGCACCGGCGTCACAGCGTCAGGCTGTATTCGCAGAACTGGCGGTCGCGCTGCCAACCCAGCGATTCGTACAGCGCCTGCGCCGGCGCGTTGTCCAGCGCGGTGGACAGCGACAGGCTGGCCGCACCCAAGGCATGTGCATGCTCCGCCGCCGCCTTCAGCAGCGCAGACGCCACGCCTTGCCGTCGTGCTGTCGCGGCCACGAACAAATCGTTGAGCAGCCAGGTGCGCACGGTGCGCACCGAGGAGAACAGCGGGTACAGCTGGGTGAAGCCGAGCCCCGCGCCGTGCTCGTCCAGCGCCAGCAGGACCAGCGACTCGTGGTGGCGGAAGCGCTCCGCCAGGAAATCGCGCGCCCGCGCCGGGTCCGCCGGCTGGCCGTAGAACTGGCGGTAGCCGTCGAACAGCGGCGCCAGCGTGTCGAGGTCGAGGATCGTGGCTTGCCGGATATGGAAGGACATGGCGGCTGGGTTCCGTGGAATTCAGGCACGATGGTAAGGGTGGCCGGCCACGATCGTGGTGGCGCGATACAACTGCTCGGCCAGCACCAGCCGCACCAGCATGTGCGGCAGGGTCAGCGGGCCCAGCGACCAGCGCTGGTCGGCGCGCGCCAGCACCTCGGGCGCGTGGCCGTCCGGCCCGCCGATCAGGAAGGCCAGGTCGCGCCCGGCCATGCGCCACCTAGCCAGCTGTTCGGCCAGCTCTTCGCTGGACCAGGTTCTGCCGCGACCATCGAGCGCGACGACGTGGATGTCGTGCGGCAGCGCCGCGAGGATCGCGGCGCCCTCGTCCTGGATCGCCCGCGCATCGTCGCGGCCCTTGCCGCGGTTGCCGGGCTTCAGCTCGACCAGTTCCAGCGGCAATTCGTGCGACAGCCGCTTGCGGTATTCGGCAAAGCCTTCCGCCACCCAGCCGGGCATGCGTTCACCGACCGCGATCAGGCGCGCGCGCATGCCGGGGGTTCGGCTCAGCCGGCTTGTGCAGCGTCGATTTCGTGCCCGTGGTCACCCACCGTCCACAGCCGCTCCAGACCATAGAACTCGCGGATGCGCGGCAGCATCACGTGGACGATCACGTCGCCCAGGTCGACCAGCACCCATTCGCCTTCCGTCTCGCCTTCCACGCCCAGCGGCATCACGCCCGCCTTCTTGGCGAACTTGCCCACTTCGTCGGCGATGGATTTGACGTGGCGCGCCGAAGTGCCGGAGGCGATGACCAGCAGGTCGGCGATGGAAGTCTTGCCACGGACGTCGATCTCGCGCACGTCCTTGGCCTTCAGTTCTTCGAGCGCGTCGATGACCGACTTGCGCAGGGTGGCCGTGGTGACGGCCTTGTTGCTACGGGCTGTGCTCAAGAGGATGGGCCTCGATGCGGGATCGCAGCGCAATATGGCGCGGGCGCAGTATAACCGCCCCGCCGCAACGGCACGTCAAGGTACCAGCCGGCCCGAGGCGCGGCCGCTCAGTGCGCCAGCGAGCGCCTGGCCAGGCGGTATTCGTGCATCAGCCGCGCCACCAGTTCGGCGGCCGGCTGCGGGCGCACCAGGCCGGCGGCCTGGCCGCACCATTCGGACAGCAGGTCGCCCCGGCCGGCCTCGGCGGCAGCACGCCGCAGCGGCGCGGTGAGCGCGTTCAGCACCGGATACGGCAGGCCCGCGGCCGCCTGCGGCATCGCCTCGACGAAGCGGTTGCGCAGGCCGCGCGCGGCGCGCCCGGAGAAGCCGCGGATGGTGGTGACCTGGTGTTCCCCGGCCCGCGGCAAGTCCCGCTTCCACGCCTCGGCGGCCGAGCACTCCGGACAGCCGAGGAAGGCGGTGCCGAGCTGGCTGGCCGCCGCGCCGAGCGCCTCCGCCGCCAGCATGCCGCGGCCGTCCATGATGCCGCCGGCGGCGATCACCGGCACCTCTCTTGCGTACCCGGCCATCGCCTGCACGGTCAGCGGCAGCAAGGCGAACAGGCCGATCATCGCGTCCTCGGCCTCGTGCAGGAAGGTGCCGCGATGGCCGCCGGCCTCGGCACCCTGCATGGACACCGCGTCGGCGCCGGCGTCGGCCCAGGCGCACGCCTCGGCCACCGTGGTGGCGGTGCCGATCACGTAGATGCCGCGCCGGTGCAGCTCACGCAGCTGCGCCGGCGCGATCACCCCGAACGCGAACATCGCCACCGCCGGGCGCGCCTCGCACAGCGCGGCGAATTGCTCGGAGAAACGCGGCGCCCAGCGCGGCGGCAGGCTGGTGCGCACGTCGAGGCCTTCGCGCGCCATCAACGCATCGAGCTGCTCGCGCGCCTTCGCCACTGCCGCCATGTCGGCCTCGAATTCGTCCGGCAGCACGAACAGGCCGATCGCGTACGGCCGGTCGCCGAGCGCACGGATCTGCGCCGCCTGCTCGAGGATCGCCGCCGGCTCCAGGTAGCCGGCGCCGAGCGAACCCAGGGCACCGGCGTTCGACACGGCGGCCACCAGCGCCGGCGGCGTCGAACCGGACATCGGTGCCTGGATCAGTGGATGCTCGATGCCGAGCCGGCTGGCGAACGAGGTGTCCATGCGTGGCGACCTGCGGCGGAAATGGGCCAAGTATCCGCCACCGCCGAGCGCGGCAGAAGCCGCCGGCAGCTCCGCCCGCCGGCGGCGGTCATTCAGCCGCCGGACTTCATCGCCTCGCCTTTCATGGCATCGCCCTTCACCGCACCGTGTTTCATGGCGTCATGTTTCACGGCGTCCTTCTTCATCGCCTCATGCTTCATGGCATCGTGCTTCATGCCGTCGTGCTCCATGGGCGTTTGCCGCATGGCGTCGTGCGCCATCGCCGTGCTGGAGCTGGCAGCCATGGTGTCCTGCGCGAACGCGGATGCAGTGGCGAGGCCGCAAACCATGGCGGCGGCGAGCAGGGTGGCAAGTCGTGCGTTCATCGGAAGATCCTCGAGAGAAGGAAAGGGAAACGGCCACGCCGCCCCTCGCTTCCTTCGCCGCCCGCCGGCCGGCGGTTACCCGGCGCGGCTCGGAGCCTGTGAAAAATTCACGGTACCTCAGCCGCCCTGCCCGGCCACGATGTTCACCGTGATCGCGATGATGAACACGTTGAAGAAGAACGAGATCACGCTGTGCAGCAGCACCACGCGGCGCAGGTACTTGCTGGTGATCTGCACGTCGGAGACCTGGAAGGTCATGCCGATCACGATCGAGAAGTAGGCGAAATCCCAGTAGTCGGGCCGGGGCGTATCGGGAAATTCCAGGCCGGCATGCTTGCCGCCGAGATCGCCGTAGTAGCCGTGCGCGTAGTGCAGCGCGAACATCATGTTGAGGAACAGCCAGCTCAAGACCACGCTGAGCACGCCGACCGCCAGCGCCAGCATGCCGCCGCCCCTGGCCGCGTGCAGCTCGTTGCCCAGTGAGGCCAACACCACTGCGGACAACAGCACGCCGCCCCACAGCACGCCCCAGCGCCCGATATCCAGCATCTGCGCCCGGCTGCGCATGTGGTCCGGCGTGGCCCGGTTGAACAGGCGCGCCAGGCTGCCCAGGTAGACCACCGCAGCCAGGTCGAAGCCGAGCAGCAACGCCGTGGTCGGGCGCATGCCGAAGCCCGACAACACCACGATGCTGGCGACAAGGATGGCCAGCGCCGCGATCATCCATGGCCGGCCCTTCACGAAACGCCACGGCCGCCAACCACGCGGCTTCGCGGTGCCCGGCGTCGCCCCAGCCGAGGATTTGTCCATGCGTATCTCCACGTCAGGGGCTCAGCCGAGCAGGTCGTGATATTCCGGGTGCCGCGGCATCCACGCCGCCACGTACGAACAGGCCGGCACCACCTTCCAGCCCTCGGCGCGGGCCGCCGTCAACGCCGCCTCCACCAGGGCCGAGGCGATGCCGCGGCCGCCCACTTCGGGCGGCACGCCGGTATGGACGATCGTCATCACGCCGGACGCCAGCGTGTAGTCGAGTACGCAGGGCACGCCATCCACCTCGGTGTGGAAACGGCGGGCGTTGCGGTCGTGCTGGATGGCAAAGGGCATGCGGGCTCCGGATCGAAAGGCAATGGACAAGCATACGGCCCGGACGGGCGATTGCGCGTGAAGCCGCGGTGCCGGTTCGTTCGCGCAAGCTGCATGGACCTCCCGGCATGCTGGGCGCCTGTCCACCACCGCGCAGGAGAATCCCATGAAGAAATCCGCATCCGCCCACTGGTCCGGCAGCATCACCGAAGGCCAGGGCACGATGTCGTCCCAGTCCGGCGTGCTGCGCGAGGCGCCTTACGGTTTCAAGTCGCGCTTCGCGGACGGCCCGGGCACCAATCCGGAGGAGTTGATCGCCGCGGCGCACGCCGGCTGCTACTCGATGGCGCTGTCGCTGGGGCTGGGCAGCGCCGGCTTCACTCCCGCCAGCATCGACACCGAGGCGGTGGTGACCCTGCTCAAGGACGGCGACGGCTTCAGCATCACCGCGGTGGAACTGACCTGCCGGGCCAGCGTGCCGCGCATCGACGCGGCCACGTTCGACCGCATCGCGCAGGCGACCAAGCTGGCCTGCCCGGTGTCCAAGGTGCTGAAGGCCACGATCACGCTGGACGCGCGGCTGGAAGGCTGACCCGCGCGGCGACTCAGGCGGCGACCTCCACGGTACGGGACAACGCCGCCGCGGCTTCGTCCCGGCGCCGCTGGCGCACCGCCTGCGCCAGATGCTGCAGCACCTGCACCGAGCTGTTCCAGTCGATGCAGCCGTCGGTAATGCTCTGGCCGTAGTGCAGCGGCTGGCCGGGCTGCAGTTCCTGGCGGCCGCCGAGCAGGTGGCTTTCCACCATCACGCCGAGGATGCGCCGCTCGCCGGCGGCGATGCGCGCGGCGATGTCCTCGACCACCCGCGGCTGGTTCTCCGGGTTCTTGCCGCTGTTGGCGTGGCTGGCGTCGATCATCACCCGTGCGGCCAGGCCGGCCTTGCCGATCGCGGCGCAGGCCACGTCGACGCCGGCCGCGTCGTAGTTCGGCGCCTTCCCGCCGCGCAGGATCACGTGGCAGTCGCCGTTGCCGCTGGTGGCGGCGATCGCGGCCTGGCCATCCTTGGTCACCGCCATGAAATGGTGCGGCTGCGACGCGGCCTGCACCGCGTCCACCGCGATCTTCACATTGCCGTCGGTGCCGTTCTTGAAGCCTACCGGACAGGACAGTCCCGAAGCCAGCTCGCGATGCACCTGGCTCTCGGTGGTGCGCGCGCCGATCGCGCCCCACGCCACCAGGTCGGCGATGTACTGCGGCGTGATCATGTCGAGGAACTCGCAACCGGCCGGCACGCCCAGCGTGTTGATGTCGCACAGCAGGCCGCGGGCGATGCGCAGGCCCTTGTCGATGCGGAAGCTGCCGTCCAGGTCGGGGTCGTTGATCAGCCCCTTCCAGCCCACCGTGGTGCGCGGCTTCTCGAAGTACACCCGCATCACGATCTCCAGCGCGTCGCCCAGCTCGCGGCGCAGCGGCAGCAGCCGGCCGGCGTATTCCAGCGCGGCGCGGGTGTCGTGGATCGAGCAGGGCCCGATCACCACCGCGAGACGGTCGTCGCTGCCGGCGAGGATGCCGTGCAGCGCCTGGCGCGAGGCGTCCACGGTGGCCATCGCGGCGTCGGTGGCGGCGCAATCGCGCATGACCTCGGCCGGCGTGCTGAGGCGGGTGATGGCGCGGATGCGCAGGTCGTCGGTGGTGTGCATGGCGGCTCTCCTGGAGATTTTTCAGGTGGCGGCCATAAAAAAACCGCCAGTGGTGGCGGTTCGGTGTGGTTGTGTCGATCAGATCAAAATGATCGCGCCCGCGCCGCCGCCGTTGGCTTCGGATAGCCGTAAAACCAGAAATACAGGCGGGCGGTGGCGGAGGACATGTCGCCATAGATAACACAATGGACGTCCAAATCAAACTCCCGGCCGAGCTGACGCTAGACTGGCGGCATGCTCTCGCCTTTCGACCTGCTGACCCGGCCCGCCCGCGAACCGATCCGCCGCTGGGTGCTCAAGGCCTTCCCGCGCCCCGACACCGGCAGCCTCGACTACGACCAGCCGCACGGCGATCCCGGCTTGTTCGGGCCGCACAGCGCGACCTGGCGCGTGCACGCGGATTTCCCCGGCATGCTGGCCGGCGGCCTCGCCGCGCTGACCCTGCAGACCCTGCACCCGCTGGCGCTGGCCGGGGTGTGGGACCACTCCGATTTTCGCGGCGACCTGCTCGGCCGGCTGCGCCGCACCACCGCGTTCGTGGGCGGCACCACCTATGCGCCGCGCGCGCAGGCCGAGGCGCTGATCGAGCGCGTGCGGCGGATCCACCTGCAGATCACCGGGCATGGCGAGGACGGGCGCCCCTACGCGGCGAATGATCCCGACCTGCTGACCTGGGTGCACGTCAGCGAGGCGTACTGCTTCCTGCAGGGCTACCGCCGCTACGGCCACGTGGCGCTGCCGGCCGGCGCCGCCGACCGCTACTACGACGAGGTGCGGCGGATCGCCGAGGCGCTGGGCGCGCGCGAGGTGCCTTCGTCCGAACGCGAGGTGGCCGGCTACTTTCGCCGCATCCGGCCTGAGCTGGCGTACACCGAGCGCTCGCGCGTGGTGCTCGGCCTGCTCGGACAGGTACGCCTGCCGGTGCCGGCGGCCGGACTGTCGCGCGACCTGTTCCTGTTCGCCGGCCACGCCCTGCTGCCGGACTGGGCGCTCGCGATGCTGCGCCACACGCCATGGCAGCGGCGCCAGGCGCAACTGGCGGCGCACGCGCTGTGGTCGATCGCACCGGTGTTCCATGCCGCCCTGAAGGACGGCATCGCCAGCCGCGCCTGCCGGCGCATGGACATGGCGCCGGAGCAGTTGCGGCGCTGGGCGCAGCTCCGCGCCGTCGATCGGCATTGACAGCATCACCCTATCGGCTAACGTCGTCTCGACACCTCAGCCAGGGGCGCCTGTGGCAACACTCATTCCGACCCGCAACAGCTGCCTGCCGCGGATGACCGGCGGCGAGAAACGCGTCTCCGAACGGCTGGAGCAGAAGCTCGAGGACGACTACCTGCTGTGGTACGACGTGCCGGTCGGGCTGAAGCAGCGCCATCCGGACTTCGTGGTGTTCCATCCGCGCCGCGGGCTGCTGGTGCTGGAGGTGAAGGACTGGAAGGCCGACACCATCCGCCATGCCGACAGCACCCAGTTCACCCTGGTCACCGAGCGCGGGCTGGTCAAGGAATACAACCCGCTGCTGCAGGCGCGCTCGTACGCGCTGGAAATCGGCGTGGTGCTGGAACGCGATCCGGCGCTGCGCCAGCCGCAAGGCTCCCGCCACGCCGGCAAGCTGATCATGCCGTGGGCCTGGGGCGTGGTGCTGGCCAACATCACCCGCCGGCAGTTCGTCGACGGCGGGCTCGACGCGGTGATCCCGGAACACCTGGTGATCTGCCGCGACGAGCTGTACGAGACGGTCGACGCCGAGGCGTTCCAGGAGCGGCTGTGGGCGATGTTCCCGCAGGTGTTCCCGGTGACGCTGACCCTGCCGCAGATCGACCGCGTGCGCTGGCACCTGTTTCCCGAGCTGCGCGTCGAGCCCGGCAGCGGCCAGTTCGGCCTGTTCGGCCCCACCGACGCGGCGGTGCGCCCGCTGGAGATTCCCGACCTGGTCAAGGTGATGGACTCGCAGCAGGAGCAGCTGGCGCGTTCGCTCGGCGACGAGCACCGGATCATCCACGGCGTCGCCGGCTCCGGCAAGACGATGATCCTCGGCTTCCGCGCGATGCAGCTCGCGCGTGAACTCGCCAAGCCCATCCTGGTGCTCTGCTACAACAAGACGCTGGCCGCGCGGCTCGAACAGCTGATCGGCGAGCGCGGCCTGAGCGAGAAGGTGCAGGTCTACAACTTCCACAAGTGGTGCCGCAAGATGCTGGTGGCCTACCACGTGCCGCTGCCGCCCGGCAGCGGAACGGCGTTCGTCGATGCGTTGCCGCCGGCAGTGATCGCCGGCGTGGACCGGGGCCAGATCCCGCGTTTCCAGTATGGCGCCGTGCTGATCGACGAAGGCCACGACTTCGAGCCGGACTGGTACCGGCTGATCGTGCAGATGATCGACCCGGCCACCAACTCGCTGCTGGTGCTGTACGACGACGCGCAGAACATCTACGGCAATGCCGATCGCCGCAAGATCAGCTGGAAGAACCTGGGCGTGCAGGCGCAGGGCCGCACCACCATCCTCAAGCTCAACTACCGCAACACGCTGGAGATCCTCTCGGTGGCGCGCGGCTTCGCCCACGAGCTGCTCGAATCGCGCGGCGACGATGACAACGGCGTGCCGCTGATCGCACCGCAAAGCGCCGGCCGCCGCGGCCCGGTGCCCGAACTCGTGCGCACCGATACCGCCGTCGCGCAGCTCGACGTGCTGATCGCGCGGCTGCGCGACGAACACGCCGGCGGCCGCGCGTATTCGGACATGGCCGTGCTGTTCCGCAACCAGTGGGAAGGCGAGAAACTGCACGAGGCGCTGCAGCGCATCGGCATTCCCAGCCGGCTCGCCGACAACAGCGGCAAGCACACCCTGTTCGCGGTCGAGGACAGCGTGAAGCTGGTCACCATGCACTCGAGCAAGGGCCTGGAATTTCCGTTCGTGATCATCCCCGGCCTCGGTTCGCTGCCCAAGGAAGGCCAGCGCGAGGCCGACGAAGCACGCCTGCTGTACGTCGCGATGACCCGCGCCACCGAACACCTGCTGCTGATCCACCATGACGACTCGGTGTTCAGCAAACGCATCCGCGATTCGATCAACGAAGTGCAGGCGCAGCTGGCCGGCGCCTGATCCCGGCTACTGCGCGGCCGGAGTGCGGTACGGCGCCAGCAGCGCGGGATCGTCGAACAGGCCGGCCGGCAGCAGGTAGCGCGGATCGCGCCCGGCGGCGAGCAGTTCGCGGATGCGCGTGGCGGAGATTTCCAGCGGCGTCACCACCAGCTCGATCACCTTGCCCGACGGCAGCGCACGCAACGCGGAGGCATCGGCGATGCGCCGTCCGGCCACTTCGCGCTCCAGCTCATCCGGCAGGGTGTCGGAAACCCCGGGCCGGCTCAGCACGCCGAGATGCGCCGCGTCGAACAGCTCGCGCCAGCAATGCCACGTGGCGAGGCCGGCGAACGCATCGGCGCCAAGCAGCAGCACCAGCGGGCGCTCGCCCTGCTCCGCGCGCAACCCGTGCAGGGTGTCGATGGTGAACGAAGGGCCGTCGCGCTCCAGCTCGCGCGTGTCGAGCGCGAGCCGCGACTGGCCGCGCAACGCGGCGCGCAGGATCGCCACCCGCTGCGCCGCCGTGGCGATCGGCGGCACGCGGTGCGGCGGCACGCTGGCGGGCATCAGGCGCACTTCGGCGTCGAGCAGTTCGGCGGCTTCCCACGCCACGCTGAGGTGGCCCAGGTGCACCGGGTCGAAGGTGCCGCCGAAAAGGGCGAGCGGTCTGGTGGGTGCCTGCGGCAAGAGCCCTACCTCTCTCCGGCCCGCCCCTGCAGGCAGGGGAGGGAACATGTCGCGAACCCCTCTCGCCAGACAGGGCGGTGGAATGTCATGCCAGCGCCCTGGCGGCGCGCGGTTCGGCAATCGCGGCGATCAGCCGTTCGGCCTCCTGCCACGGATCGCCCTGTTCGCGGCCCTTGACCATGCGATCGATCCGCGAGGCGCGAGCCAGGCATTGCAGCCAGTGCTCGCGCGGCGCGCGGCGCAGGGCCTGGCGGAACAGGGTTTCGCGGGCCTGCCACAGGTGTTCGGCGCGGAACTGGGCGGCGAGGTCCGTGGCATTGGCCAGGCGCAGCGCTAGTTGCAGCTGGTTGACCAGCCAGCCCATCAGCGCCAGCAGCTCGTCGCCTTCGGCGCGCAGCCCGACCAGGATGCGCAAGGCGCGCGCACCGTCGCCGACGAAGGCGGCGTCGGTGAGCTTGAACACGTCGTAGCGGGCGCTGTCGGCGACCAGATCTTCCATCGCGGCGGCATCGACGCGGCCCTGCCCGTGCAGCACGGCGAGCTTGTCGACCTCCTGCGCGGCGGCGAGCAGGTTGCCTTCGACGCGCTCGGCCAGCAGCGCCACCGCGTCGGGCGTGGCGGACAGGCCGCGCGAGCCGAGCCGCGCGGTGAGCCACGCCCCCCACTGGTCCGGCCGCGGCGCGTTGAAGACCACCATCGCGCCGCCGGCATCGAGCTTCCTGCTCCAGGCGCCGTCGTGCTTGTTGCTCCACTCCATCGCGGTGACCAGCAGGGTGACGTCCGGGGGCGGGTCGTCGCAGAACGCGCCGATCGCCTTGGCACCGTCGACGCCGGGACGGCCAGTGGGCAGGCGCAGGTCGATCAGCCGGCGGCTGGCGAACAGCGACATGCCGGCGGCCGCGCGGGCCAAGTCGTTCCAGTCGAAATGCTGGCCCACCTCGAGCACCTCGCGCTCGCCGTAGCCCAGCTTGCGCGCCTGCGCGCGCAGGGCGTCGGCCGCCTCCAGCACCAGCAGCTGCTCGCCGGCGAGCAGGTAGACCGGCTGCAGGCGGTCGGCCGCCAGCGCCTTCTGCCATTGGCCGGGGTTGAGCGGCATCAGTGCGTGCTGGCGGCGCTGGCCGGCGCCACCAGCCCGTGCCTGGTGGCGGCCTGCAGGCGGAACAGGATCGCCTGCACCATGTCGTCGTTGAGGCTGCGCTGGATCTCCTGCACCTGCGCCGCGTTGCCGACGCTGTTGCTGGCGTCGTAGCTGTATTCGCGCGACATGTCGATGCGCTGGTGCGGCACCAGCACCTGCCCGTCGGGGCCGAGCACGTCGAACTGCACCTGGTAGCGCACCGCGTATTCGCTGATCCGCACGTAACCGCCGGCGCTCAGCGTCTCGGTGCTGAAGGCCGCCACCGGCACGCGCAGTTCGGCGATGCCGGTACCGCCGGCATCCTCGATGGTGCTGCCGGAGGTTTCCAGCGCGCGGGCCAGGTGGCGCTCGAACTCGCCGCCGCCGCTGACGCTGAGGTGCACGCGCTGCATCCCCGCGGGCAGCACCGCGTTCTCGCGCAGGTGGAAGCCGCACGCACCCAGCGCAAGCGCGGCGGCCAGCAGCAACGGGGCTTGGAACAGGCGGCGCGCTTTCATGAAGCTCATGGATTTCATCCTGCGACGATGTTGACGATCTTGCCCGGCACCACGATGACCTTGCGCACCGTCATGCCCTCCAGGAAATGCTTCACCTGCGGCTGCGCCAGGGCCAGCGCCTCGGCCTCCTCCTTCGAGGCGCCGGCGGCGGCCTCGATGGTACCGCGCAACTTGCCGTTGACCTGAATGGCCAGGGTCAGCGTATCGCGCACCAGCGCGGCGGGGTCGGCCTGCGGCCACGACTGGTCCTCCAGCACGGTCTCGGCGTGGCCGAGCGCCTGCCACAGGGCGTGGCTGATGTGCGGCACCACCGGGTTGAGCAGCAGCACCATCGCCTCCAGCGCCTCGTGGCGCACCGCGCGGCCCTGCTCGCTCTGGTCGCCGAACTTGCCCAGCGCGTTCAGCAGTTCCATCAGCGCGGCGATCGCGGTGTTGAACGCGTGGCGCCGGCCGAAGTCGTCGCCGACCTTCTGGATCGTCTCGTGCAACTGGCGGCGCAGCGCCTTCTGGCCGGCGTCCAGCGCCGACGGATCGGTTACCGGATGGTCGGGCTTCGCCGCATGCGCGGCCACCTCGCGCCACAGCCGCTTGAGGAAGCGCGCCATGCCCTCGACGCCGGCCTCGTTCCACTCCAGCGACTGCTCCGGCGGTGCGGCGAACATCGAGAACAGGCGCACGGTGTCGGCGCCGTACTTGTCCACCATGGTCTGCGGGTCGACGCCGTTGTTCTTCGACTTCGACATCTTCTCGGTACCGCCGATCTGCACCGGCTGGCCGTCCGCCTTCAGCACCGCGCCGGTGATGTGGCCCCGGTCATTGCGCTGCACTTCCACGTCGGCGGGGTTGAACCAATCCCGGCTCCCGGTTCCCGATTCCCGGTAGAACGTCTCGGCGATCACCATGCCCTGGCACAGCAGGTTGGTGGCCGGCTCGTCCGAGTGCACCATGCCCGCGTCGCGCAGCAGCTTGTGATAGAAGCGGAAGTACAGCAGGTGCATGATCGCGTGCTCGATGCCGCCGATGTACTGGTCGACCGGCAGCCAGTAGTTCGCGCGCCCGTCGATCTGCGTCGCCGCACCGGGGCTGGTGTAGCGCGCGTAGTACCAGCTCGACTCCATGAAGGTGTCGAAGGTGTCCGTCTCGCGCTCGGCCGGGCCGCCGCACTGCGGGCAGGTGGTCTTGCGCCACTCCGGGTCGGCCTTGATCGGCGACTGCACGCCGGAGAACGCCACGTCCTCGGGCAGTACCACCGGCAGCTGGTCTTCCGGCACCGGCACCGCGTCGCACTTGGCGCAGTAGATCACCGGGATCGGGCAGCCCCAGTAGCGCTGGCGGCTGACGCCCCAGTCGCGCAGGCGCCAGTTGACCTTGCGCCGGCCCTTGCCGGCGGCCTCGAGCACGCCGGCGATGTAGTCGAACGCGGCGCGGTAGTCCTTGCCGTCCATTGCGCCGGAGTTGACCACGCGCATGTCGGCGCGGGTCTTGTCCGAGTACCAGTCCTGCCAGGCTGCCGGGTCGTAGCGCTCGTCGCCGGCGGCGATCACCTGCCTGACCGGCAGGCCGTACTTGTGCGCGAACGCGAAGTCGCGCTCGTCGTGGCCCGGTACCGCCATCACCGCGCCGGTGCCGTAGCCCATCAACACGAAGTTGGCCACCCACACCGGCACCTTGTCGCCGCTGACCGGGTGGATCGCGTACAGGCCAGTGGCCATGCCGCGCTTGTCCTGGGTCTCCAGTTCCGCCTCGGAGACGCCGCCGTGCTTCAGCTCGTCGAGGAACGCGGCCAGCTGCGGGTTGCCCTGCGCCGCCTTCAGCGCCAGCGGATGTTCGCCGGCGATGGAGACGAAGGTCACCCCCATCAGCGTGTCGGGGCGCGTGGTGAACACGCTCAGCGGCGCGGCTTCGCCGTCCACAGCGAAGTGGATCTCCAGGCCCTCGCTGCGGCCCAGCCAGTTGCGCTGCATGGTCTTCACCGCGTCGGGCCAGCCCGGCAGCGTGTCCAGGCCGTCCAGCAGCTCCTGCGCGTAGTCGGTGATCTTCAGGAACCACTGCGGGATCTCGCGCTTCTCCACGATGGCGCCGGAGCGCCAGCCGCGGCCGTCGACGACCTGCTCGTTGGCCAGCACGGTGTGGTCGACCGGATCCCAGTTGACGACCGAGTTGCGCCGGTAGACCAGCCCCCGGCGCATCAGCCGCGTGAACATGCGCTGCTCGTGCACGTAGTAGTCGGGGCGGCAGGTGGCGAACTCACGGCTCCAGTCGATCGCGTAGCCCAGCGACTTCAGCTGGCTGCGCATGTGCTCGATGTTGGCGTAGGTCCACTTGGCCGGCGCGGTGGCGTTCTTGATCGCGGCGTTCTCGGCCGGCAGGCCGAACGCGTCCCAGCCCATCGGCTGCAGCACGTTCCTGCCCTGCATGCGCTGGTAGCGGCTGATCACGTCGCCGATGGTGTAGTTGCGCACGTGGCCCATGTGCAGCGCGCCGGACGGGTACGGCAGCATCGACAGGCAGTAGAACTTCGGCCGCGCCGGATCCTCCTTCACTTCGTACGCGCGCTGCGCGTTCCAGTACCGCTGCGCGGCGGCTTCCACGGCCTGCGGACGATAGGCGGCTTCATCCTGTTCGGGGGAGGTCGGGGCTTGAATGTCCTGCATGGTTTTCGAGTGCCGTCTGTGCGATGGATGCGCGCCGGTGCATGCCGGCTGCAGTGAACTGGCCAGACTAGCCCAGCGCAGGCCGGGCGCCAAGCCTGGAGCTTTCAGCCGGGCGGGCAGGCGGCCGCCCGGCCGCCGCCCAGCGCCCGCGCCGCGTCGGCGATCTGCGCCGCCAGCTGGCCGATCGCGCGCTGGTGGCCCTGCACCAGGGCGGGGTAGCCCGGCCCCACCGCTTCGCTGACGCGGCTGGTGCAGGCCAGCATGGCGGGCTGCGCGCCGTGCAGCAGGCGCACGCTCCAGGCGGCCTCGACCAGTGCATAGCTGCCGGGCGCCGAGTCGAACCGGCGCAGGTCCAGCTTGATCCGCAGCAGCGGCCTGTCGTTGCCGGGCAGGCCGCTGACGTCCGCGCTGCGCAGCTCGCGCGCGAGATCGGCCGACAACGCGCTGCGCACCTCGTCGCCCAGCGGGGCGATCCAGCGTTCGCTGCCGAGCAGGGCCACGCTTTGCCCGCCTTCGCGCACCACCAGTTGCGGCTGGTCCACCTGCGCCGGCACGCCGACCGGCAGCAGCTCGAACGGCGGCGACGATGGCGACGGCGACGGCGACGCAGCCGCTGCGTCGGCCGGTGCGACCAGCGTGTAGTAGTGCGTGGGTGCCGAGGCACAGGCCGCCAGCAGCATGGCGGCTGTCGCCATGCCCAGATGCCTTGCGGCCGGCTTTCTTGCGGCATGGATCATGGCTTGTTTCCTTGCGGCGGCTGGGCGGCCGCCGGCGTGGTGGTGGCTGGCTTCGCGTCCGCGCCGCGGCCGCGGATCAGCGCTTCCGGATGCGCGCCCAGGTAATCGGTCAGCACGCGCAGCGAGCGCGCCATGCGCTGCAGCTGCTCCAGCGTGGCGCCCAGGTTCTGCTGCAGCGGCGAACCGGCGGACAACGCGTCGTTCGCCGTGCCCATGGTCTGCTGCACGCCGTGCAGGGTGTCCTTGAGCGCCGGCAGGGTCTGCCCGTTGACCTGCCTGAGCGTGGTGTCGAGACCGGCCAGGCTGTGGTCCAGGTGCTGCCCGATGCTGTCGAACGGCACCTTGGCGAGCTTGTCCACGATCCCGGCCATCTGTTCCTGCAGCTTGTCGAAGCTGCCCGGCACGGTCGGGATGGTCAGCGGACGGGCCGTGGGATCGAACGCCACCTTCGGCGTGCGCGGCACGAAATCCAGCGCCACGTACAACTGGCCGGTGAGCAAGTTGCCGGTGCGCGCCTGCGCGCGCAGGCCGTGTTCGACCAGGCGGCCGACCATCTGCGACAGGTCGGGGTTCTCGCCGTTCGCCTTGGCCAGGGCTTCCAGCTTGTCGTAGGCGGCGCCCAGGCGCTGCGGATAGATCACCGCCCCCACCAGCACCGGGAAGCGCTGCTTCTGCTCGTCGTAATCCAGCCGTACCGACACCACCTTGCCGATGTTGATGCCCAGGAACTCCACCGGCGCATCCACCGCCAGCCCGCGCACCGACTGCTCGAAGCGCATGCGGATGTAGTGCGGCTCGCCGTCCGGCGGCGCCATCGCGGTGGCCTGGTCGTCGAACAGTTTGTAGGCCGTGTCTTCCGCGGCCGGCGTGCTGTCGTGCGGCCCGGGCGGATCCTGGAACGCCACGCCGCCGGCCAGCACGGTGGCCAGCGACTGCGTGTTGAGCTTCAGCCCGTTCGCACCGATCGACACGTCCACGCCGCTGGCGTTCCAGAAGCGGGAGGAACGGGTCACGAAGCGATCGTTCGGGCCGTCGATGAAGATGTGCAGCGACACGCCCTTGCCGTCCTTGTCCATCTCGTAGGACGCCACCCGGCCGACCTGGATGCGCCGGTAGTACACCGGCGAGCCGATGTCGAGCGAGCCGAGATCGTCGCTGTGCAGCACGAAGCTGCGCCCCGGCGCGCCGTGGTTCACCGCCGGCGGCAGCTCCAGCCCCTTGAACTCGTCCTCCGGTTCCTGCGAGTCGCCCACGTCGGCGCCGATGAATGCGCCCGACAGCAGGGTGTCGATGCCGGACACCCCGCCCAGCCCGATCCGCGGCCGCACCACCCAGAAGCGGGTGTCCTTGGTGGCGAAGCCCTCGGCGCTCTTCTCCAGCGCCACCCGCACCAGCACGTGGCTGCGGTCACTGCTGAGCTGGATCTTGTTGACCCGGCCGATCACCACGTTCTTGTACTTCACCGGCGTCTTGCCGGCATCCAGGCCCTCGGCGCTCTGGAAGCTGATGGAGATCTGCGGGCCGGCCTGCAGCCAGTTGTTGATTACCAGCGACAGGCCGACCACCGCCGCCAGCGCAGGAATCAGCCAGACCAGCGAGGCATTGAAGCGGCGCCGCTTCACCACCGGCCGCGGCAGATCGCCGCCGCCCGGAGGACCCTGTTCGATGGATGTGTCGTCAGTCATCGGTATCCTTGCCGTCCCAGATCAGGCGGGGGTCGAAACTCATCGAGGCCAGCATGGTCAGCACCACGGTGAGGCCGAAGAAGATCACGCCGGGCAGCGGTTCCACCAGGCTCAGTACGCTGAAGCGCACCAGTGCCGTCAGCAACGCCACCACGAACACGTCCAGCATCGACCAGTACCCGATCAACTCCACCAGCCGATAGAGTTTTGCACGTTGCACCCGCGCCCAGCCGCTGCCGAGCTGGCTGCTCACCAGCAAGGTGCCCAGCGCGAGGAACTTCAGCATCGGCACCACGATGCTGGCCGTGAACACGATGATCGCCAGGTTGGGCGCTCCCTTGACCCACAGCTCCACCACGCCGCTGATGATGGTGTTGTCGTCGATGTCGTTGAGGCTGGCGGTGCGCATGATCGGCAGCACGTTCGCCGGGATGTACATGATGAACGCCGCGATCAGCAGCGCCCAGGTGCGCATGTAGCTGTCGGCCTTGCGCCGGCGCAGCGTGCTGCCGCAGCGCGGGCACGCCATGGCGTCGTCCACGCCGTCGCCATCCAGCTGCGGGTCGCCGGGCACATTGCGGCAGACCAGTCCGCACACCGTGCAGGCGATCAGGCCGAGCTCGGTGGCGCGCGGCAGGGCACTCATGCGGAGTGCTCCGGCACGTCGTCCCATAGCTGGCGCAGGTCCACCCCGGCGAAGATGGTGATCAACAGGGTCAGTGCCGCGTACGCGTAGATGCCCGAATCCGGCATCACGTCGAAATAGGTGTGCGCCTTGACGATCGCCACCAGCGCACCCAGTACGAACACCTCGCTCATCGTCCATGGCCCGAGGCGGTGCAGGATCACCATCAGCGGCACGAAACCCGGCGCGCGACGGCCGGCGCGGGCGAACCACAGCAGCCAGCCCAGCATCGTCATCTTCATCAGCGGGAAGAAGAACAGCGTGGCCGCCACCAGCACCGAGACCACCTTGGCCTGCTCCTGCCACATCGCGATGATCATGCCCCACAACGTGGTGCTGCTGAACTGGCCGCTCAGGCCCAGCGTCACGATCGGCCACATGTTCGCCTGCACGAACACGATCAGCGCGGTCAGGGCCAGCGCCAGCAGCGTGTTCGCGCCCAGCCTGTGGTGGCGCTCCAGCTCCGCCCCGCAGCGCGTGCAGCACGCCACGTCGCCGCGCGACAGCAACTGCCGGCGGTAGACCGTGTCGCAGTGCTCGCAGATCAGCAGCGCTTCGGGAGAGCCCATGCCCATGCACTCGGTGCCTTGCTCGGCGTGACAATGCCGGGATTCTCGCAAATCTGCCGCCGGCGCGCTGAACGGGGCGCGACCGCTTGATATGCTGGCCGGCGCCCCGATCTGAAACGGCACCCGCCGAACTGGAGCTCCCCGTGACCGATGCCGCCGCCGTTTCCCGCGTGTTCGACGTGGACCAGCAGACCTTCGAAGCCGACGTGCTGCGCGCCTCGCTGACCACGCCGGTACTGGTGGATTTCTGGGCCACCTGGTGCGAACCGTGCAAGACGCTCGGCCCGATGCTGGAAAAACTCGCCGCCGAGTACAACGGCGCGTTCCGGCTGGGCAAGGTCGACGTGGACGCGCAGCAGGAACTGGCCGGCATGTTCGGCATCCGCAGCGTGCCCACCGTGGTGCTGGTGAAGGACGGCCAGATCCTCGACGGTTTCACCGGCGCGCTGCCCGAGGGCCAGTTGCGCGAATTCCTGTCGCGCCACGTGCAACCGCTGGAAGCCCCGGAAGCGGCCCCCGCCGAGGCGCCGCTGGAAACCCCGCAACAGGCCATCAACCGCCTGCAGCAGGAGATCGCCGCCGCACCGGGCAAGGCCGAACTCAAACTCGACCTGGCGCTGGCGCTGCTGCACGCCGGCCAGACCGCGGCTGCCGAAGCCGAACTGGCCGCGCTGCCGGCCAACCTCGCCACCGATGCGCGCGCGGTGCGCCTGCGCAGCGAACTGGAGCTGGCCCGTGCCGTGCAGGATGCGCCCACCGTCGCCGAACTGCAGCAGCGGGTGCAGGCCGGTGCCGACGACTGGGCCGCACGCGACCAGCTCGGCGTGCGCCTGCTGCTGGAAGGCGACGCCGCGGCCGGGCTCGAACAATTCCTGGTGATCCTGCAGCAGGCCCGCGGCTGGAACGACGGCCAGGCGAAGAAGCGCCTGCTCGCCGCGTTCGCCACGCTGGACGACGCCGAACTGGTGGGCCGCTACCGGCGGCGGATGGCATCGCTGCTGTTCTGAGCCGGCTTTCTGCGACGCAGCGTGGCGTAGGGCGGGCACTGCCCGCCGGCTTTTGCTCTCCGGCGACACGAAAGCGGCGGACGGTGTCCGCCCTGCGGCAAGCTCGCCCCATACTGCAGCGTACGTCCGGGTATGATCGGCCTTCCCCGCCCGGATTCCCCGCTCATGCGCGCCTCAACCTTCCGCCGGCTGCTCAACCTGTGGCCGCCGTTCCTGGTCAACGCCATCCGCCTGCAGTCGCTCAGCGACGACTACAGCGAGGCGAAGGTGGTGCTGCGGCTGCGGCCGTGGAACCGCAACTACGTGCGCAGCCAGTTCGGCGGCAACCTGTTCGCGATGGTCGACCCGTTCTGGATGCTGCTGGCGATGCACCAGCTCGGCAACGACTACTACGTGTGGGACAAGGCCGGCACGATCGACTTCGTGGCACCCGGCCGCGAGGACGTCTACGCGCATTTCAGGCTGGAGCCAGCCGTGGTCGACGAACTGCGCACGGCCGCCGCCGGCGGCGGCAAGGTGCTGCGCTGGTTCGAGACCGAGGTGACCACCGCCTCCGGCAAAGTCATCGCGGTAGTGCGCAAGCAGATCTACGTGCGGCTGAAGCCGAAGGCGCGCTGAGCACGGGTTTTGCGCGCCCACACCAAGCACAACCGGAGGCGGGAGTAGACGGGTGAACCGCCAAGGGGGAAACGAGTGATCCATCGCCACGTCTCCCTTGGCAAAACCAGGGGGAGACACGGGCTATAGCGTTTCGCACGCGCCGGGGGAGCGCCCCTGTCGCCTACAATGCGGGATTCGCGACTTCCCGGACCACCCCATGCCCCGCCTGCGCGTCAAACGCTACCTGCTGACCGGCCTGCTTACCTTCATCCCGTTGTGGGTGACCTGGCTGGTGTTCAAGTTCGTGCTGGGATTGCTGGCCGGTATCGGCGCGCCGCTGGTGGCCGGGCTGCTGAACGGGCTGGCGCTGGTGGCGCCGCATGCGGCCGAATCGCTGAAGGCGGAGTGGCTGACCTTCATCGTGGCATTGCTGGTGACGCTGGCGGCGCTGTATCTGCTCGGCTTCGTGGCGAACCGGGTGATCGGCCAGCGCTTCCTCAACGCGTTCGATTCCCTCCTGGCGCGCATTCCGCTGGTGCAGACGATCTACGGCGGCACCAAGAAACTGATGGCGGTGCTGCAGAACAAGCCCAGCGGCATGCAGCGCGTGGTGCTGATCGACTTCCCGCGCCGCGGCTTGAAAGTGGTGGGTTTCGTCACCCGGGTGATGGTCGAGGAAGGCAGCGGCCGCGAAATGGCCGCGGTGTACATCCCGACCACGCCGAACCCCACCGGCGGCTACCTGGAACTGGTGCCGGTGGACGAACTCACGCCGACCGACTGGACGATGGACCAGGCGATGGCCTTCATCATCTCCGGCGGCGCGGTGGCGCCCGATACCTTGCCCGCTTCGCCTGCGCTGCCGCACCGCGACGAATCGTAGAGGCGTCTTGCGGGAAACGCGTAGGGGACATTGCCCGCCGTTGCGCAGAAATACTGGAAGCACCGGGGCCGGCGGGCCGTGTCCGCCCTACGAGGCACAAGCCGAGAAGACTCGCTTGCGAGCGAGCGGCTGGAACAGTTGGCGCGCGCGATGCTGGCGAAAGATCCGGCACTCAAGGCCGCGTTCGCGAAGAAACTGCACGGCGACCCCGCCTTCGCCGCCGACAGCCGCGCGCGGCTGGCCTTCTTCTTCGAACGTTCCCGTGGTAACGCCGTCCAGCACGTGGGCGCCTACCCCGTGCTGCGCCTGGGCGCGGCGCAACTGCAATCGCTACCGGCCCCCACCGCATCCGCCCGCCGGCCGCCGCAACCCTGACCTTTGACACTGGGCCGCCCCATGACGTTTGGCCTAGCGTGAACGGCCATGCCCGCGTCAGGGGGACCCGACGGCGCGGCCAGACGACACCACCCATCACTCACCGAGGGATATCCATGACCAAGCAGTATCTGAAGCCCCTGGCGCTGGCACTGGCCGTAAGCGCGGCCCTGTCGCTGAGCGCCTGCGGCAAGCAGGAGCCGGCCGCCAAGGCGCCGGCACCGGCCAGCACCGCCCCAGCCGCCGCCGGCACCACGGCCGCCGCCAACCCCGGCAAGAGCATCTTCGACGTCAGCGAGCTGGATCCGTCCATCAACGCCTGCCAGGACTTCAACGGCTTCGTCAATGCCAAGTGGGTCGCCGCCAACCCGATCCCCGCCGACCGCACCCGCTGGGGCGCCTTCGACCAGCTGGCCGAGTCCAGCCTGAACACCCAGCACGCCATCGTCGAGAAAGCCGCCAAGGGCGCCGCCACGGCCCCGGCCGGCTCGATCGAGCAGAAGATCGGCCTGCTGTTCCAGTCCGGCATGGACGAGGCTGCCATCGAGAAGGCCGGCTTCGACCCGATCAAGCCGAAGCTCAACGCCATCGCCGGCCTGAAGAACGGCGGCGACGTGGCCGACTACATCACCAAGAGCTACGTCGAGGGCGACGGCCAGGTGTTCCAGTTCGGCTCCAGCGCCGACTTCCAGCACGCCGACATGCAGATCGCCTACGCGTTCGAAGCCGGGCTGGGCCTACCGACCAAGGACTACTACAGCGACGCCAAGTACAAGGACATCCGCGACGCCTACGTCGCCTACATCGCCAAGGCGCTGGAGCTGACCGGCGTGGCCGAGGCCGACGCCAGGAAGCAGGCCGACGACGTGCTGGCGTTCGAGACCCGGCTGGCCGCCGCCTCGCTGTCGCCGGTGGAGGCGCGCAAGCCGGAGAACCAGTACCACTTCGTCAGCGTCAAGGACGCCGACAAGGCCACCCCGCACTTCAGCTGGGACAAATTCTTCGCCGCCCAGGGCGTGACCGTCGACAAGGGCTTCTCGCTGTCGCAGCCGAAGTTCTTCGCCGAGTTCGACCAGCAGCTGGCCAAGGCGCCGATCAGCCAGTGGCAGGCCTACCTGCGCTTCCACACCATCGACGACGCCTCGCCGTACCTCAGCAAGAATTTCCAGGACAACAAGTTCGACTTCTACGGCAAGACCCTGGCCGGCCAGCCGGAACAGAAGGTGCGCTGGAAGCGCGTGCTCGGCACCGTCAATAGCTCGATGGGCCAGGCGCTGGGCCAGCTGTACGTGGCCGAGGTGTTCAAGCCCGAAGCCAAGGCGCGCGCGCAGGAACTGGTCGACAACGTGCGCAATGCGCTGAAGGCGCGCATCCAGAACCTCGACTGGATGAGCGACGAGACCAAGGCCAAGGCGATCGCCAAGTGGGATACCTTCCTGCCCAAGATCGGCTACCCGGACAAGTGGCGCGACTGGTCGGGCCTGAACGTCACCGGCGACAGCTACTACGCCAACGTGCAGGCGGCGAACAAGTTCAACTACGACTACGACATCGCCAAGATCGGCAAGCCGACCGACCGCAAGGAATGGGGCATGACCCCGCAGACGGTCAACGCCTACTACAACCCGACCGACAACACGATCAACTTCCCGGCCGCGATCCTGCAGCCGCCGTTCTTCGACGCCAGGGCCGACGATGCGGTCAACTACGGCGGCATCGGCGCGGTGATCGGCCACGAGGCCAGCCATGGCTTCGACGACGAGGGCAGCCAGTTCGACGGCGCCGGCAACAACAAGAACTGGTGGACCAAGGACGACCGCGCCAAGTTCGACGCGCGCACCGACAAGCTGGTCGCCCAGTTCGACGAGTACGCGCCGATCAAGGACAAGCCGGACGCGCACGTCAACGGCAAGCTGACCCTGGGCGAGAACATCGCCGACCTGGGCGGCCTCAACGTGGCCTATGACGCGCTGCAGGCCGCGCTGAAGAAGAACCCGGAGGAAGCCGGCAAGCAGATCGACGGCTACACCCAGGACCAGCGCTTCTTCCTCAACTGGGCCCGCGTGTGGCGTGGCCACGTGCGCGAGAAGCAGGCTCTGCTGTCCCTCAACGTCGACCCGCACGCCCCGGCCGCGCTGCGCGCGATCGGCGCCCCGTCGAACATGCCGGCCTTCGCCAGCGCGTTCCAGTGCAAGCCGGGCGACACCATGGTGCGTGCGGACGACAAGCAGGTGAAGATCTGGTAAGACCGATGCCGTCGTGGCCCAGGCCACGACGGCAGGCCTGATCGACCCCGGACGCCGCGCAGATGAGATGCGCGGCGTTTTTTGTGTGCCGATGCCGCGGCAGCCATCACTCCCGCGCCACGTCTCCCATCCATCGCACTCGAAGTTATTGCTAATCATTGGCAGTTGCTTTATTGCCCGTCACTCAGCAAGGCCGCTGCACGGGGCTGGCAGCCTCGCGCTGCACGATTCCGTGCGCCCCCGCACGGCACGTGCCTGGGCCAGCCACCCCAGGCGATCCTGCAGGAGACCGGCGCGGTCTCGCTGCTCGACGCGCTGCTCGCGCTCACTGGCGCGTACCACAACCTGTTGCGCCAGTGGAACGAGGCTTGAGCGTGCCCGACCCGCCACGCTGATCCGGGCCGAAGCGCGCGATGGTTCCCAGCGCGGGCCGCGGGGCGGATAATCGTCGGCCCTTGGCGCAATACGGCTGAAACATGTTTGTCCCTGGTCAACGCTGGATCTCCTCCGCCGAACCCGAGCTGGGCCTCGGCACCGTGCTGCGCGTGGAAGGACGCGGCGTGCAGGTGCTGTTCGCCAAGGCCGGGGTGCTGCGCCCCTACGCGATCGACTCCGCGCCGCTGGTGCGCGCCGAGTTCCGCGCCGGCCAGCGCATCGCCGGCAAGGGCATCGCGTTCCTGGTCGAGCGCGTCGAGATCAAGGACGAGCTGCTGATCTACCGCGGCGAGGGCCGCGAGCTGCACGAGGGCCAGCTCGACGACGAGCAGAGCGTGAGCCAGGCCGACGACCGCCTGGTCGGCGGCCGCACCGATGCCGTGGCGCAGTTCGAGCTGCGCCTGGAAGGCCTGAAACGGCGTGCCGAGGCACGCCGTTCGCCGATGTGGGGCCTGGGCGCGGCTCGCATCGGGCTGGTGCCGCATCAGCTGCGCGTGGCCGGCATCGCCGCCGCCCGTCGCCCGCCACGGGTGCTGCTGGCCGACGAGGTGGGCCTCGGCAAGACCATCGAGGCCGGCATGATCGTGGCGCGCCAGCTCGCCACCGGGCGCGCCTCGCGCGTGCTGCTGCTGTTGCCCGACACCCTGGTCTACCAGTGGTTTGTGGAGATGCTGCGCCGCTTCAACCTGAGCTTCGCGATCTACGACGAGGAGCGCTGCGAGGCACTGGAACAATCCGGCGACGCCGACAACCCGTTCGAGGACGAGCAACTGGTGATCGCCGACTTCGGCTTCCTGGAAAACTCGCCGAAGCATGCGCAGCAGTTGCTGGACGCGCCGTGGGACCTGCTGGTGGTCGACGAGGCGCATCATCTGGCGTGGTCGCCGGAGGCCGCCAGCCTGCGCTACACGATGGTGGAAAAACTGGCCGCGGCGATCCCCGGCGTGATCCTGCTCACCGCCACCCCGGAACAGCTCGGCCGCAGCGGCCACTTCGCCCGCCTGCGCCTGCTCGACCCGCAACGCTACAGCAACCTGGAAAGCTACCTGGCCGAGGCCGACAGCTACCTGGCGCTGTCGAAGATCGCCGACCGCCTGCTCGATGGCCAGCCGCTCGACGATGCCCAGCGCGCCACCCTGGCCGAGTCCTTCCACGGCGACAGCGCGCTCACCGCCCGCCTGGCCGACCCGGCCCGGCCCGACAACGCACGCGAGCTGCTGGCCGCGCTGATCGACCGCCACGGCACCGGCCGCGCGATGTTCCGCAACAACCGCGCCGGCGTCGGCGGCTTCCCGAAGCGCCGCCCCGAGTGGCACCTGCTGCCGATGGCTGCGGTCGACGACAGCACGCGCCAGGCGCTGCTGGCCGAATTCCACGCCGACATCCAGCAACCGCCGGCGCTGATCGAGGTCGACTACGCCGCCGACCCGCGCATCGACGCCCTGGTCGCCCTGCTCGACGCGCACCCGCAGGACAAGTTCCTGCTGATCTGCCGCAGCCACGCCAAGGTGCTGGCGCTGGAGGAAGCGCTGCGCACGAGGAGCGGCGTGGGCGTGGCGCGTTTCCACGAAGGCCTCAGCATCGTGCAGCGCGACCGCAACGCCGCGTACTTCGCCCAGCCCGACGGCGCGCGCCTGCTGCTGTGCTCAGAGATCGGCTCGGAGGGGCGCAACTTCCAGTTCGCGCACCGGCTGGTGCTGTGGGACCTGCCGCTGGATCCGGACCTGCTGGAGCAGCGCATCGGCCGGCTCGACCGAATCGGCCAGAAGCACGATATCGACATCCACATCCTCGCCGTGGCCGACAGCGCCCAGCACGTGCTGGCGCGCTGGTACGACGAGGGCGTCGACGCGTTCCGCATGAGTCCGGCGGACGGCCGCGAGCTGCTGCGCCGCTACGGCGAGCCGCTGACCCGGCTGGCCGACGAGCACGCCCGTGGCGACGACAACCGCGATCAGGAACTGGACGCCCTGCTGGCCGAGACCCGCGCCAGCCACGAGCAGATGGCCGAGCTGATCCGCGGCGGCCGCGACCACCTGCTGGAGCTGGCCGCCAGCCGCGACCTGCACGCCGACGAGCTGCAGCAGGCGTTCGCCCGCGAGGACCACGACCCCGACCGCGACGCCTTCGTGCAGCGCCTGCTCGAGGCGTTCGGCATCCATGCCGAGGAACTCGGCGGCCAGGTGCTGCTGCTCGACCCGCAATACCTGTCCACCGACGCCCTGCCCGGCTTCGCCGAAGGCCCGCAGTCGGTGACGTTCGCCCGCGAGGTGGCGCTGGCGCGCGAGGAACTGCCGCTGCTGCGGCTGGATCATCCGCTGGTCGCCGGCGCGCTCGACCTGGCGCTGTCCGGCGAACAGGGCAACGCCGCCTTCATGGTCGACGACGTGCTGCCGCCGCGCACCGCGCTGCTGCAGGCGGTGTTCGTGCTCGAATGCGTGGCCGACCGGAAACTCGACGCCGAACGCTTCCTGCCGGTCCTGCCGATCGCGGTCACCGTCGACACCCGGCTCGCCGAACGCGCCGACTTCGCGCCCAGCGAGATCGCCCTGCGCAAGGCCGGCGACCGCAACATCGAGGTGCCGCGCTACCGCAAGTTCCTCGCCAAGCTGGTGCCGCCGATGCTGGAACGCGCCGAGGCGCTGGCCGGCGCACGCGGGCAGGCGCGCATCGACGAGGCCGTGACCCTGGCCACGCAGACGCTGGATGCGGAACTGTCGCGCCTGCTGGCGCTGCGTGCGGTGAACCCGTCGGTCAGCAAAGCGGAAATCGCCGCCATCGCCGCCGAACGCAGCACCCTGCTGGCCGCCCTGCCGCAGTCGCGCCTGCGCCTGGACGCGGTGCGTTTCGTGGTCAGCGCCGACTTCCTCGCGCTGCGCTGACCACCACTGCATCGCGCGGGGGACGAACTGCGAACCGCCTTCTCAGGCCGCTTCCGCCGGCACCTTGCGCATGCGCCGCTCCACGCCGAACGCGTAATACGCCGCGGTGAGCAGCGCGATCCACGCCACGCCCACGTACAGCGCCACGCGAGTGTCGGGGCTGTAACCCAGCATCACCCATACGAAGGCGAGGAAGGCCAGGCACAGCACGCTGGACAGCGGCCACGCGCGCAGGCGGAACCCCAGCGGCTGCGCCTGCCGACGGCGGAAGCGCCAGTGCGCCACCAGCACCATGCCCCAGGTCCACACCGTGTTGAACGCGAGGATGGACATCATCATGCCGAAGATGCGCCCCGGCACCAGGTAGTTCATCAGCACGCCGAACAGCAGGAACACCATGGTCACCAGCACGCCGCGCACCGGCACGCCCTGCGCGCTCACCCGGCCCATCGCCGCCGGCGCCTGGCCCTTGCCGGCCAGGCTGTGCAGCATGCGGCTGCCGCTGAAAGTGGTGGAATTGAAGCTGGACAGCGCCGCGGTGATCACCACGAAGTTGATCAGCCCCGCCGCGCTGGGGATGCCCAGCCGCGCGAAGGTAGTGACGAACGGGCTGCTGTGCGCGTCCAGCGCGTTCCACGGATAGATCGCCATGATCACGAACAGCGAGCCGATGTAGAAGATCAGGATGCGCCAGATTACCGAGTTCACCGCGCGCGGGATGGTGCGCTCCGGCTGCGCCGCTTCCGCCGCCGCCATGCCGATCGTCTCGATGCCGCCGAAGGAGAACACCAGCACCGGCAGGGCCAGCACCATGCCGGTAACGCCGTTGGGGAACCAGCCGCCGTGCGACCACAGGTTGGAAAGGCCCACCGGCTGGCCGCCGTTGCCCCAGCCCAGCCAGATCATCGCGCAGCCGCCGGCGATCATGAGCACCACGGTGAGCACCTTGACCAGCGCGAACCAGAACTCCAGCTCGCCGTAGACCTTCACCGCCAGCAGGTTCAGTCCGCCGATCATCGCCACGCTGGCGAAGGCCCAGACCCACTGCGGCGAGTCGGGGAACCACGTCTTCATGTAGATGCCCACCGCGGTGCTCTCGGCGATGCCAACGCCCATCATCAGGATCCAGTAGTTCCAGCTGGTGAGGTAGCCGGCGAACGGACTGATGTACTTGTGCGCGTAGGCGCCGAAGGAGCCGGCCACCGGCTCGTGCGCGGCCATCTCGCCCAGCGCGCGCATGATGATGAAGATCATCGCGCCGCCGAACAGGTAGGCGAACAGCACGGAAGGCCCGGCCAGCCGGATGGTACTGGCCGAGCCCAGGAACAGCCCGGCGCCGATGCACATGCCCAGTGCCATGAAGGTGATGTGGCGCGGGGTAAGCTGGCGCTGCAGGGACTGGGTCATGGATGCTTTCGCGGCGTTGAAACGTTCAGCGTAGCAGACGCCGCCGTGGCTTCCACGGCAACCGCCCGCGCCAGTACTGGATCAGCACCAGGCCGCCGAGCATGCCGCCGAGATGGGCGAAGTGGGCCACGCCCGGCTCGATCCCGGTCACGCCCATGGTCAGTTCGGCGGCCGCATACAGGCTCACGAACAGCCACGCCGGCATCGGGATCGGCAGGAAGATCAGCATTACCTTCTCGTGCGGATACAGCATGCCGAACGCCAGCAACAGGCCGAAGATCGCGCCGGAAGCGCCCAGCGTGGGGCCGTACTGGGCTGGCGGGAAGAACCACAGCACCGCTAGCTGCAGCAGCGAGGCGACGATCGCGCAGACGAAGTAGTAGACGGTGAACTCGCGCGCGCCGAAGGTGCGTTCGATGGTGCCGCCGAACATGTACAGCGCCAGCATGTTGAACATGATGTGGGTGATGCTGCCATGCATGAACGCGCTGGTGACGATCTGCCACACCCCGAACAGGCCGCTGCCCAGCGGCCACAGTGCGAAATACTGCAGCAGGAGCGTGCCCGTCACCTGCTGCAGCAGGAACACGGCGATGTTGGCGATCAGCAGGTTGCGCGTGACCGGCGGCAGATCGAAAGGCATCGGGCGGTTTCCATAGGTGGCAGGCTCAAGCGTAAGGGCGGCAAGGCAACGCCGCCAGCGACGCCCCGTTCCGACCGCAGCCGCTGGCGATCGTTCACTCGTGGTGGCCCATGAAAAAGCCGCCTTGCGGCGGCCCCCGGAAAACCGGCGACGCCGGCCTCAGCCCTTGTCGGCCGCTGCCTGCGCCATCGCCTCCGGGCGTTTGGCGCCGGCGAAGCGCTTGGCCCAGTAAGCCTCGCTGAGGCTGGAGATCTCCACCGACTTGCCGGCGGACGGCGAGTGGATGAAGCGGCCGTTCGAGATGTAGATGCCCACGTGCGAAATGTTTCGCCTGCCGTGGGTGCGGAAGAACACCAGGTCGCCCGGCTGCATCTCGTCGCGCCTGACTTTGAGGCCGGCGAGGAACTGCGAGGCGGAGTTGTGCGGCAGCTGCACGCCGACCGCATGGGCGAACACGTAGCGCACGAAACCGCTGCAGTCGAAGCCCTTGGACGGATCGCGGCCGCCACGCACGTAACGGGTGTCGCGCAACTTCATCGCCACCTCGAGCAGCGCCTTGCGCAGCTCGGTGATGTCGTCGCTGCTGGCCGCGACGGCCGCCGCATCACCCGGGTCGCCCGGGTTGGCGGCCAGCGAGGCGGTGTCGGGAAGCACGGACTGCGCCAGCGCCGACGCCGGGCTGAACACCGGCAACTGCCCCAGCAGGGGCGAACCGGCACGGGCCATGAACGCCGTGTCGACGGCTGGATCGGTCTGGGTGGGAAGGTTCCGGGCCTGGAGCGGGCCGGACAGCAACAACACGGAGGCGAGCGCGGCGAAAACGGTCAGGTGCTTGATGGGCATGCCGGGAAAAATCCCTTGTTGTTCGCAGGATTGGCCGCCCAGCAGAAGCCGACGACGTGACAATGCAGTGAACTTAACAAGAAGAAGGCGTGCAGATGTTCGATTGAGGTTAACTGAACCCTGCCGTTTCAAAAAACGACACGCGCAGAAATTTCACGCAAGGTGCTGAATTTCCACGGTTTCACGCCTCGGATGGCGTTTCCGGCCAGTAATGCGAATCCGGATAGGGCCGGGCACCGAAGATGGCGGTGCCGATCCGCACCTCGGTCGCGCCCTCGGCGATGGCGAGCGGGAAATCGCCGCTCATGCCCATGGACAGCCTCGATACGGCATGCCCCCGTGTCGCCTCGCGGTCACGCAATTCGCGCAAGCGGCGGAAGCAGCCGCGCACTTCGGCCGGGTCGGTGGAATGGATCGCCAGGGTCATCAGGCCGCGCACGCGCAGGGTGTCGTAGCCGCGCAGGGCGTCCAGGAAGCCGGCCAGGTGCTCGGGCGGCAGCCCGTACTTGCTGGGCTCGGACGAGGTCTTCACCTGCACCAGCACGTCGATCGCGCGGCCCTCGTGCTGCAGCCGCCGGTCCAGCGCCTGGGCCAGTTCCAGTCGGTCCAGCGACTGCACCTCGCTGGCCAGCCGCGCCACCTCCTTCGCCTTGTTGGTCTGCAGGTGGCCGATCATCACCCAGGCTATGCCGCAATCCGCCAGCGGTGCGGACTTGTCGCGGATCTCCTGCACCTTGTTCTCGCCGAAGCGGCGCATGCCCAGCGCCACGGCGGCGCGGATCAGCTGCGGGCCGAAGGTCTTGCTGACCGGCAGGATGCCCACCCCGGCCGGGTCGCGCCCGGCCGCACGACAAGCCTCGTCCACCCGGCGGCGGACGTCGGTCCAGTTGGCGGCGAGACGGGCATGATCGGGCATCTCGGCATTCATCGCAGCGGCGGCCGGCGATGGGCCCTCAGGCCTTGCCTGCCTGCTCGAAATGGCGCGCCACCACCTCGGCCACCACCATGCTGACCTTCTTGCCGGTGGGGATGTGCAGGAACTCATTCGGGCCGTGCGCGTTGGAATGCGGGCCCAGCACACCGGTGATCAGGAACTGCGCCTTGGGGAATTTCTCGCCCAGCATGCCCATGAACGGGATGCTGCCGCCCTCGCCCATGTAGGCGGCCGGCGCGCCGAAGTGGTTCTGCGAGGCGTCGGCCACCGCCTGCTCCAGCCAGGGCGACAGCGCCGGCGCGTTCCAGCCGCTGCCATCCTTCTCCAGGGTGAAGCTGACCTTCGCGCCGTACGGCGGATCCTTTTCCAGCAGCTGCTTGACGAACTCGCCGGCCTTCGCGCCGTTAAGCGTGGGCGGCACGCGCAGGCTGAGCTTCACCGCGGTGAACGGGCGCAGCACGTTGCCGGCGCTCTCCAGTGGGGGGATGCCGCCGATGCCGGTCACCGCCAGTTGGGGGCGCCAGGTGCGGTTGAGCACCAGTTCGGCCAGGTCGTGGGTAACCGGCTGCATGCCCTCGACCCATGGGAACTTGCCGTAGACGTCGTCGCCGAGGACCTCGGCCGAGCGCCGGGCCTGCTCGACGCGCTGCGGCGGGATCTCGACGTACAGCTCCTTCGGCTTGATCGTGCCGGTTTCCGGATCCTCCAGCCGCGACAGCAGCTCGCGCAGGATGCGGAAGCTGGAGGGCACCACGCCGGAGGCGTCGCCCGAGTGCACGCCCTCCTCCAGCACCTGCACGCTGAGGTTGCCGCCGGTCATGCCGCGCAGCGAGGTAGTCAGCCACAGCTGGTCGTAGTTGCCGCAGCCGGAATCCAGGCACACCACCAGCGAGGGGTTGCCGATGCGCGCGGCCAGGTGGTCGACGTAGTACGGCAGGTCGTAGCTGCCGGATTCCTCGCAGGCCTCGATCATGATCACGCAACGGGCATGCGGCACGCCCTGTTCGCGCAGCGCCAGCAGCGCGGCCAGCGAACCGAAGATCGCGTAGCCGTCGTCGGCGCCGCCGCGGCCGTACAGCTTGTCGCCCTTGAGCACCGGCGTCCACGGACCCAGCCCGTCGGCCCAGCCGGTCATCTCCGGCTGCTTGTCGAGGTGGCCATACAGCACCACGGTGTCGTCGCCCTGGCCCGGCACCTCGATATAGATGAGCGGGGTGCGCCCTTCCAGCCGCACCACCTCCAGCGTGGCGCCCGGCAACTGACCCAGCTTGGAGCGCGCCCAGCTTTCCATCAGCTTCACCGCGGCGTCCATGTAGCCGTGCTCGGCCCACTTCGCGTCGAACATCGGCGACTTGTTGGGAATACGAATGTATTCAACCAGCTGCGGCACGATCTCGTCGTCCCACAAGCCGCCGACGAAACGCGAAAGGCGGGCGGTATCCATGGTGAAGCTCCATCAGGCAGACAAGACCGGCATTGTAACAGCGCGCCTCCACCGCACCGACACGCGATCGGAAGCCGCCCACAGGCGAAAGCGCCCACCACGCACGCCGGTCCTGCGGCGCCTCCCACTGTGCGGCCCTTCGCCACGCGCCATAGTGCGCCGGCGGCACCCGGATGCCGCCACCACCGCCCAAGGAGAAAGGCCATGTTCAACAAACTCGCCGCTGTCGCCCTTGCACTCGCCCTTGCCCTGCCGGGGCTGCTGCTGGCCGCCACGCCGGTCAACATCAACCAGGCCGATGCGGCCGCCATCGCCAAGTCGCTGGACGGCATCGGCCCGTCGAAAGCGGCGGCCATCGTGGCCTGGCGCGAGGCCCACGGCCCGTTCAAGAAGGCCGACGACCTCAAGCACGTCAAGGGCATCGGCAAGGCCACGATCGAGCGCAACCGGGCCGCCATCCTGCTCGCCGACGACGCTGCCACGGCCGCCACCGGAGCGGATGCGCCCGCCAAGACGGCGCGCAAGAGCAAACAGCGCGCCGTCGCGGAGGCGGCGGCCGGGGAATAACCGGCAGGGAACCGGGCGGCGCGGCCTGTGGCAGGCCGCGCCGCCTGCGCTACACTCGCGCGCCCCAACCCGACGCCGCCCTGCCATGATCCTGCCGCATTACCACATCGCCGCCTCCGCCATCCGCGGCGCCGGCAAGGGCCTGTTCCTCGACGAAACCGTGGCGGCGGGGCGCATCATCACCGCGCCGGACGACATCGGGCGGACCTACCGGCACGCCGACATCATGGCCTCGCCCGAGCTGCGCGCGCAGTTCCACGCCAGCGCGCGCTGGTTCGAGGACCGCTACACGCTGTCGCCCGACTGGCCGGACGAGTGCTACATCAACCACAGCTTCACGCCGAACGGGCTGTGGCACCTGGGTTTCGTATTCGCGCTGACCGAGCTGCCGCCCGGCAGCGAGATCACCGTGGACTACCGGCACCTGCTGCCGCCCGGCCAGGCCGAGGATTTTGTCGATTCGGTCACAGGTGAGACAATCACCGGCTTGTCCTGGCAAGAGAGCCTTGCCAGCAGTACCCGTGCCCTGGCCGAGCTGCTGGCTGTCGCCCATCGTTGAATGTGATGCCTGTTGAAATCCCCACCATCGAAACGGCGCGCCTGCGCCTGACTGCACTCACCGAGCGGCACTTCGACGACTACGCCGCGATGCTGGCCGACCGGGACAGCACGCGCTGGATCGGCGACGGCCAGCCGCTGGACCGCACCAACGCCTGGCGCTCGCTGGCGATGCTGCTGGGCCACTGGCAGCTGCGCGGCTGCGGCATGTGGGCGCTGGAGCTGAAGGGCAGCGGCGAGTTCATCGGCCGCGCCGGCCTGATGTACCCCGACGGCTGGCCCGACCTGGAAATGGGCTGGATGCTGAAGCCCGAGCACCGCCACCACGGCTACGCCACCGAGGCGGGCGAAGCCGTGCTGGAGTTCGCCTGGAACCACCTGCGCGCCCAGCGCGTGATCAGCCTGGTGCGGGTCGGCAACGAGGCCTCCGACCGGGTGGCCGAGCGGCTCGGCGGCGAACACATCGAGGACATGGACTTCTACGGCAGCCACAGCCACGTGTTCGCCTACTACCCGCCGCACCGCGGGCACCGCCGCGCCTACGGCTGAGTCGCGGGCAGCCGGGGCCGGCCGCGGGGCCGCTCACAACGGCTGCGGCATCCTGCCGGCGCGTCGGCCGGACGACAGCGAGCGCGCCACCTCGGCCAGCGCATACACCCGCGCCACGCGCACCCAGCCCAGCACCAGCACCACCAGCTGCGCCAGCAGCACGGCCAGCACGGTGCCGCTCACGCCGAGCGCCGGTGTGTGCACCCGGACGATGCCGAGCGCCAGGGCGACCGCATAGCCGACCAGGCTGATCAGCAGGTAGCTCAGCAGCGTGCTGAACGGCCGCCGCAGCAACTGCATGAAGCCGCGGCCAAGGGCCCGTGTGGCCGAGCGCAGGCCGCTGTTGGCGATGAACACGGCCCGGGCGGACTCCACGATCGCCTGCGCCAGCACGAACAGCAGCACGGCCAGTCCGGCCGCCGCGTGCACGGCGCGATCGGCCTGCGATTCCAGCACGGCACGGGCGCCGATCCGGTCCGCCGCGCCGAACACCACGCCGATCAGCGCCGCCATCGCCGCGTACGGCACGACCGACCACAGCATCAGGCGGAACATGCGGCCGTATTCGACGATGCCGCACTGGAGCAGGTGGCCGAAGCCCAGCACGCGCCCGGCACGCCCGCTGCCGACCAGCATGCCGTTGAGGAACGGCGACAGCAGCAGGGTCAGCAGCAGGCCCAGCAGGACCGCGCCCTTGAGCCAGCCGGTGCCGTCGCCCAGCGCCGACAGGCTGTCGCCGAACATCAGCGGGCTGAAGTGCCCGGCCCACGCCTGCGCGTGCACCGAATGGTCGAGCAGGCCGGCGAGCGAACGCCATAACGGCACGCCGACCACGGCGGTCGGCAACAGCAGCAGCAAGGTCCACAGCAGCAGCAGGCGCCACTGCATGGCGGCCAGCGGCGCGCGCGCGACCGCGGCGAAATCGACCCGGCGGGAAGCAAGTTTGCCCATCATCATCACAGCGACCCCACCAAGGCATAGAAGGCCTGCAGCAAGGCGGCGGCATCGGCGCTCCAGCGGCGCGAGGCGGCGCCGTCGGCCCTGCTGGTCAGGCTGTCGTCGAGCTTGTTCGCGTCGAGCAGGATCTTCTGCGCCGGATCGAGCTCGGCCGAGACCACCTTGGCCGGCCGGACGAACTCGAAACGGGCCCAGCGCCGGGCATCGCTCCAGCGCACGTCCTCATGGCTGCCGTCGGCGAACGTCACCCTCAGCAGCTGCGGCACCGGCGCGCCGTCGCGGCGCACGGTGACGGTGCTGCGCCACGGGAACGGGCCGCTGCCCGGCTTCGCCCCCGGATGCGCCTGCGCCCAGTCCTTGCGCTGCCTATCGATCTGCCTGTCGAGGGCGTCGGCGTCGAGCTCGCTGCGCTTGCCGTCCTTCATCGCGCTGCCGGGCTGCGGCAACACCTCGACCGCGTCGATGCTGGCGACCCGGTCGTCGATTTGCGCGGTGCCGTAGACGTACTGGTCGAAGATCGCATCGACCGCCTGCGGGTTGCCGGAGACCTCGGCCAGGGTGGCGCGCAGATCGGCTACCGAAGGATGGCGGAAGCGCCAGCGCCGGTAGTACTCGTGCATCGCGCGCTCCAGCGCGGGCTTGCCCAAGCGTTCCTCCAGGTCGTGCATGGCGGTGGCGGTGCGTGAATACACCTTGCCGTAGCTGCTGCTGGACAAGCGATCCCAGGCGTTCGCGCCCAGCGGGTCGGGCGGCTGGCGCAGGCCGGCGGTCAGGCGCTCGGCGACGAAGGGCGGGATCGCGGGCGCGATGCCGAGGCGTTTCATCCAGCCGCTTGCCGCCACGATGTCCTGGCCGCGCCCGCGCAGCATGCGCTGGTCCCAGTACTCGTTCATGCCCTCGTCGAGGATCGGCTCCTCGAACTCGTTCGAGGCCAGAATGCCGTAGAAGTAGCCGTGGCCGAACTCATGGATGGTGACGAAGTCGAGCATGTACTGGGTGAGCGTGCCCGGCTCGACCCTGGCATAGCCCTCGGTGGTGAAGAACGTGGGGTACTCCATGCCGCCAGCTTCCGCGGCGTTGTACGGCGGCACCACTGCCGTCACCGTCTTGTACGGATAGGCGCCCAGCGTCTTCGAGAAGAACGCCAGCGAGTCGATCGCGGCCTGGAGCACCGGCCTGGCGCTGGCGGCGTACTCCTCCGGGTAGAGCACCCGCACGTCGACCCTCGGGCTGCCCGGCCCCTGCCAGCTGCCGTCCAGCGTCTTGTAGCCCTTCGCAGCCACCCAGGCGAAATCGTGCACGTCGCCCTGCACGAAGTGGTACGTGCTGTTGCCGTTCGCCGTCTCCGGCGGTCCCTGCAGCTTGCCCACCGCGCCCACGGTGTAGTCGCCAGGCACGGTGAGGCGCACGTCGTACAGGCCGAAGTCGGCGTAGAACTCGCTGTTGAAGTGGAACTCGTGCACGTTCCAGCGCGGCGCGGTGGCGCCGCGTTCACCGGCCAGCTCCAGCACGCCGATCTTGGGGAACCACTGCGCCACCAGGTTGAAGTCGCCCCACCAGCCGGTGCGCTCGACCACCCGCGGCAGCTGGCTGAGGAAGTCGATGTCCAGCGTCAGCGTGCCACCGGCCGGCACCGGCTCGGCCAGGTCGATCTGCGCCACGGTCTGGTCGGTGGCCGGGCCGTGGTCGGGCTGCACGAAGCGCCATTTCAGCGCGGCGTCGCCCTGCTTCACCTGCTGCAGCTCGATCCAGCCCCATTCGCCCTTCTTCAGCACCGCCGCACCGCGCGAACGGCCGTGCGCGGTGAGCACCTCGCGCTCGGTGAACCAGGTGCTGCCCTCGTTCTGGAACGCGTTGAGGTACAGGTGCACGTAGATGCGGTCGACCGGGCGATCGCTGCGGTTGCGCCAGGTCATGCGCTCCCTGCCGGTCACCGCGTGCTTCGCCGCGTCCAGCTCGGCGTCGATGCGGTAGCTCGCCACGCGATCGGACAGGGTCGGCTCGCTGCCGCTGCGCCCGCCGCCCCAGGCATTTGCGGCACTGGGTACGGCGACGGCGGCGGCATCGGCGGCCGCGAACGGAATCGCGGGCAACGCCGTGCCGGTCGGCGCCGGCGTCGATGCGGCCGGCGGTGTCACGGTCGATGCTGCCTGCTGCGCTGGCGCCAGCCAGGGCCAGGCCATGGCCAGCACACACAGATATCCCCACTTGCGCACGACCTGCCGCATGACGGTCACCCCCTGGACAACCCCATCAGACTGCTCCCAAGTCCCACCATCGGCATAGGCCATTGGTCATGCCGGCGACGGCGCCGCACGGCTCAGTAGACATCGCGCCGGTACCGCCCCTGCTCGCGCAGTTGCCCGACCCGCGCGTCGCCCAGCACGTCACGCAACACCGCCTCGACGCCCGGCGCCAAGCCGGCGAGGCTGCCGCAGACATAAATCGCCGCGCCGGCGTCGACCCAGCGCAGCAGCTCGCCGGCTGCCTCGCGCAGCCGCTGCTGCACGTGGACGCGCTCGGCCTGGTCGCGCGACCAGGCAAAGTCGGCGCGCTCGATCCAGCCGTCCGCGGCCCAGCGCTCGATCTCCTCGCGATAGAGAAAGTCATGGGCCGCATGCCGCTCGCCGAACAGCAGCCAGTTGCGCCGACGGCCTGCCGCCATGCGCGCCTTCAGCAGCGCGCGCAAGGCCGCCAGCCCGGTGCCGTTGCCGATCAGGAGCAGCGGCCGCGCATCCTCCGGCACATGGAAATTGACGTTGCGGCGCACGCGCAGGGCGATCTCGGCACCGACCGGCGCATGCACGGTGAGCCAGCCGGAACCGAGGCCGAGGTAACCGCCGCGGCCGCGCATCTGGCGCACCAGCAGGTGGACCGCGCCATCGGCCGGCAGCGAGGCAATCGAATATTCACGATGCGGCAGCAATTGCAGCATGGCCGCCACGGCCGCCTCGTCCAGGCCATCGACCTCGCCCGCCTCGGGCAGGCGGCAGCGCGCCAGCAGCTCGGCCAACGGCAGCCGCTCGCGGCCGAACGTCACCGTCGCGCCGCCGTCCAGTCCCTGCAGCGACAGCCAGTCCGCCACCTTGCCGGGCGCATGGCGGGGACCGACCTCGACCAGATCGCCGGCCTGCCAATCCGCGCTGCCATGCAGCGGCTGCAGCGCCAGGTGGAAACAGGGTTCGCCCACGCTGCCGGGATTGAGCAGGCGCCGCTCGGTCAGTCGCCAGCGCTGATACCTCGGCGCTTGCCAATCCGGCAGGTCGGCGGCACCGGACAGCATCGCCAGGCGATGCTGCCAGTGGCGCAAGGCGGCTTCGTCCTCGCTGTCGACCTCCACCGGGTCGAACAGCGGCTGCGCACCACTGGCCTGCAGCCAGCACTGCAGCTGGCGGCCGAAGCCGCAGAAATCCTCGTAATCGCTGTCGCCCAGTGCAAGCAGGCCATAGCGCAAACCGGCCAGCTGCGCCGGCCGCCTCATCGCCAGACGGCCGAAGGCCTGCGCCATATCCGGCGGCTCGCCATCGCCGGTGGTGCTGACCACGAACAGCACGCGCACCGTGCGGCGCAGTTCGTCGACGGTCAACACGTCGATGCCGTCCAGCCGTACCGGCATGCCGGCCAGTTGCAGGCTCTGCAGGGTCTGTCGCGCCAGTTGCTCGGCAAAGCTGGTCTGGCTGGCATAGACCACGCGCACGTCCGTTCCGGCCGCCACGGTGGTTGCGGCATCGGCAACGGCGACCGTGGCGGTGGCAGCGTGGCCGACCGCGGCATCCTGCACGCGCATCGGCTTGCGCGGTGACGGCAGCCGCCGCTGACGCACCCAGTCGACCAGGCTCGGCACCGAACTGATCCAGTGCCATGGATGCAGTTGTCGCATCCGGAATGGGGAGTACGACAACCACGCGGCTGCCGGCGATGTCGATTGCGGCTCCATCGGTTTCCGTGTTTCGCCCCCCGCAGCGCCGCAACCATGGCGGCCGGCGAGGGTTTGGCGGCGGTCATGCGCGACACCGGCAGGCAGGCCGCGCGAACCGCTCCATTTAATCGCAAACAAGAATCAATCTCAACAATTAACCGCCCCCGCCGCCATCCCGGGGCACCGGCCATGCCTGGCGGGTTCCGCTGCATCCGGCGGGCTTCAGCGGTCGTCGCGGGTCCAGATCGCGCCGTCTTGCTCATGCACCGGGAAGCTGGCGATCGGCTCGTACGCCGGCGGTTTCGTCACCGCGCCGGTGCGCAGGTCGAAGCGCGCGCCGTGGCGCGGGCATTCCACCTCGAAGCCGAACACCTCGCCGCCGGCCAGGTCGCCGCCGTCGTGGGTGCAGATGTCCTCGACCGCGTACAGCGCGCCATCGATGTTGTACACGGCGATCGGGGTGTCGCCGTCCCACACCACCTTGTATTCGCCCGGCAGGAAGTCGCTGCGGGTGCCGACCCGGACCCAGCCGTTCATGCGGCGGCCCCGTCGAAATCCTTGCGCAGCACCTCGAAGCGCAGGTCGTCGCGGCGCGGGATGCCGAAACGCTCGTCGCCGTAGGGGAACGGCTGGTATTCGCCGGTGCGCCGGTAGCCGCGGCGGCCATACCAGGCGATCAGTTCCTCGCGCTGCACGATCACCGTCATGCGCATCCCGCGGCAATGCCACTCCTCGCGCGCGATCCGCTCCGCCTCGGCCAGCACCTGCTTACCGAGGCCGCCGCCCTGCCCGGCCGGGTCGACCGCGAACATGCCGAAGTAGCCGTTGTCACCCTGGCGTTCGATGTGACAGCTGGCGACCAGCCGGCCGTCGCGTTCGGCCAAGAGGATGCGGCTGCCGGGCCGCTCGATCAGCGCGCGCACATCGGCCGCATCGGTACGCTGGCCGTCCAGCAGGTGCGACTCGGTGGTCCAGCCGCGCAGGCCGGATTCGCCGCGGTACGCGGATTCGACCAGGACCACGATGGCATCGACGTCGGCAGGGGTCGCCGCGCGGAAAACGGGAAGGGTCTGTGCGCTCATCGTCGCGATGATAGTGCGCCGCCCGGCGAGCCCACCATGACCTGGAACAGGCAGCCGGGCGTGACCTTCGACACTGGGCAGTTCCCCGCCCTGCTGCCTAGCCTGCGAGCTTCGCAATATGTTGCGACACCCGCCACGACCGGACGCCCGCGTCCCCCGACCCGAAGGAAACCACCCATGAAGCACCGTTGCATCAAGCCGCTGGCATTCGCCCTGGCGATGACGCTGGGCGGCAGCGCGCTGGCCGCCTCCACCGCCTCCACCACCGCATTCGACGTGGGCGAGCTGGACGGTTCGATCAAGGCCTGCACCGACTTCAACGGCTTCGTCAACGCGAAGTGGGTGGCCGCCAACCCGATCCCCGCCGACCGCACGCGCTGGGGTTCGTTCGATGCGCTGCGCGAGGACAGCCTCAACGTGCAGCACACCATCGTCGAGAAGGCCGCGCACGATGCGGCTGCCGCCAGGCCGGGCTCGATCGAGCAGAAGATCGGCTACCTGTACGCCTCCGGCATGGACCAGGCGGCCATCGACCAGGCCGGCTTCGACCCGATCAAGCCGCAACTGGCGCGCATCGCCGGGCTGAACAGCAGCGCCGACGTGGTCGGCTACATCCGCGACAGCTACGCCCGCGGCGAGCCGGTGCTGTTCCGCTTCTTCGGCAACGCCGACTTCAAGGACTCCAACCGGCAGATCGCCTACGCCGGCCAGGGCGGCCTCGGCCTGCCCACTGTCGACTACTACAGCAAACCCGACTACGCGAAGATCCGCACCGCCTACGCCGCGCACATCGCGAAGCTGCTCGAGCTGGCCGGCGTCGGCGCCGCCGATGCGCAGCAGCAGGCCAAGTCGGTGCTGGCGTTCGAAACCCGCCTCGCCGCCGTGTCGCTGCCCCCGGTGGAAATGCGCAACCCGAACAACCGCTACCACTACGTCAGCATCGCCGAGGCCGACAAGGTGACGCCGGGCTTCGACTGGGCCGCGTTCTTCAAGGCGCAGGGCGCCGACGTGAAAGACGGCTTCTCGCTGTCGCAGCCGAAGTTCTTCGCCGAGGCGCAGAAGATGTTGGGCGACGTGCCGATGGCGCAATGGCAGGCCTACCTGCGCTACCACGCGATCGCCAACGCGGCGCCGTACCTGTCCACGCCGTTCCAGCAGGAAGACTTCGCGTTCAACGCGCAGACCCTGAACGGCCAGAAGGAAATGAAGCCGCGCTGGAAGCGCGTGCTCGACGCCACCAACGACGGCATGGGCATGGCGCTGGGCCAGCTGTACGTGGCCGACAACTTCTCGCCGACCTCGAAGCAGCGCGCCGAGGAACTGGTCGCCAACCTCAGCGCGGCTTTCCGCACGCGCATCGAGCAGCTCGAATGGATGAGCGACGAGACCAAGCAGAAGGCGCTGCAGAAATGGGCCACCTTCGTGCCGAAGATCGGCTACCCCGACAGGTGGCGCGACTGGTCCGGCCTTGTGCTGACCCCGGGCAACTACTTCGGCAACGTGCAGGCGGCGAACAAGTTCAACTACGACTACGCCATCGCCAAGATCGGCAAGCCGGTCGACCGCGCCGAGTGGGGCATGACCCCGCAGACGGTGAACGCCTACTACAGCGCGCAGAAGAACGAGATCGTGTTCCCGGCCGCGATCCTGCAGCCGCCGTTCTTCGACGCCAGGGCCGACGATGCGATCAACTACGGCGGCATCGGCGCGGTGATCGGCCACGAGATGGGCCACGGCTACGACGACCAGGGCAGCAAGTTCGACGCCCAGGGCAACAACGTCAACTGGTGGACCGAGGCCGACCGCACCGCGTTCGAGACGCGCACCGCGAAGCTCGGCGCGCAGTTCGACGGCTACGAGGCGCTGCCGGGCAAGCACGTCAACGGCCAGCTCACCATGGGCGAGAACATCGGCGACCTGGGCGGCCTCAACGCGGCGTACACCGCGCTGCAGATGGCGCTGTCGAAGAACCCGGCCGAGGCGAAGCGCAAGATCGACGGCTACACCCAGGACCAGCGCTTCTTCCTCAACTGGGCCCGCGTGTGGCGCGGCAACATCCGCCCGGAGGCGCAGCTGACCCTGCTCAACACCGACCCGCACGCGCCGGCGCGGTTCCGCGCGATCGGCGCGCCGTCGAACATGCCCGAGTTCGCCCGGGCGTTCCGCTGCAAGGCGGGCGACGCGATGGTGCGCGATGGCGCGAAGCAGGTGAAGATCTGGTAATCAGGCGCACCTGAATCCGCCCGGAAGCCGCGGCCGCGAGGCCGCGGTTTTTTTGTCGGGACGGCCTCAGGCCTGGAGCGATGCCCGGCCGGCCTCGTAGACCTTCAGGTGGGCGTAGACCACCGCCAGCAGCGAACGCCCGTCGAGCGGCTGCCCGGCACGCGCCAGCATGTCGCCGATCACGTGGTCGGCCTCGATCGGGTAGCCGTGCCGCAGGTCGCGCAGCATCGAGGCGGTCAGCGTGGAGCCGGCCTCGGTCAGCACGCTGCGGGCGCGCTGCAGGGTCTGCTCGCTCGGCGCATGGCCGGAGCGCTCCGCCACCGCACGGCAATCCTCCAGCAGGTCCAGTGCTGCCGCGGTGCCACCCGGCGCAGCCACGATCTCGCCGATCGAGCCGCGCATCAGGCAGGTGATCCCGGCCAGCGAGGCGAGGAAGATCCACTTGTCCCACATGTCCTGCAGGACCGTGCCGCTCGGGCGCGCGTCGAAACCCGCGCCGGAAAGGGCTTCGGTGATCCGCCGCATGCGTGCCGACGCGCTGCCGTCGCGCTCGCCGAAAGTGAGGCTGTGCGACTGGTTGAGATGCCGCACGGCGCCCTGCCCGTCCAGCGTGGCGGCGATCACGCACTGCCCGCCCAGCACGTGCGATGCGCCGAAGCGCGCGTCCAGCAAGTCGAGCTGGCGCATGCCGTTGAGCAGCGGCAGGATCGTGGTATCCGGCCCCACCGCCGGCGCGATGTCGGCCATCGCCTGCTCCAGGCTGTACGCCTTGCAGCTCAGCAGGATCAGCTCGTACGGCGCGCGCAGCCCGCTCGCCAGCACGGTGGGCGGCGAAGGCAGGTCGGCGTCACCGGTGGCGCTGCGGATCAGCAAGCCATGCTGCGCCAGTTGCGCCGCACGCTTTTCGCGCACCAGGAATGTCACGTCGCGCCCGTGCTGCAACAGGCGGCCGCCGAAATAGCCGCCGGTGGCGCCGGCGCCAACGATCAGAATGCGCATATCAATTTCCCGTCGGTGCGGCATCCGCCGCCATCAACATGCTTGCGACCTGGGCGTCCTTCTCGCGCCACAGCGTGTTCACCCACGACTTGACGCGTCCGCGAAACGCCGCGTCCTCGTCGTAATTGCCCAGCAATCCGGCCTCGATCGCCCGCTCGCGCACGTGCACGCGGATATCGCGCACGCGGCCGGCGATGAGATCCGCCATCGTGCAGCGGCCTTCGGGGTAGACGATGGTGACGTCGAGGATCGCGTGCAGCGCGTCGCCCATCGCGTCGAGCACGAAGGCCAGGCCGCCGGCCTTCGGCCGCAGCAGGTGACGGTAAGGCGAAGATTGCGCGGCATGCTTGGCCGGCGTGAAGCGGGTGCCTTCGACGAAATTCATCACCGACACCGGCATGTGGCGGAATTTCTCGCAGGCGCGGCGGGTGGCTTCCTTGTCCTTGCCCTGCAGTTCCGGGTGCTTCAGCAGGGTTTCTCGCGAGTAGCGCTTCATGAAGGGGAAATCCAGCGCCCACCAGGCCTGCCCCAGCAACGGCACCCAGATCAGTTGCTGCTTGAGGAAGAAGCGCAGGAACGGGATGCGCCGGTTGAACACCCTCTGCAGCACCGGAATGTCGACCCAGCTCTGGTGGTTGCACAGCACCAGGTAGTTGCCGTCGCGACGCAGGCCCGCCAGCCCCTCGACCCGCCAGCGGATGCGGGTGAACAGGTCGAACAGGAAGCCGTTGACCCCGATCCAGCTCTCCGCGATGCGCACCAGCACGCGCGAGCAGGCCTGCCGGATCGCCGGCACCGGCACGACCAGCTTGACCAGTGTGAAGGCGAACAGCGGCAACACGTGCAGCACGATGTTGCCGGCGAGCAGCAGCAACGCCAGCGGAATGCGGATCAGGCCGGGAAGCTTGGCGAGCATGGGGTCGGTCGTGACGGAGGGAACGGGAAGCATAATGCCGGCGGCGGCGGCAAGGCCATGCGACCTTCCGCCGCCTCACAGCAGCAGCTTGCGCACCTTGAGCAGGGCCACGATGAACGCATCGATCTCCTCGCGGGTGTTGTAGAACGCCAGCGAGACGCGCAGCGTGGCGGGCACGCCGTAGAACTGCATCAGCGGATGCGCGCAATGGTGGCCGGAGCGCACGGCGACGCCCTGCAGGTCGAGCAGCGTGGCCAGGTCGGTGGCCTGGGCGCCTTCCAGCAGGAACGAGATCACCGGCTCCTTCTGTGCCGCTTCGCCGATGATGCGCAGGCCGGGAATCCCGTGCAGGCGCTCGGTGGCGTAGTGCAGCAGCTGCTGCTCCCACGCATGGATCGCCTCGAAGCCCACCGACTCGTAGTAGTCGACCGCCGCCGACAGCCCGACGAAACCGGCGATGTTCGGCGTGCCGGCCTCGAACTTGTGCGGCGGGGCGGCAAAGGTGGTGCCGCTGAAGCGCACCTCGCGGATCATCTCGCCGCCGCCGAAGAACGGCGGCATCGCCTCCAGGTGCTCACGCTTCGCCCACAGCACGCCGGTGCCGGTGGGGCCGAGCATCTTGTGCCCGGTGACCGCGTAGAAATCGCAGCCCAGCACCTGCACGTCGACCGGCCGGTGCGGCGCCGCCTGCGAGCCGTCCACCAGCAGCGCGATGCCGCGCTTCCTGCACTCGCGCGCGATCTCGCGCACCGGGTTGACCGTGCCCAGCACGTTGGAGACGTGGGTGACGCAGGCCAGCTTCACCTCCGGCGTCAGCATCTCGAGATACTTCTCCACGATCAGCTCGCCGCGCTCGTCGATCGGCGCCGCCTTCACCGTGGCGCCGCTGCGCGCGGCGACCAGCTGCCACGGCACGATGTTGGCGTGGTGCTCCATCACCGTGGTGAGGATGCTGTCGCCGGGTTTCAGCTGCGGCAGCGCGTAGCTGTAGGCGACCAGGTTGATCGACTGGGTGGTGCCGGTGGTGAGGATCACCTCGTTGCGCGACGGTGCGTTGATGAAGCGCGCCAGCTTGTCGCGCGCGCCCTCGTAGGCGGCGGTGGCCTCCTCGCCCAGCTGGTGCACCGCCCGCGCCACGTTCGCGTTGTGTTCGCGATAGTGGTTGTCCACCGCGGCGATCACCGATTCGGGCTTCTGGCTGGTGTTGGCGTTGTCGAGATACACCAGCGGCTTGCCGTGCACGGAGCGCGCCAGCAACGGGAAGTCCGCGCGGATGCGCCGGACGTCGAAGACGGTGGGCGTGCTGGCTTGCGATGCGGTCATCTTCGGCGTTTCCGTAAGTGGTTTCCTCCCCTGCCTGCCGGGGAGGAGAGAATCACGCGGGCAACTGGGAGATCAGCAGGCCCGACAGGTGCTCGCGCAGCGCTGCGTTCGGCAGGTCGTCCAGCATCGCGCGGCAGAACGCGGCGGTCAGCAGCGCGCGCGCCTCGCCCAGCGGGATGCCGCGCGAACGCAGGTAGAACAGCGAACGTTCGTCGAGCTGGCCCACGGTGGCGCCGTGCGCGGCCTTCACCTCGTCGGCGTAGATCTCCAGTTCCGGCTTGGTGTCGATCTCCGCGCCCGACGACAGCAGCAGGTTCTTGTTGCTCAGGTTGGCATCGCTGCCGTCGGCACCGGGCGCCACCACGATCGCGCCGCGGAACACGCCGCGCGCACGGTCGCCGGCCACGCCGCGCCAGTGCGAGCTGGAGGTGGTGTCCAGCGCCTGGTGGCGGATCGCCAGCTGGGTGTCGATGTGCTGGCGGCCGTGCGGCATGAACACCCCCCGGGTATGGAACTGCGCGCCGTCGCCGACCAGCTCCGCCCGCAGGTCGTGGCGCACCAGCGCGCCGCCGAGTTCCAGCACGTGCAGCGTCGCTTGCGCCCGCGCGTGCAAGCGCAGGCCGCTGCGGCGGATCAGGTTGGCGCCGGCGGCGGCATCCTGCAGTACCACGTGCCGCAGGCAGGCGTTGTCGCGCAGTTCGATGTCGCTGACCAGGGTGGCCAGCTGGGCCTGTTCGCCCAGGCCCGCATGCTGCTCGATCAGGTCCAGTTCGGCACCCTCGCCCAGCTCGATCACGTTGCGCACGTGCCAGGCCGTCTCGGCGTCGGCGGCCGTGCCCACGAAGACGAGCTGCACCGGTGCAGCGCTCCTCGTGTGGGCGGCGACCCGCAGCACCACGCCGTCGACGGCGCGGGCGGCGTTGATCTGCGCGAACGCGTCGCCGGCCTCGCGGCCGTGTCCGACCAGGGCCGCCCGCGACAGCGCGAAACGCAGCGGCTCCGCGTCGCCGCGCAGCGCCTGCGACAGCGGCTGCAGCGAAACCCCCGCGGGCAGCGCGTCGAGCGCCGACAGGTCGGCGCGGAACGCGCCGTTGACGAAGACCAGCCGCGGCCCGTCCACGCCGGGCAAGGCGAATGCCGCGGCATCGACCTCGCGGGTGGCCGCCGCCGCATCGCCGTCGGCGAAGCGGCGCTGGGCAAGCCCGCGCAATGCGGTGTACTTCCACGCCTCGATCCGCGTGTCGGGCAGCCCGCTGGCGGCGAACGCGGCGCGATGCTCGCGCCGTGCCGCATCCAGCCAGGCGGGACCGCCGGCCGGCAGCGGCGCGTCCAGCAGCGATTCGGCCAACGGCAGCGGTGCCGGCTGGTTCATGCCACGGCTCCCGCCGGGTGGCTCTGGCCGATCCCGGCGTAGCCATGCTGCTCCAGCTTCAGCGCCAGCGACTTGTCGCCGCTCTCGACGATGCGGCCGCCGGCCAGCACGTGCACGAAATCCGGCACCACGTAATCGAGCAGGCGCTGGTAGTGGGTGATCATCAGGAACGCGCGGTCCGGCGAGCGCAGCGTGTTGACGCCCTGCGCCACCTGCTTCAGCGCGTCGATGTCCAGGCCCGAGTCGGTCTCGTCGAGGATCGCCAGCCGCGGCTCCAGCACCGCCATCTGGAAGATCTCGTTGCGCTTCTTCTCGCCGCCGGAGAAGCCCTCGTTGACCGCGCGGTGCAGCAGCTCGTCGGAGATCTGCATCACCTTCAGCTTCTCGCGCACCAGCTTGAGGAACTGCATGGAGTCCAGCTCCTTCTCGCCGCGCTGCTTGCGCTGCGCGTTCAGTGCCGCGCGCAGGAAGTAGGTGTTGTTGACGCCCGGGATCTCCACCGGGTACTGGAACGCCAGGAACACGCCGGCCGCGGCGCGCGCCTCCGGCGAAAGCTGCAGCAGGTCGATGCCGCCGTAGGTCACCGTGCCGGCGGTCACCTCGTAGCCCTCGCGGCCGGACAGCACGTTGCCCAGGGTGGACTTGCCGGCGCCGTTCGGCCCCATGATCGCGTGCACTTCGCCCGCGTTCACGGTGAGGCTGAGCCCCTTGAGGATTTCCTTGCCCTCGACGCGGGCGTGCAGGTTTTCGATTTTCAGCATGATTTCAACTCGACACATTCCGTAGGAGCGCATCTTGTGCGCGATGGGGTTGCCGGCGAGGTCGATCGCGCACAGGGTGCGCTCCTACACATCAGCCGACGGCGCCTTCCAGCGACACCTCAAGCAGCTTCTTCGCCTCCACCGCGAACTCCATCGGCAGCTCGCGGAACACCTGCTTGCAGAAGCCGTCGACGATCATCGACACGGCGTCTTCCTCGCCGATGCCGCGGCTGCGGCAATAGAACATCTGCTCGTCGGAGATCTTCGAGGTGGTGGCCTCGTGCTCGACGATCGCGGTGGGGTTCTTCACTTCCATGTACGGGAAGGTGTGCGCACCGCACTTCTTGCCGATCAGCAACGAATCGCACTGGGTGTAGTTGCGCGCGCCCTCGGCGCCCTTCTCCATCTTCACCAGGCCGCGGTAGCTGTTCGAGCTGCGCCCGGCGCTGATGCCCTTGGAGACGATCTTCGACTTGGTGTGCTTGCCGAGGTGGATCATCTTGGTGCCGGTATCGGCCTGCTGGAAGTGATGGGTCAGCGCCACCGAGTAGAACTCGCCCACCGAACGGTCGCCGCGCAGCACCACGCTGGGGTACTTCCAGGTGATCGCCGAGCCGGTTTCCACCTGGGTCCAGCTGATCTTGGAATCGTCGCCGCGGCAGTCGCCGCGCTTGGTGACGAAGTTGTAGATGCCGCCCACGCCGTTCTCGTCGCCGGGGTACCAGTTCTGCACCGTGGAGTACTTGATCTGCGCGCCCTCGAGCGCCACCAGCTCGACCACCGCCGCATGCAGCTGGTTCTCGTCGCGCTTCGGCGCGGTGCAGCCCTCGAGGTAGGAGACGTGGGCGCCTTCCTCGGCCACGATCAGGGTGCGCTCGAACTGGCCGGTGTTCTGCGCGTTGATGCGGAAGTAGGTGGACAGTTCCATCGGGCAGCGCACGCCTTTCGGGATGAACACGAAGCTGCCGTCGGAGAACACCGCCGAGTTCAGCGCGGCGAAGAAGTTGTCGCCGGTGGGCACCACGCTGCCCAGGTATTTCTGCACCAGCTCGGGATACTCGCGGATCGCCTCGCTCATCGAGCAGAACAGCACGCCGGCGTCGGCCAGCTGCTTGCGGAAGGTGGTGCCCACCGAGACCGAGTCGAATACCGCATCCACCGCCACGCCGGCCAGCGCGGCGCGCTCGTGCAGCGGCACGCCCAGCTTCTCGTAGGTCTCCAGCAAGGCCGGATCGACCTCGTCCAGCGACTTCGGCTTCGCCTTCGGCGCAGCGTAGTAGCTGATCGCCTGGTAGTCGATCGGGTCGATGTTGAGCTTGGCCCAGTCGGGCTTGGGCATGGTCAGCCAGTGGCGATAGGCGCCGAGCCGCCACTCGGTCATCCATTCCGGCTCGTGCTTGATCGCGGACAGCGCGCGGATGGTGTCCTCGTCCAGGCCCGGCGGCAGGCCGGTCATCTCGATCTCGGTGATGAAGCCGGCGCTGTAGCTGCGGCCCAGCGCTTCGGCCACGCCGGCGTTGTCGCGCAACGCGGTGGCGGTGCTGCCTTCGTTGATCATGGTGTCGTTCATTCGGTGGTGATCCGTGCGGCCTTCGCCGGCATCGCGATCTGGCTCACGGGCACGGCGGCAATCCGTCGCGACGGCCGCGGTTGCGGCTTGAGCATGTCGGCCAGGCTGACCGCGCGCAGCGCGTTGTCCAGCACGTTGTTGATCAGCTGCCAGCTGCCGCGCACGCCGCACTGCGATTCGCGGTCGCACTGGCCCTCGGCCACGCCGCACTCGGTCATGCCGATCGGGCCCTCCAGCGCCTCGACGATCTCGGCCAGCGAAATCTCGCCGGCCGGCCGGGCCAGCCGGTAGCCGCCGTTGACGCCGCGGAACGATTCGACCAGGCCGGCGTGGCCCAGTGCCTTCAGCAGCTTGCTTACGGTGGGCAGCTCCAGCCGCGACTCGTCGGCGATCTGTACCGCGCTGAGCACCTCGCTGGGGTGCGCAGCGATGCAGGTCATCACCACGGTGGCGTAATCGGTCAGTCGGCTGACGCGGAGCATGGGGGAGGCTCGGGCTGGCGTATTTGAATCGGTACCAAAATGGTACTGATTTGCCGCCGCGCGGTCAATGCCGCCATGCGCCATCGCCTCGCCAGCGCGCCGGCGGCTCGCTAAGCTGGCGCGGTTCCGCCATCGATGGTTGCCATGATTTCCACGCCCGACCGCGCTACCGCCCGCCTCGCCTGGACCCGCCGCGCGCTTGACGACGCCGCGTTGACGCTGGAGCCCGCCTCGGCCGACGCCAGCTTCCGCAGCTACTGGCGCACCCGCCACCAGGGCCACGGCTGGATCGTGATGGATTCGCCGCCGGCGCAGGAGGATCCGCGGCCGTGGCTGGAAATCGGCGCCCGCCTGTCCGCCGCCGGGCTGCACGTGCCGGCGGTGCGCGCGCAAGAACTCGAGCAGGGCTTCCTGCTGATCGAGGACCTCGGCTCACGGCTGTACCTGCCCGCGCTGAACGACCGCACGGTGGACACGCTGTACGGCGATGCGATGGACGCGCTGCTGCGCATGCAGCGCGACGTCGACGTGACCGGCATGCAGCCCTACGACCACGCCTTCCTGCAGCGCGAGCTGGAGATCATGCCGGAGTGGTTCCTCGGGCGGCACCTGGGCTGCACGCCCGCGTGCGGGGAGTGGGACGTGCTGGAGTCGGCATTCACCGTGCTGCTGAAGAACGCGCTGGAGCAGCCGCGCCGCTTCGTGCACCGCGACTACCACAGCCGCAACCTGCTGATCACCGCAGCCAACAGCCCCGGCATCATCGATTTCCAGGGCGCCCTGGTCGGCCCGGTCACCTACGACCTCGCCTCGCTGCTGCGCGACTGCTACATCGCCTGGGATCGCACGCGGGTCGACGCCTGGGCGGAAGCCTACCGCCTGCGCCTGTGCGAGGCGGGGCTCGTCGATGCCGCGGTCGACCGCGAACGCTTCCTGCGCTGGTTCGACCTGACCGGCCTGCAGCGGCACATCAAGGTGCTCGGCATCTTCTGCCGGCTGTACTACCGCGACGGCAAATCCGGCTATCTCGACGACCTGCCGCGTGTGTACGGGTACGTGCTCGACGTGGCGGGGCGCTACCCCGAGCTGGCCGATTTCGCGGCGTTGCTCCGGCGCCGTGCCGGCGGGCGCGACCTGCGCTTGCCGGTGGCCGCATGAGACACGCGCTGATCTTCGCCGCCGGCCTGGGCGAACGCATGCGCCCGCTGACCGACCGCACGCCGAAGCCGCTGCTGCCGGTGGGGGGCAAGCCGCTGATCGCGTGGCACCTGGAAAAGCTGGCCGCGGCCGGCGTGCACTACGTGGTGATCAACACCTCGCACCTCGCCGAACAGTTTCCCGACGCGCTGGGCGACGGCTCGCGCTGGGGCCTGCGCATCCGCTACGCCTACGAGGGGCCGCTGCCGCTGGAAACCGGCGGCGGCATGCTCAACGCGCTGCCGCTGCTGGGAGCGGAGCCGTTCCTGGTGGTCAGCGGCGACGTGTGGAGCGACGCCGACTATGCCGCCCTGCCCGCCGAGCCGGCCGGCCTGGCGCACCTGCTGATGGTGGACAACCCCGCACACCATCCCGGCGGCGATTTCCAGTTGGATGCTCAGGGATCGCTGCACGCCGACGGTGCGGCGCGGCTCACCTACAGCGGCATCGGCGTGTTCCGCCGTGAGCTGCTGGACGGCTGGCGCGAAACCGTGGGCGACGCGGCGGGCGTCGATGCGAAACCGCCACGTTTCAAGCTGCGACCACTGCTGGAAGCGGCGATGGCACGCTGCGCGCTGGCCGGCTCGCTGCATCGCGGCCACTGGACCGACGTGGGCACGCCTGCGCGGCTGGCGCAGCTGGATACCGAGCTTTCCGGCTGAGCCACGGCACCCGTCGCCCGCCCTTCGGCATGTGTCAAGGGAATCTGGCTGGCTTCCAGCCGATGCAGGTCGAATTCGCGCACCGGCATGTAGCGTTCATCGAAAGCCACGTCGCCCGGTCGCCAGCCCGCGCGCCGGCGGAACGCGCCCCAGAAGCGGCGCAGCACGTACAACTGCTGGCCCACGAGGCCGTGGCGGTTGTCCGCATCCACCATCGGGTCGCCCACGCCGGTGGGGCGCAACGGCTCGACGAACAGCGCGGTGCCGAACAGGATGTCCCAGACCGGGAAGATGAAAGCGAAGTTGCAGTGATGCAGGCCGGGACGGTCCGGGTCCACCCGCATGTGGTGCAGCCGGTGGTAGTGCGGGTCGACCAGCAACTTGTCCAGCACCGGCCCGAAGCGCAGCCGCAGGTTGGCGTGGTCGAGGTTCTGCAGCAGCTCGCCGCTGAGCACCAGCAGCACGTAGTCAGTGGGCGACACGCCGACCAGCAGCGCGACGGCGGCCACGATCAGCGCCTCCAGCAAGTCATCGAGGTAGTGGTCGCGGTCGTTCGACCAGCAGCCCAGCTGGCGCTGGCTGTGATGCAGGCTGTGCAGCGCCCACCACCACGGGATCGTGTGCTGCAGGCGGTGGATGGCGTAGTACACCAGGTCGTAGAACGCGTAATAGACCAGGAACAGCAGCACCGGGTGCCACCCCAACCATGGCAGCAGACCCTGCAGGCTGAGCACGCCGCCCGTGTTGTCGCCCGCGCCGCCGATCGGCCGCGCCAGCGGCGGCAGCGCCAGATAGGTGAACAGCGGAAGCACACCGAACAGCTTGAGCAGGGTGTAGGCGCGATCGACCGCGGTGGCGCGGCGGTCGGCCCAGCGCTCCGCCGGCCACAAGCCTTCCAGCGGCCTGAACACGCCGGCGATGATCGTCACCTGCATCGCGGTGAGCAGGAAGTACTGCGCGATCTCGTGCGGCGGGTCGGCGACCAGTCGGGAAAGATGCAGGGCGGCGAGAACCGGCTCGACCACGCGCAACGCCAGCCAGTTCACCACCGCCGACCAGAGAGCGAGAATGGCGTGCATGGTCGGGGAAGGAGACTGCCGGACCGATTATAGGACTCCGGCTGCGGCGTGGCCGTCGCAAGCTTTCGCGATGACGGCATGGCGCCCCCTGAAAAACGAACGGCCCGGTGGAGACCGGGCCGTTTCGTTTCGTGGGCTACCCCTCTGCCCTGTGGGCATCTCCCCTGCGAGCAGGGGAGAGAACAGCGGAATCACCCGCTTTGCGGGCGATGTTACTCATGGGCGCCGCGCCAGCTCCGGGTTGTCGCGGGTGACCGGCATCAGGTCCTTCTTCGACACGCCCAGCCACAGCAGGATCGGGCTGGCCACGAAGATCGAGGACAACGTGCCGACCACGATGCCGATCAGCATGGTGATGGCGAAGCCGTGCACCGCGGTGCCGCCGAAGAAGTACAGCGCGCCCATGGTGATGCCGGTGAACAGCGAGGTGATGATGGTCCGCGACAGGGTGTTGTTGATCGAGCGGTTGAGGATCTCCTCCGGCTCGGCCTTGCGCGCCAGCCGGAACAGCTCGCGGATGCGGTCGAACACCACCACCTTGTCGTTGATCGAATAGCCGATCACCGCCAGCACCGAAGCCAGCACCGTCATGTCGAACTCGCGCTGCACCAGCGCGAGGATGCCCAGCGTCACCAAAGTGTCGTGCACCTCGGTGATCACCGCGGCGATCGCGAAGCGGCGCTCGAAGCGAACCCACAGGTAGGCCATGATGCCGAGGATCACGAACACCGCGGCCACCGTGCCGTCGCTGCGCAATTCCTGGCCCACCTGGGCGCTGACGTAGTCGCGGCTCTTCAGCCGCGCATCCGGGCGGGACACATGCAGCACCTTGATCACGTCGGTGGCGATGCGATCGAGGTTGAACTTGCCGGCGGCGTCGACGGCACCCGGGTCGTCCTTCGGCTGCAGGCGGATCGACACCTCACGGGTACCGCCCAGGCTCTGCACCATCGCGTTGTGGATGCCGCCCTTGTCGAGCGCATCACGTACCCCGGAGATCTCCACCGACTGGTCGTAGTCGACCACCATCGACACGCCGCCGGTGAAATCCAGCCCGTAGTTGAGGCCCTTGAACGCGATCAGCCCGACCGAGGCGACCATCAGGAAAATGGCGATGGCAATGGTGTACTTGCGCATCCCCAGGAAGTGGATGTTGCTGTCGTGATTGAAGATTTCCATGGTGGATTCTCTCTATGGAAGTCCATTTCCGGGCAAAAGCGGCCATCCATGGCCGCACTATTCAATAAGCCCTAGACCGACAGCGTCTTGAGCTTGCGGTGGCCGTGGATCGCCGCGGTGAACGCGTGGGTCAGCGTCACCGAGGTGAACAGCGAGGTCAGGATGCCGATCATCAGCGTCACGCCGAAGCCCTTGATCGCGCCGGTACCCATCGTGGTCAGCGCCAGGGCGGCGATCAGGTGGGTGACGTTGGCGTCGAGGATGGTGGACCAGGCCTTCTCGTAACCGGCGCGGATCGCCGCGTGCGGACTGGAGCCGTTGCGCAGTTCCTCGCGCACGCGCTCGCAGATCAGCACGTTGGCGTCGATCGCCATGCCCAGGGTCAGCACGATGCCGGCCACGCCCGGCATGGTCAGGGTGACGCCGATCAGCGACATCACCGCCACCAGGATCACCAGGTTGAAGAACAGCGCGATGTCCGCGACCAGGCCGAACAGCTTGTAGTAGATCGCCGCCGCCAGCAGCACCAGGGCCAGGCCCAGCAGCACCGCCTTGAAGCCCTTGTCGATGTTGTCCTGGCCCAGGCTGGCGCCGATCACGCCTTCCTCGACGATGTCCATCGGCGCGGCCAGCGCGCCGCCCTTGAGCAGCAGGGCGAGGTCGGAGGCCTCCTTCGGGCTGCCCAGGCCGGTGGTCTGGAACTGCCTGCTGAAGGGGCTCTGGATGGTGGCGTCGTTGATCACCGTCTCGGTGACCTTGGGCACGCGCACTTCCTTGCCGTCGATCACCTTCGTCTCGTAGACCTGCTCCACGTACAGCACAGCCATCGGCTTGCCGACGTTGGCGTTGGTGAAGTCGCCCATCTTCTTGGCGCCGGCCGCGTTCAGGGTGACGTCGACCTTCGGCGTGCCGCTCTGCTGGTCGATGCCCGAGGAGGCATCCACCAGCTGGTTGCCGGTCACGATGATCTGCTTGCTCACCAGCACCGGCAGGTTGCTGCCGCGCATGTAGTACAGGTTGGCATCCGGCGGGATGTTGCCGGTGCGCGCCGCTTCCGCCGCGCGGGGGTCGCCGGGCTGGCCGATGCCGGGCCGGTACTGCAAGGTGGCGACCGCGCCGATCAGCTTCTTCGCCTCGGTCGGGTCCTGCACGCCGGCCAGCTCGACCACGATGCGGCTGTCGCCCTGCTGCTGGATCAGCGGCTCGGACACGCCCAGCGCGTTGATGCGGTTGCGCAGCGTGCCCAGGTTCTGGGTGATCGCGCTGCGCGACAGCTCGCGCAGCTTCTCGGGCTTGACCGTCACGTTCAGCACGTAGCGGTCGCCGGTGCTGGCGCCGGAGGACACCAGCAGGTCGGTGTATTCGTTGGCGATCGCGTCGGACGCGGTGGAGCGGTCGTCGGCCGAGCGCAGGATCACCGCGATGCCCTGGCCGCCCGCGGCATTGCGGGTGACCGATTCGTAACGGATGTTCTTGTCGCGCAGCAGCGCGCGGATGTCGTCGGCGTAGCTGTTTTCCTGCTTCTCGATCGCGTCCTTCTGGTCGACCTGCATCAGGAAGTGCACGCCGCCCTGCAGATCCAGGCCCAGCGGCATCGCACGGGCGCCGATCGCGCCAAGCCAGCCCGGCACGTTGGACTGCAGCTTGAACGCCACCGTGTAGCCGTCGCCCAGCGCCGCCTTGATCGCGTCGGCGCCGCTCTTCTGCACGTCGGAGTTGACGAACGTGGCCAGCAGGTGGTCGCCCTCCACGAACACCCGGGTGACCGCGATGTTCTTGGCGGTCAGCGCCGCGGTCACCTTCTGCTGCACCGACTGGTCGATCGGCGGTGCGTCGCGGTTGGCCGTGACCTGCACCGCCGGCACCGGGGGAAATGCATTCGGCAAGGCGTAGATGACGCCGAACAGCATCACCAACGCGACCAGCGCGTACTTCCAGCGGGGAAAATCACTCATGATCCGGTCCTTTGCGATCGTCCGTGATCGCGAACGTCAAGAAGCGGCCGTCCGTGGCCGCGCTTTCGATGGGAATGCATCACCCTCGGGTGCCGCCGGCTCACGCGGACTTCAACGAGCCCTTGGGCAGCACCTGCTGGACCGCGGCTTTCTGCACCTTGACCTTCACGTTGGGCGCGATCTCGACCGTGATGAAGGTCTCGCCCACCTCGTCCACGCGCCCGGCGATGCCGCCGTTGGTGACCACCTCGTCGCCCTTGGCCAGGCCGGCGATCAGCGCGCGATGCTCCTTCTGCCGCTTCATCTGCGGGCGGATCATCATGAAGTACATCAGGCCGAACAGCACCACCATCATGATGATCATGGACATGCCGCCGCCCTGCGGCTGCGGAGCAGCCTGGGCGATCACGGGAGAGATCGGAAAACTCATGGTTTGTCTCGCAAGTTATGGCGCCGCCGGGGATTTCAGCTGAACGCTCGATAAAAGATTCTCGATTATGCCATGCACCCCCGGGCCATGCACGATGCCGCTGGCTGATCCCTGATGAGGGCAGCCGGCACCCGATGCAAGGCCATTTCGGCGGGTTCGCGCCCCCTACGAAACCGCAGCGCCCCGGCGACGGGCGTAGAACTCCGCCACGAACGCCTCCAGCGTGCGGTCGGCGATCGCCCCGCGCAGGCCGGCCATCAGGCGCTGGTAGTAGCGCAGGTTGTGCACGGTGGCGAGCTGGCTGCCGAGGATCTCGTTGCAGCGGTCGAGGTGGCGCAGGTAGGCGCGGCTGAAGCCGTGGCTGCAGGCGTAGCAGTCGCAGCCTTCCTCGATCACGCCGGTGTCGGTGGCGTACTTCGCGTTGCGGATGCGCAGCGTGCCCTCGGCGGTGAACAGGAAGCCGTTGCGCGCGTTGCGGGTCGGCATCACGCAATCGAACATGTCGATGCCGCGGCGCACCGCCTCGACGATGTCCTCCGGCCGGCCCACGCCCATCAGGTAGCGCGGCCGGTCCGCCGGCAGCAGCGGCACGGTGAAGTCCAGCGCATGGTTGCGCTCGGCCTCCGGCTCGCCCACGGCGAGGCCACCCACCGCGTAGCCGTCGAAACCGATGCCCGCCAGGCCATCCGCCGAGCGCCGGCGCAGGTTCTCGTACACGCTGCCCTGCACGATGCCGAACAGCGCGTTCGGCGGCTTTGAATCGACACGCTGCAGCTCGTCGAAAGCGCGGCGCGAGCGTTCGGCCCAGCGCAGGCTGAGTTCCATCGAGTCCGCCGCCACCTTTTCGGTGGCCGGATACGGCGTGCACTCGTCGAAGATCATCGCGATGTCCGAGTCGAGCGTCGTCTGGATCTGCATCGACACTTCCGGCGACAGGAACACCTTCGAGCCGTCCACCGGCGAGGCGAAGGTCACGCCTTCCTCGCTGATCTTGCGCTTGTGCGCCAGCGAGAACACCTGGAAACCGCCCGAGTCGGTGAGGATCGGCCTGTCCCAGCCGATGAAGCGGTGCAGCCCGCCGAACTTCCCGATGACCTCCAGCCCCGGACGGAGGAACAGGTGGAAGGTGTTGCCCAGGATGATCTCGGCGCCGATGTCGCCGACGTCGCGCGGCGTCATCGCCTTGACCGAACCGTAGGTGCCCACCGGCATGAACGCCGGCGTCTCCACCGTGCCGCGGGCAAACGCGAGGCGGCCGCGGCGGGCGGCGCCGTCGGTGGCGTGGATGTCGAACTGGAGGGAAGTCATCCAGGCATTATCGCGGGTTTGGCCAGGCCCCGCACTGCATGTAGGAGCCCACCCTGTGGGCGATGCTCTCGATGCGGGCTCGCCAAAGCATCGCCCACAGGGCGGGCTCCTACACAGGCGACGTGCCGATCACACGCCGTGGGGCAGGATCAGCATGGCGTCGCCGTAGGAGAAGAAGCGGTAGCGCTGCTCGACCGCGTGGCGGTACGCGCCGAGCATGAACTCGCGCCCGGCCAGCGCCGACACCAGCATCAGCAGGGTCGATTGCGGCAGGTGGAAGTTGGTGATCAGGCCGTCGATGCTGGTGAAGCGGTAGCCGGGGAAGATGAAGATCTGCGTCTCGCCGGCGAACGGGTGCAGCTCGCCGTCCTTGCTGGCGCTTTCCAGCGCGCGCACCACGGTGGTGCCGACGGCGATCACCCGCCCGCCGTTCGCGCGGGTGCGGCGGATCTGTCCGATCAGGTGCGCTCCGACGTTGAGCCACTCGCGGTGCATGCGGTGGTCCTTCAGGTCGTCCACCCGCACCGGCTGGAACGTGCCGGCGCCGACATGCAGGGTGACGTAGCCGAACTCGACGCCGCGCTCGCGCAGCCTGGCCAGGATCGCCTCGTCGAAATGCAGGCCGGCGGTGGGCGCCGCCACCGCGCCGGGCTCGCGCGCGAACACGGTCTGGTAGCGCTCCATGTCGCTGGCGTCGGCGTGCCGCACGATGTACGGCGGCAACGGCATCTCGCCCAGCTTCAGCAGCAGCTTCTCCAGCGGCTCCGGCGCCTCGAAACGCAGCCGGAAGAAGCTCTCGTCGCGGCCCAGCACCACCGCATGGCTGCCGTCGGCCAGCTCGATCCGCGCGCCCTCCTTCGGCTTCTTGCTCACGCCCAGCTGCACCACCGCCTCGTGCGCGCCGGTGACCCGCTCGATCAGGATCTCCACCGCGCCGCCGGTGTCCTTGCGCCCGTACAGCCGCGCCGGCAGCACGCGGGTGTCGTTGAACACCAGCAGGTCGCCCGGCCGCAGGAAATCGGGCAGCTCGCGGAACCGGCGGTCCTGCCGCGACTGCGCCGCCACGTCGAGCAGCAGCAGCCGGCTGGACGAACGCTCGGGCAGCGGCGCCTGCGCGATCAGCTCGGGCGGCAGGTCGAAATCGAAATCGGACTTCTTCAAGGCAGGTGCGGCCGGGATCGGGGAACGGGGCATTATCCCGCAGCGCGCCGATTCCGGCGCAACCGCCTACAACCAGCCCTTTTGCCGCGCCAGCCGATAGGCCTCGATGCGGTTGGCGACGCCGAGCTTGCCGATCGCCTCGGACAGGTAATTGCGCACGGTGCCGTGCGACAGGTTCAACTGCGCGGCGATATCGCCCGCCGACTGCCCTTCGCCGGCCAGTCGCAACACCTGGCGTTCGCGGTCGTTCAGCGGATCGGCTTCGGACCATGCCTCCAGCGCCAGCTGCGGGTCGATCGCGCGGCCGCCGCGATGCACGGTGCGCAAGGCCTCGGCGAGGTTCTCGGCGGGAGCGTCCTTCAGCAGGTAGCCGGACACGCCGGCATCCAGCGCGCGGCGCAGGAAACCGGGACGCGCGAACGTGGTGACGATGACCACCTTGATCGGCAGTCCCTGCCGCTGGATGCGCTGCGCCAGTTCCAGCCCGGTCAGGCCGGGCATCTCGATGTCGGTGACCAGCACGTCGGGCTTCAGCCGTTGCAGCTCGCGCCACGCCGCCTCGCCGTCGGCGGCGGAACCGAGCACCTCGATGTCGCTCTCCAGGTTCAGCAGCGCGGACAGTGCACCGCGCACCATCGCCTGGTCCTCGGCCAGCAGCACCCGGATCATGCGATGGCTCCACGGCGTCCGCGCGAGTGAAGGATTGGCGTCATGGTCTGTGCGGGCATGGGAACACGAATGGGCTCACGCGACGGGGCGATCCGGAAGCGGGTGCGCCAGCGGCCCGGCCGTCGACGGATCCGGCGCCGACCGGGACGATTCGACCAGGCGCATGATCGGCAGCGGCACCACCACCCGCAGACGCGATCCCTGGCCGCGCGGCGACTCGAACGCGAGCGTGCCGCCGAGCGCGCGCACCCGCTCGCGCATGCCGCTCAGGCCATTGCCGTCGCTCGCGATGCCGCCGCGGCCATTGTCGCTGATCTGCAGGCAGACGCTGCCCCGCTCGCGCGCCATTTCGACCCGGGCCCGGCTGGCACCGGCGTGGCGCGCGATGTTGGTCACCGCCTCGCGCAAGACCAGCGACAGGCCACGCTCGATGTCGCCCGGCAGGTCGGCGGGCAGCTCGCCGTAATCCAGATGCACCCGCGAGGATTCCAGCAGCAGCCGCGCCGAAGCCATCTCGGCGGCGAGATCGGTGGCGCGGATGCCGGTGACGGCGCAGCGCACTTCCGCCAGGGCGTGCCGCGCGACCTTTTCCGCTTCCTCGACCTCGCGCCGGGCGGCCTCGACGTCGCGGTCGAACAGCTTGCGCGACAGTTCCAGCTTCAGCGTGATCAGCGACAACGTATGCCCGAGCAGGTCGTGCAGGTCGCGTCCGATCCGTTCGCGCTCCGCCGTGGCGGCGAGCCGGCGCACCTCGTCGTGCGAAAGGCTGAGCGCAGCGTCCTTCTCGTGGTGGATCTGCTCGACCGTGACGATGGTGCAGATCACGAACACCGTGACCGGCATGATCACCAGCAGCGACTGCGGATAGCCGATCCACCAGGCCAGCGCCACGTAGATGGCATTGAGCAGCAGCACCTGGATCACATAGCTGCGGAAGCGCCGGATGTCGCAATGGGTCAGCATCACGCAGGCGTACACGAAATAGCTGAGCCCGCTGGGATACCAGCGCAGCAGGCCGAAACACAGCGCTGCCATGCCCCACGCATGGAGATACGCCGTTCGCCGCGGAGCCAGCTGCACCTTGGCGAACAGCAGCAGGAACACCGGATACGAGCCCAGCGTGCACAACAGCCACGTCAGGGTGTAGCCATGCAGGCCACGATCGAACAGCGGCGTGATGAAGATCCACAGCGACCACAGCAGGTGCACGCTGTCGGCCCACGGCGACTTGCCGCGGCGCAGGTCGTCGGCCACCGCGGAATCGGGTGCCGGCATGAACCATCGGGCGATCGAGGCGGGGATCATGGCATGGTCTGTCGCTGGCGGTCGGCTCTGCTGGGCATGCTACTTCAACCGTACCGGCGCAAGCGCCGCGCCGCCATCAAAAGGAAGGCCGCGGCAAAGCCGATCAGCGCCAGCACATGGCCACGCAGCGGGCCCTCGTTCATGCCCACCGCCGCCAGCGCCAGCCGGTCCAGGTGGTAGCTCGGCCACACCGGCGCGATCCGCTGCAGGAACGCCGGCAGCATCGGCAGCGGCATCCACAGGCCGGACAGGAACGACATCGGCAGGTAGATCAGGTTAAGCATGCCGGGCGCGCCCTGGCCCTTGATCAGGGTGCCGACGAACATGCCCAGCGCGCAGAACGGCAGCACGCCGAGCATGCCGGTGAGCAGCAGCGCCCCGGCCTGCGCCGGGGCCAGCGCCACGTGGCCCAGCGACAGCGCCATCGCCAGCAGCAGCAGGATCAGCACTCCGGCAGCCACCATCGCCATCAGCATCTTGCCCAGCAGGTAGGCACCCGGCGGCATCGGCAGCGCGCGCTTGAAGGTCAGCAGGCCGCCGTCGCGCTCCAGCGCCAGCGACACGCCGAAACCGAACAGGCCCGGGCTCATCACGCCGAACACGCCGTAGCTGGCCAGCAGGTAGCGCGCTGCGTCGGCGCCGTTCGACTTCGCCATCAGCACGCCGAACAGCAGGTAGAACATCGCCGGAAACAGCATCACCGGCAGCATGAAGCCGGGGGCGCGCAGGTAGCGCAGGCATTCGCTGCGGGCCTCCTCCAGGTAGGCGCCGATGACACGGCAGTGCGGCATCGCCGGCGGGGCCGCTTCGTTGGCAGGCATGACGGTTTCCATCTCAGGCAGCCTCGCGCTGATCGTTGGCCGCGACCCCGGCGGCGTCGCGGGTGAGTTCGGTGAACGCCTCGGCCAGGCCGGCGCGCTGCACTTCCAGTTCGCGCAGTTGCGGGTCGGCGTCGAGCAGGCGCCTCACCACGGCCTCGGCCTCGGCGGTCCCGATGTGCAGGCGTTCGTTTTCCCGACGCGCCTCGCTGACCTCGGGCCAGCCCCGCACCACCTCGAGCGGGACCGTGCCGAGGCAGCGCACGCGTTTCAGCGCCACCCGCGCGCGCAGCTCGTCGACCGTGCCTTGATGGATCATCCGTCCGCGCGACATCACGCAGACGCGGTCGGCTAGCGCCTCGGCCTCTTCCAGGTAGTGCGTGGTCAGCAGCACCGCGCAACCCTCGGCGACCAGCCGGCGGATCGCCGCCCACAGCCTCTGTCGCACCTCGATGTCCATGCCCACGGTCGGCTCGTCGAGGAACAGCAGTTCGGGCCGGCCGCACAGCGCCAGCGCGAACTGCACGCGGCGCTGCTGGCCGCCGGAAAGTTTCGCGTAGGGCCGCCGGAGCAGGTCGGCGACGCCGCCCAGCTCGGCCGACTCCTGCAGCGTGCGCGGGCTCGGGTAGTAGCTGGCGGTCAGCCGCAGCAGCTCGCCCACGCGCAACGTGGGCGGCAACGCGGCGTTCTGCAGCATCACGCCGATCCGGCGGCGCGCCTCGATCCGCTGCGGATCCTGGCCGAACAGCTCCACGCTGCCGCCGTCGGCGCGAAGCAGGCCCAGCAGCAGGCCGATCGCGGTGGTCTTGCCGGCGCCGTTGGGGCCGAGCAGGGCCAGCAGTTCGCCGCGGTGCAGCTGCAGGTCGGCGCCGGCCAGCGCAGTGAGCCGGCCGTAGTGCTTGATGGCGCCGTCGAGGCGGGCGATCGGGTCGTGGGCGTGTGGCATGGAAGTCCTCCGCTGCCGTGCATCCTGGGCTGCACCCGGCCCCGGCCGACAGTCGCCGGCGTCAACCGGCGCGGATGACAGCCGTCACCCGCTGCGGCGGCACGGGGTTACGGCGGCCTGCGCCGCGGGGTATCCTGACAAGCGTCGGGGCTCCCGGAAGCACGCCGGACGGCGGCATGAACGCCGAACATCCCGGGGAAATGCGTTCCACCTGGGTTCCCGCCGCGTATCAACCAATATCCGCCGATCCGGCACGCCGTGCCGCCCGGCGGAGCTACGGAGGATTCATCATGGGTGTGATCAACCAGCTGCGCGAACTGCGCGAATTCGGCGGCAAGCCGCGGACCACCGGCCTGGGCGACGCCATCATCGAGCGCATGGCGGCGAGCGATCCCCTGTTGAGCGAGGCGATCGCCGAAGCGGTGGCACGCCATCGCGAGCTGCGCGCCGAGCTGGGTGCGGCTGGCATGGCTGATTTCCTCAAGCTGGATGAAACCGAGCAGCTCGCCCGGGCGCAGGCCGGCTTCGTCAACTTCTACCCGGACGACGCGATCAACCCGTACCTGCCGGCGGCCGCGCGCGGCCCGTGGATCGTCACCCTGAAGGGCGCCGTGGTGCACGACAACGGCGGCTACGGCATGCTCGGCTTCGGCCACAACAACCCGGCGATCGAGGCTGCGCTGGCGCGTCCGCAGGTGATGGCGAACGTGATGACTCCCAGCGTCTCGCAACTGCGCTTCACCGCGGCGCTGAACAGGGAGCTGGGCCGCAGCCGCGGCGGCAGCCCGTACGCGCGCTACCTGTGCCTGAACTCCGGCTCCGAGTCGGTCTCGCTGGCCTGCCGCATCGCCGACGTCAACGCCAAGGCGATGACCGATGCCGGCGGCCGCCATGCCGGCCGCACGATCAAGCGCCTCGCGGTGAAGGGCGCGTTCCACGGCCGCACCGAGGCGCCGGCGCTGTATTCCGACTCCAGCCGCAAGACCTACCAGCAGAACCTCGCAAGCTACCGCCACGAGGACACCCTGATCACGGTCGAGCCGTACAGCGTCGAACAGCTGAAGGCGGTGTTCGCCGACGCCGACAAGCACGGCTGGTTCATCGAGGCGATGTTCCTCGAGCCGGTGATGGGCGAAGGCGACCCCGGCCGCGCGGTGACGCCGGAGTTCTACAAGGCCGCCCGCGCACTCACCGAATCGCACGGCACCCTGCTGCTGGTCGACTCGATCCAGGCGGGCCTGCGCGCCCATGGCGTGCTGTCGTTCGTCGACTACCCCGGCTTCGAGGGCCTGCCGCCGCCGGACATGGAGACCTTCTCCAAGGCGCTCAACGCCGGCCAGTACCCGCTGTCGGTGCTGGCCGTCGGCGAGCGCGCCGCCGGGCTGTACCGCAAGGGCATCTACGGCAACACCATGACCGCCAACCCGCGCGCGCTGGACGTGGCGCTGGCCACGCTGGGCGAACTCAGTGACCAGGTGCGCAGCAACATCCGCGAGCGCGGCAAGGAATTCGTCGACAAGCTCAACGCGCTGAAGGGCGAGCTGGGTGGCCTGATCACCAAGGTGCAGGGCACCGGCCTGCTGTTCTCCTGCGAACTGGCGCCGGAGTACAAGTGCTACGGCACCGGCTCCACCGAGGAATACCTGCGCGAGCACGGCGTCGGCGTGATCCACGGCGGCATCAACTCGTTGCGCTTCACCCCGCACTTCAACGTCACCAGCGCGGAGATCGACCTGATCGTCGCCCACGTGCGCAAGGCGCTGCTGGAAGGCCCGCGCAAGGCCAAGGCCGAGGCCGCCTGACGACAGAGGCCCACACCGGCTGCGGCGATGTACGACACGTCGCCGCAGCTGAATACTTCATGCACGCAAGGTTTTACGGACTGCCGTGGCGGCGTCCGCCCTGCATAGACTGACAGGGCCGGCAATCGCCGGTCACCAGGGAGGAGTCACCATGTCGTTGTCACTTCGTCTGCTTGCCATCAGCGCCACCCTCGCCTTCGCCGGCGCCGCCTTCGCGGCTGCTCCGGCCAGCACCGCCCCGTCAGCCGCCAAGCCGCATTCCGCCCAGCAGCAACGCATGGTCGACTGCAACAAGCAGGCGACCGGCAAGAAAGGCGACGAGCGCAAGGCCTTCATGAGCTCCTGCCTGAAAGGCCAGAGCACCGCCGCCGCCACTCCTGCCGCCGCGGCACCCGCCGCGATGCCTGCGGCCCATGAGACCCAGCAGGAGAAAATGAAGTCCTGCAATGCCGACGCCAAGACGAAGGCGCTCAAGGGCACGGATCGCAAGGCGTTCATGAGCAGCTGTCTCAAGGGCGCCCCCGCCACTCCGTAATACCCCGGCTCCCGTCGCCTCTCCGGCCCCGCCGGCGCATGCATGTCCATGCGTGCGCCGGCGGGGCCGCTTCGTTAAGCTCCCCGACTGTCGCGCCCCCGACGCCCGGAAGACAGCCGCCCATGAAGATCGCCGAAGTCCGCCATCCGCTGATCCAGCACAAGCTCGGCCTGATGCGCCGCGCCGGCATCAGCACCAAGGATTTCCGCGAGCTGGCCTCCGAGGTCGCCGCGCTGCTCACCTACGAGGCCACCAAGGACCTGGAAACCGTCGAGGAGCAGATCCAGGGCTGGGCCGGCCCGTTGCTGGTGCACCGGATCAAGGGCAAGAAGATCACCATCGTGCCGATCCTGCGCGCCGGCCTGGGCATGCTGCCCGGCGTGCTCGACATGATCCCGGCCGCCAAGGTCAGCGTGGTCGGCCTGCAGCGCGACGAGCATTCGCTGCAGCCGGTCGCCTACTACGAAAAACTCAGCGGCCGCATGGACGAGCGCATCGCCCTGATCGTGGACCCGATGCTGGCCACCGCCGGCACCCTGGTCGCCACCGTCGAGATGCTGAAGGCGGCGGGCTGCAAGCGCATCAAGGGGCTGTTCCTGGTCGCCGCGCCGGAAGGCCTGAAGCGCATCGAGGCGGTGCATCCCGAGATCGAGATCTACACCGCCGCGATCGACGAACGCCTGAACGAGCACGGCTACATCCTGCCCGGCCTCGGCGACGCCGGCGACAAGATCTTCGGCACCAAGCAGTTGCCGGCGAACGATTGACCCGACACCTACAGCGTAGGAGCCCGCTTGCGGGCGATGCTTTTGCCCGACCCCAAATGGCGATCAAGGCAGGAGCATCGCCCGCAAGCGGGCTCCTACCCGCCATCGCTCGCCTCAGCGGCGGAAGCGGTCGGTCGCCTCCACCAGCTCGTGCACGTTGCCCGGCTCGAACGCCGAGTGGCCGGCATCCTGCACGATGCGCAGGTCGGCCTCGGGCCAGGCGCGATGCAGGTCCCACGCGCTGCGCAGCGGACAGACCACGTCGTAGCGGCCCTGCACGATCACCGCCGGGATGTTGCGGATGCGCTCGACGTTGCGCAGCAACTGGTCGTCGTGCTCGAAGAAGCCGCCGTTGACGAAGTAGTGGCACTCGATGCGCGCGAAAGCCAGCGCGAACTCGTCCTCGGCGCTGGACTCGATGTGCGACTTGTCCTGCCACAGGAAGCTGGTGGCGCCCTCCCATACCGACCAGGCGCGCGCCGCGTCGATGCGCGCCTTCGCGTCCGGGCCGGTCAGGCGGCGGTGGTAGGCGCTGATCAGGTCGCCGCGCTCCACTTCGGGGATCGCCGCCAGATAGGTTTCCCACGCATCCGGATACAGCGCGTCGCAGCCCTTCTGGTAGAACCACTCCAGCTCCCAGCGGCGCAGCATGAAGATGCCGCGCAACACCAGCTCGGTGACCTTGTCCGGATGCGTCTGCGCATAGGCCAGCGCCAGCGTGGAGCCCCACGAGCCGCCGAACACCTGCCAGCGGTCGATCCCCAGATGCCGGCGCACGCGCTCGATGTCGGCGACCAGGTCCCAGGTGGTGTTGTCGGCCAGTTCGGCGTGCGGCGTGGACCGGCCGCAACCGCGCTGGTCGAACAGCACGATGCGGTAGACCGCCGGGTCGAAGAAGCGCCGGCATTTCGGATTGGTGCCGCCGCCCGGGCCGCCGTGCAGGAACACCACCGGCTTGCCGTGCGGGTTGCCGCTCTGCTCGTAGTACAGCGTGTGCAGCGGCGAGACCGGCAGGAAGCCGCTGTCGAACGACTCGATCTCGGGATACAACGAACGCAGCGGCGACGACGGCATGACGGCTCCCTCGAATCAACAGACAAGCCGCCAAGCCTAGCACGGGCGCGGCTTGCGGGCCTTCAGCCGTCCGCGAACAGCTTGCCCGGATTGAGGATACCGTTGGGATCGAACACCTTGCGCACGCCCCGCATCAGCGCGATTTCCGCCGCGCTGCGGGTGCTGTCCAGATACGCCCGCTTGACCAGGCCGATGCCGTGCTCGGCCGAGATGCTGCCGCCGTGGCGCTGCAGCGTCGCGGCCAGCAACGCGGTGACGTGTTCGCACTGGGCGATGAACGCGTCCTCGGCCAGGCCGTCCGGGCGCAAGACGTTGATATGCAGGTTGCCGTCGCCGATATGGCCGAACCAGACCACCTCGGCCCGCGGATACTCGCGCGCCAGCAGCGCCTGCATCTCGTGCAGGAACGCCGGCACCGCACTGATCCGCACCGACACGTCGTTCTTGTACGGCCGCCACGGCGCCAGGCTTTCGGTGATGCCCTCGCGCAGCCGCCACAACGCGGCAGCCTGCGCCTCGCTCTGCGCGATCACGCCGTCGCTGACCCAGCCACGCTCCAGCGCCTGCTCGAACGCGGCCAGGGCGGCCTCCTGCTGCCGTTCGTCGGCCGCGTCGAACTCGGTCACCACGTAGTACGGGTGGTCGCCGGCGATGGCGCGCTGCGCGCCGTGGGCCAGCACGTGCCGCAGCGCGTGGTCGGTGAAGAACTCGAACGCCTGCAGCGGCAGCCGCGTACGGAACAGCGCGAACACTTGCATCAACGCATCCATGTCCGGCAGCGCCAGCAGCATCACCTGCGACGGCGGCGGCGGGTCGGTCAGCCTGAGCGTGGCCTCCACCACGATGCCCAGGGTGCCCTCCGAGCCGACCATCAGCTGGCGGAAATCGTAGCCGCTGGAGTTCTTGATCAGGCCGCGGTTGAGTTCTAGCAATTCACCGTGGCCGGTGACCACCTTCAGCCCGGCGATCCACTCGCGCGTATTGCCGTAGCGGATCACCCGGATACCGCCGGCATTGGTGGCGATGTTGCCGCCGATCGAGCACGAGCCGCGCGCCGCAAAATCGACCGGATAGACCAGCCCATGCCCGTGCGCGGCCTCGTGCACGTGCTGCAGGATCACCCCCGGCTGCACGCTGAGCGTGCGATCGACGGCATCGAAACCCAGCACCCGGTTCATCCGCTCCAGGCTCAGCACCAGCTCGCCGTTCGCCGCCACCGCGCCGCCGGACAGGCCGGTGCGCCCGCCGGACGGCACGATCGCCACGCGCCGCTCGTTCGCCCAGCGCATGATCGCCAGCACCTCTTCCGTGCTGGCCGGCAGGGCGACCGCCAGCGGCGCGGGCGTCCAGCGGCGGGTCCAGTCGCGGCCGTAATGCTCCAGGTCGGCGGATGCGGTGAGCAGGCGCAGCCCGGGCAAGCAGCCGGACAATTCGGTGAGGCGAGGGTCGGACATGCTGGGCTCCGGAATCATGCCCACAGCCTGCCAGCCGCCTCGCGCCGCGTCCAGTGTTGCAGTGCCGCAAATCGTCTCCGACTCTGGCATAGTAGGGCCTCCACCCCTTGCCAGGACCGACGATGCAGACCTCCTACCCCCGCCAGGACATCAAGGTATTGCTGCTGGAGGGTGTCAGCGCCAGCGCGGTCGAAAGTTTCCACCGTGCCGGCTACAGCCAGGTCGAACTGCATGCGAAATCGTTGCCGGAAGCCGAACTGAAGGCGCGCATCAGCGACGCGCACATCATCGGCATCCGCTCGCGTACCCAGCTCACTGCCGAGGTGCTGGCGCAGGCCAAGCGGCTGATCGCCGTGGGCTGCTTCTGCATCGGCACCAACCAGGTGGACCTGGGCGCCGCGCGCAAGCTCGGCGTGCCCGTGTTCAACGCGCCCTATTCCAACACCCGCAGCGTGGCCGAACTGGTGATCGCCGAGGCGATCATGCTGCTGCGCGGCATCCCGCAGAAGAACGCGCAGTGCCATCGCGGCGGCTGGTCCAAGTCGGCCAGCGGCAGCTACGAAACCCGCGACAAGGTGCTGGGCATCGTCGGCTACGGCCACATCGGCACCCAGGTCGGCGTGCTGGCCGAGAGCCTGGGCATGCGGGTGATCTTCCACGACATCGAGACCAAGCTGGCGCTGGGCAATGCCCGTGCCGTCTCCAGCCTGGACGAACTGCTGGAGCGCGCCGATGTGGTCACCCTGCACGTGCCGGAAACCCCCGCCACGCAGCTGATGATTCGCCACGGGCAGCTGGCGAAGATGCGCGCCGGCGCGATGCTGATCAACGCCTCGCGTGGCAGCGTGGTGGACATCGACGCGCTGGCCGCGGCGCTGCGCGAGGGCCACCTGGCCGGCGCGGCGGTGGACGTGTTCCCGAGCGAGCCCAAGGGCAACGACGACCCCTTCGTCTCGGCGCTGGTCGGCATGGACAACGTGATCCTCACGCCGCACATCGGCGGCAGCACGCTGGAGGCGCAGGACAACATCGGCATCGAGGTCGCCAGCAAGCTGATCCGCTACAGCGACAACGGCTCGACCCTGTCGGCGGTGAACTTCCCGGAAGTCACCCTGCCCGAGCACCCGCACAGCCGCCGCCTGCTGCACATCCACCGCAACGTGCCGGGCATGTTGTCGCGCATCAACGAACTGTTCTCGGCCGGCAACATCAACATCGACGCGCAGTTCCTGCAAACCGACGGCGAAGTCGGCTACGTGGTGATCGACGTCAGCGCCGACGAGGCCCAGGCCAGCGACCTGAAGGCGAAGCTGGCGGCGATCCCGGGCACGCTGCGTAGCCGCGTGCTGTACTGACGACACGAGGGGCGCCGCAGCGCCCCTCGTGTCACCACCGCGACACGCCGGCCGATCTCAGTGGCCGATGTCCTTGCTGACCTGGTTTTCCTGCTGGTTCAGCGTCTTCTGTTCCTGCTTGGTGACGTGGCTGTGGTCCTGGCTGGCCATGTCGCGCTCTTCCTGGCGGATCTGGCGATCGTCCTGGTGCAGCTTGGCCGCCTGGGCCTTGCTCATGTCGCCTTCCTTCACTTCTTCATGGATGCGCGCGTTCTGGCGATGCAGGCGGTTGTTGACCTGTTCGCGGCGCGGATGGTGCTTCTGCCACTTGGTGTCGACGTCCTTCGCGACGCACACGGTCGTGCCCGCGACGGCAACCAGCAGGGTGGCGACAAGCAGGGACTGGATCTTCATGGTGTGTCTCCGTCGGTTCTGGTTTGGGATGACGGACACCGGCGCCACCGGCGTCCGTGAGGCGCATCCTACGGAGCTGTTCCGACGCGGCGCCAGTGGGTCGCACGCGCCGCCCATGCCTGCGGTTCAGATGCCTTCCTGGGGACTGAACGCAAGAATTAGCGATGCGCTCTTCGCGTCAACCGGAGCGGCCGGATACGCGTGTCCGCCCGGTTTGGGCAGGCCTGCCTGCCGCCATCTTTTTCTCCGACGCCAGCTTCGCCGCGGCGGCGCCTGCCGATCCCTTGCGCGCGCCGGCCGACTTGGCAGAGACACGGCTGCGCTCCAGGCGACGCTCCTCGCGGAACGCGTCCGCATAGGCCTTCAACTCGTCGCGCTTCTTCGCGCTGGCGTCCGGCCCGGAAAGCCGACCCTCGTCGATGCCCTGCAGCATCCGCTGCAGCAGGTCGTAGTCGTGGTAATCGCGGTAAGGCTTGAGGTCGAGATCCGCCGGCACCCTGGTCAGGCGCTCGTCGCCGACCGACTTCACGTACTTCTGCATGAAGCGGTCGTAGGCGGCCCAGGTGATCCGCTCGGCGTTCACCGCCGCTTCCTCGGCGCGCGTCGCGATCTGGTGCGCATGCAGATAGTGCAGGCCCAACTGGTCGATCAGGGTCTTTTCCACTTCCTCGTGCAGGATCAGGAAGCGGTCCACCTCGACGGTGCGCCCGCGGAACGTGAAGCTCTTCGGCAGGTGACGGTCGATGTAGATGGTCTTGCCGTCCTTGCTGTAGCCGGCGAGGTAGGGAATGTCGTGCGTGCGGTCGAGCTTCTTCACCCGTCGCAGGATCGCGTCCAACGCACGATCCAGCATCAACGCCGAAACGTACCAGTCGGGAGCCTTCAACTTCACGTGCGGCGCGCAGGGATGACAGCTGTTCGACGGCATGACGGTATCTCCCGGATGTGGAAAGCTCCAGCCGGAGCCTACCCCACGGCACGCACCCGGTGCACCACCGTCTTGCCCGGCCGCATGCACCGCCGGCGAAAACAGGAAACGGCGCCAGGGCGCCGTTTCTGTCGAATCTTCCGAATTGGTCGGGGCGGCCGGATTCGAACCGACGACCCTCTGCCCCCCAGGCAGATGCGCTACCAGGCTGCGCTACGCCCCGACGCTACGGCAAGCTGGCAAGTCTAGCAGCTTGTGCAGGCGGTCCGGAAGTCAGCGGCGCAGTAGCGCCAGCACTTCCTCCAGTTCCATCCGCACCTGGCGCACGATCTGGTGCGACATGCTCGCCTCCATCCGCGCCTGCGGGCCTTCCAGCCGCGCGCGCGCGCCGGTGATGGTGAACCCTTCGTCGTACAGCAGCGAACGGATCTGGCGGATCATCAGCACGTCGTGGCGCTGATAATAGCGGCGGTTGCCGCGGCGCTTGACCGGATTGAGCGCGGGAAACTCCTGCTCCCAGTAGCGCAGCACGTGGGGCTTCACACCGCACAACTCGCCGACCTCACCGATGGTGAAGTAGCGCTTGGCCGGGATGGCAGGCAGTTCGGTGTTATTCCCTTGGTCCAGCATAGCCCTCGACTCTTACCTTGAGTTTCTGCCCTGGCCGGAACGTCACCACGCGCCGGGCGGAGATCGGGATCTCCTCGCCGGTCTTCGGGTTGCGCCCCGGCCGCTGGTTCTTCAGCCGCAGGTCGAAGTTGCCGAAACCGGACAGCTTCACCTGCTCGCCGCTTTCCAGGGCTTCGCGGACCACCTCGAAGTAGGCGTCCACGAATTCCTTCGCCTCGCGCTTGTTGAGGCCCACGTCGAGGAAAAGCCGCTCGGCCATTTCCGCCTTGGTCAGCGCCATCTCATCCTCGCAGCTTCGCCTTGCATGATTGCTCCAACGCAGCTATCGCTTCACGTACGCAACGGTCCGCGTCGTCGTCGGTAAGGGTGCGTGAAGCGTCCTGCAAAATCAAGCCCATAGCGAGGCTTTTTCGGCCTGCTTCGACTCCCTTGCCGCTGTAGCGGTCGAACAGGCGCAATTCCTTCAGTCGCTCGCCCAGCGTGCGGCGGACCGTCTGCTCGATCTGTGACCAGCTGACCGATTCCGGCAGGTCCACCGCGATGTCGCGGCGCACCGCGGGGAACCTTGGCACCGCCCGTGCCTGCGGCAGGCGGCGCGCCAGCAGCGGCTCCAGGGCCAGCTCCAGCACGTGCACGTCGGCACCCAGGTCCAACACCCTGGCCAGCTGCGGGTGCAGCGCGCCCAGGTAGCCCGCCGTCACGCCATCGCGGACGATCCGCGCGCCACGACCCGGATGCAGCCAGCCCGGCAGGCCGTCGGCATGCACCGACCAGCGCCGCGGCTCGCCGCCCCAGGCGATCAGGGCGTCCAGGTCGCCCTTGAGGTCGTGGAAGTCCAGCGCACGCGCCAGCTCGCCCCACTGCTCGGCACGGGCATTGCCGCAGGCCACGATGGCCAGGCTTGGCGTTTCCACCGGGGGACCGCTTTGTTGAGAAGTCCGGCCAGGGATGGCCAGTTCTTCGCGCGGGGATGCGCCTTGATGAAATACCCGCGCCAGCTCGAACAGCCGCACCCGCTCCTGCTGGCGCGCGCGGTTGTGGCGCAGCGCCTCGATCAGCCCCGGCAGCAACGATGGCCGCATGATCGCCAGGTCGGCCGACAGCGGATTGGCCAGCGGCACCAGCCGCTCGGTGAAGCCCCAGTCCGCCAGCAGGTCGGCCGCCACGAACGACAGATTGACGGCCTCGTAGTAGTCGCGCGCGGCCAGTTGCTCGCGCAGCGCCAGCTCGCCGATGCGCGCCTCCGGCTCGATCGCCAGGGTCAGCGCGCCGGCCGGCGTCGCGGTGGGAATGTTGTCGTAGCCGAAGATCCGCGCGACCTCCTCGATCAGGTCCTCCTCGCGCTCGATGTCGAAGCGGCTGCTTGGCGCGGTGATCCGCCAGCCGTCGGCGGTCGCCTCCACCCGCATGCCCAGCGCGGTGAAGATGCGTACCACTTCGGCATCGGCCACGTCCACGCCGAGCACGCGCTTCAGGCGCGCACGACGCAAGGGGACCGGCGCGGGCCGCGGCAGGTCGGCCGGGTTCTCCGCCACCAGCACGGGGCCGGCCCGGCCGCCGGCGATCGCCAGCAGCAATTCGGTGGCACGCTCCAGCGCACGATGCGGCAGCTCGGGATCGACGCCGCGCTCGAAGCGGTGCGAGGCATCGGTGTGCAGGCCCAGCTTGCGGGCACGGCCCATGATCGCGGCCGGCGCGAAGTGCGCGGACTCCAGGAAGACGTTGCGGGTGGCGTCGGTGACGCGCGAATCGTAGCCGCCCATCACGCCGGCTACCGCCAGTGGCTTCTTCTCGTCGGCGACCAGCACGAACCCTTCGTCCAGCTTCGCCTCGCAGCCGTCGAGCAGCTTCAGCGTCTCGCCGCTGCGCGCGTGGCGCACCACGACGTCGCCTTCCAGCGTGTCGTTGTCGAACGCATGCAGCGGCTGGCCCAGTTCCAGCATCACGTAGTTGGTGACGTCGACCACCGCGCTGATCGGGCGCAGGCCGGCACGGCGCAGGCGCTCGGCCAGCCACAGCGGCGTGCGTGCGGCCGGGTCGATGCCCTCGACGATGCGGCCGAGATAGCGCGGCGCATCCTTGCCGGCTTCCAGCCGGATGCCGCGACGGGCCTCGCTGGTCACCGCTGCCGGCCCCTGCTCGCCGGTTTTCACGCGGCTGCCGAACAGCGCGGCCACGTCGTGCGCGAGGCCGTAGAGGCCCAGGCAATCCGGACGGTTCGGGGTGAGCTTCAGCTCGATGCTGGCATCGGGCAGGCCGAGGTAGCCCGCCAGCGGCTGGCCGACCGGCGCATCCGGCGGCAACTCCAGCAGGCCCGAGGCGTCGGCGTCGAGGCCCAGCTCCTTGGCCGAGCACAACATGCCGAACGACTCCACGCCGCGCAGCTTGGCCGCCTTGATCGTGATGCCGCCCGGCAGGACCGCGCCCACCGTGGCCAGCGGCACCTTGATGCCCACGCGCGCATTCGGCGCGCCGCAGACGATCGTGAGCGGCGCGCCCTGCCCCGCATCCACCTTGCACACCCGCAGGCGGTCGGCTTCCGGGTGTTTTTCGGCGGCGACGATCTCGGCCACCACCACGCCATCAAGGCCATCGCCCAGCGGGGTGAGCTCTTCGACTTCGAGGCCGGCCATGGTCAGCGCACGGGCCAGGGTGGCGCGGTCCGCCCGGATCTCGACCAGCTCGCGCAGCCAGTTTTCGGAAAATTTCATGTCGTGTCCCTTGCCTGGCGTTTACGCAAACTGCTTCAGGAACCGCAAATCGTTCTCGAAGAACGCACGCAGATCGGTGACGCCGTAGCGCAGCATGGCGAAGCGCTCGACGCCCAGGCCGAAGGCGAAGCCGGTGTAGCGCTCCGGATCGATGCCGCAGTTCTTCAACACGTTCGGATGCACCATGCCGCATCCCAGCACCTCGAGCCAGCGCGTCGAGCCGTCCTCCGCGTCCCAGCGGATGTCCACCTCGGCCGAAGGCTCGGTGAACGGGAAGTAGCTGGGGCGGAAGCGCATCTCGAAGTCGCGCTCGAAGAACGCGCGGATGAACTCGGCCAGCGTCCCCTTCAGATCGGCGAAGCTGGAGGTCTCGTCGACCAGCAGGCCTTCGATCTGGTGGAACATCGGCGAATGGGTCTGGTCCGAATCGCTGCGGTAGACCTTGCCCGGCGCGATGATGCGGATCGGCGGCTGGCGACCGGCCATCGAACGGATCTGCACCGGCGAGGTATGCGTGCGCAACAGGCGGCCGTCGCCGAAGTAGAAGGTGTCGTGCATCGCGCGCGCCGGATGGTGCGGCGGGAAATTCAGCGCCTCGAAGTTGTGCCAGTCGTCCTCGATCTCCGGACCGTCGGCACGCTGGTAGCCGAGCCGCGCGAAGATCGATGCGATGCGCTCCAGCGCGCGGGTGATCGGATGGATGCCGCCGCGCGCGCCATCGCGCCCGGGCAGCGTGATGTCGAGCTTCTCGGAGGCAAGGCGACGATCGAGTTCCGCCTGCTCCAGGCTAGCTTTGCGTGCACCCAAGGCGTCGGACAGGCGCTCCTTGACCTTGTTGACCTCGGCGCCGCGCAGCTTGCGCTCCTCCGGCGCCAGCGCGCCCAGCGTCTTCAGCGCGGCGGTGACGATGCCGCTCTTGCCGAGCAGGCCGACGCGCAGCGCGTCGAGCGCCTCCAGCGTGTCGGCCTTGTCGATTTCGGCCAGCGCCTGCGCGGCGCGGCTGTCCAGGTCGTCCATAGTGATGCGCTTCTCGCTGCTTCCCCTCTCCCCTTCGGGGAGAGGGCAGGGTGAGGGGCCACTCTTGCGTTGTCGCCGGTTCGAAGCGTGCTTTGATAAAGGATGGGGCAAGCCCCGAACCCTCACCTCAATCCTCTCCCAAAGGGAGAGGAGGCAATCGCAGAGAGCATTTTTCCAACAAAAACGGGGAGGAGGCGTTGGCCTCCTCCCCGCTTGCTTTACATCATATCGTGCTGGCGCCGCAGCGCCCGACGATCAAGCGGCCAGACTGGCCTTCGCTTTCTCGGCGATCGCGCCAAACGCCTTGATGTCGTGCACGGCGATATCGGCGAGGACCTTGCGGTCGACCGTGATGCCGGCCTTGCTCAGGCCATTGATCAGGCGGCTGTAGGACAGGCCGAACATGCGCGCGGCGGCGTTGATGCGGACGATCCACAACGCACGGAACTGGCGCTTGCGCTGCTTGCGGCCGATGTACGCGTACTGGCCGGCCTTGACGACGGCCTGGTTGGCGACGCGGAAGACCTTGCGACGGGCGTTGTAGTAGCCCTTGGCGCGGCCGATGATTTTCTTGTGACGACGACGGGCGGTGACGCCACGCTTTACACGAGCCATGGTCTATCTCCTCACAAGTACGGCAGCATGCGAGCCACGCCCGGGGCGTCGCACGCCTTGAGGTGGTTCGGGGCACGGAGACCACGCTTCAGCTTGGTCGACTTCTTGGTCAGGATGTGCGACTTGAACGCGTGGCCGCACTTGATCTTGCCCGACGCGGTCTTGCGAAAACGCTTCGCCGCCGCCCGGTTGGTCTTGATCTTGGGCATGGTAATGCTCCTTGTGTGGGACTCGTCCGCTCGGGACGGCCCGGTTTCTGACTGATCTGGCGGCGGCATCCCGGGAGGGATCTGGCCACGCTTTCCTTCCTGCCATGATCGGTGCACGACCCTTCCAAGCGGGTCGAACCGGCGATTATACGGAGTTCAGCCCCCGGATACCAGTAGGAGCGCACCTTGTGCGCGAATGCTCTTGGCACCGATCGCCATCAGAGCATCGCGCACAGGGTGCGCTCCTACCGGAAGCAGCCCGGCGCGATGGGCGCCGTGATGCCTATTTCTTCTTCGGGCCGATCATCATGACCATCTGGCGCCCTTCCAGCCGCGGGAAGGATTCGACCAGGCCGTTCTCGCCGACGTCTTCCTGGATCTTCTTGGCCAGGTTCTGGCCCAGGTCCTGGTGCGACATCTCGCGGCCGCGGAAGCGGATGGTGACCTTGACCTTGTCGCCTTCCTCGAGGAAGCGAAGCATGTTGCGCAGCTTGATCTGGTAGTCGCCCACGTCCGTGACCGGACGGAACTTCACTTCCTTGATCTCGACCTGCTTCTGCTTCTTCTTGGCGGCCTGCGCCTTCTTCTGGGCTTCGAACTTGAACTTGCCGTAATCCATGATGCGGCAGACCGGCGGATCGCCGTTCGGCTGGATCTCGACCAGATCCATGCCCGCTTCCTCGGCCGCGCGCAGCGCCTCGTCACGGGAGAGAATGCCGAGCTGTTCGGAATCCGGGCCGATCACGCGCACGCGCGGCACGCGGATTTCCAGGTTACGACGATTGCCCTTGTTGTCGGTGGTAGCGATACCACGATCCTCCAGAAGAAGTGATGAAACAGACCGCCCGGCGCTCAGCGCCGGATTTCGGTCTCCAGTCGTTCCACGAAGCCGGCCAGCGGCATGCTGCCCAGGTCCTCGCCGGAACGGGTACGCACGGAAACAGCACCCGTCTCCTTCTCGCGATCACCGACCACGAGAAGATAAGGCACTTTCTGCAGCGTATGCTCGCGGATTTTATAGCCGACTTTCTCGTTGCGCAAATCCGATTGTACCCGGAAACCTTTGTCGACAAGGGTTTGCGTCACTTCGCGGACGTAATCGGCCTGCGCATCGGTGATATTGATCACCACCGCCTGTACCGGGGCCAGCCAGGCCGGCAGCAGGCCGGCGTGGTGCTCGATCAGGATGCCGATGAAACGCTCCATCGAACCCACGATGGCCCGGTGCAGCATCACCGGATGCCGCTTCTGCGAATGCTCGTCCACGTACTCGGCGCCGAGCCGCTCGGGCATCATGAAATCGACCTGCATGGTGCCGACCTGCCAGGCCCGGCCGATCGAGTCCTTCATGTGGTACTCGATCTTGGGGCCGTAGAACGCGCCCTCGCCCGGCAGTTCCTCCCAGGCCACGCCGGCGGCGGAGAGCGCCGCGCGCAAGGCCGCCTCGGCGCGATCCCACACCGCATCGTCGCCGATGCGCTTGTCCGGGCGCAGAGCGATCTTCAGGCCGATGTCCTCGAAGCCGAAGTCCGCGTAGACCTGCATCGCCTGCCGGTGGAACGCGGTGACTTCCGACTCGATCTGCCCGGCGGTGCAGAAGATGTGGCCGTCGTCCTGGGTGAACGCGCGCACGCGCATGATGCCGTGCAGCGCGCCGGACGGCTCGTTGCGGTGGCAGCCGCCGAACTCGCCGTAGCGGATCGGCAGTTCGCGGTAGCTGTGCAGGCCGGTGTTGAACACCTGCACGTGGCCCGGGCAGTTCATCGGCTTCAGCGCGTAGGTACGCTTCTCCGACTCGGTGAAGAACATGTTTTCCTGATAGTTGTCCCAGTGCCCGGATTTCTTCCACAGCGACACGTCCAGCACCTGCGGGCAGCGCACCTCCTGGTAGCCGCTCTTCCTGTACACGCCGCGCATGTACTGCTCGACCTGCTGCCAGATCGCCCAGCCGTTCGGGTGCCAGAACACCATGCCCGGACTCTCTTCCTGCTGGTGGAACAGGTCGAGTTGCCTGCCGATCTTGCGATGGTCGCGCTTCTCGGCCTCCTCCAGTTGGAGCAGCCAGGCCTTGAGGTCCTTGTCGTTGAGCCAGGCGGTGCCGTAGATGCGGCTGAGCATCGCGTTGTTCGAATCGCCGCGCCAGTACGCGCCAGCCACCTTCATCAGCTTGAACGAATGCAGCTTGCCGGTGTTCGGCACGTGCGGGCCGCGGCACAGGTCGGTGAACTCGCCCTGCGTGTACAGCGACAGGTCCTCGCTGGCCGGAATACCCTCGATGATCTCCGCCTTGAAGTTTTCGCCGATGCCGCGGAAGAACGCCACCGCCTCGTCGCGCGACTTCACGCTGCGCGTCACCGGCAGTTGCTCGGCGACGATCTTGTGCATCTCCGCCTCGATCCTGGGCAGGTCGTCCGGGGTGAACGGGCGCTCGTAGGCGAAGTCGTAATAGAAGCCGTTGTCAATCACCGGGCCGATCGTGACCTGCGCGCCCGGGAACAGCCGCTGCACCGCCTGGCCCATCAGGTGCGCGGTGGAGTGGCGCAGGATCTCCAGCGCCTCGGGACTCTTCTCGGTGACGATCTGCACACTGGCGTCATGCTCGATCGGGAAGCTGGCGTCGACCAGCCGGCCGTCGACCTTGCCGGCCAGGGTCGCCTTGGCCAGGCCGGCGCCGATCGAGGCGGCCACGTCCTGCACGGTGACCGGATGGTCGAACGGTTTCCTGCTGCCGTCGGGTAGCGTGATTTCAATCATGGAGGCTTCTCTGGAAAAGCAAAAAAGGGCATGACGCCCTTTCTTTGATGACGAAGAAACGAAGGCGTGCTGGCGGTCAGTCGTGGAAGCGGGTAGTTGCCATGTCGCACACTCGGCCGGCGCGCAGCGCGGGCCACCTTGTCTGGTGATGGATGCAGAAACGCTAGTTTAGCCTGGATGGCCTGTCAATCCGCAGCCGGCGTGGCTTCGCCGGCCGTCGGCGGCGATACAATACCCGCGATCTCCCGAGGACACTCCATGCGCATCCTGGTCACCGGCACCGCCGGCTTCATCGGCGCCGCCCTGGCGCAGCGCCTGCTGGCGCGCGGCGACGTGGTCCACGGCTACGACAACCACAACGACTATTACGATCCGGCGCTGAAGGAAGCCCGCCTGGCGCGCTTCATCGACCACCCGAACTACACCCACCAGCGCGCCGACCTGGCCGATGCGGGCGCGGTGAACCATGCGTTCGCCACGTTCGGGCCGCAGCGCGTGGTGAACCTCGCCGCGCAGGCCGGCGTGCGCTATTCGCTGAAGAACCCGCAGGCCTACGTGTCGAGCAACCTGGTCGGTTTCGTCAACATCCTCGAAGCCTGCCGCCACGGCGCCGTGGAGCACCTGGTCTACGCCTCGTCCAGCTCGGTCTACGGCGCCAACCGCAAGCTGCCGTTCGCGGTGGAGGACGCGGTCGACCACCCGGTCAGCCTGTACGCCGCCAGCAAGAAGGCGAACGAGCTGATGGCGCACACCTACAGCCACCTGTACGGCCTGCCCACCACCGGCCTGCGCTTCTTCACCGTGTACGGGCCGTGGGGACGGCCGGACATGTCGCCGATGCTGTTTGCCGACCGGATCAGCCGCGGCGAACCGATCGACGTGTTCAACTTCGGCCGCCACAGCCGCGACTTCACCTACGTCGACGACATCGTCGAGGGCGTGATCCGCACGCTGGACCACCCGGCCGAACCGGACCCGGCTTATGACGCCGAGCGGCCGAACCCCGGCACCTCGAGCGCGCCGTACCGCGTCTACAACCTCGGCAACGACCAGCCGGTGCAGCTGCTGCGCTTCATCGAGCTGCTGGAACAGAACCTCGGCCGTACCGTGGAAAAGCGCCTGCTGCCGATGCAGCCGGGCGACGTGCCGGACACCTGGGCCGACGTGTCGGCGCTGCGCCGTGACGTGGGCTACGCGCCGCATACCTCGATCGAGGATGGCGTGGCGCGCTTCGTCGCGTGGTACCGCGAGTACTACAACTGACGTGTAGGAGCGCACCCCGTGCGCGATGACTCTTCGTCACGTAACGGAAAGCTCGCGCACAGGGTGCGCTCCTACACGCTACCTCAAAACGGCTTGGCGATTACCAGCCAGATCACGCCCAGCAGCAGCAGCACCGGCGGCTCGTTGAGCCAGCGCAGCGCGCGCGAGGACGGCAGCGCGCCGCCCTTTTCGCTGCGCTTGAGCAGCCGCCCAGCCCAGATGAAGTACGCCAGCAGCACGGCGACCAGGGTCAGCTTGGCGTCGATCCAGTGCGTGCCGGCGGTCACGTTTGGCAACGTCTGCGGAAACACGCGCCAGCCCTGCCACAGGGTCAGGCCGAACAGGAACGCGATGCCGAACATGTTGTGGCCGAACTTGTACAGCCGCCGCCCCATCAGCTGCAGCCGCGCCAGCACCGCCGGCTCGTCCGCCGCCTCGGCCATGTTCACCAGGATCCGCGGCAGGTAGAACACCGTGGCCATCCAGGCGATCACGAACAGCAGGTGCAACGACTTGATCAGCAGGTAGGTCATGGCGAAGCCGCGTGGCCGCTGCAATGCGCAGCGGCCGCGATGATAACGCGCAGACCGCCGCTCAATCCCGCGCCGGACCGATCCGTTCCAGCAGCGCCTGCAACAGGCGCCCCTGCAGCGCCTCGTCGAGCGGCGCGTCGTGGCGGTCGGTGAGCTGGAAGAAATCCTCCACGCGCTCGCCGAAGGTGGCGATGCGCGCGTCGTGCACGCGTACCCCGGTGGCCAGCATCACCTGCGCCACCGCGGCCAGCAGGCCGGGACGGTCGGCACCGATCAGGGCCAGCTGGGTGCGGCCGCCGGCGGCGTGGAAACTGATCTGCGGGGTCATCTGGAAATGCTTCTGGTGGCGCGACATGCCGCGCTTGCTCGGCTGCACGCCGGCCGATTGCGCCAGCGCGCGCTGCAGCCGCTGCTGCAATTCCTCCGCCCGCGCCGCGCTCACCGGCTGCTGGCTGTCCGCATCGAGCAGCAGCAGGGTGTCCAGCGCCATCCCGGTCGGCGAGCTGAGGATGCGCGCCTCCAACACCGAGAAACGCAGGCGATCCAGTACCGCGGTGATGGTGGCGAACAGGCCGTCGCGATCGGGCGTGTAGACGAACAGCTCGGTGCTGCCGCGCACCGACAGCGGATGCACGGCCACCAGCGGCAGCGCGCCCTGCGCCCGCAGGATCGCCGCGGTCTGCCAGGCGATCTGCTCCGGCCGGTGGCGCAGGAAGCTGAGCTGGGGGAAGTCGGCCCAGACCCGCACCACGTCGGCCTCGGCATGCCCCTCGTTCAGCAGCAGCGCCAGCGCATATTCGGAGCATTCGCGCGCGCGCGCGCCGATGTCGCGCGGCAGTTCCACGTCGCTGCGCAGGGCGTAGCGCGTGCTGGTGCACAAGTCGGCGAGCAGGCGGTCCTTCCAGCCGTTCCACAGCCGCGGGCTGGTGCCGATAATGTCGGCCACGGTGAGCAGGTACAGCTGGCCTAGCCGCTCGCGGCTGCCGACCACGTCGGCGAACCGGTGCACCACGTCCGGGTCGGTGATGTCCTGGCGCTGCGCGGTGGTGCTCATCAGCAGGTGCCAGCGCACCAGCCAGGCGACCCGCTCGACGTCGGCCGGCGGCAGCCCGAGCCGGCTGCAGAACGCCCGCGCATCCTCCGCGCCGAGCACCGAATGGTCGCCGCCGCGCCCCTTGGCGATGTCGTGGAACAGCCCCGCCAGCAACATCACTTCCGGGGCGGGCAGGCCGTGCCATATCTCGCAGCCGAGCGGAAACTCGCGCTTCGCCGCCGGGTCGGCGAAGCGCGCCAGGTTGCGCAGCACGCGCAGGGTGTGTTCATCGACCGTGTAGACATGGAACAGGTCGTACTGCATGCGCCCGAACACCTTGCCGAACGCCGGCAGGATCGCCGCCAGCAGGCCGTGCCGGTTCATCCGCCACAGTGCCTCCACCGCCGGCGCACCACGGCGCAGCAGCTGCAGGAACGCGGCCAGCACCTCGCCGTCGTCGGCCAGCGCATCGCCATGCGCGGCGGTGGCCTGGTGGATGCGGCGCATGGTGTCGGCGCTGAAGCCGACCACGCCAGGCTGGTCCAGCCGCGCGATGAAGATCTCCACCAGGGCAGCCGGCCGGCGCATGAACAGCTGCGGGTCGCGCGCCGCCAGGCGCTTGCCGTAGCGGATGAAGTCGGCACCCACGGGCACCGCCTCGCCCGGGGGCTCCAGCATTTCCACGAAGCGCTCGGCGACCTGCATGCCGAGCCGCTCGACCTGGCTGGCGGCGCGGTAATAGCCCTGCATGAACTGCTCGACGCCGAGGTTTCTTTCGTGTTCGTCCTCGAAGCCCAGCCGCGCGGCCAGCGCACGCTGGTAGTCGAACAGCAACCGCTCCTCGGGCCGGCCCGCCTCCAGGTGCAGCGCGTAACGGTAGCGGCGCAAAGTGGCCTCGGACTGCTCCAGCGCGGACTGCTCGGCCGGATCGAGCAACCCTTCCGCCACCATGTCGGCGAGTTCGCCCGCATGCGCCAGCCGCCGGCCCAGCCAGCGCAGCGAATCAAGCGTGCGCAGGCCGCCGGGCCCGTCCTTGAGGTTCGGTTCGAGGTTGTAGGCGGTGTCGTCGAAACGGGCGTGACGGGCATCGCGCTCGGCCAGCCGCGCCGCCAGGTACGCCGGCGCCGGCCACAGCGCGGGATCGTCGACCACGGCACGCAGCCGCGTATCGAATGCCGGGTCGCCCGCCAGCCGACGGGCGTCCAGCAGGCTGGTGAACACGCTGGCGTCCTGCGCGGCCAGCGTGCGGCACTGCGCCGGGTCGCGTACCGCATGGCCCACCTTCAGGCCGATATCCCACAACGTGGCAAAAAACTGCTCCAGCGCGCGCCGCCGGGCCGGCTCCGGCGCCTGCACCAGGGCCAGCAGGTCCACGTCCGAATACGGAAACAGCAGGCCACGGCCGTAGCCGCCGACCGCGAACAGCGCCGCCCCGGTCACGTCGCCGAGGCAGGCCGTCCATACGTGCGCCACTACCCGGTCGACCGATTCGCCGCGCCGCCGCGCCAGCATGCTGGCATCGGCGCCGTCGCGAAACGCCGTGGCCAGCGCCCGGTCGACGTCGCCCAGCAGTTGCCGCAGTGCCCGCCGCGCGTCGGCCGAGACGCCCGAACGCGGCACCGCCGCCGGCAGGCGCGGCAAGGGAGGAAGTACTGGGGAGCCGGTCGGCATGCGAAAAGCGGGGAGTGAGTGAAGAGAAGTGAGGAGTGAGAGGGGCAGTCTGCCATGTCTCCACAGCATCCGGCTTCAGGCGCCACGTGCCCGGCTCTCGTTTCTCACCCCTCTCCGCTCACTCCTGCTTCAAGCGTCGGGCCAGGGCGTGAGGATCTCGAAGCCGTCATCGGTGACCGCGATGGTGTGCTCCCACTGCGCCGACAGCGAATGGTCCTTGGTGACCACCGTCCAGCCGTCCGGCAGCTGGCGGGTCTGCGGCTTGCCGGCGTTGATCATCGGCTCGACGGTGAAGGTCATGCCCTTCTTCAGCTCCACCCCGGTGCCGGGCTTGCCGTAGTGCAACACCTGCGGCTCGTCGTGGTAGACCTTGCCGATGCCGTGCCCGCAGTACTCGCGCACCACCGAAAAGCCGGCCGCCTCGGCATGCTGCTGGATCGCGTGACCGATGTCGCCCAGGGTGGCGCCCGGGCGCACCGCCTGGATGCCGCGCATCATCGCCTCGAAGGTGGTGTCGACCAGCCGCCTGGCCAGCACCGACGGGGTGCCGGCGACGTACATGCGGCTGGTGTCGCCGTGCCAGCCGTCCTTGATCACGGTGACGTCGAGGTTGACGATGTCGCCGTCCTTGAGCACCTTGCCCTCGTTCGGGATGCCATGGCAGATCACGTGGTTGACCGAGGTGCACAGGGTCTTCGGGAAGCCGTGGTAGCCGACGTTGGCAGGAATCGCCTTCTGCACGTTCACGATGTGCTCGTAGGCGCGCCGGTCCAGTTCCTCGGTGGTGACGCCGGGTTTGACGTATTCCTTGAGCATCGCCAGCACTTCGGCCGCCAGCTTGCCGGCGACACGCATGCCTTCGAGGTCTGCGGGGGATTTCAGGGTAATGGCCATGGATTCCACTTCATATGGCGACAGAAGCCCAGGAAATCCAGCAACTTGCCGCGCCGCCGGCGGACCGGCTACAATCTCGGAGTTTTGCAGACCTGACAGGCCCGTCTTGACGGCCCGGCCAGCGCAAAGCGAACCGGGATTGTAACCCCCAGCGGTACAACACCCCAACCAACGCCACACACGCATCGGCACCGCCTTCGGGGTGCCGCGCCTCGCCCACCGACAACATCGGGCCAGTCGCGGTCGAAGCCGGGGATGCGTGGAGGTCCCAACCCCCGAGCCTGTCACCAGGCTCAACAATCGGAGTTACACCCATGGCCCAAGTCACCATGCGCCAGATGCTCGAAGCCGGCGTCCATTTCGGTCACCAGACCCGTTACTGGAACCCGAAGATGGCCCCGTACATCTTCGGCGCCCGCGGCAAGATCCACATCATCAACCTCGAAAAGACCCTGCCGCTGTTCACCGACGCGATGAACTTCCTATCGGGTCTGGCCCAGAAGCGCGGCACCGTCCTATTCGTCGGCACCAAGCGCTCGGCGCGCGAGCCGCTGGCCGAAGAGGCCGCCCGCGCCGGCATGCCGTTCGTCACCTCGCGCTGGCTCGGCGGCATGCTGACCAACTTCCGCACCGTGAAGCAGTCCGTTTCGCGCCTGAAGGAGCTGGAAGCGGCCGAGACCGACGGCAGCTTCGAGAAGCTGGTCAAGCACGAAGTGCTGGCCCGTCGCCGCGAACGCGACAAGCTGCAGGCCTCGCTGGGCGGCATCAAGGACATGAACCGCCTGCCCGACGCGCTGTTCGTGATCGACATCGGCCACGAAGACATTGCCGTGCAGGAAGCCAAGAAGCTCGGCATCCCGGTGATCGCCGTGGTCGACACCAACTACAACCCGGAACTGGTCGACTACGCCATCCCGGGCAATGACGACGCGATCCGCGCGATCCAGCTGTACGCCCGCGCCGCCGCCGACTCGATCCTCGAAGGCAAGGCCGCCGCGCCTGCCGCCGCCCAGGGCGACGCCAACGACTTCGTCGAGCTGGACGAGGAAGGCAACCCGGTCGCCAAGGTCGATCGCAAGCCGGCTCCGCGCCGCGACGCCGCCCCGCGCAAGAGCGCCCCGCGCCGCGATGGCGGCCGTGACGGCGGCCGCGGCCCGCGCAACGACGGCGCGCCTGCCGCCAAGTAAGCGCGGCGACGGCGGCCCGGCGCCGCCGTCGCATCCGCACGCGATAACCGCGCGGTGGCGCTCCATCGCCGCCGCGCAACTGACGCATTCAGAGGATTGACGATGAGCAATATTTCCGCACAACTGGTCAAGGAGCTGCGCGAGCGGTCCGGCGCCGGCATGATGGAATGCAAGAAGGCGCTGGTCGAGAACAACGGCGACATCGAAGCCGCGATGGAGTGGCTGCGCAAGTCCGGCCTGGCCAAGGCCGACAAGAAGGCCAGCCGCGTCGCCGCCGAAGGCCGCATCGTGGCCGCCCAGGCCCCGGGCAAGGCCGTGCTGGTCGAGATCAACTGCGAGACTGACTTCGTCGCCAAGGACGCCAGCTTCCTGAAATTCAGCGACACCGTCGCCGACGTCGCGCTGAACTCCGGCGCCGCCGACATCGACGCGCTGAAGGCGGCCGCCTACCCGGGCGCCGCCAACGTGGAAGAAGCCGCCAAGACGCTGATCGCCACCATCGGTGAGAAGATCGACGTGCGCCGCCTGGCCCGCGTCGCGACCAACGGCATCATCGGCAGCTACATCCACGGCGGCCGCATCGGCGTGCTGGTGGCGCTCAAGGGCGGCTCCGAGGAGCTGGCCAGGGGCATCGCGATGCACGTCGCCGCGATGAACCCCGCCTATGTCCGCGCCGAGGACGTGCCGACCGACTTCCTCGCCAAGGAAAAGGAAATCGCGCTGGCCGCCATGTCTGACAAGGAAAAGAACAAGCCCGCCGACATCCTGGAGAAGATCGTCTCCGGCAAGGTCCACAAGATCGTCTCCGAGGTCACCCTGCTCGGCCAGCCCTACGTGCTGGACACCAACGTGACCGTGGCCGAGGCGCTGAAGAAGGAAGGCGCCGACGTCCTCTCGGTGGCCCGCCTGGCCGTCGGCGAAGGCATCGAGAAGGTGGAAGAGGATTTCGCCGCCGAAGTGATGAAGCAGGCCGGTTTGAGGTAATAGTCGTCCCTGACCGGCAGACCGGCCATCCATGGCCGGACTGTCTAGAAAAAGCGATGCTTCGAATCGAGGGCCGCGGGAAACCGCGGCCCTTTTCGTTTCCACGGTCTCCGGAGACCCGGCGGCGCGCACCCGCATTTTTCGCTCCTTTCCGTTCGCGCCCGCCCCGTCGCCACCCGCCCTCCGCTACAATGTGACGGTTTGCCCCACACAATCCGGAGACCCCATGAGCGACCAGCCGAAGTACCACCGCATCCTGCTCAAGCTCTCCGGTGAAGCGCTGATGGGCGACGCCGACTACGGCATCGACCCGAAGGTGATCGGCCGCCTCGCCGACGAGATCATCGAGGTGCGCAAGGCCGGGGTGCAGGTGGGCGTGGTGATCGGCGGCGGCAACATCTTCCGCGGCGCCGGCCTCGCCGCCGCCGGCATGGACCGCGTCACCGGCGACCACATGGGCATGCTGGCCACGGTGATGAACGCGCTGGCGATGGCCGACGCGATCGAGAAGCGCGGCGGCTACGCACGCGTGATGAGCGCGATCCAGATCCACGACGTGGCCGAGGACTACATCCGCCGCCGGGCGATCCGCCACATCGAGAAGGGACGCATCGTGCTGTTCGCCGCCGGCACCGGCAACCCGTTCTTCACCACCGACTCGGCCGCCGCCCTGCGCGCGGTGGAAATCGGCGCCGACCTGCTGCTGAAGGCCACCAAGGTCGACGGCGTGTACACCGCCGACCCGGCCCGCCACGCCGACGCCACCCGCTACGAACAGCTCACCTACGGTGACGTGATCCAGCGCAACCTGCAGGTGATGGACACCGCCGCCATCGCGCTGTGCCGCGACCACGGCATGCCGCTGCGCATCTACGACATGACCGTGCCGGGCAGCCTCATGCAGATCATGCGCGGCGAGCCGATCGGTACCCTGGTCGACGGCGGCTGACCGCGCCGCAGCAAGCCTCGCCGGCCTCCACTGCTATAATCGAACGTTGCCAGATTCACCGGGAAGCGCCACATGCTCAACGACATCAAGAACGACGCCCAGACCCGCATGGGCAAGAGCATCGAATCACTCAAGCACGACCTCACCCGCATCCGCACCGGCCGCGCCAGCACCGCGCTGGTGGACGGCATCAAGGTGCCCTACTACGGGTCCGACATGCCGTTGACCCAGGTCGCCTCGGTCACGCTGTCCGACGCGCGCACGATCATCATCACGCCCTGGGAAAAGACCATGGTGGCGCCGATCGAGAAGGCGCTGATGGCCTCCGACCTGGGCATTACGCCGACCACCGCCGGCACCGTGATCCGCCTCAACATGCCCGCGCTCACCGAGGAGCGCCGCCGCGAGCTGGCCAAGCACGTCGGCCACGAGGGCGAGAACGCCAAGATCGCGATCCGCAACGTGCGCCGCGACGCGTTGCAGCAGGTCAAGGACCTGCTCAAGGAAAAACTCATCACCGAGGATGAAGACCGCCGCGTCGACGACGAGATCCAGAAGCTCACCGACCGCGCGGTGAAAGACGTGGACGCCGTGGTCAAGGCCAAGGAAGAGGAGCTGATGGCGCTCTGAGCGCCATCGCATCCGTCATGCCCGGCGCTGAAGCGGCCCAGGTTCCGCGCCATATCGCCATCGTCATGGACGGCAACGGCCGCTGGGCCAAGGGCCGCCACCGCCCACGCAGCTTCGGCCATGACGCCGGCCGCAAGGCCGTGCGCGAGGTGATCGAGGCGTGCCTGCGCGAGGGCGTCCGGGTGCTGACCCTGTTCGCCTTCTCCAGCGAGAACTGGCAGCGCCCGCAGGACGAGGTGGGTGCCCTGATGGGCCTGTTCGTGCGTGCGCTGGACAAGGAAGTGGACGAGCTGCACCGCCACGGCGTGCGGCTGCGCTTCATCGGCGACCTCGACGCGTTCGACGAGCCCCTGCACAAGCGCATGCACGCCGCGATGGCCCGCACCGCCGGCAACGACAAGCTGCAGGTGAACATCGCGGTGAGCTACGGCGGCCGCTGGGACATCGTGCAGGCCAGCCGCCAGGCCGCCGCCGCGGTGGCGCGCGGCGAGCTGCGAGTGGACCAGCTCGATGAGGTCCGGCTGGGCCGGTGGATGAGCCTGGCCGAGCTGCCGCCGCTGGACCTGTTCATCCGCACCGGCGGCGAATGCCGCATCAGCAACTTCCTGCTGTGGCAGGTCGCCTACGCCGAGCTGTACTTTACCGACACCTTGTGGCCCGATTTCGACCAGGCTTGCCTGCGCCGGGCCATCGAAGACTATGCCCGCCGGGAGCGCCGCTACGGCCGCACCGGCGAGCAGGTCGCCATCCCTTCCTGAGGATTCCCATGCTGCTTCAGCGCACCCTCACCGCCCTGGTGCTCGCGCCGCTGGTGATCCTGATCATCCTGCTGTCATCGAACGCCGTGTTCGCGGTGATCGTCTCGCTGGCCTTCCTGGCGGCCTGGTGGGAATGGGCCCAATTGAGCGGCCTGCGCAGTCAGGCGTGGCGCATCGGCCTGCTGCTCGCGGCGGCATGCGTGTTCGCGTGGCTGTGGAGCGCGCGCGCCACCGCGCTGGCCCCGCTGCTGCTGGCCGCCGGCGTGGCCTGGTGGCTGCTGGCCTGCCTGTGGCTGCGCCACTTCGCGTTCGGCGCGGCGCCCACCCGCGAGAACCTCGCGTTGAAACTGCTGGCCGGCGCCTTGGTGATCCTGCCGGCATGGATGGCCCTGGCCTGCATCCATGCCCGCGTGCCGCACGGCCCCTGGTGGACCCTGCTGGCGCTGGTGATCGTGTGGGCCTCCGATATCGGCGCCTATTTCAGCGGCCGCGCGTTCGGCAGGCGCAAGCTGGCCCAGCAGATCAGCCCGGGCAAGACCTGGGCCGGCGCGTACGGCGCGATGGTGGCCGGCGTGCTGGTGGCGACAGCGGGTGCCTGGCTGCTCGACGTGCGCGGCGCCCGGCTGGTGGCGCTGGCACTGCTGGCGGTGCTCACGGTCGCCGTGTCGATCGTCGGCGACCTGATCGAGAGCCTGATGAAGCGGCATGCCCAGGTAAAGGATTCGGGCAGCATTTTTCCCGGCCATGGCGGCCTGCTGGACCGACTGGACAGCGTATTCGCCGCGCTGCCGGTATTCGCCGCCGGCCTGCTCCTGCTGGACCTCTGACCATGCGCAACGTCGCCGTCCTCGGCGCCACCGGTTCGATCGGCGGCAACACGCTCGATGTCATCGCGCGCCACCCGCAGCGTTTTCGCGCCACCGTGCTGACCGCGCATCGCCAGGTCGAGGCGCTCGCCGCGCTGTGCGTGCAGCATCGGCCGGAGCTGGCGGTGATCGCCGATCCGGCGCTGGAAGCCGAGCTGGCGCGCCGCCTCGCCGCCGCCGGCGTGCGCTGCGAGGTGGCCAGCGGCCCCGCTGCGCTGACCGCCGCCGCGGCCGGCGGCTTGTGCGATACCGTGGTGGCCGCGATCGTCGGCGCCGCCGGGCTGGAGTCGACGCTGGCGGCAGCGCGCGCCGGCAAGCGCCTGTTGCTGGCGAACAAGGAATCCATCGTGATGGCCGGCCCGCTGCTGCTGCAGGCGGTCGCTGCTGGCGGCGGCGCGCTGATCCCGGTCGATTCCGAACACAACGCGATCTTCCAGTGCCTGCCGGGCGGACGCCCCGAACTGCGCGAGAGCGGCGTGCGCCGGCTGGTCCTGACCGCTTCCGGCGGACCGTTCCGTGGCCGTACCCGCGCCGAGCTGGCCGACGTCACGCCCGCGCAGGCCTGCAAGCACCCAAACTGGGTGATGGGCCGCAAGATCTCGGTCGATTCCGCCACCCTGATGAACAAGGGCCTGGAGGTGATCGAGGCGCACCACCTGTTCGGCGCGCCGGCCGAGGCGATCGACGTGGTGGTGCACCCGCAGAGCCTGGTGCATTCGATGGTGGAGTACGTCGACGGTTCGGTGCTGGCCCAGCTCGGCAACCCGGACATGCGCACCGCGATCGCTTGCGCCCTGGCCTGGCCGGAACGGGTCGAGACCGGGGTGACGCCGCTGGACCTGGCCGCCTGCGCCCCGCTGCAGTTCGAGCGGCCGGACCTGGCCACCTTCCGCTGCCTGGCGCTGGCGTTCCAGGCGCTGCGTGCCGGCGGCGATGCCCCAGCCGTGCTGAACGCCGCCAACGAGATCGCGGTGGAAGCCTTCCTGGCCGGCGCGCTGCCGTTCCTGTCGATCGCCGACGTGGTCGAGGCCGTGCTTGCGGAACTGCCGGCGCAGGCCGTGGTCGATGTTGAAACCCTTCGTGAACGCGACCGCACGGCCCGGGAAACGGCACGCCGCGTTCTGCGCAATGCTTGCTGATATTCTTGTCTCGATGACTTTTCGCCACGGTACTTGATGACTTCCTTCTTCGGCTCGGTGTTCTGGTTGCTGGTCACGCTGGGCGTGCTGGTCACCTTCCATGAGTTCGGCCACTACTGGGTCGCGCGCCGCTGTGGGGTCAAGGTGCTGCGCTTCTCGGTCGGTTTCGGCAACGCGATCTGGAAGCGCATCGGCCGCGACGGCACCGAGTACCAGATCGCCGCGATCCCGCTGGGCGGCTACGTGAAGATGCTCGACGCGCGCGAGGGCGAGGTCGACCCCGCGTTGCGCGGGCAAGAGTTCACCGGCAAGCCGGTGTGGCAGCGCATCGCCATCGTCGCGGCCGGGCCGGGCTTCAACCTGATCTTCACCATCGCCGCATTCTGGCTGATGTTCATGCTGGGCCGCCCGGACGTCGCCCCGGTGGTGACCGCGGCGCCGCAGAGCATCGCCGCCAGCGCCGGCATCCAGCCGGGCGACCGCATCCTCAGCATCGACGGCCGCAGCGTCGGCACCTGGACCGATGCGATGGATGTGGTGGCCAATGCCCTGCTCGGGCGCGCGCCGCTGCCGCTCGCCGTGCGCGGCCAGGACGGGCGCATGCGCGAACTGGTGCTGCCGCTGGACGAATTGCCGCCGGGGCAGGACGTGGGCCAGTACCTGGGCAAGCTCGGGCTAAAGCTGGCGCCGCCGCCGGCGATCGCCGCGACCGTGATGCCCGGCCAGCCGGCCGCACAGGCCGGCATGCAGGGCGGCGACCGCATCCTCAGCGTCAATGGCCAGGCGGTGGGCGACTTCGCCGCGTTCGGCAAACTGGTGCAGGCCGAGGCCGTCAGGTCGCCGGTGCTGGCGGTCGCGATCGAACGCGCCGGCCGGCCGCTGCAACTGAACGTCACCGCCAGGTGGGAGTCGCTGGAGGGCCAGCCGCCGAAGTGGGTGCTGGGCGTGGGTGCGCCACCGGTCGAAACGGCCACCGTGAGTTACGGCCCGGTCAGGGCCATGGCCGCCTCGCTCGGCGCCACCTGGCGCAACACCACGCAGACCTTCAGCATGCTCGGCAAGATGCTGACCGGCGAGGCCTCGACCCGCAACCTGTCCGGCGTGATCGGCATCGCCGAGGTCGCGAACGCCTCGGCCAGCATGGGCCTGCCGTGGTTCCTGCAGTTCCTGGCGCTGGTGTCGCTGAGCCTGGCGATCCTCAACCTGCTGCCGATTCCGGTCCTGGATGGCGGGCACCTGCTGTATTATCTTGTGGAGTTGATCAAGGGCAGCCCGGTCAGCGAACAGACGATGGTTGTGGGCCAGTACATCGGCCTGGCCCTGCTGTTCACCCTGATGGGGCTGGCTTTCTACAACGATATCCACCGCATGCTGCTGTCGTGATACCGATGCCCGACGCCTGCAGCATGCCGACGACACGCCTGCCTGCGTCCGCCGCAGCATGGCGCGGCGGTGTGTCAACCCGTGCACTACCCTGGTGGGGTGCGGATTCCCTTTCGAGGCAGGGCCTGTCCCTGCCTCATGCGTTGATCGGGGCGGCTGCGCTGGCCGCTCCATCGAAATAACCCAACGGAACCGACGATGAAGCGTATCGCCGCGCTGATTTTGCTTGCCTCCCTCTCCGCCAATGCGTTCGCGTTCGACCCGTTCGTGGTGTCGGACATCCGCATCGACGGCCTCAGCCGCATTTCCGCCGGTACCGTCTTCAACTACCTGCCGATCAACAAGGGCGACCAGCTGACCAACGAAGGGGCGCAGCGCGCGATCCGCGCGCTGTACCGCACCAAGTTCTTCAGCGACGTGGAATTCGACCGCGAAGGCAGCATCCTGGTGATCAAGGTGGTCGAGCGGCCGTCGATCGCCAAGCTGACCCTGCGCGGCAACAAGGACATCAAGACCGACGACCTGAAGAAGGGCCTGAAGGAGATCGGCCTGTCCGAAGGCGAGACCTTCGACCGGCTGGCACTGGACAACGTGCAGCAGGAACTCACCCGGCAGTACTACAACCGCGGCAAATACAACGTGTCGGTCGACCCGCACGTGACGCAGCTGGACCGCAACCGGGTGGCCGTCGAGATCGAGGTCCGCGAGGGCAAGGCGGCCAAGATCAAGGAGCTGAACATCCTCGGCAACCACGCGTTCACCGACAAGCAGATCCGCGACGGCTTCGAATCGAACACCACCAACTGGATGTCGTGGTACTCGAAGGACGACCAGTACTCGCGCGAGAAGCTCTCCGGCGACCTGGAGAAACTGCAGTCCTACTACATGGACCGCGGCTATGCCGACTTCGGCGTCGACTCCACCCAGGTGGCGATCGCGCCGGACAAGCGCGCGATGTACATCGATGCCAGCATCAAGGAAGGCGAGGTCTACAAGGTCGCCGACGTCAAGCTGCTCGGCGACCTGATCCTGCCCGAGGCGACCATGCGCCAGCTGGTCTTCGTCAAGACGGGCGACACCTTCAACCGTGGCGCGATCGAGGCGAGTTCCAAGGCGATCAAGGGCCTGCTCGCCAACATCGGCTACGCCTACGCCAAGGTCACGCCCATCCCGAAGCTGGACAAGGAAAAGCGCACCGTCGACCTGACCATGTACGTCGAGCCGGGCCAGCGCGTGTACGTGCGCCGGGTGGTGTTCCAGGGCAATACGCGCACCGAGGACAACGTGCTCCGCCGCGAGATGCGCCAGCTCGAGGGTTCCTGGTACTCGCAGGCGGCGGTCGACCGCTCCAAGGTCCGCCTGCAGCGGCTCGGCTACTTCAAGAAGGTGGACATCGACAAGAAGCTGGTGCCGGGCACCCAGGACCAGGTGGACGTCAGCGTCAAGGTCGAGGAGCAGTCCGCCGGCAGCATGCAGTTCGGCATCGGCTACTCGCAGTACTCCGGCATCATCCTCAACGCCTCGGTGTCGCAGAACAACCTGTTCGGCACCGGCGACAGCTTCTCGATCAGCGGCGAGCGCAGCACCTACTACAGCCGCATCGGCCTCAGCTACTACAACCCGTACCTGACCGACAGCGGCATCGGCATCGGCTACAGCGCCTCGTACTCGAAGACCGACTACGGCAATACCGACTTCGCGAACTACGCCACCAGCGCCAAGAGCTTCTCCAGCTACCTCGGCATCCCGATCAGCGAAACGGACGGCCTGCGCGTGGGCCTGGGCATCAGCAGCAACAAGGTCAACCTGTTCTCCGGCTACAGCCCGCAGGTGCTGCTCGACTACCAGAACGAGATCGGCAACAAGACCATCCATACCTGGACCGGCACGCTGGGCTGGAACCACGACACCCGCAACGGTTACTGGGCGCCGACCCGCGGCGGCCTGATCTCCGCCTCGACCGACGTGGCGCTGCCCGGCTCGACCGTGCAGTACTGGAAGCTCTCCACCGAAATCAACCATTACTGGCCGATCGGCAAGGGCTTCGTGCTGTACCTCGACGGCCAGGTCGGCTACGGCAAGACCTACGGCCACAATGGCATCAGCGACGACGCCTTCACGGCGCTGAAGGACGCCAGCCTGGCCCAGAACCCCAACCATGTCATCACCGACATGCGCCAGGACCTGCCGTTCTGGCAGAACTACTACGCCGGCGGCGTGCGCGACGTGCGCGGCTACCAGGACCAGACGCTGGGCCCGCGGGTCTGTATCGACGGCAGCACGCCCAATGCCAGCGGCCTGTGCAATGGCGGTTACTACGCGCAACCGATCGGCGGCTCTTTCAAGGTGCTCGGCACCGCGCAGGTATTCCTGCCGCTGCCGTTCCTGAAGGACGTCAACACCGCGCGCGTGTCCTGGTTCATGGACGTCGGCAACGTCTACAAGGATTACAGCAGCTTCAACGCCTCGGACCTGCGTGCCTCCACCGGCCTGTCGCTGCAGTGGCAGGCGCCGATCGGCCCGCTGATCATCAGCTTCGCCGTGCCGCTGCGCACGCAGGCCGCGGACCGTCACTACGAGGAACGGATCCAGTTCACCTTCGGCAGCCAGTTCTGACCCGACCGAAGGCCGGGGGAACCCAGGGAAGCGCGGCCATGCCGCGCTTTCTTTTGCCGGAGTGGCGCACTGCAGGCCGGGACGCCACCCCCTACAATGGCCGGCAGGTTCCGGAGCACGCATGAGCGCAATCAACTACACGGTGGCCGATCTCGCCGAACGGTTCGGGCTCGGCTTCAACGGCGACGGCACGCGCGTCATCGACGGCGTCGCCACGCTGGCGGGTGCCCGCCCCAGCCAGCTAAGCTTCCTTTCCAACAGCAGGTACACCGGACAGCTGGCGGGGACCCATGCCGGCGTGGTGGTGCTGCACGAGGAAAACCTCGCCGACTGCCCGACCGCCGCGTTGGTCGCCGGGGATCCCTATGTCGCCTACGCGAAGATCGCCGCGCTGTTCGAACGGCTGCCGGCCGCGCCGGCCGGCATCCATCCCAGCGCGGTGGTCGCCGACGGCGCACGGATCAGCGCCAGCGCCAGCATCGGCCCGGGCTGCGTCATCGCCGACGGCGTGGAGATCGGCGACGGCGCCGTGCTCGGCCCGCACTGCATCCTCGGCGAGGACTGCGCGGTGGGCGCGCAATCGCGGCTGGTGGCGCGGGTCACCCTGGTCACCCGGGTCACGCTGGGCAAGCGTGTGCTGGTGCACCCGGGTGCCGTGATCGGCTCGGACGGCTTCGGCCTGGCCTTCGAGCGCGACCACTGGGTGAAGATCCCGCAGCTCGGCGGCGTGCGCATCGGCGACGACTGCGAGATCGGCGCCAACACCACGATCGACCGCGGCGCGCTGGAGGACACCGTGCTGGAGGAGGACGTACGGCTGGACAACCAGATCCAGATCGCCCACAACGTGCACGTCGGCGCGCACACCGCGATGGCCGGCTGCGCCGCGGTGGCCGGCAGTGCGAAGATCGGCCGCTACTGCATGATCGGCGGCAACGCCGGCGTGCTCGGCCATCTCGAACTGGCCGACCGGGTTACCATTACCGCCAAGAGCCTGGTCGCGCACTCGATCCGCGAGCCCGGCGAATATTCATCCGGCGTGCCACTGCAGGACAACCGTCAGTGGCGGAAGAATGCGGCGCGCTTCAAGCATCTGGACGAGTACGCGCGCCGGTTGTCGGCGTTGGAGAAGGACAATAACGATGAGTGAGAACAAAGGCGCCCTGCCCATGCCGATCAACGTGGAGCAGATCCAGGAACTGCTGCCGCACCGCTATCCGTTCCTGCTGGTGGATCGGGTGGTCGAGATCGTGCCCGACGTCAGCGTGGTCGCCATCAAGAACGCCACCATCAACGAGCCGTTCTTCCAGGGCCATTTCCCCGGCCATCCGGTGATGCCGGGCGTGCTGATCGTCGAGGCGATGGCGCAGGCCGCAGGCTTGCTGACCCAACTCAGCCGCCGTGCCAAGGGCGACGACGGCAGCCCCCTGTTCTACCTGGTCAAGGTCGACAACGCGCGCTTCAGCGCGCCGGTGGTGCCGGGCGACCAGTTGCGCCTGGAAGTGACCCAGAAACGCCTGGTGCGCGGCATGGGCCTGTTCACCGCCCGTACCCTGGTGGACGGCAAGGAAGTGGCCAGCTGCGAACTGATGTGCGCCGCGAGGACCGACAAATGATCCACCCCTCCGCGCTGGTCGACCCCTCCGCCGTCCTCGGCGCCAACGTCAGCGTCGGCGCCTACAGCGTGATCGGCGCCGAGGTGGAAATAGGCGACGGCACGGTGGTCGGTCCGCACGTGGTGATCGAGGGCCCCACCAGGATCGGCCGCGACAACCGCATCGCCCAGTTCGCCTCGCTCGGCGGTGCACCGCAGGACAAGAAGTGGCAGGGCGAGCGCACCGAGCTGGTGATCGGCGACCGCAACCTGATCCGCGAATTCACCACCATCAACCGCGGTACCGGCGACGGCGGCGGCGTCACCCGCCTCGGCAACGACAACTGGGTGCTCGCCTACGTGCACGTGGCGCACGACTGCCAGATCGGCAACAACGTGGTGTTCTCCAACTACGCGGCGCTGGCCGGGCACGTGACGATCGGCGACTGGACGATCCTGTCCGGCTATTCCGGCGTGCACCAGTTCTGCAAGGTCGGCGCCCACGCCTTCATCGGCATGGGCTGCCTGGTCGGCCACGACGTGCCGCCGTTCGTGATGATGGCGAACGAACAGCAGGGGCGCCCGCGCGGCATCAACAGCGAGGGCCTGAAGCGCCGCGGCTTCGACGCCACGCGCATCGCGGCGATCAAGCGCGCCTACCGCACCCTGTACATGGCCGGCCTGTCGCTGCCCGAGGCGCGCGAGAAGCTGGTCGAGCAGGCGCGCGAGAGCGACGACGTGCGGGCGATGCTCGAGTTCCTCGACCAGAGCGAGCGCGCGCTCGCCCGATAAGCGTATGGCGCTTATCGGGAAATCAAACGCGCGCCCCGGCTCTTGCTTCACGAAGGAGACGAAATGCAAAACATCGACGTCTCCACGCAGGCCCCCCTGATCGCCATCCTCGCCGGCGAGGACTCCGGCGACCAGCTCGGCGCCGACCTGATCGTGGCGATGCGCCAGCGCTATCCGCAGGCGCGCTTCGTCGGCATCGGCGGTGCGCGCATGCAGCGCGAGGGCTTCGACTCCTGGTACGACATCCGCGAGCTGTCGCTGTTCGGCTTCAGCGAGGTGGTCCGCCACCTGCCCCGCCTGCTGCGGCTGCGCAGGGCGCTGGTCGCGCGCCTGCTGCGGGAGCGGCCGGCCGTGGTGGTCGGCATCGACGCACCCGACTTCAACCTCGGCGTGGAGCAGCGGCTGAAGCAGGCCGGCATGCTCACCGTGCACTACGTCAGCCCGTCGGTCTGGGCCTGGCGCGAGAAGCGTGCGGAGAAGATCGGCCGCAGCGCCAGCCGCGTGCTGTGCCTGTTCCCGATGGAGCCGGCGATCTACGCGAAGCACGGCATCGACGCCCGCTTCGTCGGCCACCCGCTGGCCGACCGTTTCGCGCTGGTCTCCGACCGCGTCGGCGCGCGCGAGATCCTGCAGCTGCCGCAGCAGGCGCCAGTGCTGGCGGTGCTGCCCGGCAGCCGGCTGTCCGAAGTCGGCCGGCTGGGCCGGACCTTCATCGACGCGGCGAACCGGGTGGCCGCCGCCGTGCCCGGGCTGCGCGTGGTGATCCCCGCTGCCAACCCGCAGGTGCGCGCCCGGCTCGAGGAACTGCTCGCCGGCGAGCAGCACGGCGAGAGCGCACCGCTGCTGCTGGACGGCCACGCGCACGAGGCGATGCTGGCCGCCGACGTGGTGCTGCTGGCTTCCGGCACCGCCACGCTGGAGGCGATGCTGGCGAAGCGCCCGATGGTCGTCGGCTACCGCGTCGCGCCGTTGAGCTACCGCATCGCCCGCGCGCTGAAGATGCTGAAGACCGACGTCTACGCGCTGCCGAACATCCTGGCCCGCGCCTGCGGCCTCGGCGACGGCCTGCTGGTGCCCGAACTGATGCAGGACGACTGCACCGCCGACAAACTGGCCGCCGCCACCCTGGCGCTGTTCAAGGACAGCGAGCGGCGCGGCGCGATCGTCGCCGCGTTCGAGCAGTTGCACCAGACCCTGCGCGGCGGCCTGGAAGGCCACGCGGGGGATCGCGCGGCAGCGGCGATCGCCGAGCTGATCGACGGCCGTAATCCCAGCCATGAGTGAGCGTTCTGCGAGCATCCGCACCCCACCTCAATCCTCCCCCACGAGGGGGATGAGGCAAACGCAAGAAGCGCGGGACTCGATTGAAGCGGGTGTGCTCGTCGCCGGCGTCGACGAGGCCGGCCGCGGCCCGTTGGCCGGCCCGCTGGCGGTGGCCGCGGTGATCCTCGATCCGGGCCGTCCGATCCCGGGGCTGAACGACTCGAAGAAGCTCAGCGAGGCGAAGCGCGAGGCGCTGTATCCGCTGATCGTCGAACGCGCGCTGGCGTACTGTGTGGTGCTGATCGAGCCGGACGAGATCGACCGCCTGAATATCTTCCAGGCCACCATGGCCGGCATGAGCCGGGCCGTTTCCGGCCTCGCGCCGGTCGCCCACGAGGCGCTGATCGACGGCAACCGGCTGCCGAAGGACCTGCCTTGCCCCGGCCGCGCGATCGTCGGCGGCGACGCGCTGGAACCGGCGATCAGCGCGGCCTCGATCCTGGCCAAGGTCAGCCGCGACCGCGTGATGGTGGCGCTCGATGGCGAGCACCCGGGCTACGGTTTCGCCGTGCACAAGGGCTACCCGACCCCGGCGCACCTGGCCGCGCTGCAGCGGCTCGGGCCGTGCCGGCAGCATCGCCGCAGCTTTGCGCCGGTACGCCTCTGGCTGGACCAGGCAAGGCTGTTCTGATCGCCGCGCGGGCCGCGGATCGCGTACCCGATGAGATTGATCGGCATAGGCCATCCGTCTATGCAACTTCCCCCCGCCCGGGAGCATCATTGGCATCAGGGAACGCAACCCGCACGGACGCATCCGCAGCAGCGGCGATGTCCAGCCAGTGCTGACCCGCCGACCCGCTGCCACAGGCGCCCCGACGCGCCACGCAGATCGCAGGAGTCGTGCCATGATGCCTCCGTCCTACCGCCCATCCGCTCCACCGATGCCGGCCAGCACGCCCGTGCCCGAACCGGCCAACCCCGCACTCGACGGCGTCGACGAAGCGCCGCCGCCGCATGCCGACTACAACCTCCACCCGCTGGCGGTGAGCAGTCTCGAGCACTATGTGGTGCCCGTCGAAGAGGAGGGCGAACGCTTCCACGTCCGCTGAGCCACGCCGCTTCCCTTGCCCCGGGGCGTGCCGCTACGCCGGCGCAAGACCGGGCGACGCACCGCCGGATGCGCTGGGCACGACCCAGGACGAAAAGGCGGTGAGCGTCTCCTCGCTGCACGGCAAGGTGGTGGTGGTCAGCTTCTGGGTCACCTGGCAGACCTGCGTGCGGACCGTGCGCGCCCTGTACCCGCGCCTGCCCGGCCTGTTGATGACCCGGGACCGCGACGGCACCCTCGGCAAGCCCTGCGGCACCGACAAGGGCATCCTGATCAGGGTGATGCTGCATGCATCGCGACGGCACCTGGCCCACGTGCACGCGGGCTGCGGCGAAGACATGCTGGACAGCCTGGTCGCCGAGATCAACGCATTGATGGCCGAGCCGGCACCGTCGGCGGTAGCCGCCGCGCCGGGCTGGCCGGCAGCTTCCGGCGAGGCGCCGCCGCGCTTCGCGCAAACCGCACGGAAGTCAATCTTGCCGCTGGGCAAGGTGCCGGGTAGCCTGCGGGGACTCACCGCGCAAGAACGCATGACCGTCCGCTATACCCACCTGCACCTGCACAGCGAATACTCGCTGGTCGATTCGACCATCCGCATCAAGGCGCTGGTCGCCGCCTGTGTGCGTGACGGCATCCCGGCGGTGGCGCTGACCGACGACAGCAACATGTTCGCGCTGGTGAAGTTCTACAAGGCATGCAGCGCCGCCGGCATCAAGCCGATCGGCGGCTGCGACCTGTGGATCTCGGCGCCGGACGACCCGCGCCCGTGGCGGCTCACCCTGCTGTGCCAGGACCGCGGCGGCTATCTCAACCTGTCGCGGCTGGTCTCGCGCGCCTGGCAGGAAGGCCAGCACGGCGGCCGCGCACTGGTCGAGGCTGGCTGGCTCACCGCCGGCGCCAGCGACGGGCTGATCGCCCTGCTCGGCCGCGAGAGCGAGGTCGGCCGCATCGCGCTGAACCAGGGCATCGAGGCTGCGCTGGCAAAACTGCGCCGGCTGGCGCGACTGTTTCCCGAGCGGCTGTATCTGGAGCTGACCCGCTGCGGCCGCGACGGCGAGGAAAACTGGAACACCGCCGCGCTGGCGCTGGCCACCGAACTCGGCCTGCCGGTGGTAGCCAGCAACGACGTGCGCTTCCTCACCCAGGACGACTTCGGCGCGCACGAGGCGCGCGTGTGCATCAACCAGGGCCGCGTGCTGGCCGATCCGAAACGCCCGCGCGAGTACAGCGACCAGCAATACCTGAAAACGCCGGAGGAGATGGCCGCGCTGTTTGCCGACCTGCCCGAGGCGCTGGAAAACACCGTTGAACTGGCGAAACGCTGCAGCCTGGAACTCAAGTTCGGCACCTACTACCTGCCCGACTTCCCGGTGCCCGAGGGCCACGACCTCGACAGCCATATCCGCGAGCTGTCGCGGCAAGGCCTGCGCGAACGGCTGGCCGGCGCGCCGCTGGCGGCCGGCCACACGCTGGCCGACTACGAGGCGCGGCTGGAGCGCGAGCTCGACGTCATCGTCAAGATGGGTTTCCCCGGCTATTTCCTGATCGTGGCGGACTTCATCAACTGGGGCAAACAGAACGGCATCCCGGTCGGTCCCGGCCGCGGCTCCGGCGCCGGCTCGCTGGTGGCCTGGGCGCTGAAGATCACCGACCTGGACCCGCTGCAGTTCAACCTGCTGTTCGAGCGCTTCCTCAACCCCGAACGCGTGTCGATGCCCGACTTCGACATCGACTTCTGCATGGACCGCCGCGACGAGGTGATCGACTACGTGTCGCGCAAGTACGGCCGCGACCGCGTCAGCCAGATCATCACCTACGGCTCGATGGCGGCCAAGGCCGTGCTGCGCGATTCCGGCCGCGTGCTCAGCATGGGTTACGGCCAGGTCGACAAACTGGCCAAGATGGTGCCGCCGCGGCCGCTCGACCTCACCCTGTCCGATGCGCTTGGCCGCTCGGAGAAGTCGAAGAAGGAACCCGATCGCGTCGTCAAGGAGTTCTGCGAAGCGTACGAGCAGGACGAGGACGCCCACGCGCTGATCGACCTGGCGCTGAAGCTCGAAAACCTCACCCGCAACGCCGGCAAGCACGCCGGCGGCGTGGTGATCGCGCCGAGCCCGCTGACCGACTTCGCGCCGCTGTACTGCGAAGCCGGCGGCGGCGGCGTGGTGACCCAGTACGACAAGGACGACGTGGAAGCGGTCGGCCTGGTCAAGTTCGACTTCCTCGGCCTGCGCACGCTGACCATCATCGACTGGGCGGTGAAGGCGATCAACGCGCGCCGCGCGAAAGCCGGCGAGACACCGCTGGACATCGCCGCGCTGCCGCTGGACGACGCGCCCACCTACGAGCTGCTGAAGAAGGCGCAGACCGTCGCGGTATTCCAGCTCGAATCCTCCGGCATGCAGCGCATGCTGAAGGACGCCAGGCCCGACCGCTTCGAGGACATCATCGCGCTGGTGGCGCTGTACCGCCCCGGCCCGATGGACCTGATCCCCAGCTTCGTGGCGCGCAAGCACGGCCGCGAAGAAGTGGAGTACCCCGACCCGCGCGTCGAGCCGATCCTGCAAGAGACCTACGGCATCATGGTCTACCAGGAACAGGTGATGCAGATGGCGCAGATCGTCGGCGGCTACTCGCTCGGCGGGGCCGACCTGCTGCGCCGCGCGATGGGCAAGAAGAAGCTCGAGGAGATGGCGAAGGAACGCGCCAAGTTCCGCGAGGGCGCGGCGAAGGACGGCCTGACCGGCGAGAAGGCCGATGCGATCTTCGACCTGATGGAGAAGTTCGCCGGCTACGGCTTCAACAAGTCGCATGCGGCCGCCTATGCGCTGGTCTCCTACCAGACCGCCTGGCTGAAGACGCACTACCCCGCCGAGTTCATGGCCGCCACGATCTCCTCGGACATGGACAACACCGACAAGGTGGTGACCTTCCTCGACGAATCGCGGGCCATCGGCATCGCCGTGCAGCCGCCGGACGTCAACGCGTCCGAGTACATGTTCGTGGCGATCGAGCCCAGGACGATCCAGTACGGATTGGGCGCGATCAAGGGCGTCGGCCAGGGGGCGTGCGAATCCATCGTCGCCGAACGCGCCAACGGCAAGTACACCGACCTGGCCGATTTCTGCCGCCGCGTGGACCCGACCCGGCTCAACCGCCGCGTGCTGGAAGCGCTGATCCTGTCCGGCGCACTGGACACGCTCGCCGCCAACCGCGCCAGCCTGATGCTGCAGCTGCCCGACGCGATCAAGGCCGCCGAGCAGTACCTGCGCGACCGGCAGTCCGGCCAGAACGACATGTTCGGCACCGCCATGGGCGCGATGACACCCGTGCTGCGCATCGACCTGCCCACCGTGCCGGAATGGCCGCTGGAACAGAAGCTGCAGGGCGAGCGCGACACGCTCGGGCATTACCTGTCCGGCCACCCCACCGACCCGTGGATGGACGAACTGGCGCAGCTGTCGACCTGTCCGCTCGGCGAGATCGCCGACCGCTACCAGCCGCCGAAGCCGCGCAAGAACGACGAAGGCGACAATAACCGCTTCCGTCGTGGTCCCGACACGCCATGGACCGTCGCCGGCATGGTCACCGCCGTGCGCAAGCGCGGCGACAGCGACGCCTTCGTGCGGCTGGAGGACGGCACCGGCGTCATCGAGGTGAGCTTCTTCGGCGAGCTGTACCAGCAGATTGCGCCGCTGCTGACACGCGACGAGATGCTGGTGGTCGACGGCGGGCTGCGCATCGACGATTTCTCCGGCGGCGGCTTCCAGCTGCGCGCGCGCAGCGCCTGTTCGCTGGCGGACGCCTGCCGCCGCCACGCGCGCCTGTTGCAGCTGAAGTTGAATGGCATCGGCCCGGACTTCGTCGGCCAGCTGCAGCACGCCCTGGCCGGCTACCGCGGCGGCCGCACCAGCGTGACCCTGCACGGCTACCGCAACCAGGGCGCCCAGGCCGACCTCGAACTCGGCGAAGCCTGGCGCGTGGAAGCCATCCCCGACCTGCTGCGCGCGGTGCGCGCCCTGCCCGGCGTGAAAGCGGCGCGACTGCGCATCGTCAAGCAGCAGGATTGACCCGCCTTGCTCCCTCCCCTGCTTCGCAGGGGAGGGCTGGGGTGGGGTCGCTCTTGATCTTCCTTGCCAGTCCCGACAACCCCCACCCAACCTCCCCCTGCAAAGCAGGGGGAGGAGAAAATCATTTGCTGCCCCGCTCCAGCATTGCCTTCAGGTCGGCGAACGGGTTGCCGGTGGCCGGCGGGGCGTCCTCCACCGCCAGCACGCCGCCGCGCACGTGGTCGATGTGACGCGCGTGTTCGTTGTCGTGGCAGTACACGCACAGCAGTTCCCAGTTGCTGCCGTCAGGCGGGTTGTCGTCGTGGTTGTGGTTGCGGTGGTGCACGGTCAGTTCCTGCAGGTTCGCGCGGGTGAACTCGCGCGCACAGCGGCCGCACACCCACGGGTACATCTTCAGCGCACGCTCGCGATAACCCAGCTCGCGCTGCTCCGCGTTGCGCCGCGCCTCGGCCACGATGCGGTCGAGCCTGGCCTCGTCGATGGGTTTGCTGGGCATGGCATGGCTCCGGCTGACGGCTTGCGGTGAGGCGGACGATAGCGCAATGGCGGCTCGGCGACGGGCTTTTGTCCACCCCGTCACAGCCATACGGCGGCGTTCTCGCGTTTTCCCGCAGGACGGTATACTGAGCCGCTTCTGTGCCATGAATTGCAACGAATGAACCCCAACTTCCTCGATTTCGAACAACCGATTGCCGAGCTGGACGCGAAGATCGAAGAGCTTCGCCACGCCAGCCATGGCCAGGCGTTCAACATCGACGAGGAAGTCGGCCGCCTGCGCGAGAAGCTCAAGGTCAAGACCGCGGAGATCTTCCGCAACCTCAATTCGTGGCAGACCACCCAGCTCTCACGCCACCCGGCGCGGCCGTACACGCTCGACTACATCGGCGTGATCTGCGAGGAGTTCCACGAACTGGCCGGCGACCGCATGTATGCCGAAGACGCCGCCATCGTCGGCGGCCTCGGCCGCATCAACGGCCGCCAGGTAATGATCATCGGCCACCAGAAAGGCCGCAATACCAAGGACAAGGTACGCCGCAACTTCGGCATGCCGCGTCCCGAGGGCTACCGCAAGGCGCTGCGCCTGATGAAGATGGCCGAGCGCTTCGGCCTGCCGCTGCTGACCCTGATCGACACCCCCGGCGCCTACCCCGGCGTGGGCGCCGAGGAGCGCGGCCAGAGCGAGGCGATCGCGCGCAACCTGCTGGAAATGGCCGAGCTGAAGGTGCCGATCGTCTGCACCGTGATCGGCGAGGGCGGCTCCGGCGGCGCGCTGGCGATCGGCGTGGGCGACCGCACCAACATGCTGCAGTACGCCACCTATTCGGTGATCTCGCCGGAAGGCTGCGCCTCGATCCTGTGGAAGAGCCCGGACAAGGTGAGGGATGCCGCCGAGGCACTGGGCATGACCGCGCCACGCCTGCTGGAGCTGGGCCTGATCGACAAGCTGGTGCGCGAACCGCTGGGCGGCGCCCACCGCAATCCGCGCTCGATGGCGATCCGCCTGAAGGCGGTGCTGCTGAACCAGCTCGACGAACTCGAGGCGATGCCGGTCACCGACCTGCTGCAGCAACGCTACAAGCGCCTGCGCAGCTACGGCGCGTATCAGGAATAAACGGGGCAAAACCTCCGTTACGCGCGGTTCCGGTCACATGTGCTGCCGGCCAGGAGTTTCGGGGCGGCGCTTTCGGGGTGAACCCTTGGTTATCGACGCCCTTGAGTAGCACGGTTTTAACGCGAAACACACCGCCACTTACAGCGCCGGGACTAGACGTCCGCCCATCCGTTGCGCAGCAACGGTGGTCCCCAAGGGCCATAAGCGAACGCGCGAAAGATTCCAGTCAGGGATGTCCTGCCCAGCAGGCCATCGCACCACCGCCGGGGGGAGCCTTTGGGTCTGCTTGTCGCGGTTTGACCCGAGTGGAGGGCTTTCCATGACACACGTTTCGGCACCAACGACGACGCCACGGCGCGTACTGGCCGCGCTTGCCATTGCCACGGCAATCGGCGGCATTTTCTTCTCCCCCGCTGCACCGGCCCGCGAAGAGGCGCACGGCACCATTCTCATTGCGGATCAGTTCAACAATCGCGTCATCGAAATCGACCGCGACACCCACCGTGTGCTGTGGCGTTTCGGCAACGGCTCGGACTTGCCGGGCCCCAGGAGCATCGTGGGCGTGAACGATGCCGAGCGCTTCAACGGCTTCACGTTGATCTCGGGCACAGGCATCCCGCCCAGCAACCCGGCGCTCCCCGGCTGTGCCGACCCGGTCAGCGGCTGTCCCGACAATCGCGTACTGATTGTCGATCGCGGCGGCGACATTCTCTGGCAGTACGGCAAGGCAGGCATCACCGGTTCGGGTCCGAACGAACTGAATACCCCGGTGCACTCCCTCTTCCTGACCGGCTTTCCGCGTCATCCGGGTGCGCACGTGCTGATCACCGACCAGGGCAACCAGCGCGTCATCCTGGTCAACCTGGGGCACAAGATCGTCTGGCAATACGGCACCACGGGCGTGGCCGGCAACGGCCCCAACCAGCTCAGCAATCCGAACAGCGCGGAAGTGCTGGAAAACGGCCACATCCTGATCGCCGACGAGAACAACAACCGGGTCATCGAGGTCACTCCCGACCTGCAGATCGTGAAGCAGTTCACCGCCATGGGCACGGTGAACGGCGCCGCCTTCGCCAGCCGGCTGGACAACGGCGACACGCTGATCAGCGACTCCAACAACAACCGCATCGTCGAAGTCGACGGCAACGACCACGCCGTCTGGCAGTACCTCACCAGCACCGACCCGGGCAGCAACCCAGCGCCCTTGCCGACGCGCGCGCTGCGTTTGCGCAATGGCGATACGCTGATCAGCGATCAATTCAACCAGCGCGTCATCGAGGTCACGCCCGAAGGAAAGATCGTGTTCCAGCAGGGTGCGCTCAATGCGCCCGGCGACGGTTTCAACCAGCTCAACGGCCCCTACGACGCCAAGGCGGTTGGCGACTTTACCGGCATCACGCCACCGTATGGCTTTGACCGCGACATCCATTGAAACCCGGCGCGTTGCCGTCGAACGAGCATCGAGCCCCGGCCACTGGCCGGGGCTTCGCTTTAATCGGCCCGCCCCGTGACTGGCCCGTGGAGCGGTCCTCAAACGCATGAACAGCGTTGTGGCATTCCGCCAAGGCGCTACCATCCCTGTCATTCCTAGGCCGCCCAGGAGCCCGTCATGGCCCACGACAAGCTCGCCGTACTGATCGACGCCGACAACGCCCGCCCGGCGATCGTCGAAGGCCTGCTCGCCGAAGTGGCGAAGTACGGCACCGCACACGTCAAGCGCATCTACGGCGACTGGACCAAGCCCGACCTCAACGGCTGGAAGGAAGTGCTGCTGCGCCACTCGATCCAGCCGATCCAGCAGTTCCGCTACACCGTCGGCAAGAACGCCACCGACTCGGCGATGATCATCGACGCGATGGACCTGCTCTACGCCGAGCGCTTCGACGGTTTCTGCATCGTCTCCAGCGACAGCGACTTCACCCGGCTCGCCTCGCGCATCCGCGAATCCGGCCAGACCGTGTACGGCTTCGGCGAGAAGAAGACACCCGAGCCGTTTCGCACCGCCTGCGACAAGTTCATCTATACCGAGGTGCTGGCCGGCACGACCGAGACCGAGACCGCGGCCGCGCCGAAACCGCGCTCGGCGAAGGAACTGCGTGGCGACACGCGCCTCATGAACCTGCTGCGCGGCGCGCTGGAGGCAGCCTCGGACGACACCGGCTGGGCCAGCCTCGGCACCATCGGCAGCATCATCAGCAAGCAGTCGCCTGACTTCGACTCGCGCAACTACGGCTACGCCAAGCTAAGCGGCCTGATCAAGGGCATCGGCCTGTTCGAGACCGAGGAACGCCAGATCGGCAACGGCAAGCATCTCTACGTCCGGCCACGCGACAGCAAGAAGTGAGCAATCGGCTGCAAGCGCATCTGCTGGCCTCCCTGGCGGCGCTGCCGCCGGGCCCGCTGTGCGTCGCCTTCAGCGGCGGCCCGGATTCCACTGCCCTGCTGCACGCGCTGGCACAACTGCCCGAAGCCCGCGCGCGCGGACTGCGCGCGCTGCATGTCGATCACGGCCTGCACCCGGACAGCGCGGCCTGGGCCGCACACTGCGAACGCTACTGCGCCGCACTGGACGTGCCGTGCAAGGTGCTACGCGTGCAGGTCGACAGCGGCAGCGGCATGGGCGTGGAAGCCGCCGCCCGTGCCGCGCGCTACGCCGCGCTGTCCACGCAGTTGCACGATGGCGAATGCCTGCTGCTCGGTCACCATCGCGACGACCAGGCCGAGACCGTGCTGCTGAAGCTGCTGCGCGGCGCCGGCCCGGAAGGGCTCGGCGGCATGCGCGCGCTGCGCCCGTTCGGCCGCGGCCAGCTGTGGCGGCCGTTGCTGGCGCTGTCGCGGCAGCAACTGCACGATTACGTCGCGGCGCGGCAGCTGGATTGCATCGACGATCCGTCCAATCGCGATACGCGCCTGGCGCGCAACCGGCTGCGCCACGAAATCCTGCCGCGACTGGCGCAACACTGGCCGCACGCGGTGGATTCGATCCTGCACAGCGCCGCACTCAGCCGCGCCGCCGCCGATGCGCTGCGGATGCAATGGCTGGCCGCGTTCGCGGCGCTGCACGACCCCACCAGCGGGAGTCTGGACGCCCACGGCTGGCTGGCGCTGGCCCCGGCGTTGCGCGAGCCGCTGCTCGACCACTGGCTGCACCTGCGCGGCCTGCCCGCACCCACCGCCGCCCAGCGTCGGCAGATCGAGCGCCAATGCGGCGCGCGCCCTGGCCAGTTGCCGTGCATCCGCTGGGCCGGCGCCGAGCTGCACCTCTGGAAAGGCCGCCTGTGGGCCTTGCCGCCGGGGTATGCCATCGACACCGGTTGGCAGGCGCCCTGGCGCGGCGAGCCGGTGGCGCTGCCCGACGGCGGCGAACTATCCCTGACTGTCGAAGGGATCCGTCTTGCCGAGCCGCTGCTCGTGCGCCTGCGCCGCGGCGGCGAGCGCATCCGGCCCGACGGCGACGCGCATACGCGCGAGCTGCGCGACCTGTTCCAGCAGGCGCAACTGCCGCCATGGCAGCGCAACGCCTGCCCGCTGCTGTATGCCGGCGACGAACTGGTCGCGGTGGCCGACCGCTGGATCAGCGCCCGCGGCTCGGCGATTTTCCGCCAGGCCGGCGCGCCGCCGCGCTGGCGTGCGGGACGCTGACCCAGGTCACGCCGGCGGCGTTCCGCGGCCCGCGCGGATTGATTCCGGACGGCCGCTGCGCTAGCGTTGCGGGCCATGGCCAAGACCGCTCCCGCACCCGGCAAGACCCCGCCCGCCGCCGACTTCGAACACTCCCTCGACGAGCTGGAACAACTGGTCGCGAAGATGGAAGGCGGCGAGATGAGCCTGGACGAATCGCTGGCCTCGTTCGAGCGCGGCATCGGGCTGTTCCGTCATTGCCAGCAGTCGCTGGAGCAGGCCGAATTGCGCGTGCGCCTGCTGCTCGACCCCGAAGCCCCCGACAGCGCCCAACCGTTTGAACCCGAACTCTGAGCTTGGTCCCGCCCTGCAAGCATTGATCGTCCGTGCCGAACAGGCGCTGGACCACAGCCTGCCCCCGGCCGAACAATCCCCCGCCGAACTGCATCGCGCGATGCGCTACGCCGTGCTCGGCGGCGGCAAGCGGCTGCGCCCGCTGCTGGTCTACGCCGCCGCGCACGCGCTGGGCGAAGACGGTCCGTCGCTGGATGCGGCCGCCTGCGCGGTGGAGCTGATCCACGCCTATTCCCTGGTGCACGACGACCTGCCCGCGATGGACGACGACGCGCTGCGCCGCGGCCGCCCGACCTGCCACATCGTGTTCGGCGAAGCGATGGCGATCCTCGCCGGCGACGCGCTGCAGGCGCTGGCGTTCGAGATCCTCGCCGACGACGGCTCGCAGCGCACCGACCCGTCCACCAGCATGGCCATGCTGCGCGCGCTGGGCCGCGCCTGCGGCGCCGAGGGCATGGCCGGCGGCCAGGCGCTGGACCTCGCCGCGGTCGGCCATCCGCTGACCTTGGACGAACTGGAGCACATGCACGCCTGCAAGACCGGCGCGCTGATCCGCGCCTCGGTACAGCTGGGCGCGCTCGTCGCCGGCGCCGGCGGCGGCACGCTGCGGGCGCTGGACCGCTACGCCCACGCGGTCGGCCTGGCGTTCCAGGTGCGCGACGACATCCTCGACGTGGAAGGCGAATCGGCGGTGATCGGCAAGACCGCCGGCAAGGACGCCGCCGCCGCCAAGCCCACCTTCCCCTCGATCATCGGACTCGACGCCTCGCGCGCCCGGCTGGCCGAACTGACCGACACCGCGCTGGCCACGATCGCGCCGCTGGGCAAGCGCGCCGAACTACTGGAAGAGCTGGCGCTGTACGCCGCCCATCGCCATTACTGAGCGAATCGCGATCCATGAAAAGGGCGGCTTGCGCCGCCCCGCTTCATCGCGCGAAGCACGCCTTCAGCTGACCAGTCGCAGCGTGAACGGATAGCGGTAAGTAGTGCCCTCGTTCGCCTTGATCGTGGCGATGATGACGAACACCAGCCAGCCGATCGCCAGCACCGCCAGCACCAGGAAGCCGATCAGGATGAAGCACAGGATCCAGCCCACGATGGCGGCGATCGCCACGGTGATGTTGAAGTTCAGCGCTTCCTTGCCCTGGTCGTTGACGAACGGCATGGTGTCCTTCTTGATCAGCCAGATCACCAGCGGACCGATGATGCTTCCCAGCGGAATGATCACACCGGCCAGCGCGGACAGATGCGCGAACATCGCCCACTGACGCTCTTCGGCGGAAGGTGCCCCGGCCATCGGCGGTTCGTTCGACGGGGGCGGAATGACGGACTCGGGTGGAACGCTCATGCGCATCTCCTCAACGTCGAAAATTCGCCGGCCGCTTGCCGGTCAGGAAGATGCTAGCAAGCCTCGCCCGGCTTTGCCGCATGAATCTGCGCCCGGTCGTGCACGACGCTCCTGCTTCGTAGGGCGGACACTGTCCGTCGGCTCTTCGACGATACATCACGGCCCAAGAGCGGCGGGCAGTGCCCGCCCTGCCAACCAGGCTACTCGCCCGCCACCGTCATCCGCTCCAGCAGGATCGAGCCGGTGAGGATGTGCGAGCGCGGGTCGACGTCCGTGCCCACCGCGACGATGCCGGCGAACATCTCGCGCAGGTTCGCCGCAATGGTGATCCCCTCTACTGGGTAGGCGATCCGGCCGTTCTCGACCCAGAAGCCGGCCGCGCCGCGCGAATAGTCGCCGGTGACGGTGGACACGCCCTGCCCCATCACCTCGGTCACCAGCAGGCCGTTGCCCAGGCGCCGCAGCATGCCGTCGAAATCGCTGTGCTCGCCGTCGGCCGCGCCCGGCTCCACGATCAGGTTGTGGATGCCGCCGGCGTTGCCGGTCGACTGCAAGCCCAGCTTGCGCGCCGAGTAGCTGCCCAGCACGTAGCGCGCCAGCACGCCGCCTTCGACCAGCGCACTGTCGACGGTGGCCACGCCCTCGGCGTCGAAGTTGCCCGAGCCTTGGCCGCGCGGCAGGTGCGGCCGCTCGTCGATGTTCAGCCAGGCCGGCATCACCGGCTTGCCCACATGGTCGAGCAGAAAACTGGCGTGGCGATACAACGCACCGCCGCTGACCGCGCCAAGCAGGTGGCCGATCAGCCCGCGCGCCAGCTCCGGCGCGAACAGCACCGGGCACTGCCGCGTCGACAGGCTGCGCGCACCCAGTCGCGCCAGCGTGCGTGCGGCGGCCTTGTCGCCCAGCGCCTGCGCGCTGATGAAATCGCCGGCCGCGCGCACGCTGTCGTACCAGTAGTCGCGCTGCATGCCGTCCTCGTCGCCGGCGATCAGCGCCAGCGACAGCGAGTGCCGGGTGCCGCGCTCGCGCCCCACGAAGCCGTGCGAGTTCGCGTACACCGACAGGCCCTGCCCGGCCTGCACGCTGGCGCCGTCGGAATTGCTGATGCCGGCGTGCGCGCGGCCGGCGTCCTCGATCCGGATGCCCAGCTCGATCGCCTGCGCGGTGTCGATGTCCCACGGATGCCACAGATCCAGGTCGGGAAACGCCGTGGCCATGCGCGTCGCATCGGCCAGCCCCGCAGCCGGGTCGGCCTCGGTATAGCGGGCGATCGCGCAGGCCTGGTCCAGCGTGGCCTGGATCGAATCGGGGTTGAGGTCGGCAGTGCTGGCCGAGCCCTTGCGCTGGCCGAAGTACACGGTGAGCCCGAAACCGCGGTCGCGAGTGTGCTCCACCGTCTCCACCTCGCCCAGGCGCACGTTCACGCTGAGCCCGGTATCGATGCTGGCGGCCACCTCGGCCTGGCTGGCGCCGGCGGCTCGGGCACGGCGGATCACGTCCTCGGCCAGCTCGGCCAGGCGGTCGAGTTCGTGCAGGCTGGGGGCCGGGCTGATGGCAACTTCGCTCACGTCGGGCTTTCCTGGGGATTAGACGGGTAGAATAGGTGGTTCGCAGCCGCTGGCATCTGACATGGGGCCACGGCGGCGAAATGAAAAGAGCTGCGGAGAACGCCCATGCAACCTACCGCCGGCATCTATCGCCACTACAAGGGCCAGCGCTACCGCGTGCTGGGCACCGCGCACCACAGCGAAACCATGGAGCCGCTAGTGGTCTACCAGGCGCTCTACGGCGATCATGGCCTGTGGGTGCGTCCCGCCGCGATGTTCAGCGAGACCATCGAACTGGACGGCGAACCGATCGCCCGCTTCGCGCTGGAACAGGCTGAGCTGGACCCGGCCGGACAAGGCCCGACCGGGCTGGCCAGCAATGACCCGCACGCCTGATCCGCCCGCTTTTCTTCTGGAATGATCCCGTGAGCCCGAGCCGCAGCCGCAACCAGACCGAACTCGACGACGCGGACTACGGCCCCAGCCGTACCCAGCAACGCCGCGAAGCCCTGGCCATCCTGACCCTGGCCGGCCAGCTGATCGAGCTGCAGCCGAGCCGGCTGGCCAAGCTCGCGCTGCCGGAAGACGTGCGCCGCGAAATCGACGTCACCCGCCGCATCACTTCGCACGGCGCGAAGAAGCGCCAGCTCGCCTTCCTCGCCAAGGTGATGCGCCGCTACGGCGACGACGACTTCGCCGCAGTGCGCGCCGAACTCGGCGAGAACCGCGAGAAGCAGCGCCAGGAAACCGCCGCGATGCACCGCCTGGAGGCGATGCGCGACCGGCTGGTCGCCGAGGACGAAAGCGCGCTCTCCGAACTGATCGCCGAGTACCCCCAGGTCGACCGCCAGCGCCTGCGCTCGCTGGTGCGCCAGGCGCGTATCGAGAAGGACACGCCGAACAAGCCGCCGCGGGCGTATCGGGAGATATTCCAGTTGCTGAAGGATCTGCAGGCGGGCGATTCGGTCGAGGGCTGACGCATCAGCCCGTAGGAGCGCCCCTGTCCACAAGGGACTTCCTTCGGTCGTGCGCGATGCCTTTGCTCTCCGTGGCATTCAGAACAAAGGGCTTTCGGCCACTTGCGGCAGCCGAAAGCCCTTCGCTTTGCTCTACCAATCAAGCATCGACATAACTTCGCGGCAATCGCCCTTCGACTTCACTGCACCTGCCCTGGGCTCGTCGAAGGACTCATGGCCAACGAACTCTGTTGCCATATGGACGTCCGTCCGATCTCAATGGGCATCCACGACCGCGTGCAGCAGCGCCGCCCATTTTCATCGACGCACGCTCAGATCGCCAACCACACGTAGAAGTAGAGCGTGTTGTTGTCGCTGGCGTTGCGTCCTGCTCCGTCGATGTTGTGCACGCGTCCGCTGAAACGGTTGAAGTACGTGTACTCCAGGCCCAGCCGCACGTTGGCCCACGGCTGCGCCCATGAGCTGGACTGGCCGAACGGGCTGTAGTCGAGCTCGACGCTTTCGCCTTGGGTGTTCGGTGAGCCGTCGTTGCCGTAGAGCGTGGCGTCCTTGCTGCCATTGTCGACGAAGGTTGCCAGGGTCACGCCGTAGGTATGGCGGTACCAGTAGCTGCCCTTGAGATTGAGCGAGTGCAGGCTGTTGTGCAGATGGTCCGATCCGCCGCCGCCGTAGGTGGCATCCAGGCGTTGGCTCTCGTGGACGTACAGTCCGTCGACGGTGATCGTGTGATCGCCCTTGATGTACATGTAGCTGGAATCGATGCCGAAGTCGCGGAACCGGTCCGTCGGCCCGGGCAACGCCACCGCGTCACCGACCGCATTGCTGCCGACCTGTCCGCGGCGCATGTTCAGCATGAAGCCGCCGAGAGAGAGGCTGCCGGTGGGCAGGTTCCACGTGTAGGCCAGGCGCGCATAGGGCGTGACCCCGCTCAGGCGGCCGTTGAAATGGCCATTGACGCTGCGCAGGAAGGCCGGCGACAGCGAGCGATAGCCGCCCAGCTCCATGTACCAGGCGCCATCCAGCTGCATGTAGGCGCTGACACCGACCACCTGTGCGGCGAGGCCGCCGAGCAGCATCGGCTGGGCGGGTGCCCCGGGGGCCAGATCGGCCGACATGTAGGGGTACTTCCACGCCGGTGCGGTGTTGAACACGTCGCTGACGGTGGGGTTGTTGTTGAGCGAGATACCCCAGATGCCGCTATGGCTGCCATGGCTGAACATGCGCGCATAGCGCCAGTCCATATTGTCCCAGCCGAGCAGGCCGCCATTCTCCGAATAGGTCGCCTGCGCGAAGACGCCGATGTGCTCGCTCAATCGGCCGGCCAGGAACGCCGACACCTGCTGCAACTCGGTGTTGTTGTTGGTGCCGAAGCCCTTGGCCGGGGCCTCCGTCTGGGCTTTCTGCGTGTGCGTGAACGACTCGACCAGCATCGCCGAAAGCGGTACGTCCGTCTGGTCGCCAACCTTCATGGTGTAGCCCATCAGCTTGAACTGGCGCCCGAACTGGGTAAGTTCCGGCCCGAAGCCGCCCACATGGCAGGCGACGCAGGCCTGCTGGGTCTGTCGTGCGTATGAAGGCACCGCCGATGCCAGGGTGGGTACCCCCAGCCACGCGAGTGCGATCAGCACGATCCAGCGCGGTGGTCGGCAGAGGGCGGCGAACCAGCTCGAAACCCGGGTATTCCAACGAGTGTACATATGCATGTTCCCCACGGTTCCAGTGTGATGACTGGATGTGAGTGCAGTCTTGGACTAGCGGATGCCCGGGATATTGATTCCAGTCAAAAGTCCGGCCTTCGGGCACTGGAACACAATGTCGCAGGCAGGCCACAGCGGACGCGCACTGCCGTTCCCGCCGACGGTTCAGGACGCGGTGCCGCCCACCGTCATCGAGTCGATCTTCAGCGTGGGCTGGCCCACGCCGACGGGTACGCTCTGGCCGTCCTTGCCGCATACGCCCACGCCCTCGTCCAGCGCCAGGTCGTTGCCGATCATCGACACGCGGTTGAGCACTTCCGGCCCGGAGCCGATCAGCGTGGCGCCCTTCACCGGGCGGGTGATGCGACCGTCCTCGATCAGATACGCCTCGGACGCGGAGAAGGTGAACTTGCCGTTGGTGATGTCGACCTGGCCGCCGCCGAAATTCGGCGCGTACAGGCCTTTTTTCACCGAGCGGACGATCTCGGCCGGATCGTGCTGGCCGGCCCGCATGTAGGTGTTGGTCATGCGCGGCATCGGCAGCGCGGTGAACGATTCGCGGCGGCCGTTGCCGGTGGGCGCCATGCCCATCAGGCGCGCGTTGAGCTTGTCCTGCATATAGCCTTTCAGGATGCCATCCTCGATCAGGGTGGTGCATTCGGTCGGGGTGCCTTCGTCGTCGATGCTGAGCGAGCCGCGGCGGCCGACCAGGGTACCGTCATCGACAATGGTGACGCCCTTGGCGGCCACGCGCTGGCCGATGCGGCCGGCGAACGCGGAGCTGCCCTTGCGGTTGAAGTCGCCTTCCAGGCCGTGGCCGATCGCCTCGTGCAGCAGCACGCCGGGCCAGCCGGGGCCTAGCACCACGGTCATCTGGCCGGCGGGGGCGTCGACCGAATCCAGGTTCACCAGCGCCTGTCGCACCGCCTCGTCGGCGAAGCGCAGCGCGCGGCCGTCCTCGATCAGCTCGCGGTAGCCGTAGCGGCCGCCGCCGCCGGCGTAGCCCTGCTCGCGCCGGCCGTTCTGCTCGGCGATCACCTGCACGTTGATGCGCACCAGCGGGCGCACGTCGGCGGCGAGGGTGCCGTCGGAAGCGGCGATCAGCACGGTATCGATGGTGGCGGCCATGCTGACTATGACCTGCTTCACGCGCGGGTCGCGCGAGCGCGCATAGGCGTCCACCTCACGCAGCAGCGCGATCTTGTCGGGGTTCGGCAGGCTTTCGACCGGGTCGATCGCCGGGTACAGTGCCCGCGCGCCGTTCAGCGCCAGCGGCTTGCCGGCGCCGCGGCCGTCGTGCGCGATCGCACGCGCGGCCTTCGAGGCTTCCAGCAGCTGCGGCAGCACGATCTCGTCGGAATAGGCGAAGCCGGTCTTCTCGCCCGAGATCGCGCGCACGCCCACGCCCTGCTCGATCGAGTGGCTGCCGTCCTTGACGATGCCCTCCTCCAGCGTCCACGACTCGCTGCGCGAATGCTGGAAGTACAGGTCGGCGGCGTCGATCGCGGGGCCCATCAACTGTGAGAACACGCGATCGAGGTCGCCGGTGGCGATGCCGCCGGGGGACAGCAGCTTGCTTTCGGCGAGGGCGATCAGGGAATCCATGGGGCGTCGTTGGCCTGCGGTCGGTGCGGAATGCTTCACATGGGGCTGCCGCCGGCCGCTTTAAAGCTTGGGTGCGGGCGGCAGCACCGAGCCGGCGGCGGCAGGCAGGGCCGGAACGGCGGCCGGCGGAGCGGGTCGATTGAGCAGCGGCGGCGTGGTGGGCGCGGGACCGCCGCGCTTCTCGACCAGGGTGATTACCGGCTTGTCCCAGCTGCCGGTGATCCGGTAGCGCGCGCTGGCCGCCTGGTTCAGGCCCCGTCCGAGGATGCCCTGCACGGCGAAACCCGCCGCCGCCCCGACCGGGCCGCCGACCATCGCGCCGACCAGCGGCAGGCTGTTGCCGACGTGCGGCACCACCACCATCTGCTGGTCGTAGTCGCGTAGGCGCAGCCCGGTGCGGCCGTTGACGCTGACGCTCGCGGCCGGGCCGGCGATCACCAGGTTGTCGGTGACGGCGTTGCCGTTGGCCAGCTTGAAATCGCCGGTGATCGAGTCGAACGCCAGCCCCTTGCCGAACACGTCGCCGAAATCGAGGGTGAGCCGGCGCGGCAATTCGGCCAGCGAGACCAGCCCGAGCAGCCGCCCCACCCCGGGCGACGACGCCTCGGGGATATGGCCGTCGCTGACCTGGATGGTGAGGGTGCCGTCCATGGTGGCCAGCGACAGGTCGCTGGGCGCGCCGGGCCAGCTGGCATCGAGCTGGTCGCGTGTCTTGCCGCCGTTGACCAGCCCGTCGTAGCCGAACGCACCGAGCATCGCGCCGAGATCCTCGGCGGCGAAGCTGATCTTCATGTGCGTATGGCTGCTGCTGGCGTTGCCGTTCCAATCGCCGCTGGCGTTGACCTGCACGCGGCTGGACAGTGCGCGCAGTTGCTCGATGCGCATGCCCTCGGCGGTGGGCCAGGTTTCCAGCCGGGCCTCGCCGAGCTTCGATTCGCCCAGGCGCAGATCGCCGATCCACAGATGGAACGGCGGCAACGCGGCCGGATTGATGCCGGTGTTGGCGGGGTCGCGCGACGACGCGGCGGCGTTGCCGGCGGCCGGAGGAGGCGGAGCCTTCGGCCAGTACAGCCGCTGCAGCCGCGCGGTGACGCCGCGCTTGTTCAGTTCGGCGGCCGGCACGGTGAAGTTGCCGGCCATCGCCGGGCCGTCCACGTCCACGCCGAGCGCGTCCGGCTGCGGCACAGCGTGCAGCTTCAGCGCGCCGAGCGGGCGGCCGAACCACTCCGCCTGGTCGGTGCTGACGTCGAGGCTTTCCAACCCCGGGCCGTTGCCGCCGCTGGCCGCCACCGTGTGCTGCACCCAGCCGGTGACGTCGAGCTGGCTGGCATGGCCGCGGATGCGCAGGTTGCGCGGCGGCAGCGTCTCGGGCATCTGGCTGCCGAACGCCAGCGTGCCGGCCAGCGGCCGCTGCTCCCCGGCAGCCAGGCGCAGATGCCCGCGCATCACCTCGCCCAGCCCGAGCCGCAGGTCGCTGCCGTCGACCGGCAGCCTCATCGTCAGGTGCAGCGGCAGGCTGGCCGTTGCCGGTTTGTCCAACGGCGCCGGCAGCCCCAGCGCGATGCCGTCCAGCGAGGAATCGACGCTGAGGGTCTGCGCCAGCGCATCGCTGCCGGCCACGCGCGCGATGCTGAAGCCGATGTCGAAGTTGCTGCGTCCGTCGGCCAGCTTGCCGATCCAGTCCAGCGACGGGTAATCCTGCACCAGCTCGGCCATGCGGTAGCTGCCCTGCAGCTTCGCCGCGAGGATCGTGGCCGGGTCGCCGGTGGCGCCGGCGACCGCCAGCCGCAGCTTCGACGGCTGGCCGCGGAAGCCGGCGTCCAGCGGGCCGGCCTGCAGGCCGTGCAGGTCGAAGGTCAGCGGGCCGTTGAGCTTGTCCAGCTGGAGGTTCCATGCCGGCGCACTGAGGTCGGCGTCCTTCAGCTGGGCGGTGCCGCTCAACTGCGCGCTGGCGGCGTCCTTCAGCGGCATGGCGAGATGGAACGCGAACGTGCCGCTGCCGCCCAGCTTCAGCTTGGCCAGCGTATCGGCCTCGCGGCTGGCGATCGGGCTCCTGCGCGCAAACTCCAGCAGGCTCGCGCCGCTGCCGCCGCCTTGCACGTTGAGGTCGAGCAGGCCGTCGTGGAAATCCGGGATCAGCGCCACTGCCTGGCTCGCTTTCACGCCGAGCGACTGGCCGCCGCTGGCCTCGACCAGCATGCCGTTGTCGATGAAGTTGGCCACCGCGCTGACGTTTTCGGCGCGCGGCCAGTCCTTGCCGTAGTCGAAGGTGAGGTTGCTGATCGCCGCACGCGCCTCGAAACGGCCCTCGTTGTGGCGGAACGGCCAGTCGCCGAGATCGCCGCGCAGCAGCACCTGCGCCTGGTCCAGATGGCCGGACACCAGGGCGCGGTCCAGCCAGGCGACGGTGGCCGGCGACATCGAGTCGATCGGCCAGAACAGTTTGGCGGCGACCACGTCGGACGGGTCGAGCGAGGCATACAGCTCCAGGAACGGGTGGCCGCCCTGCGCCGGCAACTCCAGCTCGCCGCGGGCCTGGCCGGCATAGCCGACGCCGGCGAAATCCAGCGCATCCACGCCGATGTGCCAGTTGCCATCCTGCGGCCAGGCAGCCAGCGTGCCGGACAGCCGGGACAGCACGAACGGCTGCCGGAACGTGTGCGGGAACGTCAGCGTGACGGCCTGCGCCGGCAGCTCCAGCGACAGCGCGCCGGCGTCGCCGCGCAGCTGGCCGTGCAGGTTGCTCACGCCGGGCAGCTTGCCGACCGGGTCGATGCCCAGGCCGCTGAACGCCACGTCGACCGCGTGCACGCCGTCGGCGCGGCTCCATTGCAGCGCGACCCGGTTGAGATCGCCGCGCGGATGGCCTTGGCCCAGCCACGGCGCGAGCGTCGGCGGCAGCTCCGGCAGCAAGGCCAGCCACGGCAGCAGCGGCGCCAGCTGCAGCTCGCGCGCAGCGACGCCGGCGCTGGCCTGCAGCGTACCGGGCTGGTGCAGGCTCAGCGCCAGCGCACTGGCGTCGTCACCGGCCCAGCGCACCCCATAACCGTCGCCGGTCTGGTGCACGCCGAGCAGCCCGTGCAGCGCCGCCACGCTGGCGCTGCCGCCGGTGGGCGCGCGCACCGTCAGGGTAGCCAGGTCGAAGCGGGTCAGGCTGCGGGTCAGCCGGCCCGCGCGCCAGTCGAGCCAGGCGCTCAGCCGGCCGCTGCCGTGGTCGACCGCGTAGCCGCCCATGTCGACGCCATCCAGCAGCGGCTTCAGCTCGGCACCGTCGACGTCGACCCAGACCTGGCCCGCACTGCCGTCCTCCCGGAAACGGCCGGCCGTGCGCACGGCGGCGCTCACGCCATCGCGCCGCAGCACGCCACCGAAACGGATCTGGCGGCCCTGGTGGCTCAGCCGCAGCTGCTTCGACAGCAGGGTGTAGCGCTTGTCCAAGGTGGCGTCGGTGACCACCACGCGCAGATCTTCCAGCCACAGGTCGGCCGACAGCCGGCCCAGCGACAGCGGCTGCCGGCTGCCGCCACCGGCCAGGCCAATGCCGTTGACATGCCAGCCGGCGGCATCGTGCAGCAGGTCCAGCTGCAGGCCGCGCACGTGCAGGTTGAGCAGGTGGCGCGACGGCAGCAGCCAGCCGCCGAAGTCGAATTTCAACTCGGATTCGGGTAGTTGCAGCACGGCACCCGTCTCGCCCGGTGCCGCACCGATGTTCACCCCGTGCATCACGAACGCCGGGCCGGCGGCCGTCCAGCGCCCTTCCATCGAGGCGAAGCTGACCGGTCGCTGCAGCCGCGCACTGAGCTGCACGGCCACCCAGTCCGGGTGCCGCGCCAGCAGCGGCAGCAGCAGTTGGGCCAGTGCCGCCAGCACGGCGAGCAGGATCAGCGCGACCCCGGCCACCCAGCCCGACGCACGGGCGCAACCATGCAGCCGCCGCTGCCATGACGCGTTCACGCGCGACTGCCCCACTCGGATCCGCAGTCGCCGGATTTACAGCAAGACGACATCAAACTGTTCCTGCGAATAATGCTCTTCGGCCTGGAAGCGTATGCTCTTGGAGATGAACTCTTCCAGTTCCGCGACCGCGCTGGATTCCTCCTCCAGGATCCGGTTGACCACCGCGGGATTGGCCATCACCAGCAGCTTCTGTGCATTGAACTGGCGCACCGCGCGGGTGATCTCGCGGAAGATCTCGTAGGTCACCGTCTCGGCGGTCTTCAGCACGCCGCGGCCGTTGCAGGCCGGGCACGGCTCGCACAGCTGGCGGGCCAGGCTTTCGGTGGTGCGCTTGCGGGTCATCTCCACCAGGCCCAGCGCCGACATCGGGTACACCGTGGTCTTGGCATGGTCGCGCATCAGCCCCTTGCCGAGCATGCGCAGCACCTGGCGTTTGTGTTCCTCGTCGTTCATGTCGATGAAGTCGATGATGACGATGCCGCCCAGGTTGCGCAGGCGCAGCTGGCGCGCCGCCGCCTGCGCGGCCTCCAGGTTGGTGCGGTAGACCGTCTCCTCCAGGTTGCGCGTGCCTAGGTAGGCGCCGGTGTTGACGTCGATGGTGGTCATCGCCTCGGTCTGGTCGACGATCAGGTAGCCGCCGGACTTCAGCGGAACCTCCTTCTTCAGCGCGCGCTGCATCTCGTCCTCGGCGCCGTACAGGTCGAAGATCGGCCGCTCGCCGTCGTAGTGCTCGACGCGGTCGTCCAGGCTCGGCATGAACTTGTGCACGAACTTGGTCACCTTCTCGAAGGTCTCGCGCGAATCCACGCGCACCTTCTCGATGTCGTCGTTGAGCATGTCGCGCAGGCTGCGCAGAGGCAGCGAGAGTTCCTCGTACACGCGCTCGCCGACCTTCGCCCGGGCGATGTTCTCCTGCACCACCCGCCACACCTTGCCGAGGTAGGTCACGTCGAACGCCAGCGACTCGGCGCTCTGCCCTTCGGCATTGGTGCGCACGATGTAGCCCAGCGGGGCGTCGCCGATCAACGGGGTCAGCACGTCGCGCAGCCGCTGGCGCTCGGCCTCGTCCTCGATCCGCGCCGAGATGCCCAGGGTGCGCGCGTACGGCAGCAGCACCAGGTAGCGCGAGGGGATCGACAGGTGCGCGGACAGCCGCGCGCCCTTGGTGCTGATCGGGTCCTTCACCACCTGCACCACGATCTCCTGGCCTTCGTGCACCAGTTCGCTGATCGAGGGCATGTGGCCATTGCCGTTCGATTCGGCGCCTTCGGCCGGCGCCGGGCGCACGATGTCGGAGGCGTGCAGGAACGCCGCGCGCTCCAGCCCGATCTCCACGAACACCGCCTGCATGCCGGGCATCACCCGTTGCACGCGGCCCTTGTAGATGTTGCCGACATAGCCGCGCCGGGACGCCCGCTCGACGTGCACCTCCTGCAGCATGCCGTTTTCGACCACCCCGACCCGCGTCTCGCGCGGGGTCACGTTGATCAGGATTTCTTCACTCACCGCATACTCCCCGGGCAGGTGATCTTTATAGCGGCTGTGGCCACGGACTGTCGATGAACCACGGCGGAAAAACCGCCTTCCCCCGCAAATGCCGCACAATGGACGGCGGGCGGCGCGGCCTGCCGCCACCAGACGAACCACCCGGGAGCCCCAAAGCATGACGACGCCCACGGCGACGCCGACCCTGCTGGCATGGAGCGGCGGCAAGGACTGCCTGCTGGCCCTGCAGCGGCTGCAGGCCGATCCGCAATGGCAGGTGACCGCGCTGCTCACCACGGTCAACCGCAACTACCAGCGCGTGGCCATGCACGGCGTGCAGCGCGAGGTGCTGCTGGCGCAGGCCGCCGCGCTCGGCCTGCCGCTGCTGGAGGTGATGCTGGACTGGCCCGGCAGCAACGAGGCCTACGAGGCGGCCCACGCACAGGCGCTGGTCGAGGCGCGGATGCGCTGGCCGGGGATCCGCCACTGCGCGTTCGGCGACCTGTTCCTGGAAGACGTGCGCGACTACCGCGTGCGCCAGCTCGGCCGCGACAACTGGCGCGCGGTGTTCCCGCTGTGGGGCGAGGACACCGCTGCGCTGTCGCGCCGCTTCGTCGGCGAGGGCCATCGCGCGATGCTGTGCTGCGTGGATACCCAGCAGCTCGACGCGGATTTTTGCGGCCGCCACTACGATGCCGCCCTGCTCGACGCGCTGCCGGCCGGCGTCGACCCCTGCGGCGAGCGCGGCGAATTCCATACGCTGAGCTACGCCGGGCCGCTGTTCCGCCGGCCGCTGAAGCTGCGCCGCGGCGAATCGGTGCTGCGCGACGGGCGCTTCCAGTTCACCGATTTCCTGCTGGACGAGCATGCCGCGGCGGGCTGAACGCCACATCCTGCCCGACCTGCTGCAACCCGGCCTGGCGCTGGTGTTCTGCGGCACCGCGGCGGGCAGGCGCTCGGCCGCCGAGCGCGCCTACTACGCCCATCCCGGCAACCTGTTCTGGCGCGCGCTGTTCGAAGCCGGCCTGACCCCGCGCCTGCTGGCGCCGGCGGAGTTCCCGCTGCTGCCCCGCTACGGCATCGGCCTCACCGACCTGGCCAAGCGCCATGCGGGCAACGACGACGAACTGCCGCGCGACGCGTTCGACGCGCCCGCCCTGCTCGCCAAGATCGGACGCCACGCCCCGCGCCTGCTCGCCTTCACCAGCAAGAACGCGGCGCGCGCCGCGCTCGGCCACGCGGCCAGCTACGGCCTGCAAAGCGAAACCATCGGCAGCACGCAACTGTTCGTGCTGCCGTCGCCGTCCGGCCAGGCGCGCGGGCACTGGGACATCGGCCCGTGGCTGGCGCTGGCCGCGCTGTACCGCACCGTCCACGACAATCCGTAGATACTGTTATCGAGATCAAGCCCCATGAAGGATTGGGTCGAACGGTTTGCCGGACTTGAGGACGCCGA
>NZ_LVJR01000030.1 GCF_001617365.1 Rhodanobacter sp. FW104-R8
TGAATACCCCGGTGTATCCGGCATCGGCGAGCAGCGCGCGGACGGCGACGCCCTGGTTCCAGCCGTGCTCGAACAACAGCCAGCCGCCAGGCTCCAGATACGTGCGGGCATCGCGCACGATGCGGCGGATGGCGTCGAGGCCGTCGGCGCCGGAAGCCAACGCCGCGGCCGGTTCGAAAGGAAGTTCCTTGTGGACAGGATGCGCTCCTACGCGCTCCTGCGGCTGCCGGAAACGCGGTCGCGTTGTTCCAGGTCCTGCGCCGTGAATACCCCGGTGTAGCCGGCATCGGCGAGCAGCGCGCGGACGGCGACGCCCTGGTTCCAGCCGTGCTCGAACAGCAGCCAGCCGCCAGCC
>NZ_LVJR01000031.1 GCF_001617365.1 Rhodanobacter sp. FW104-R8
CGACCGCAGGTCGCGACCCGCAACAGGTCACCGCCAGGGGCTTTATCCTGAAACACCCTCACCGGAAACGGTGGGTAACCGTCCGGCCACCTCACCTGTACTGAGCCGTCAGCAGCTGTTGCGATACGCGCCTGTTTTAACGGGAGCAAGCACATGGATAGCAAGGCGGCATTCTGGAGGCGGCATCTGGCCGCGTGGCGCGACAGCGGCCAGAGTCAGGCGGCATATTGCCGGCAGCAGGACGTGAGCCTGCCGTGCTTTGGTTACTGGCGCGGCAAGTTGGGTGCGGTGCCATCTGCCAAGGCGCTGTTGCCAATCGTCGTTTCACAGGTGTCCACGCCGATGTGACCTTGCCCGCGAGAAACGTATCCCTTGCCGTGTGATTCAATCCACGCAAGGAGAACGACATGACGAAGACAA
>NZ_LVJR01000032.1 GCF_001617365.1 Rhodanobacter sp. FW104-R8
ACGTAATTGCGCGCGAAGGTATGCATCATCCTCGACACCGCGCCCGCCTCTACGGGGGTCAGCAGCAGATGCGCGTGGTTAGTCATCAGCACGTAGGCATGCAGTTTGCAGCCGAAGCGCAACAACGCTTGCCGCAGACATTGCAGATAGCGCTGGCGGTCCTCGTCATCCAGAAAACACGGCAGACGATTGTTTCCCCGCTGCACCACGTGCTGCGGAACGCCGGCAAGTTCGAAGCGTGGGAGTCGAGCCATGTCCGACAGGATCACGCAGCACCCGTCCCGCTACGATCAGCGCGAGCCACGCCTGACCCTCATCCCTCCAGCCCATCTGCCGTCAGAAATTGTCCCTGACACCTTTTTTCCCATTTTAGAAGGCCCACTCCGATTTAACTTCCTCGGTCCCTGAGGTTTCCCCACGTTTTCATGCTGTCACAGCCATCTGATCGAGCAGCGCCGGAGATGGCTTTCGTACCTG
>NZ_LVJR01000033.1 GCF_001617365.1 Rhodanobacter sp. FW104-R8
CGTTCGACCGGACTGCGGGTATAGGATGTCGCGGCAATCAAGCGCTGCGCGCCGCAGCCAGTCAACTTTAGCGTTAGGCAGGTCAAGGAAGGTCTATGGATGAGAGGGTAAAGCGGCGATATTCGTACCTGGTGGCGTCAGTGCCGCTGGTAATCTCTGGCTTGCAAGTGCTGCTGGGCTCGGCTCCGGTCATCATGCTTGCTTTCGGGGCGGCAATGGCCGTGGTTGCGATCGTACTGTTTCGCTTCCTTTCCGGCATTCGCTTGTTCAAGCCAGGTCAGTTGCACTTTGGCAAGACACGGGCTCTGCCTGCGTGGCAAGCACCAGCGCTTTGGGTGCCCGTCATCGTAACCGTTGGCACAGTAATTTTTTTCTGGCTCGTAAGGTAGGGTGCGTTGGCGCCTAACATCTCGTCCAAGCGGACGCGCGTACCGCGCGCCGCTTAACTCCAGCGTTGAGGCTGTAGAAAAACCCCTTTCCACGGATGGATAGACGGCCAAAATGACAGCCGTTGCATCACGTCACTC
>NZ_LVJR01000034.1 GCF_001617365.1 Rhodanobacter sp. FW104-R8
CGTTCGACCGGACTGCGGGTATAGGATGTCGCGGCAATCAAGCGCTGCGCGCCGCAGCCAGTCAACTTTAGCGTTGGGCCTCTTACTCACAGGAGATCGAAGATGATTGAAAGAATTACCCTTAAAGATGCTGAACGGATCGTTCGAGTTGTTATGGTGACAATTCTTCTTACCGCAGGAACGAGCAAGTTTTTCAGCCACGGCGGTTTCTTAGCGTACTACTCCAAGTTGTTTCAGGGAGATTTACGAATTCAAATACCCGCATTTCTCATAAACGCTTATCTGCAAATCATACCGTTTATTGAAATCGGGCTTGGCTTTGCACTTTTTAGCAATCGGCATAAACAGCTTGCCGTGTATGGCTGGTTTGCATTCATGCTGAGCCTTCTCGTTGGTCACTACATTCTGCAAGAATGGTCGTCTGTCAATCAGATGCTTGATTACTTTTTTCTTGGGTTACTTTGCTTTATGTTGCCCAATCATCAATCTTGGTTTCGTCGAGACCCTTCGTGATCAACCGAGGCCCAACCCTACATTCGAGCGGGACAGGCCAGAAGCGGCCTGCCCCTCAATTTGAACGTTGAGGCTGTAGAAAAACCCCTTTCCACGGATGGATAGACGGCCAAAATGACAGCCGTTGCATCACGTCACTC
>NZ_LVJR01000035.1 GCF_001617365.1 Rhodanobacter sp. FW104-R8
CCTCGGGCACGGTCTTGATCATGCGATCGGTCAACTGCAGCAACTGCGAGGCCTTGCCGGCGGACAGCCCCGGCAGTGCAGTGGGCATGTACAGCAATGTGCCTTCGTCCATCGCGGGCATGAACTCGCTGCCGAGCTTGGTCATCGGAATGACCGCGGTGAGCAGCAGCACACCGGCCAGCACCAGGGTTGCTTTCGGATAGCGCAGCACGGCTTCGAGGAGAGGCCGATAGCCATGGATCAAACCCCGGTTGAGCGGATTGTCGCGCTCGGCACGGATGCGCCCGCGGATCAAATAACCCATCAGCACCGGCACCAGCGTCACCGCCAGCCCAGCCGCTGCCGCCATCGCGTAGGTCTTGGTGAAGGCCAGCGGCTTGAACAGCTTGCCTTCTTGCCCCTGCAGCGCGAAGACCGGCACGAACGACAGCGCGATGATCAACAGGCTGACGAACAACGCGGGCCCCACCTCGGCGGCGGCCTCGGCAATCAGCGACCACCGCTGCGCACCTTGCGGTTCACGTCCGTCGTTCGCGTCACGCCAATGTTCCAGATGTTTGTGCGCGTTCTCGATCATCACGATCGCCGCATCCACCATCGCGCCGATCGCAATGGCGATACCGCTGAGCGACATCAGGTTCGCCGTGACGCCTTGCAGATGCAGTGCAATGAAGGCGACCAACACGCCC
>NZ_LVJR01000036.1 GCF_001617365.1 Rhodanobacter sp. FW104-R8
CCTCGGGCACGGTCTTGATCATGCGATCGGTCAACTGCAGCAACTGCGAGGCCTTGCCGGCGGACAGCCCCGGCAATGCGGTGGGCATGTACAGCAACGTGCCTTCGTTCATCGCGGGCATGAACTCGCTGCCGAGCTGGGTCACCGGAATGACCGCGGTGAGCAGCAGCACACCAGCCAGCACCAGGGTCGCTTTCGGGTAACGCAGCACCGCATCCAGGATCGGCCGGTACCCTGCGATCAGGCCGCGGTTGAGCGGGTTGGCATGTTCCGGCCGAATACGCCCGCGAATCAGATAACCCATCAGCACCGGCACCAGCGTCACCGCCAGCCCGGCCGCGGCAGCCATCGCGTAGGTCTTGGTGAAGGCCAGCGGCTTGAACAGCTTGCCTTCCTGGCCCTGCAGCGCAAACACCGGCACGAACGACAGCGCGATGATCAACAGGCTCACGAACAGCGCGGGCCCCACCTCGGCGGCGGCATCGGCGACCAGGGACCACCGTTCTGTACCTTGCGGTTCACGTCCGTCGTTCGCGTTACGCCAATGTTCCAGATGCTTGTGTGCGTTCTCGATCATCACGATCGCCGCATCCACCATCGCGCCGATCGCGATCGCGATACCGCTGAGCGACATCAGGTTCGCCGTGACGCCTTGCAGATGCAGTGCAATGAAGGCGACCAACACGCCC
>NZ_LVJR01000037.1 GCF_001617365.1 Rhodanobacter sp. FW104-R8
GCCCTCGTCCATCGCGATCGGGTGGATCAGGCTCACCACCATCTTCACGTTGTCGCCCGGCATCACCATTTCCACCCCTTCCGGCAGCGTCACCGCACCCGTCACGTCCGTCGTGCGGAAGTAGAACTGCGGCCGGTAACCCTTGAAGAACGGCGTATGACGGCCACCCTCGTCCTTCGACAGCACGTACACCTCGGCCTCGAAGTCC
>NZ_LVJR01000038.1 GCF_001617365.1 Rhodanobacter sp. FW104-R8
ATGGCAAAGGGTAAATTCGAACGCACCAAGCCGCACGTGAACGTCGGCACGATTGGTCACGTGGATCACGGCAAGACGACGCTGACGGCGGCGCTGACGAAGGTCGGTGCGGAGCGTTTTGGCGGCGAGTTCAAGGACTACAGTGCGATCGACGCGGCGCCGGAAGAGAAGGCGCGCGGCATCACGATCTCGACGGCGCACGTGGAATACGAGTCGCCGAAGCGGCATTACGCGCACGTGGACTGCCCGGGCCATGCGGACTACGTGAAGAACATGATCACGGGTGCGGCGCAGATGGACGGCGCGATCCTGGTGTGCTCGGCGGCGGACGGCCCGATGCCGCAGACGCGCGAGCACATCCTGCTGTCGCGCCAGGTGGGCGTGCCGTACATCGTGGTGTTCCTGAACAAGGCGGACATGGTCGATGACGCGGAGCTGCTCGAGCTGGTCGAGATGGAAGTGCGCGAGCTGCTCTCCAAGTACGACTTCCCGGGCGACGACACGCCGATCATCCACGGTTCGGCGCTGAAGGCGCTGGAGGGTGACCAGTCGGAAATCGGCGTGCCGGCGATCATCAAGCTGGTGGATGCGCTGGACAGCTACATTCCGGAGCCGGTGCGGGCGATCGACAAGCCGTTCCTGATGCCGGTGGAAGACGTGTTCTCGATCTCGGGGCGCGGCACGGTGGTGACCGGCCGTATCGAGCGCGGCGTGATCAAGGTGGGCGACGAAATCGAAGTGGTCGGCATCCGCGACACGCAGAAGACCACGGTGACCGGCGTGGAAATGTTCCGCAAGCTGCTGGACCAGGGCCAGGCGGG
>NZ_LVJR01000039.1 GCF_001617365.1 Rhodanobacter sp. FW104-R8
TGCCCGCCCTTGTATTCTGATTTTGCCCGAGTCGCGCTTGGGCAAAAGGGTGTCCGGATGCCGTGCCCGCCCTTGGCGACATGCCGTAGCGTAGATCTTGCACCGGACGCCCGCTTTCAACTTGCGATAGATCGAACAGTATCTTCGGCCCGGCCTCGCCGGCAGCCTGCATTTACAAGGTGGATAGCGCAAGCCATGAACTCTGAACAGGTTGTCCTGGGTATCGACGTAGCCAAAGCCAAGCTCGACTGTGCATTGAGCGTGGGTTCCAAGTACCGCACCAAAGTCTTCCCCAACACCTCGCCGGGCTTCGCCCGGCTGGTGGCGTGGTTGCTTCAGCATGAGGCGGCTCACGCCCCCGTCTGCATGGAGGCGACCGGTATCTACTGGGAGGCGGCAGCGACCTATCTGGCTGACGCCGGCCATCGGGTCTCGGTCATCAATCCGGCGCTGGCCAAGGCACATGCCCAGTCGCTGGGGCTACGCAGCAAGACCGACGTGCTGGACGCCAAGATGCTGGCGCACTTCTGTCGGGAGAAGCAGCCGCCCGCCTGGGTGCCACCACCGGCGTCGGAACGGCGCCTGCGCGCCCTGGTGCTGCGTCATCAGGCCCTGATCGAAATGCAGACCCAGGAGAAGAACCGCAGCGAGAGCCTGCGGGAGGACGTCCGCAACAGCGTGGAAACGCACCTGGCGTGGCTGGCCGATGAGCTCAAGCGTATCGAGCAGGCCATCGCGCAGTTGCTGGACGACGACGATGACCTGCGTGGCCAACGCGACCTGCTGGCCTCCATCCCCGGCCTGGGCGAGCGCACCATCGCCGTCCTGCTTGCCTACGGCGTGAGCAGCGAGCGCTTCGACACCGCTCGTCAGTTCGTCGCCTTTGGCGGGCTGAGCCCGCGATTGCATGAATCGGGCAGCAGCGTGCGGGGGCGTCCGCGCCTGTCCAAGGTGGGACATGCCTTCCTGCGACGGGCGCTCTACATGCCGGCCATGGTCACCCTCTACCGCACCGCCTGGGGGCAACGCTTCCGCCAGCGCCTGGCCGATCACGGCAAGCCCCCCAAGCTGATCATCGGCGCGATGATGCGCAAACTGGCTCAGGTCGCCTTCGGCGTCCTCAAGTCCGGCAAACCGTTCGACCCAATCCTTCATGGGGCTTGATCTCGATAACAGTATCTAC
>NZ_LVJR01000040.1 GCF_001617365.1 Rhodanobacter sp. FW104-R8
ACCCCCGATGCGCAGTCCCGATGTCCAACAGCTTGGCATGTTCTCGTACGTGTCCGTGGAAGAGCGCGTGCCGAGTGACCATCCGATCCGCAAACTACGTGTGTTGGTGGACGGCATCCTGGTTGAACTCGATGAAGTTTTGGCGGCGCGCTACGCCGAAGGCGGGCGGCCGTCGATTCCGCCGGAGCGCCTTCTTCGCGCCTCGCTGCTGCAGGTGGTGTACAGCGTGCGCAGTGAGCGCCTGCTGATGGAGCAGCTCAATTACAACTTGCTGTTTCGCTGGTTCGTCGGGCTCAACGTGGATGATCCGGTGTGGGATCACTCGACGTTCTCGTTCAATCGCGAGCGGCTGTTTGACGAAGCGATTGCGCAACGTTTTTTCGAGCACACCGTGCTGCTGGCGCGTATGCAAGATCTGGTCAGCGACGAGCACTTCTCGGTCGACGGCACGTTGCTGGAAGCATGGGCCTCGCACAAGAGTTTCCGTCCGAAAGACGGCAGCGACAACGACGGAGACGACTTCCACGGCGAGAAGCGCAGCAACGACACGCACGCTTCCACCACCGACCCGGACGCGCGGCTGATCCGCAAGGGCAAGGGCAAGGAGGCGAAGCTGAGTTATCTGGCCAATGCCCTGATGGAAAATCGCAACGGCCTGCTGGTGGCCGTGGATGTGCGCCATGCCAGCGGCACCGGCGAGCGTGACGGCGCGCTCGATCTGCTGACCGCCGCCGGCGTGAAGCCCGGCGCGACGCTGGGCGCAGACAAAGGGTACGACACGCAGGACTTCGTCGCGGCGCTGAAGCAGCGCGGGATCAAGCCCCACATTGCCCGCCACATCAAAGGTCGACGCAGTGCCGTCGACCATCGCACCGCCCGTGGCAAGGGCTACGCGATGAGCCTGCAGGTTCGCAAACGCATCGAGCAAGGCTTTGGCTGGATCAAGACCATCGGCGGCCTGCGCAAACTGCCGCTGGTGGCGCTGCCCACCGTGCGCGGCTGGGTGACCTGGACGTTCGCGGCGTACAACCTGATCCGGCTCGGTGGCATCGGCGAGTGGTGGAACCCATCGCCAACCTGAGCGAACACGGGAGACGTGCGCCTGAAACTCGGCCATCCATCCGAAATTCGCCGGCTACGCCTGATGATCCATAGCCGAGAGCTATCGACCGGCATCGGAGGGGCGCATTCTCAACACCCTG
>NZ_LVJR01000041.1 GCF_001617365.1 Rhodanobacter sp. FW104-R8
TCGGGGGTCGATAGCTCTGCGATTGAGGCAAACTATGACCGCGACGACCCGGGGGAGTTTCTCAATAGCCTGCTAGTCCGTCCGAGCCGATCAGCAACCGCAGTGGCTTTAGGCAACTCACTGAAATTGCAGACAAGGCCATTATCGTCCGCTAGCGCATCGAGATCAGCGAGCACCGCGACCTGCTTGTTCATCAGGCGAAACAGCTTTGCAACTTCACCAAATTCCCCTTTGCCTAAGACCGGCAGGATCTGTGCGTTGCGAGCAAGCAGCCGAAGATCGAGACGGCGGGCAAGCTGCGTCGCGATGATCTCATCGCTGGATCCCTCGACCAGTAGCACTCGCTCGGCGAACATCGCCATGCGGTGGGTGGTGCTGAGTCGAGCCACCATCGCTGCTAGTTTGGCTCGCTTGAGAATGTCGGAATCGCTGGGAATTTGTGTTGGCGGTTGGCTTGCCGAGTTGAAGAAGGAGATAGAGGGTAGCTCGCTTAGTTTGCGTAACGGCAGAAGTGATGCCGAATGAGTGGCGATCACGATGAGTTTCCGCGCACGGTCCGATGGGTCACCGGCAACCTTTTCCATTTCTTCGAGCAGAAAGGCTTGGTGCTGCGGGTGCAATGAAATCTCGGGTTCGTCGATCAGCAGAGCTCCGATCTCATCATTATGGATAGCCGCGAGCAGCGCCACGAGTTGGAGGATGCCACTGGCTTCGTGATTTGCTGCATAGGACGCACCGCCGGACATCGGCGAAAGTCGGACAGTGAGGCCGTTTTGTGACCAAGAGAGCTGCACGCTGCGGTCGAATAGTTGTTGGAGGCGTGCTTCGACTTTTAGGCGCAGATCCGCGCGGCTATCGAGCACAAGTAGACTGCCTGTGACGCTCTCAAAGTGCCACCAACGTTCTACATAGTTCATATGGCCAACCGACGCATCGGATTGTTCGATTGCGCCCGGGTTGTCAACTGCTGCACGGAAGTGTTCAAGCGGACTGCTGCGCCCGGCCGCGAGAAAGTGGGTCTTACGATCGAGGCTGCTGATGTAGTTTGTACCATCCAGCGTAGTCTTAATGGCACGTAGGGCACGGGTCTTGCCACTACCGTTCGGGCCGACTAGTGCGGTGATGCCAGGTCGAATAATGACCTTGCCCTCGAATTCCGCACCCCATAACCGAGGTCATGAGCTGGCTTGTTTGGCCTGATCGGTCAGCCA
>NZ_LVJR01000042.1 GCF_001617365.1 Rhodanobacter sp. FW104-R8
GGGTTCTACCCCGTTAACGCGGACACTTCTAAGAAGACCGATCATGGTCAAAAAGGAGTGTCATGTCCAAGCGAAGAAAGTTCAGCGAAGAGTTCAAGCGTGAGGCCGTCGGCCTAACCCGGCAGCCGGGCGCGCAGCTCAGTCAGGTGGCCCGCGATATTGGCGTGGGTGCGGGGGTTCTGGGCCGGTGGCGGCGCGAGTTGGAGACCGACAAGGCGAAGGCCTTCGCCGGCTCGGGCGTGCCGCGCGACCAGGAGATGGCGACCCTCAAGCGCGAGCTGGCCCGGGTGAAGAAGGAGAGAGATTTTTTGCGCGATGCGGCAGCGTTCTTCGCCAGGGAATCGAGCTGAAGTATCAGACGATCCAACGCTGTCGCGGTCTCTACCCTGTCCAGCTGATGTGTCGATGCCTGAAGGTGTCGACCAGCGGCTTTCATGCCTGGAACAAACGACCGTTGAGCGCTCGTGCCACCGACAATCAGCGGTTGCTGACGCGCATTCGAGAGCTCCATGCCGCCAGCGATGGCGTGATGGGCATGCCGCGCATGCATGAGGATCTGTCCTATGCCGGCGAGACGGCCAGCCGTAATCGTGTCGCCCGGCTGATGGCCAGGGATGGCTTGTTCGGGGTGCCGCAGAAGCGTTCGTGGCAGCGCAAGCGCACGGGCGTGCGGCCAGATCACGTCCAGAATCACCTCGAACGTGACTTCTCGGCGCTGGAGCCCAACACGAAGTGGGTGACTGACATCACCTACATCCACACCGCCGAGGGGTGGCTGTATCTGTGCACCGTGCTCGACCTGTTCAACCATCAGATCGTCGGATGGTCGATGTCCGATATTCAGGATAGGCACATGGTGATCAAGGCGGTACTGATGGCTTGCTGGCAGCGTCCTGATCGAGAGCCATTGGTGCTGCATTCGGATCGCGGCACGCAATTTACCAGCGGCGAATATCAGCGTTTTCTCACGGATCACAACATCCAAAGCAGCATGAGCGCGGTCGGTCATTGTGCGGACAACGCGGCAGCCGAGGGCTTCTTCGGCATGATCAAACGCGAACGCGTCCATCGTCGCCGCTACCTGACTCTGGCCGAGGCAAGGTCCGACGTCTTTGACTATATCGAGCGCTTTCACAATCCCCGAATGCAACGCAGAATCGAGGTTCGGGACCGGGCCTTTACGGCCTTAACTCAACTGTCCGCGAAAACGGGGTAGAACCC
>NZ_LVJR01000043.1 GCF_001617365.1 Rhodanobacter sp. FW104-R8
CTAGCAGGCCGTTGAGAAACCTCTGCGCTCCGCTGCAGTCATAGACGCTCTCAATCACTGACCGCCTGAACCGATGCGCAGCCCCGACGTCCAACAGCTTGGCATGTTTTCTTATGTATCGGTCGAGGATCGCGTGCCGCCCGACCATCCGATCCGCAAGCTGCGGATTCTGGTGGACGCGATCCTGGGCGAGCTCGATGAGCTGCTGGCGGCGCGCTATGCCGCGGGCGGTCGTCTGTCGATCCCGCCCGAGCGCATCCTGCGCGCCTCGCTGCTGCAGGCGGTCTACAGCGTGCGCAGCGAGCGGCTGCTGATGGAGCAGCTCAACTACAACCTGCTGTTCCGCTGGTTCGCCGGTCTGAACATCGACGACCCGGTGTGGGACCACTCGACGTTCTCCTTCAACCGCCAGCGGCTGTTCGACGAGGCGATCGCCCAGCATTTCTTCGAGCACACCGTGCTGCTGGCACGGTTGCGCAACCTGGTCAGCGATGAGCACCTCTCGGTGGACGGCACGCTGCTGGAGGCGTGGGCCTCGCACATAGAGCTTCCGGCCCAAGGACGATCACGACGAGGGCGATGGCGACAATTTCCGCGGTCAGCCGCGCAGCAACGAGACGCACGAGTCCACCACGGATCCGGATGCCCGGCTGATCCGCAAGGGCCAAGGCAAGGAGGCGAAGCTGAGCTACCTGGCCAACAGCCTGATGGAGAACCGTCATGGTCTGGTGGTCGGCGTGGACGTCCGCCATGCCAATGGCACCGGCGAGCGGGACGGCGCCTTGGATCTGCTCACCGCGGCGGGCGTCAGGCAAGGAGCCACCCTGGGTGCCGACAAGGGCTATGACACGCAGGACTTCGTCGCGGCACTGAGGGCGCGCGGAATCATGCCGCATATCGCACGCAACACGGGCAACGGTCGACGCAGTGCCGTGCCGCGCGCGGTGGCGCGCGCGCGGCTACGGCATCAGCCAGAAGGTGCGCAAACGGATCGAACTGGGCTTTGGCTGGATCAAGACCATCGGCGGGCTGCGCAAGTTGCCGATGGTCGGCCTCGCTGCGGTGCGCGGCTGGGTGACCTGGACGTTTGCCGCCTACAACCTGATCCGCCTCGGCGGCATCGGCGAATGGTGGGAACCGTCGCCGACCTGAGCGACGACAGGAGACGTGCGTCCGCAGGGCGGAAAATCGTGTCCTGTGGCTGCCGCAAAGCCGACCATCCATAGATCATGGCTATGAAGTCTGACGCAGGACGGTGCTTCTCAACAGCCTGC
>NZ_LVJR01000044.1 GCF_001617365.1 Rhodanobacter sp. FW104-R8
TGACCTTGCCCGCGAGAAACGTATCCCTTGCCGTGTGATTCAATCCACGCAAGGAGAACGACATGACGAAGACAACGCGGGCGCGCTACACGCTCGAATTCAAGCAAGAAGCGGTGCGGCTGGTCGAGGGTGGCCAGAGCCAGGCCTCAGTGGCCAAGACGCTTGGACTGGTTGAGCAGACGCTGTTCAACTGGGTTAAGGCGAGCCGACAAGGGCAGCTCAAGGGCGCCGACAGCAAGCCGGTGAGCGCCGAGCAGATGGAGATTGCCCGGCTACGTGCCGAGCTGGCCCGGGTGAAGATGGAGCGCGATATCCTGGGAAAAGCGACGGCGTACTTCGCCAAGGGTGCGAAGTGAGGTACGCCTTTATCCAGCGTCATCGCCAGGTGTGGCCGATCACGGTGCAATGCCGGGTGCTGAACGTGAGCGTCAGCGGCTACCACGGGCACGTGGCTCACCAGGCCAGCACGGCGCCGCGTCGGCACCTGAGTGACGAGGCGCTACTGGTGCACATCAAGGCGATCCACGCGCAGACGAAGCGTGCTTACGGCCGACCACGCCTCTGGCGTGAACTGCGCAAGAACGGCGTGCGCGTCGGCAAACAGCGACTGCAGGCGCTGATGCGCCAGCACGGCATTCGCGCCAAGGGCAAGAAGCGGTTCAAGGTCACCACCGACAGCAACCATGACCTGCCTATCGCTCCGAACCTTCTGGACCGCCAGTTCACCGTGGCCGAGCCGGACAAGGTCTGGGTGGGCGACATCACCTACATTCCCACCGACGAAGGTTGGCTGTACCTGGCCGTGGTGATCGACCTGTTCAGCCGTCAGGTTGTGGGTTGGTCGATGCGTGCGGACATGACCCGCGACCTCGTGATCGATGCACTGCGCATGGCATGGTTCAAGCGCCATCCCGACAAGGAAACCGGATTGATCTTTCACAGCGACCGCGGCAGCCAGTATGCCAGTGAGGACTACCGAGACGTGCTCAAGGACTACGGCATCGCCGCTTCGATGAGTCGGCATGGCAACTGCTGGGACAATGCCTGCAGCGAAACGCTGTTCGGCTCACTGAAGGTAGAACGACTGCACGGCCAACGCTTCATCACCCGCCGCCACGCCAAGGATGAAACGATTGCCTGGCTGCTTTGGTACAACCAGTTCCGATTACACTCTACCTTGAACTACATCAGCCCGATGCAGTTCGAGCAACACTGGCTGACCGATCAGGCCAAACAAGCCAGCTCATGACCTCGGTTATGGGGTGCGGAATTCGAGGGCAAGGTCA
>NZ_LVJR01000045.1 GCF_001617365.1 Rhodanobacter sp. FW104-R8
GATAGATCTCGTCCACGTCATCATGGGCAACGAATGAGATCGCTGCCAGATGCAGCACCACGTCTGGCTGGACAGTAGCGACCGCTGCGTGCATCGCTTCGCGATCAAGCAGGTTGGCGGTGATAGAGGCCGTACCCACGGATTCTTGGCGATCGCTCAGACCGACGACCTCGTATCCGGCAGCCTCAAGTTCACGGGCCACATACTGGCCCGTGAACCCATTGCGACCGGTCAGCAGCGCGCGTGGCCGGCGCACCTCAGAACGACGCCCCACGCTCGTTGCGCTTGATATCGGCGGCCACCATCATGCGGCAAAGCTCTTCCAAGGTGGTCTTGGCCTCCCAACCCAGTTTGGCGCGAGCCTTGCCGGGATCGCCGATCAGCAATTCAACTTCCGCTGGCCGATAGAAGCGCGGATTGATACGCACCCGCACTTTTCCAGTTGCTTCGTCCAAACCATGCTCGGCTTCGCCCTCTCCCTGCCACGCTATGTCGATACCAGCGGCCTTGAATGCCATACTGACAAAGTCACGTACGGTTTCCGTGCGATTTGTCGCCAGCACGTAGGTGTCCGGCTCATCGACCTGCAACATGCGCCACATGCCTTCCACGTATTCCTTGGCATAGCCCCAGTCGCGCTTTGCATCCAGGTTGCCTAGTTCCAGCACGTCAAGCTTGCCAAGAGTGATCTTGGCCACTGCATCGGTGATTTTGCGTGTCACGAATTCACGACCACGCAATGGCGACTCGTGATTGAACAAGATGCCGCTGCTACCGAAGATATTGTAGGACTCGCGATAGTTGACCGTCATCCAGTGTGCGTAGAGCTTGGCCACGCCATAAGGGCTGCGAGGATAGAACGGGGTTGTCTCGCTCTGCGGTACCGCTTGCACCTTGCCGAACATCTCCGAAGTCGAAGCTTGGTAGAAACGAATTTTGCGATTGACCGTGCGAATAGCCTCCAACATGTGCACCGCGCCGATGCCGGTGATATGGCCGGTAGTGATCGGCTGGTCAAACGACACGCCAACGAAGCTCTGTGCCGCAAGGTTGTACACCTCAGTCACTTCGGTGTTTTCCAGCAGGCGAATACTCGAGCCAAGATCGGTGAGGTCGTACTCGACCAGCGTCAAGTTCGGGTGCTGGCCGATGCCAAGCTCTTCAATACGCCAGAAATTGACCGAGCTGGTTCGGCGATAGGTGCCGTAGACACGATATCCCTTCTCTAGCAGCAACTGTGTCAGGTAGGCGCCATCCTGGCCGGTAACGCCGGTAATCAAGGCCGTATTCATGAACGCTC
>NZ_LVJR01000046.1 GCF_001617365.1 Rhodanobacter sp. FW104-R8
CTGAGGTTTCCCCACGAATCTTCTCGTTCAATCAACGCGTTGCATGCGGATTGAAGGAACAGTGCGCGCATGATGCGGTCAATCCTCACGGGTTACGAAGCCAGAGGAGACCACACCATGCGCGCCACCAAAGTATTGCAAAAGTGCCTGGGCGAGGCACTGCAGCCGATGCATGCACTGCGCCGTCGCGTGTTGTTGCGTGCCGTGGAAGCATTGATCCATGGCCGTCGTCTGACCTTGATCGATGTCGCCCGCGGGTGGCCCGGTGCGGAGCGCATCCGCGCGCCGCTGAAGGCACTGGATCGACTGCTGGGTAATCGACATCTGCACGCTGAGCGTGAACACGTGCACGGAGCCATGGCGCGCTGGTTATTGCGCGGCCCGCATCCGGTCATCGTGCTGGACTGGTGTGACCTGAAAGCCGATCGGCGCTGGCATCTATTGCGCGCGGCGGTTCCCGTCGGCGGGCGGGCCCTGACGGTACTGGACATGGTATTTCCCGATGGGCAACAAGGTTCGCCAGCGGCAGAGAAACGATTTCTGCAGCGATTGGCGGCGCTGATTCCCGAGGATGTGCGGCCGATTCTGGTGACCGATGCCGGCTTTCGCGCGCCATGGTTTCGCGCTGTCGAAGCCATGGGCTGGCACTGGTTGGGACGGCTGCGCCACCGCACGCTGGTGAAGCCCACGGATGCGGTGGATACGCCGGATGCGTGGGTGCCGTGCCGAGCGCTCTACGAGCTGGCCGTCGCTGCACCGCGCGACTTGGGGCTGATGGATACGGTGCGTGCAAAGCCCTGGTGCTGTCGCGTGGTAGTGCATGCCAGACCACCGCAGGGACGCAGACAACGCAACCGTCAGGGTATGCCGTCACGCACCAAGAAGAGCCAAGAGAACGCGGCCCGCGAACGCGAGCCATGGCTACTCGTTGCCTCGCCTGCACTGAGGCACCTGAGCGCCCGACAAATGGTGGCGCTGTATGCCCGGCGCATGCAGATTGAACTGTCCTTCCGGGATCTGAAATCCCACCGCTACGGTCATGCCTTTGAGGACAGTTTGACCCGCAAGGGTAAGCGTATCGAAGTGCTGCTGTTGCTTCATACGATGGCAGCGTTCGCCAGTTGGCTGGTCGGCATGGCATGCGAGACGGCAGGTATCGACGAATGGCTGGCACCTTTTCGATCGAAGCGACGGCTGTACTCGATCATGCGACTCGGCCGTGAGGCGTTGGTGCGACGATGGTCAAACGTCAGGCTCGACGAACTCATGGAACAGGTACGAAAGCCATCTCCGGCGCTGCTCGATCAGATGGCTGTGACAGCATGAAAACGTGGGGAAACCTCAGGG
>NZ_LVJR01000047.1 GCF_001617365.1 Rhodanobacter sp. FW104-R8
CGTTGAGGCTGTAGAAAAACCCCTTTCCACGGATGGATAGACGGCCAAAATGACAGCCGTTGCATCACGTCACTCAACGGCGTGGTTTCTTGGGGTTTCGCGTTGCGGGTTACCCGGCTTGATCTGACGCGATGGGTGGGCGTCCCAGGCGCCCATGGCGCGCCTTGTGCCGCTCAGGCCGCCTTGCGGTAGTTCGCCCACTTCTCGATGTTGTGGACCAGCGCAAACAACTTCCATTGGCCATCCACCTTCGCCTGACCGCGAAGGGTGAAGCGGTTGAGTCGCTTGTTGGCGCGCACGTTGCCGAAGACGGGTTCGACGGTGGCGAAGCGTCGCCCGTACTGTTCGCGTCCCCACGCGCTGTCGATGCGCTCGCGCATGCGCTGGCTGTGGGTTGGCTCGGCTTTGCGGGTGAGCACGGCAACTTGCCGTGAGCGTGTGGTTTCGGGTTTTCGCAAGCACTTCGCACGCAGTGGGCAGCCTTGGCAGGCAGCCTGTGGTGCGCGGAACTTGATCGCGGCATAGCCGCCAATGGTGCAGTCCTTGCCGTTGCGATGCAGGCGCTTGCCGGCCGGACAGATCGCGTAGGACTGGTCCGGCGCGATGATGAAGTCCTCGCTGCCAAACAGGCGTGGCTTTGTCGGTTTGCGTGTCTTGTCGTGCAACGGATCGGGCTTGGCCAGGTGCTTGTCCTGCCCGGCGAAGCGTTCGTCACGCCGGCGCATCGCGTTGTCGGCGATCAGGGCGTCAATGCCCTGGTCGGCCAACGCGGCGAGGTTGGCTTCGCTGTGATAGCCGGCATCGGCGGTGATCAGCGTCGATGCGGTGCGCTGCTCGGCGCAGGCGTCCAGTACGGGCAACAACAATTCCTGTTCGGCGCCGGTGCCGTGAGCCGAAGCCTCGACGATAACCTGGTGCCTGGCATCGACCACGGCCACGCCGCAATAGCCCTGGATCACGCCCTTGTCGGTGGCCAGCTTGGCCGATTCGTTATCAGTGCGATTGGACTTGCGGACCTTGCCGCGCGAACCGGGCCGATCTTGCGGATGATCGGCCAGCCATTGGCGGATCTTCGTTGCCTCGCGAGTAAGGCGCTCGATGCGTTCGGCGGCCTTGGCATCCCGCACGTCTTCGGCCGCGCCGGCATCGTTGGCCTGGTGACGTTCCAACATCGTGGTGGCCGCGCGCTCCATCTTCTGTGCCTGCGCAAGGAACTCCGCGCGCGTACCGGAGCGGTGTTTGGACGCGTTGGAAGGCAGCTTCACGCCATCGATGGCGAACATCTGGCGCCCGATCAGACCCTCGCCGTCGAGCAACGTCAGCACCTGGGCAAAGACGGTCGCGATCGCCCCGCGCGAGCGGCTGACGAAGTCCGCGATGGTGGTGAAGTGTGGCTTGGCGTCGCCGGTCAGGGCGATGAACAGCACGTTGTCGCGGCAGGCGCGCTCGATCGAGCGGGAGCTCACCATGCCTTGGGAATACGCCAGCAGCACCGCCTTGAGCAACATCGTCGGCGCATGGGCCGGCGCGCCGCTGTCGTCATTGCGGTAATGCGCATCGAAGGCGGACAGATCCAGCTGATCGACCAGATGGTGCACGGCATGGGCAAATGATCCCGGCACCAGCTGCGCCTGCAGATCCACCGGCAACAGCCGCGGACTCATATCGATATGCCGGTAGCGTGCCATGCCGCCCCCTTGTTCACGTGGGGGTATTGAAGCAAGATCGGCGGAGGTTTTTCTACAACCTCGTTA
>NZ_LVJR01000048.1 GCF_001617365.1 Rhodanobacter sp. FW104-R8
ACCGCGCCGGGATGGAAGCGCTGTGCGCGGTGTTCATGGAGGCCACATGCCGCTGACCGCCCTTCGCGAGCGGGCGTAGGAGCCCGCTCGCGGGCGATGCTCTGCTTTTCGAATCCCGAATCCCGGCTTCAAGAGCATCGCCCGCGAGCGGGCTCCTACACGTCAGCGTCAGCGTTCGTGGTCCTGGTGCGCGCCTTCACGCGACTGCAGCAGCAGC
>NZ_LVJR01000049.1 GCF_001617365.1 Rhodanobacter sp. FW104-R8
CGCATCCGTCTTGGCCAGCACCGTGCCCTGCGGGTCGGTGTAGTAATAGTGCACCGTCCCCGCATGGGCCACCCCTCCCAGGAGCAGCCCCAACCACAGCAGCCACTTCGTCGCCTTCGTCATCACGCCCACCCCTTTGCGGATTGCCATGTCCTTAGCGCCTCAATGGATCGGCCCGGGCGGGTCGGTATAGGTGGTATTCGGCGCATTCGTGAAACCCGAGCAGCCGGCGGTATTGCAGGCCTGCACCGCGTATTGCAGCGTGTGGCTGGACGTCGGGGACGCCATCAGCGCGCTGGTGCCGGAGGTCGTGGCGACCGTGCTCGATATGCCCGTATCGAGATTGCTCATGCGCACGTTGTACGACGTGGCCGTCGCCGCAGCGGTCCATGACACGTAATACGTCGTGCCGTGGATATACGTCGGCGCGGTGACCGACGCGGGCGCCGCCAGCGGCAAAGCTGGGCATCACGATACGCGCATGCTGCTGCGCTACTACCACCCCGATGCGGCAGCCCTGGCAAGCGTTTGGACTGGTGCATATGACCAGACCAACATGACTATGGGGTCGTTGTGATGAGGGGCTTCCGAAGGACCCGCTCTAAACCTGACTCAGTTTCGGCGGAAATCAACACGACTCAACATCTCCAACGAAAGCCACTCCACCCCGCCAATTGCTTATGTCCATCGCTGCGATTGACTTCGCTTGTTCATCCGATAGCCCTGTTATCGCACAAGATACCTTCTTGCCGTTCTGAAGCTCCCCGATTTCGCTTCCTTTGTTGCGAGGAGAAGCAACGACGTAGCGACACACAGAGCCGCGATAGCTAATGCTTTTGTTCAGTTCAATAAGTGCCTTCCCCCCGTGATCATCGTGCGTCACTTGCAACAGTTCGCCTCGGAGTGGCTGCCACTTTAAGGCTTCTCCGAGATCCCACGGTTCGCTGAGCATGATTGAAATTCGCATTGGACTCACTGGTGCATCGGATCTGTTCGAACCACGGTGGCTGGCACGTCTCCAGTGGCGGTACGTTCCATTCCACCTCCAGGCATGTTGAAGTTCGTTTCAACGCGAGTCGGCGCTGAAAAACGTCCTACTGGAACCTCCAAAGTAGCTCGCACTTCCGGCTTAGTAGGAAGTGCCAATCGTTGCTGAGCACGTCCAGCTGATGAATTGATAGCATCGCTCGCATAATGCGTTCCAGGCCGGCCGCCTCGAATAAGACCAGTATCCTGCGTTGCCTTGAGCTCTGCTTTCGACATCGCCCGCTGAACTATTTCGGCCTTAGGCGAATTTGATAATACTTTGTCGAGCGTTGCAGCGCCTTTCACTACAGCGACCACATCACCCACACCCGAAGCCATCAACATCGCCGAAACGCCAGGCACACCAACCGTACGCCCTATCTTGTCGGCTTGTGCCGGATTAGCTGCAGCCCACTTTCCATAAGACTGCACCATCTGATCGCAAGTGAGGCCGTCAGCACAACGCCCATCCGGATCGGTGTGATTGATCGGGTTGTTGTTGGCGTAGTCGTATCGGTTGAAGTTGAACGAGTTGCCAGCCGCAGGCCGAGCCGGATCGACGCTAAGGAACCGCCCCACGCTCGGATCGTAATACCGCGCCTGCATATACACCAACCCGGTGTCCGGATCGTTCACATGCCCCGTATACCCCGGCCCGTTCGGCGCCGCACCCATCGCCTGGCTGCCGTACGGCGCGTAGTCGTACGTCGCCGTGATGTTGCCCTGCGCATCCGTCTTGGCCAGCACCGT
>NZ_LVJR01000050.1 GCF_001617365.1 Rhodanobacter sp. FW104-R8
CGGCAGCGGGCCGCTGCACTATGCGCGCTGCATGAACGCGCTGGCGCAACTGCCATGACGCCGGCGGCACCGCGCGGAAAATCGCCGGAACGGCCGATCGACACCCGCACGTTCGATCTGCTCGGCCTGACCTTGGCGCTGGTGCTGTGCCTCCATGCGCCGCACCTGCCGTGGTGGCTGGTCGTGGCCCTTGCGCTGATTCTCGGCTGGCGCTGGTGGCAGCGGCGGCACCGCGCCGGCCACGTGCCGGGCTGGCTGAAGCTGCCGCTGCTCGCCCTGCTGACGCTGGCGGTGGTCGTGCAGTACGGCAGCATCTTCGGCCGCGAGCCGGGCACGGCGCTGGCGGTCGGCCTGCTGGTGCTGAAACTGCTGGAAACCGAAACTTCGCGCGACGTCCGCGTCGGCATCAGCTTCGCCTGCTTCGCCCTGATGGCCGCGCTGCTGTTCGACCAGGGCCTGGTCGCCAGCGTGGTGGTTGCGCTGGGCCTGCTGCCCGCGCTGGCCACCCTGCGCGCACTGGAACCGGGCCAACTGCCGGCCGCCAGCCTGCCGCGCGCGCTGCTGCCGGCGCTGGCGCTGACCGCGGCGGCCTTGCCGCTGGCCCTGCTGGCCTTCCTGCTGGTGCCACGGCTGAGTTCGCCGCTGTGGGGCGCGCCTTCGCCGAACCAGGCCCGCACCGGCCTCAGCGACAGCATGACGCCGGGCAACTTCACCGACCTGCTCACCGACGACCACCCCGCCATGCGGGTCAGCTTCGACGGCGCACCGCCGCCGGCCGAACAGCGCTATTTCCGCGCCTACGTGATGTGGAGCTTCGACGGCCGCGCCTGGCGCTACTTCGATCCCCGCCACGCCGGCCCGCAGGAACCGGTGCCGGTCGAGGCCGCCGATGCGATCCGGTATCAGGTCAGCCTGCAGCCCACCCGCCAGCGCGTGCTGCCCGTGCTGGACGTGCCGCTGCAGGCGCCGGCCCGGGCCACCCTGCAGACCGACCGCGAGGTGATGGCCGACAAGCCGGTGAACGACCTGCTCAGCTACTCCGTGCGTTCCGCCCTGCGCTACCGGTTGCAGCCCTCGCTGGACGACCGCTCGCGCCGGCTCGGCCTGCGCCTGCCGCAGGGTTTCAATCCGCGCACGCATGCCCTGGCCGCGCAATGGCGGCAGCGCTACGGCAGCGACGATGCGGCGATCGTGCAGGCGGCGCTGGCCCTGTTCCACGACGGCGGCTTCCGCTACACGCTGGCGCCGGCGCCGCTGGGCCGCGACTCGGTGGACGACTTCCTGTTCGACACCCGCGAGGGCTTCTGCGAGCACTACTCGTCGGCGTTCACCGTGCTGATGCGCGCCGCCGGCATCCCGGCGCGGGTGGTCACCGGCTACCAGGGCGGCTACTGGAACAAGCTCGGCAGCTACCTGCTGGTGCGTTATTCCGATGCGCACGCCTGGAGCGAGGTGTGGCTGGCCGGGCGCGGCTGGGTGCGCGCCGACCCCACCGGCGCGGTACGCCCGGAGCGGGTTTCGCTGGGCGCCGCGGCCGCCGCCGGCGACCAGTTGGCCTGGTACCGCAACGACTGGCTGCAGGGCCTGCGCAATCGCTGGGACATCGTCAACCGCTGGTGGGACAAGGGCGTTATCGGTTTCGATGCGCTGCGCCAGCGCGGCCTACTGACGCCGTTCGGCATCCGCGACGCCGACACGGCGACGCTGGGCGTGCTGCTGGCAATCAGCAGCGTGCTGTTCATCGCGCTCGGGCTGGCGTGGGCCCTTCGGCGGCGGCGGCCGCGCGATCCGCTGCGCGGCGCGCTGCACGAGCTGGAGCGGAAGCTGGCCCGCAAGGGCATGGCGCGCCGCCCC
>NZ_LVJR01000051.1 GCF_001617365.1 Rhodanobacter sp. FW104-R8
CCGGCTACGCCTGATGATCCATAGCCGAGAGCTATCGACCGGCATCGGAGGGGCGCATTCTCAACACCCTGATAGGAACTACCAGCGTAATTTGGATTACGCGGCTGTATTCGGCAACACACTCGAAAGGCGCGTCGTCCGGCAGGACTACGCGGCGCCCCGATGTCTTCCCGCAATCGGACTAGCACGAGGTTTTCGAGTCCGCCCCCGAACTAACGCCACTGTCTGCTATGGGTCGACCTCTGCCTGTCGCAGCTTGCCCGGCGTCATCGAGCTCTCAAAGGCGGTCTTCGGCCAGAAGTGGACGTTGGGAAAGCTTGGCCGATTGTCCGCGTTTGACTGGCTTCTGCCGCTCGCTGCGAGGATGCTGGGGCGCGGTCTTTGATTCTGAGCGATAGGTCGTTTGTGTTGATTAGGCCAATGGAGCCGGTCGCTCAACGTTGAGCTTGGGCCACTGAGGTATCTGCGGGGAGATGGTACATACCTCACCTGCAGGCTTGGAACAGATGCTGTTGGTCTTCACGCCTCTGGCGCGACCACGACACTTGTAGACTCCATCAGCGTAGTCGAGGTGCCTTCCTGGCCGCGCTCCGAAAGCCTATTGGTTAGGCTCGTCAAATTGCTGTTCAATTAACGCAGGCACGTTGAAGACGAAACACCTGCATCAGGAAGAAACCACGGCCTCCATCGGCCAACAATTCAGGGAGGGGGCTCCAATGACGAATGATCCTGCCGGCTCGACTTGGAAAAAGTGGGACTTGCACGTCCACACGCCTTCGTCGCTGGTCCACAACTATCCCGGTGCCAGCCAGGACGAAGCCTGGGAGGCCTTCCTTCAAGACCTCGAGGCTCTTCCGCCCGAGTTCAAGGCCATCGGCATCAACGACTACATCTTCATCGATGGCTACGAGCGTGCGCGCAAAGCCAAGCTCGAGCAAGGCCGGCTCAAGAACATCGACCTGCTGCTGCCCGTCATCGAGCTGCGCTTGGACAAGTTCGCCGGAGTAGTCAAGAGGGAGAAGGACGGCACCTACTCGCAGTCCGGCTGGAACCGCATCAACCTGCACGTCATCTTCGACGCGTTGGACCCGGCAGTCATCCAGCAGCAATTCCTCAACGCGCTGACCCCGAGCTACCAACTGATTCCCGACTCCAGCGACTGGAAGGGCAAGTGGAAGGGGGTCATCACCCGCGCCAGCCTGGCCGAACTCGGCAAGATGATCGTCGACTCGGCGCCGGACGAGAAAAAGGGCGACTACGCGCCCCACCTGCGGGAAGGCTTCAACAACCTCTGCGTGAGCTTGGAAAAGGTTGTCGAGGCTCTCGAAAAGCCCTACTTCGCCGGAAAGTTCAAGATCGCCGTCGGCAAGACCGAATGGGCCAATCTCAAGTGGGACGACCAGTCGATCGCCGAGAAGCGCAACATCATCAATCAGGCCGACTTGGTGTTCACCGCCGCAGCTAACCCTGCGGAATACCACGCGGCGCGCAAGAAGCTCTCAGACTCCAACGTCAAGGCCACTCTGCTCGACTGCTCCGACGCACATGCGCCGAGGGCCTCGGAGGACAAGGACCGTGTTGGCAATTGCTTCACATGGATTAAGGCCGACGCGACCTTTGACGGCCTTGTCCAAGCCATCACCGAGTTCGAGGACCGCGTGTTCATTGGAGACGCGCCGCCCAAGCGCCTGCTGGTCGAGGCCAACCGCACCAAATACGCTTCCAAAATCCGCATCGGCCGTAAGCCTGGCTCCACGCTCGCCGACACTTGGTTCAACGTGGACATGCCGCTGAGCCACGACTTGGTGGGTTCTACCCCGTTTTCGCGGACAGTTGAGTTAAGGCCGTAAAGGCCCGGTCCCGAACCTCGATTCTGCGTTGC
>NZ_LVJR01000052.1 GCF_001617365.1 Rhodanobacter sp. FW104-R8
GCATCGGGGGTTGATAGCTCTGCGATTGAGGCAAACTATGACCGCGACGACCCGGGGGAGTTTCTCAATAGCCTGTTAGCGGAGACCGCCATGACCCACGTCCACGCTCGTTCCCCTGTCCTCGTTCCCGCCGCCGAGCTGGCCGGGCGCAACACCCTGCGTTTCCCCAACGAAAGCGACGCCTACCGCCGCGCGCGCCAGGCCCTGCTCGCCGAGGAAATCGAGCTGCGCCGGCACATCGAGCGCGTCGCCGAGCAGCGCCGCGCGCTGCCGCCCGGCGGCGAGGTGACGGGCCACTACCGCTTCCAGGGCGAACACGGGCCGGCCGATTTCGCCGGCCTGTTCGGCGACAAGTCGACCCTGGTCGTCTACAGCTACATGTTCGGCCCGCAGCGGGCGCGGCCCTGCCCGATGTGCACCTCGCTGCTGGCCGCGTGGGACGGCGAGGCGCGCGACGTTGGCCAGCGCGTGGCGCTGGCCGTGGTGGCGCGCTCGCCGATCGAACGCCTCGCCGCGTTCAAGCGCGAGCTACGCGGACGTCGACGGGGCCTACAGCCGCGACTACTTCGCCGTCGACCCCGACGGCGGCGACGGCGATCAGGCCGCCTTCAACGTGTTCACCCGCCGCGACGGCACGATCCGCCATTTCTGGAGCGGCGAGATGGGCTTCGAGAGCGCCGACCCCGGCCGGGACCCGCGCGGCGCGCCGGACCTGATGCCGTTGTGGACCATCCTGGACTGCACGCCGGAAGGCCGCGGCACGGACTGGTACCCGAAGCTCGAGTACTGACCTCGCCGTCGGCGGAGACGCGCGGCCGCCGCCGGCCGCCCCTCAGGCCTGCGGCGGCCCGCAGCTCTCGTCCAGCTGGCGCACTTCGCACTCGATCTCCCACGCGTCGCCATGCACCCGCAGGAAGCGGCGGGCCAGCTCCAGCGCCTGCTGCATCGAACCGGCCTGCAGCAGCGCATAACCGCCGATCACCTCCTTGGCCTCGGTGAACGGGCCGTCGGTGGTGCCCAGCTTGCCGTGCGACAGCCGCACCCGCACGCCTTCCGCGGTGGGACGCAGGCCGCCGGTATCCAGCAGCGTGCCGTCCGCCTTCATCTGCGCCATCAGCTTGCCCATGTCGTCCATCAGCTGCTGGCTGGGCCTCTGCCCGGTGCTCTGGTTGATCCGGATCATCGAAAGGAATCGCATCGTCGTCACTCTCCCGCGGGTTTACGGCGGAGCCGCATGACCGGACCGCGCCGGACCGCCCAACGTGCTCCTGCCATGGCGACGAACGGCTACGCGCCGGATCGACACCTGCCGCTGCAGGAGCCCATACGATGCGATGCCTTCCTACGAAAGCGGGTTCTGCCCTGATACCCAGGCATCCGCCTCGCAACGGCCGTCGGCGCAATGCCCCGCCGCCGGCGCCGCATCCGTTGCCTCGAGGCGTTGCTGCCTCGCCTCGGCCAGCAGGGTGCCGATCTCCGCGCCGAGCAGCAGGTCGTCGTACGCGCCGAACACCTGGCGGCGCAGCCGCCCCTGCGCATCGATCAGGATCGTGGTCGGCGTGCCCTGCATGGCATAGGCGCGCATGGTGCGCGGAATCGGATCGGCGTCCGGGCCGGGCGCGTCGATGCCGACCGGGAAGCCCACGCGATACTCGTGCAGGAACGCGCGCAGCGACTCCGGCCCCATCGCCGCATGGTGCTCGAACACCGTGTGCAGGCCGACCACCGCCAGCGGCGCGCCTTCGAACAACTTCGCCACGCGTTGCGCCTGCGGGATGCCGTGCGCCACGCAGCCGGGGCAAAGCATCTGGAAGGCATGCAGCAGCACCATCCGCCCCCGGAAGTGCCCGAGGTTCAACGGCTCGGGAGTATTCAACCAGGCCGTGGTGCGCCATTCGGGGGCCGGTTCCGGCGTCATGGGAAATCTCCATCCTCGATGTGCGGGCAGGTCCGCAACGTCAATCTGCAGCAGGCACGACTTCAGCCACGCAGCCTACATCTTCCC
>NZ_LVJR01000053.1 GCF_001617365.1 Rhodanobacter sp. FW104-R8
CCGGCAGCTGCACCGCCGGGCGACCCGCCCGCGCCATGATCCCACAGCTGCCGCTCGCGCTGCGCTGGCCGCGCCGCCAGCGCTTCGAACATTTCCACGCCGGCGCCAATGCCGCCGCGCTAGCCGCGGCGCAGGCGCTGGCGTTGCAGGCCGGCGCGCCCTGGGTCTACCTGCACGGCCCCGCCGGCAGCGGCCGCAGCCACCTGCTGATGGCCGCCTGCCAGGCAGCCAGTGCGGCGGGGCGGCGCGTGCAATACCTGCCGCTGACCACGATCGCGGATCATACGGCGGCCTTGCGCGGCGTCGCCGGCAGCGAACTGCTGGCGCTGGACGATATCGGCGCCATCGGCGGCCATCGCGATGCGGAGCATGCACTGTTCGACCTCTACAACCGCGCCCGCGCCGAAGGCAACGCACTGCTGTTCGCCGCCGACGCCGCGCCGGCCGCACTGGGTCTCGACCTGCCCGACCTGCGCTCGCGTCTCGGTGCCTGCACCCAGTTCGCGCTGAAACCGCTCGACGACGACGAACGCCGCGCCGTGCTGAAGGCGCAGGCCGCCGCACGCGGCATCGAGCTGGACGACAGCGTGCTGGACTGGCTGTTCGCCCGTTATGCGCGCGACCTCGGCGCGCTGCTCGACCTGCTCGACAAGCTGGACCAAGCCTCGCTGGCGGCGCAGCGACGGATCACCATCCCGTTCCTGCGCGGGTTCCTGCGCGAAGCGGCATCCTGAAACGACAAAGGCGCCCGCAGGCGCCTTCGTTTGCTTCGGCCGGGTGGACCGCTCAGGCCTTGAGCAACCCCGGCGTCGCTTGCCGGCCGATCGCGTCGGTCAGCGCCTTGGACACGTTGAGGTTGCCGGCGATGAGGTTGCCGCTGGCCGGGAGGCCGTCGCGGCCGGCGAAGTCGCAGTAGCGGCCACCCGCTTCATGCACCAGCAGCACGCCGGCAGCCATGTCCCACGGCTTCAGGCCGATCTCGAAGTAGCCGTCGTAGCGGCCGGCGGCGGTGTAGGCCAGATCGAGCGCGGCGGAGCCGGAGCGGCGGATGTCCTCGGCCTGGCCGAGGATCGCGCGGGTCATGTCGAGCTGCGCGGCGAGGTGCTCGCGCTGGCGGAACGGGAAGCCGGTGGCGATCATCGCGCCGCCCAGGTTCTCGCGCTTGCTGACGCGCATGCGGCGGTCGTTGATATAGGCGCCGTCGCCCTTGCTGGCGGTGTACAGCTCGTCGCGCAGCGGGTCGAACACCACCGCGTGGATCGGCACGCCCTTTTCCAGCAGCGCGATCGATACGCTGAAGTGCGGGATGCCGCGCAGGTAGTTGTGGGTGCCGTCCAGCGGGTCGATCACCCAGGTCAGCGGGCCCTTGCCGATCGCGCCGCTTTCCTCGGCGAGGATCGCATGGTCGGGGTAGGCGCGGCGCAGTTCCTTGATGATCTCCGCCTCGGCCAGCTTGTCGACCTCGGAGACGAAGTCCATCTGCTGCTTCTCGACGATGTTGAGGCCGTCGATACGGTTCATGTAGCGCAGGATCACGTTGCCTGCGGAACGGGCGGCGCGCGCCGCGATCGTGACGTGGGGTCGGGCCATGGGTATCGACTTTGGAAGAGAGCGGGGCTGCGGCCGGCGATTCTAGCAGAGGCGGGTCCGGGCCGCCCCGGGTCCACTATCCTTGTCGGCCCGAACCCTCGATCTTCCTGCGCATGACCGACCGCCACGACCTCGCCGCCCGCTTCCGCTACGTGCTGGTGCGCACCTCGCATCCGGGCAACATCGGCAGCGCGGCCCGGGCGATCCGCACGATGGGTTTCGCGCGGCTGGAGCTGGTCAGCCCATATCGTTTCCCCGATCCGGAGGCGAATGCGCTCGCCGCCGGCGCGGACGATGTGCTGGCCAACGCCGGCATGCACGCCGACTTGGTGGATGGTCTGGCCGGCAGCAGCCTGGCGCTGGGCTTGTCGGCGCGCCGGCGCGGGGTGAACCTGCCGGAGATCTCCCCGCGCGAGGCGGCGCAGCAGGCGCTGGCCGCGGCCACCCGCGGCGAGCAGGTGGCGCTGGTGTTCGGCAACGAGCGCACCGGCCTGGAGAACGAGGAACTGGCGCGCTGCCACGCGATGGTACGGATTCCCAGCGCGGACGACTTCAGCTCGCTCAACCTGGCGCAGGCGGTGCAGGTGATGGCCTACGAGCTGCGCGTGGCGATGCTCGGCGACGAACCGCCCGCCGCGCCGCCGGAGCACGACGAGCCGCCGGCCGACGCGGCGCAGATGGAGCAGTTCTACCGCCACTTGGCGCAGACCCTGGACGATATCGACTTCCACAAGGGCCGCGAACCGACCACGATCATGCTGCGCCTGCGCAAGCTGTTCCAGCGTGCGCAGCCGGACGCGCGCGAGCTGCGCGTGCTGCACGGCATCCTCGCCGATGCGCAGCGGATGGCGGGGCTGGCGAAGCACAAGTAGCCGGCTCCGGTAGGGCGGGCGGTGCCCGCCCTTGTATTCTGATTTTGCCCGAGTCGCGCTTGGGCAAAAGGGTGTCCGGATGCCGTGC
>NZ_LVJR01000054.1 GCF_001617365.1 Rhodanobacter sp. FW104-R8
CAGGTACGAAAGCCATCTCCGGCGCTGCTCGATCAGATGGCTGTGACAGCATGAAAACGTGGGGAAACCTCAGGGCCGGAGGGAATTAATTCGGTTTAATTCCCTCCGGCCCCTTATGCGATCGATCCGGGCCGGCACCAGTTGGTGTTCCATATCGAAGGCGCCTCCTTCCCCAATTGGGAGGGGCAGGAGCAAACCCGCGCCTTCGAATTGCGCGGCGACACACTGAGCTACCGGGTACCGCCGCGTCCGGACGGCAACGTGCCCGTTTCGGTTTGGCGGCGCATCGGCGAGTGAGCCAGTTCTCAGAAAAGGGGTTCTAAGGTGACCCCTGTTTTGCTCCTAAAGCTTTGCGTGACCGAACTACCGCGCACGCGGCGCCTTTTTCCAGATCGAATTTGGCCTGAAGCTCCAACCAGAAACATTTGTCGGTACCCAGCGCCGCCGCCAGGCCCGCATCGGTATCTACCGTGACGTCGCGTCTGCCGAGCACGATGTCTTTGATATGGACTGTCGACATGCCGGCGGTGCGCGCCAGGGCGCTCTGACTGATGCCCATGGGCGTCAGGAACTGCTTACGCAACACTTCGCCGGGATGGGCGGTGGGCACGCTCTTCATGATCGCCTCGTTGGTGTCAGTGGTAGTGAGGAATGGCTTCCCTGGTTTGGCCGAAGCCAGGACCCTGCGTTTGCCAGCATCTGACCCGCTCACCGCCACCAGGCAAAGATTCACCCAATGAACCCGCGGCATGTGAAGCGCTGTCCACGGGCAAATACCTTCGCCCGGCAAGGTATCCGGCCTGTTCTTCCTCCACGCCGGTTTGCGATCCGCGTGCCCTCCCGAGCCTCTGCGATTCCATCTGGCGGATGATGTCGCGCACCGTCATCGCGTCGTTGAAGATGGCATCGCCCAGCAAGGACAGCGTGTGCTTGGCGAACTCGGCCTCATCACTGGCGATCACCACATCGCCATGGGCAGAGATCATGGCGATCAGCCGGTCGAGCGTATCGATCTGATCCAGGGTCACGCCGAAGATGTAGCGGCCGTCCGCATCATCGGGTACCTCCTCCGCGATTTCAGGCCCCGCCTCGGCCCCAGGCGCAGCCTCCCTTTCGGACCGGTAGGCCGGCCACGAGATGTCGTCCAGCACCAGCTCCACCTGCTCCGCCAGCCTTTCCAGGCAGATCGCCACTTCGCCCACGCGAATCTCGGCGGTGAACTCCTGATCCTCGTCCGGCCTACGCGGTTGCGCCAGGTGCGACAGGAATTCCATGTACTCGCGCAGCTTCTTCAGCCGCAGCTGGCTGTCTTCCGGCATGAAATAGCCCGTTGTTTCCAGATCATCCGAATCGAACGTCGACATGGTCGCCTCCTATTCCATGAAGTGCCCGTCCACGGCATGACGACGGACGGGAAGTCGGGCGGTTAGAAACCGCCAACAAACGGCGGGCGTATTCCCCTGGAGGGTGGTGTATTGGCCGCCCTGCCCGATGCAGGCATCACGGCACCGGCCCCGCCCAATCGGCTGCCCATGCAAGTCAGACAAGTCAGGAAGTGGACTCTGCCCTGCTTTCTTGAACAGGCACGCCATGTTCAGCACCTGCGTGCATTGATGATGCGAGCGCGGCACCGCTGCCGGCGCAACGCCCCGGCGCCACTTTCGAAGGTGGCAGGCGCCGCAGCGAAACCGGCCGCAACGTGCTCGACAAGGCTGGCAACGGTGGCTGCGATGCACTTCATGGTTGGCACATTGCAACTTATACGTGTAGTTGTCAACAACTTGAAAGTGCCACCATGAGAATGCGGGTGCGCAACAATCGTTGCAACTACTCAACGTCGCCAGGCGTGCACGCCTGGCGACGACGCAACCACAGGAACCTGGATGGCTGCCCCCTACGAAGAATTCGCGGAGCGCCTACGGCAAACGCTGGACCGTGCCCGTTTCGTGGAAGGGCGCGGACGAACGGGCGCCCTGGCCGACCGCTATGCCGTGTCGCGCGAGACCGTCCGCAAATGGCTTACCGGCCTCACCCTGCCCGAGCTTGCCCGCATCATCGAGCTGGCGAAGGATTTCGACGTCAGCTTCGAATGGCTGGCCACCGGCCGCGGGCAAGCCCACCTGGGGGTGGGAGAAAAATCCCCCGCCTATCGACGCCTCACCGACAACGAGGGCCGCCTGCTCGATGCCTTCCGCAACCTGCCCGAGCCCAAGCGGCGGCTGTTGGTGGATTTCCTCTCGTAAGGCAAAAGGTGTCAGGGACAATTTGAACGTCCCGGCGGCCGTCCGACCGGCCGCACGGTAGCGAATCGGCCTGTCCTGGCTTCAACCCACAACCGGAACCGATCCGTCCCCAGCACCTTCTGCTGTTGCAAATGGATGCGGATCTCTTCGACAAGTTCGTCGGACAACACCTCGGCGAACAAAGCCTGGTACGCCGAGCTGCGACTTGCCGGGTCGTTGCCAAGCCCAAGGTACTCGCGATGCGGAGTGAGCAGCGGATCCGTGCGCCGGGTTCTACCCCGTTAACGCGGACACTTCTAAGAAGACCGATCATGGTCAAAAAGGAGTGTCATGTCCAAGC
>NZ_LVJR01000055.1 GCF_001617365.1 Rhodanobacter sp. FW104-R8
AATCCGGATGCTCCGCTGTCTTACGCAGGGACTTTCCCCTGAAACGTGTCCGCCGCTCTCGATGCCGAACGCTTAGTAGACCCCACATCGGGGCATATGCAACCGATGTTCAGCTTTCGGCTGTCCTTGGTCAAGCGGACAAATCCTACGAGCGGGCAAGGGGTTGCCGGATGGCGGCTACGGTGTGCGGCGGCGATGCTGCCACTGCATATCTCACGGATCGAGGTCCTATGTCTTATCCCTCACAATCGCCGGTGATATCTGCCGCTCGTTCGGGTGCGCCTGCGCCCCGCCTGCTTGACGAGGTTCGGCGACGTTTGCGGCTCAAACACTACAGTTTGCGTACCGAAACCATCTACGTGGGATGGATACGCCGGTTCATTCTGGCGAATGGAAAGCGCCATCCGCGTGATATGGGCGCGGTGGAAGTGGAAGGCTTCCTGTCCGGTCTGGCCGTGCGTGGTGGCGTGGCTGCCAGCACGCAGAATCAGGCGCTGTCGGCGCTGCTTTTTCTCTATCGCGAGGTGTTGCGGATCGACTTGCCCTGGATGGAGACGATGGTGCGCGCGAAGCGTTCGCAGCGTGTTCCCACGGTGTTGTCACGTGAGGAGGTACAGGCGTTGTTGGCGCAGATGGAAGGTCGTCCGTGGCTGTTGGCCAGTCTGTTGTATGGCACCGGCATGCGGTTGATGGAGTGCATGCGGCTGCGCGTGAAGGATGTGGATTTTGCGCGCAATGAAATTACCGTGCGTGACGGCAAGGGTGGCAAGGATCGCCGCACGGTATTGCCGAAGCGGTTGGTCGAGCCTTTGCAGCGCGAGATCGACCGCGCCAGCGTGCTGCATGAGAGCGACCTGCTTGCGGGTTTTGGCGTGGCTCGCCTGCCTCACGCTCTGGCGCGCAAGTATCCCCATGCCGGGCGGGAATTTGGCTGGCAATTCGTATTTCCGTCGGCGCAACGCTCGGTCGATCCACTGGATGGTGTGGAGCGTCGTCATCACTTTGATGAGGGGCTGCTGTCGCGCTCACTGAAAAGTGCCTGTCGCCGCGCAGGCATTGTCAAGCCAGTGAGTGCGCATACGTTGCGTCACTCTTTCGCCACGCATCTGCTGGAATCCGGGTATGACATCCGTACCGTCCAGGAACTGCTCGGCCACAAAGACGTAGCGACTACCCAGATTTATACCCACGTGCTCAACCGTGGCGGCCACGGCGTGCAGAGCCCGCTGGACCGCTGAGGCCGGGGGCGGTGCTTCGTCATCGGCTCACGGCGAACGTGGATGGTTGAGCACCACGCTGTGCTCGGCGCCGTCGTCGAGCAGCGGGATCGAGCCGTCGGGCTGTTCGACGCCGTCCAGCCATACCTCGCCGAGCGTGCCGGGTTCGCTCTGCCGCATGTCGATGCGGTACAGCGTGCCGTGGTGGCGGTAGTCCAGCTCGAAGCCTTCCCACGCCGCCGGCAGCACCGGCGCGAAGCGCAGCCTGCCGGCCTCCCGGCGCAGGCCGAGCAGGGATTCCACGATGAGGCGGTACATCCAGCCGGCGGAGCCGGTGTACCAGCTCCAGCCGCCGCGGCCGACGTGCGGCTCGACCGCGTACACGTCGGCGCTGACCACGTAGGGCTCGACCTTGTAGACGTCCGTTCGCGCGGCGCCGGTGCCGTGGTCGACCGGATTGATCATCCGCAGCAGTTCCCACGCGCGCTCGCGGTCGCCGAGCTCGGCGAAGGCCATCGTGGCCCAGATCGCGGCATGCGTGTACTGGCCGCCGTTCTCGCGCACGCCGGGCAGGTAGCCCTTGATGTAGCCGGGGTCGAGCGGTGATTTGTCGAACGGCGGCCGCAGCAGCTGCACCAGGCCGGCATCGCGGCGCACCAGGTGGGTGTCCAGCGATTCCATCGCCTGGCGCTGGCGCTCGGGCGCGGCGAGGCCGGACAGCACCGACCAGCTCTGCGCGATCGAGTCGATCCGGCACTCCTCGTTGCCGGCCGAGCCCAGCGGGGTGCCGTCGTCGAAGTAGGCGCGGCGGTACCAGGCGCCGTCCCAGCCGTGCTGCTCCAGCGCGGCGCGCAGGCGGTCCACCTCGCCTACGCAGCGTTGCGCGAACGCCTCGTCGCCGCGCAGCCGGGCCACTTCGGCGAAGCGGGTCAGCACCTCGCCGCTGAAGAAGCCCAGCCACACGCTTTCGCCGCGGCCCTGTTCGCCGACCCGGTTCATGCCGTCGTTCCAGTCGCCGCCGCCGATCAGCGGCAGGCCGTGCGCGCCGCGCTGCGCGAAGCTGCGTTCGATCGCGCGCACGTTGTGCCAGTACAGGGTCTCGTGCAGGCCGGAGGGCTGCGGCAGGTCGTAGTACGACTCCTCGCCGGGGTGCAGCGCGCGGCCCTCGATGTAGCCGACGCGCTCGTCCAGCACGCCGGAATCGCCGCTGGCCAGCACGTAGCGCGCGGTGGCCAGCGGCAGCCACAGGTAGTCGTCGGAGCAGGTGGTGCGCACGCCGCGGTCCAGCGGCGGGTGCCACCAGTGCTGCACGTCGCCCTCGGGGAACTGGTGCGCCGCGCTCAGCAGCAATTGCGCGCGCGACAGTTCGGGCGCGGCGTGGATCGTCGCCATCGAATCCTGCAGCTGGTCGCGGAAACCGAACGCGCCGCCGGACTGGTAGTAGCCGCTGCGCGCCCACAGCCGGCAGGCGATGGTCTGGTACAGCAGCCAGCCGTTGGCGAGCACGTCGAGCGCCGGCTCCGGCGTGCGCACCTGCACCGTGCCGAGCACGCGCGCCCAGTGCGCGCGCACCTTGTCCAG
>NZ_LVJR01000056.1 GCF_001617365.1 Rhodanobacter sp. FW104-R8
CCGGCAACCGCCGATGCGGGACTTGATACTTACTTGGCGGCCAAAGCCAGCGACGAGGTGTCGACGGCCACGCCGACGCCCATGGTGCTGGACAGCGCCACCTTCTGCAGGAACTGGCCCTTCGCGGTGGACGGCTTGGCCTTCAGCAGGTCGGCGATCAGCGCGTTGAGGTTGTCCGCGAGCTGCTCGGCCTCGAAGTTCGCCTTGCCGATGGTGGCGTGGATGATGCCCGCCTTGTCGTTGCGGAACTTCACCTGGCCGGCCTTGGCGTTCTTCACCGCGGTGGCGACGTCGGCGGTGACCGAGCCGTCCTTCGGGTTCGGCATCAGGCCGCGCGGGCCGAGCAGTTGGCCCAGCTTGCCGACCACGCGCATCGCGTCCGGCGTGGCGATCACCCGACCGAAGTCCAGTTCACCACCCTGCATGCGCTCGGCCAGGTCGTCCATGCCGACGGCATCGGCGCCGGCGGCCTTGGCGGCCTCGGCCTTCTCGCCCGGCGGGCAGAACACGGCGACCTTGACGGTCTTGCCGGTGCCGTGCGGCAGCAGCGAGGAGCCGCGCACGCCCTGGTCCGACTTCTTCGCGTCGATGCCCAGACGCACGGCCACGTCCACCGACTCGGCGAACTTCGCCTTGGCGTTGGCCTTGACGATCTTCAGGGCCTCGTCCAAGGCATAGAACTTGCCCGGCTGCACCGCGGCCTGGGCGGCCTTCATACGCTTCGTGATCTTTGCCATGTCTTAGCCCTCCACCGTCAGGCCCATGCTGCGGGCGCTACCGGCAATGGTGCGCACCGCGGCGTCGAGGTCGGCAGCCGTCAGGTCCGGCTCCTTCTGCTTCGCAATATCTTCCAGCTGCTTGCGGGTGACCTTGCCGACCTTGTCGGTGTTCGGCTTCGACGAACCCTTGCCGACGCCGGTGGCCTTCTTCAGAAGGATCGTGGCGGGCGGGGTCTTGGTGATGAAGGTGAAGCTGCGGTCGGAGTACGCCGTGATGATGGTCGGGATCGGCAGACCCGGCTCCATCTTCTGCGTGGCGGCATTGAACGCCTTGCAGAACTCCATGATGTTCAGGCCGCGCTGGCCGAGGGCGGGACCCACCGGCGGCGACGGGTTGGCCTGGCCGGCCTTGACCTGCAGCTTGATGTAACCGACGACTTTCTTTGCCATTGGATTTTCCTCGCGAGTCCGGACGCCTTGCGGCTCCTCGCTGTTCACCGGTCCCTGGATGGAAGGAAGATCCGCGTCCTGCGGATCCGAAACGCGGGCACGCCGGATCGAAAAAGACCCAGCGTGAACCGCGCAGTATAGAGATTTGCCGGCTTATCAGCAAGCCCCGTGCCAAGGCCTGCTGAACCGGGTGACCGGGCCGCCCCGGCCGACTCAGGCCTTCTCGACCTGGCCGAACTCCAGCTCGACCGGGGTCGAGCGACCGAAGATCAGCACCGCCACGCGCAGGCGGCTCTTTTCGTAGTTGACTTCCTCGACCACGCCGTTGAAATCGTTGAACGGGCCTTCGGTGACGCGCACCATCTCGCCCGGCTCGAACAGCACCTTGGGCTTGGGCTTCTCGACGCCTTCGCGCACGCGACTGAGGATGGCGTCGGCCTCGCTGTCCTTGATCGGCAGCGGGCGGTCGGCGGTACCGCCGATGAAACCCATCACCTTCGGGGTTTCCTTGATCAGATGCCAGCACTCGTCGTCGATCCGCAGCGCCTTGCCTTCGGTGCCCGTCTCGATCTGCACCAGCACGTAGCCCGGGAAGAACTTGCGATCGCTGCGGCGCTTCTGGCCGCCACGCATCTCGATCACTTCCTCGGTCGGCACCAGCACTTCGCCGAACTTTTCCTCCATCGAGGCGCGCTTGATGCGCTCCTCGAGGGAGCGCTTCACCTGGTTCTCGAAGCCCGAATAGGCGTGCACCACGTACCAGCGCTTGCTCATGCTCACCTCAGCCACCCAGCTTCAGCAGCCAGTCGAGAATGACCGACTTCAGGATCAGGTCGATAAGACCCAACAACAGCGACAGCACGATCACCACCAGGATGATGATGCCGGTCGTCTTGATCGTCTCGTCGCGGGTCGGCCAGACCACCTTGCGCATTTCGAACTGCGACTCGGCGATGAAGTTCCGCACCCGCCGACCCAGCGCGGTGAACGTGGCGATCGCCAGCGCGACCACCAGCGCGGCCAGCACGCCCAGCAGGCGCACCGACGAGGAAATGCTGCCATCCCGGCCGAACCAGGAATAGGCAAAGATACCGGCAGCCAGCACCAGCCCCGCCAGTACCAGCTTGCCGATGTCGGCGGCGTTCGTGCCCTTGGGCTGTTCTGCCTTGGTATTCATGCACTAGTGACCAGGTACCAGCAGCACGCCTGCCTCTCACGGCCGGCCTTGCCACCGCCACCCGTCTCGATCCTCGGGGAAGTGGCACGCCAGGAGGGACTCGAACCCCCAACCTGCGGTTTTGGAGACCGCTGCTCTGCCAATTGAGCTACTGGCGTACATGGCTTGAACTTCAAACACGACGACGAGCGGCTTGAATCCGCTCGCCCCGTGAACTTTACTTCAGCCATCCTCCATGATGGCAAGGATCAACCCGGCATCCATGCCGGACTTCTCGCAATTTATTTCAGCCATCCTCCCTGATGGCAAAGATCGGACCGGCATCCTGCCGGACTTCTCGCAGAAGCAGCTTACTTGATGACCTTGGCCACCACGCCGGCGCCGACGGTGCGGCCGCCTTCGCGGATCGCGAAACGCAGGCCCTCGTCCATCGCGATCGGGTGGATCAGGCTCACCACCATCTTC
>NZ_LVJR01000057.1 GCF_001617365.1 Rhodanobacter sp. FW104-R8
CACCCGCATCGAGACCGGCACCCCGCTGCCCGCCACTCCGCCCGCCGCCGGCAACGGCCATGGCCATGGCCTGGACAGCGTGCGCCAACGCGTGGCCTATCGCTACGGACCGCTGGCGAAGGTGCAGGCCGGCGCGCAGGGCGAGCGCTTCGTGGTGCTGCTGCAGCTGCCGGCAGGGTCGGCCTGATGCGCGTGCTGGTGGTCGACGACGAACCGCTGGCGCGCGCGCGCATGGCCGCCCTGCTCGGCGAATGCGCCGGCGTGGAGGTCGTCGGCAGCGTCGGCGACGGCGAGTCCGCGCTGGCCGCGCTGGACGAACTGCAGCCGGACGCGCTGCTGCTCGACATCAACATGCCCGGCACCGACGGCGTGGCGCTGGCGCAACGCCTGGCCGGCCGTGCGCGGCCGCAGGTGATCTTCTGCACCGCCTACGAAGCGCACGCGCTGAAGGCGTTCGAGCTGGGCGCGGTCGACTACCTGCTCAAGCCGGTGCGGCTCGACCGCCTGCGCGACGCGCTGCAGCGCGCGCAGCGCCGTCTCGCCGACGCCCCGCGCGAACCGGCTGCGTACCTGCGCGGCCGCCTGCGCGGCGAACAGGTGCGCATCGCGCTTGACGAGGTGATCTGCCTGCTCGCCGACGAGAAATACGTGGTCGTTCAGCACCGCCGCGGCGAACTGCTGATCGAGGACTCGCTGCGCCAGCTGGAAGAAGCCTACCCCGACCAGCTGATCCGCCTGCACCGCAACTGCCTCGTCCCGCCGCCGCGCCTGCTCGGCCTCAAGACCCTCGCCGACGGCCGCGTGCTGGCGCGACTGGACGGCAGCGAACTCAACCCCGAGATCAGCCGACGCAATCTGCCGGCGGTGAGGAAACTGCTACGGTTGGGGTGAACATGGATATTTTCCTCAACATCGTCGGCTCGTTCGCGCTCACGCTCAGCTTCGCATGGGCGCTGCTGCCCGGCGGCTTCGGCAAATGCAACTACCAGCGCGACCACGGGCGCCTGCCGGGGCTGGCCGCCGGACCGTGCTGGTGGCTGTTGCTGCTGGTCCATCCACTCGCGCTCGGCCTGCTGTGGCTCGGCCATGGCGACATCACCGACTGGCTGCCGCCGCCGCTGGCGCTACAGCTGCTGTTCTTCGGCATGTTCGGGCGGGACGTGAGCACCGGATAGCCACGTTGGCTCAGCGCCGCCCAAGCCCGCAAACCACTCGACACGATGATGTCCGTCACCGCGGATTGTGGCTGCTGAAACTTGGCACTACGATCCGTGGGATATGCAACGTGGCAACATCACAGCGGACATGCTCTGCACCAACGGCCAATGCATTAAATCCACGCATGTTTCACCTGCTTGACGACCGATGGTCGAAAGCTGAACATCGGGTGCATATGCTCCGATGTGGGGTCTACTAGAATTAGCATCCCCAGGGGATAGATCGCCATGGCCAAGACCAAAGAGATTTCCATTCGTTGCCTTCACTGCCGTCAATGGTTTCCGTCGCCAATCCTCTTCGGAGACAGCGAGTCATTTGATACAGCAACGCTCTTCGGTAACCTTGCTCAATGCGGGCACTGCGGGAAGATGACCGGCTGCAACAAAGAGAACTTCCGTGCAACGTTTGAGGACGGTGGCTTTCTTGGCGTGGACGCGACGTCGCGTGACGCCTAACAGTTCAAGCCGAAGCCACTGCGTGGCACGGCTTAACTCAGGCGTTGGACCTCACGGGGGGGTTGTCGAATGCTGAAGCCATATCAGATCTTCATAGGATGTCCTTTCGGTCGCGAGATTCGTGCGGCGTACGATCGTTTGAAGCGCGAGATGGAGGCCGAGACTCCCCTCTCTCTCGTGCTGGCAGACACGGTCGGCATAAGCTCATCGAACTACTTGCTGGATAGCATTACGACGCTGATTCGAGAGTCGGCATCGTGCATCTTTGATGCCACAGGCGGAAACGCAAACGTCTCGCTTGAGGTGGGCATCGCGCATACGATGCCGTCAGACTTCGTGTTGACGATGCGTACAAGAAAGCCATCGTCAAACTCTGTTCAACGCGAAGCGGGTCAAGCTGGTGTGCGTGAAGTTCGATCAATCATTAGTGATCTTCAAGGAAAGAATCGCATCGAATACAAAGAGTACGGCGGGCTACGAAAGCAACTTGAATCTCGATATTTCGCGCACCTGCCGTACATGAAGCGGTGGCTTTCCTTCTCGAAGCAGAATCGAGCGATTGTCCCTCACGCCTTGGCTCTGTTCGAGGACATGCGAGCTTCGGGCCGGTCGCAAACGTCTAGTGTGGTGTCTCACAACTAAATGCAAGATATTTTAGATGCAGCGCGAGCGACGGAAGCCAGGATGGTGTCGGCGCTCTTGTGCCAGACGAAGGGCTTGGGATCAGCATTGTGGCGATCGATATAGTCGCGAATGGACTGCTCAAGATCGGCCACGCTGGTGTGCGCGTTGCGCTTGATCCACTGCTCGCTGATCCGCCCGAAGAAGCGTTCCACCAGGTTGAGCCATGAGGCCGACGTCGGCGTGAAATGCACGTGGTAGCGCGGGTGAGCGGCGAACCATGTGCGCACCTTGTCGGTCTTGTGTGTGCCGTAGTTGTCCATGATCAAGTGGATATCGTGATCGGCGGGCACCGCAGCATCGATGGTCTTGAGGAACTGCAGGAATTCCGCGCTGCGGTGACGTCGCTTGAGCTGTCCGATGACCTTGCCGGTGGCGACATCCAGCGCGGCAAACAGGGACGTGGTGCCGTGGCGCTTGTAGTCGTGCGTGCGCGTTGCCGGTTGGCCGAAGGTCAATGGCAGCCCCGGTTGTGTGCGGTTGAGGGCCTGGATCTGGCTCTTCTCGTCCACGCACAGCACCAGGGCGCGATCGGGCGGGGCCAGGTAGAGGCCGACCACGTCACGCACCTTGTCCACGAAGTGCGGGTCGGTCGACAGCTTGAAGGTCTCCTGCAAGTGCGGCTTCAGGCCAAACGCATGCCAGATCCGCTGCACGGTCGCCGGGGAGACGCCGGTTTCACGGCTCATCGTACGCACACTCCAATGCGTGGCATTCGTGGGCGTGCTCTGGCGCACCTTGTCCACGATCGCTTGGACCTGCGCGTCGTCCACCGTGCGCGGGCGCCCTGCACGCGGCGCATCGGTCAGGCCGGCCAGCCGGTACGCCGCATAGCGCCGTCGCCATTTGGACACGGTCTGGATCGTCGTCTGCAGGCGCTCGGCGATGCGCGTGCCCGAGTGACCATCGGCGCAGCCCAGCACGATCCGGATGCGCAGCTTCTCGTCCTCCGGGCCTTTGCGAATGCGCAGGCGGGCCTTCAGTTCGGTGCGTTCGGCATCCGTGATCTCAAGCTTCGCAACGGGGCGTCCAGGGCGGGCCATTGGGATAGTTTCCAACAAAGGAAACGCTTCGACAGCCATGCCTCAACATAGTTCAATTTATTTGTGAGACACCACACTAGCAGGCTATTGAGAAACTCCCCCGGGTCGTCGCGGTCATAGTTTGCCTCAATCGCAGAGCTATCAACCCCCG
>NZ_LVJR01000058.1 GCF_001617365.1 Rhodanobacter sp. FW104-R8
ACTGGCTGACCGATCAGGCCAAACAAGCCAGCTCATGACCTCGGTTATGGGGTGCGGAATTCGAGGGCAAGGTCAGACCCTGTTTGAAGGAGCGTGGGTTGAAGTTGCCGAGCGAAATGGTGACGCCATTCTTTCTCTTTAAGGCCGACGCCTTGAAAAGTCGACTCTACCCCCGGTTTTGCGACCCGGAGCGGGTCTCTATCAGCCGGTCGGTGCCTTGCCAGTAAACACCGCCAACTGCGCAGCGAAAGCGCGCTTGTAGGCAGGTCGCGCTTCGCCACGTGCGACGTAGGCGGCGAGGTTCGGGTATTCGTCCAGCATGCCCGAGGGCTTCAGCCGGAGCAGTGCATGCACCATCAAGAGGTCGCCTGCGCTGAATGCGCCGTCGAGCCAGTCGGCATCGCCGAGGCGGTCGGAAAGTTCGCCCAGCCGCTTGCGGATGCGATCCTTGATCAAGGGCAGGCGTTCCGCGGTCCAGGGTTTGTCGCCTTCCGCGAACTTGGCGGTTTGCAGTTCGATGATGGGTGCCTCCACCGTGTTGAGCGCGGCGAACATCCATGTGATAGCGCGCGCCCGGGCATCGGCATCTTCCGGCAGCAGGCCCGCATGGCGCTCGGCGATATGGAACACGATGGCCCCCGATTCGAACAGGGCGAGGTCGCCTTCTTCATAGGTGGGAATCTGCCCGAAGGGATGCAGCGCCCGATGCGCGGGTTCCTTCATCGCACTGAACGACACAAGGCGAACCTCGTAAGGCTGGCCCACCTCTTCCAGTGCCCAGCGGACGCGCATGTCGCGCGCGAGTCCCTTGCCGCGATCGGGTGAACTTTCAAAGGCGGTGATGGTGGGGGTCATGGGAAGGCTCCAGGTGATGGCATGACGCCTGGGTAAACAGGGGCGGAGTAGGCGCCCTGTCCCTGGCTTGGCTACCGCGGCTGACAGCTGCAAGCGTCAGCCGCGCCGCGCCGCCTCGATCGCGGCGATGTCGATCTTCGTCATTCCCATCATCGCCTCGAACGCGCGCTTGGCCGCGGCGGGATCCGGGTCGGTGACCGCGGCCGTCAGGGCGCGCGGGGTGATCTGCCACGACAGGCCCCACTTGTCCTTGCACCAGCCGCATTCGCTGGCCTGGCCGCCGTGGCCGATGATCGCGTTCCACAGGCGGTCGGTTTCGGCCTGGTCGTCGGTCGCCACCTGGAACGAAAACGCATGGGTGTGCGGGACCCCGGGGCCGCCGTTCATGCCCAGGCAGGGGATGCCCATGACCGTGAACTCGACCATCAGCACGTCGCCCTGCTTGCCGGCGGGATAGTCGCCCGGCGCGCGATGGACCGCGCCCACCGTGCTATCCGGGAACGTCCTGGCGTAGAACGTCGCGGCGTCCAGGGCGGTGCCGTCATACCAAAGGCAAATCGTGTTCTTGCTGACCATGCGGGTTCTCCTGGTTCAGGGCGGCGAGGATGCCCTTCATGCTCTATCGACGAATGGTGAGCGCGCAGATCGACACGCCGCCACGACCACGCGTCGGTCCACGATGCCGGGACGAAAGGAGCGGGCCGGAGTTCCTTGCCTGGGGCGCATCGGGCCTGGGCGGGCCAGCCGGGTGCCGCCGTAGAGGTGCGTTCGCCTGAACCCAAGTGTCGGGTTCGTTTATTCCGGCCAGGCCAGGTCAACGGGCATGCGCAGCGCATCCGGCGGTGGCCGCAACACGAACTCCCGATGGACGTCGGCGAATACATCGCGTTGCCCGCCGAAGGGGAGCCGCGCGATGGCTTCGGCGAACGGCACCCACGCGTGGTCGTCGTGCTCGTGGTTGAGGCATACCTTGGCACCGGCATCCACGAAGGCGACGAAGGCCGGCACGAAGGCGAGACACTCGTCGCGCACGTCGTAGAAGGTTTCGCAGCGGTCGGCCGAATACAGGGCGGCGGCGCGCAGGCCGGTTTCCTCGCGCAGTTCGCGCAGGGCCGCCTGCCAGGCTTTTTCGCCGGGCTTGAGGTGGCCGGCCACGTAGGTCCACAGCCCGTGCAGGTGCGCCCCGGCACGGTGCACGAGCAGCGTGCGGGCGTCCTCGCCGGCGCCACGGACGACCACCACCGAGACCATGGAGCAACGCAGGGGAAGGTCCGGCATCTTTGTTACCAGTGGCAAAGCGGGATGGCAGCGGCACAACCGGAGTCGGGGGCGGCTTTCCCTGAAACTGTACTCTGGAGCTGGTGCGGATTTCGCTTGATGTCCCGGCCGGGCGTGCAGGAAGTCGCCTGGGTTGGTGGGCTCGATCAAGCCTCGGCCGCGAAGGCCTCGACCAGCGGCTGGTACTCCTCCATTGCCGGGAAGCCGGCGTAGCTGTGCTTTGCCGGGGTCGATGCCCAGGGGAGCCGGGCGTCGGTGCAGGTTTCGATGAACGGCACGAAGTCCGCGTGCGGATCGAGCACCGAGGCGCGCAGGTTGACCAGCCAGTCGATGCCCGCCGGGCGGGTCATCACCCACGACTTGCAGAACGCGCAGTACAGGTGGGTGTGCTCTCCCTGCAGGCCGCCGCGAACGAGTTCGCCCTCGATCACCTCCACGCCGTCGGCGGGCATCGCCAGCGACAGCGAAAACGCACTGCCGGTCATCTTCTGGCAGCCGTGGCAGTGGCACGCCATGGTGAGCATGGCCGGCTTGGTGACGCGCAAACGCACGCGGCCGCAGCGGCACGTGCCGGTGGCGGGGAGCTGTCGTGGATAGGGCATGGGTGGGTTCCTCGTCTGGACATGGATGCGTGGCAATCCCGGATGGATTGTCCCGCATTGCTCGGCCGGCATGCCGCCATACGCGAGGAAGAACTGCCGCACAAGCCGCTGCTGTAGGGCTGATTCATCCTCGGCGGCGAAATGGCGGCCCGTTCATCCCGAAGTGCCAGCCGCCACCTGGCGGCTGGCACTTCGGGACGCCTCGTGCGATTGCATCAATGCGATTGCAATGCGCCGTGGAAGCCCGGGCTGTTGAGCAGGCTGTTGCTGAGCTTCAGCACCGCGTTGGACAGCGTTTCATAGTAGTTGTCCGCCTTGTAGGAGCGGCCGAAATTGGTCGCGCCGCCGCCGGCGATGCCTTGCCACAACACCTTGCCCGAGGCATTGGCGATCGTGACGTACACCGTGGCGTTGCCGACATACTGGTCGGTCTCGTTGACGAAGAAGTCGCGGATCTCGCCCGACACGATCACGTCGCCACCGTCGGGGACTACGGTGAGCCCGGCCTTGCCGAAGGTCTCCTTCACGTGATCGGTCACGAAGCTGGCCACGTTGTCTTTCGTGGTGACCTGGCGCACCGGGTTCTTCTCGTGGTTCTCGGCGATCAGTGCTGGGTTCTTGCGTGCATCGGTGAAATTGTTCAACTGCACTTTCACGTTGCCAATGCCGTTGAGGTCGATCGCGCCGAACTCCGCGAAGCTCTGCGTCGGCGACCACACGAGTGGGATATTGTTCAAGGCCTTCGAGGCCATGGCACTGCCGGACACGACAAGCAGCGCTGCAAACAGCGTACGCTTCAACATCAAATTCCCCTCTTTCCCTGTTTCGATGGATGAATGACCTTGCCCTCGAATTCCGCACCCCATAACCGAGGTCATGAGCTGGCTTGTTTGGCCTGATCGGTCAGCCA
>NZ_LVJR01000059.1 GCF_001617365.1 Rhodanobacter sp. FW104-R8
GCGCTTCACCGCGTCGACCAGGTGCGCGACGGTGAAGCCGAAGTGCTCGAACAGCTGCGGCGCGGGGGCGGAGGCGCCGAACGTGGTCATGCCGACCACCTCGCCGTCCAGGCCGACGTACTTGCGCCAGAAGTCGGCACTGGCCGCCTCCACCGCCACGCGGGCGCGGCACCAGGAAGGCAGCACGCCTTCGCGGTATTCCAGCGGCTGCGCATCGAAC
>NZ_LVJR01000060.1 GCF_001617365.1 Rhodanobacter sp. FW104-R8
TGGCGCAGGTGCACTTCGCCACTGGTCGGATCGGTGGACAGCTGCACGGTCTTCAACGCGTCGTGCGCACGACGCATGCCGCGGGTGGACGGGGTACGGCGGCTCTTGGCAACTGCCATGGTAGTTCTCCAGCTGAAACTTGATGATCTGTTGCGACATGACCCGGATCGGACGACCCGGGTCGGTGGTTACTTCTTCAGTTCGCGCAACACCGCGAACGGATTCTCGGAACGCCCCTCGCCGGCAGGATCCGGGTCTTGGCCTGTTACTTCGTCGGGCAGGCTGGCGTCCGGGTTGACCGGAACCAGCGGCAGCGCCAACAGCAATTCGTCTTCCATCACGTCCGCCGGATTCAACCGGCCATCCTCGGCCACCAGCAGCGGTTCGCAATCCGGCGGCAGACCGGCCTCGTCGCGCTCCTGCCTGATCAGGCCTAGCCGGGTATCCACCGCGATCGGCAGCACGAACGGCTCCAGCGTACGCTGGCAAATCAGCGGCAACGACGCCCGAACCCGCACGTCGACGTAGCTGATCCCCAGCTCGTCGCGCCCGAAATCCAGTTCGAACTGCAGCTCGCCATCGGTACTCGCCAACACCTCGCTCAGGCGAGACAAGGCCGCGATGGGCAGCGTTCCCTCGAACGAACGCCGCGCCGAGACCATGCGCCAAGCGTCCACGGACTCTGGCAGTGTCACGGACATAGTCTCGGAATGTTAAGTTCGGCTGCACCTGAAGTCAACTGGCGAGACACCCGCGCGCCGGGAGTCGGCCCTGCAGGACATCCGATTTTGCCTGATCCGCCCCCGATGCGGCAGACTGGATTTCCTTCCCGCCCGAGCCATCGCCCTTGGACCTTTACCTGACGCTCGGCACCGCCGTGTTGCTGGTGCTGCTGATTGCCCTTGCCGGCGGCAGCCTGGTGTGGCGGCGACGCCAGGCCCGGCGCAGCGGCAGCCTCAGGACCCTGCTCGACCTGGCCGACCGGCTGGAAACCGATCTCAAGACCTGCCGCAGCGGCCTGCAGCAGGCACATGCGGTGATGTCGCTCAATCCCGACCTGCCCGCCGCCAGTGAACAGGATGCGCAGCATGCGATCGACGCCGGCCTGCGCGCGCTGCTGCAGCAGCGCCTGTGGATCCGCGACCGCTCGCCGCACGCCAGCCAGCACGAGCTGGACGCCGCCGCCGCGTCGATGCGCGGCACCCGCGACCGCCTGCAACCGCTGCTGCAGGCGCTCAGCCAGGCCCAGACCGACCTGAACAGCGCGATGCGCGAGCATATCCGGCGCGACTCAGACACATGACGGCGAACCCACCCGCACCCCGCATCGTGCTGGGATCGACCTCGCGCTACCGCGCCGAACTGCTGCGCCGGCTGCTCGCGGACTTCGCGCAGGCCGCGCCCGGCACCGACGAAACCCCATGGCCGGGCGAGGCGCCCGCGGCACGCGCCCTGCGCCTGGCGATCGCCAAGGCCGAGGCGGTCGCACGGGAATATCGGAACGCGCTGGTGATCGGCTCCGACCAGGTCGCCGAGATCGACGGGCTGGTTCTCGACAAGCCCGGCAGCACCGAGCGTGCCCGCGCCCAGCTCGCCGCCAGCTCCGGCCGCGACGTGCACTTCCACACCGCGCTGTGCCTGCTCGACAGCCGCGATGGCCGCCGGTGCACCCACGTCGACCACACCCGGGTACGCTTCCGCGAGCTGGATGCGGCGGAAATCGACCGTTACGTGGAACGCGAACAGCCGCTGGACTGCGCCGGCAGCTTCAAGTGCGAAGGCCTCGGCATCAGCCTGTTCGAGTCGATCGACAACCGCGACCCCAGCGCGCTGATCGGCCTGCCGCTGATCGCGCTGGCGCGGATGCTGCGCGAGGCAGGCATCGAGCTGCCCTGAGCGGCGGCTACACTGCTGCTCTCCCTGCCATCCGCCATCGAACGACCGGATCCCCATGTCAGCGTTGACCCAGCCCCACGACGCACCTCTGCAGCAGCGACTGGAAGCCGCGATGGCCCAGGTCAACCGCGTGCTGCTGGGCAAACCGCGCCAGGTGAAGCTCGCCTTCACCTGCCTGATCGCCGGCGGCCACCTGCTGCTGGAAGACGTGCCCGGCGTGGGCAAGACCACCCTGGCGCACGCGCTGGCCGCCACCTTCGCGCTGGAGTTCCAGCGCGTGCAGTTCACCAGCGACCTGCTGCCGTCGGACATCATCGGCGTCAGCGTGTACGAACGCGAGACCGGCCAGTTCCGCTTCCACCCCGGCCCGATCTTCACCGGGCTGCTGCTGGCCGACGAGATCAACCGCGCCAGCCCGAAGACGCAGAGCGCGCTGCTGGAAGCGATGGCCGAGAGCCAGGTCACCGTGGACGGCCAGACCCATGCGCTGGCGCAGCCGTTCTTCGTGGTCGCCACGCAGAACCCGCTGGATCTCAACGGCACCTTCCCGCTGCCCGACTCGCAGCTCGACCGCTTCATGCTGCGGCTGTCGCTGGACTACCCGGACGCCGCCGCCGAACGCGCCCTGCTCACCGGCTCGGACCGGCGCGACCTGCTGGCCCAGCTCGTCCCGCAACTCGATGGCAGCGCCCTGCTCGCGCTGCAGCGGCAAGCGCAGGCGATCACCGCCAGCAGCGCCCTGCTCGACTACCTGCAGGCGCTGCTCGCCGCCAGCCGCCGGCATGCCGACATCCGCGTGGGCCTGTCGCCGCGCGCCGGCCTGGCATTGCTCGGCGCCGCGCGCGCCTGGGCCCTGCTCAGCGGCCGCGGCCATGTGCTGCCGGAAGACATCCAGGCGCTGTTCGTGCCGCTGGCCGCGCATCGCCTGCTGCCGGTGCGCGGCGCCAACGGCGACACGCTGGCGCGGCTGCTGCTGGCCGAGGTGGCGGTGGATTGATGCGCGGCCTGCTGCAGCGCCTGTTGCGACGGGCCGAGCGCCGGCTGCCCGCGCTCACCCGCTACCGTCGTCCCGAGAGCCTGCCGATCGAACTGCACCGGCGCCGCATCTACATCGTGCCGACCGGCTTCGGCCTCGGCTTTTCCGTGCTGCTGCTGGTGATGCTGGTCGGTGCGCTGAATTACGCGAACAACGCCGGCCTGCTGCTCACCTGCCTACTCGGCGCGGCCAGCGCGGCCAGCATGCTGGTGGCGTTCCGCAGCCTCGACGGCCTGCGCCTGGCCCACATCCGTGCCGGCCACGCGGTCGCCGGCCAGCCGCTCGAACTCGCCCTGGCGTTCGATTCCGGCCGCCCGCGCAACGCCATCCGGATCGACCTGGGCGACAGCACGACCGCCTTCGCGCTCGACGGCCAGGCCGCCGCCCAGGTGAAGCTGGCGCTGCCTACCGCGCAGCGCGGCTGGCAAGCGCTGCCACGGCTGCGCGTGTGGAGCAGCTGGCCGCTGGGGCTGTTCCGTGCATGGAGCTGGCTGCATCCGGAACAGTCGGTGCTGGTGTGGCCGCGGCCGGAAGTGGCCGGGCCGCCACCCCGCGCGCCGGCCGAGGACGCCAGCCACATGCGCCTGCACCGCGGCGACGAACTGGCCGCACTGCGCGATTACCGCGCCGGCGATCCGCAGCGGCACATCGCCTGGAAGGCCAGCGCCCGCCACGCCAACCTGCTGGTGAAGGATTTCGAGCAGCCGCAAAGCCAGCCGCAATGGCAACTGGACTGGCGCCAGCTCGGCGGGCTGGACAACGAGGCGCGCATCGCCCGCCTGGCACGCTGGGTGAACGAGGCACAGGCCCGGCGCGGCCACTACAGCCTGTGGCTGCCCGGCAACGAGATCGCCAGCGGCAGCGGGCCGCTGCACTATGCGCGCTGCATGAACGCGCTGGCGCAACTGCCATGACGCCGGCGGCAC
>NZ_LVJR01000061.1 GCF_001617365.1 Rhodanobacter sp. FW104-R8
CCCCCCCCGCCGGTGTCGCGCCGCCGCCCTGACTGCACGCGCCCTCGGCGCGGGCGCGGACGCCTGCATGTAGCATGCAGTCCTTGCCGCAAGCCCGGACCCGCGACGCATGCACCACGCCAGCGACATCCTGTTCACCCTGTTCGTCGTCTTCGTCGCTGCCCAGGTCGGCAGCGAGATCGCGCAGCGGCTGAAGCTGCCCGGCGTGGTCGGCGAGATCGCCGCCGGCTGCGCGATCGGCCCTTCCCTGCTGGGCTGGATCGCGCCCGGGCAGGTCGTCGCCGGCACCCCGCTCGACGTGCTGGCCGAGATCGGCGTGATCCTGCTGCTGTTCGCGGTGGGCCTGGAAACGCGGCTGGAGGACCTGAAGAAGGTCGGCAAGGTGGCGTTCGCGGTGGGCGTGGTCGGCGTGCTGGTGCCGTTCGGCATGGGCAGCATGTGGGCCCACGGCAGCGGCTTCGACTGGAGTCGCTCGCTGTTCGTGGCGGCCGCCTTCGTGGCCACCTCGGCCGGCATCACCGCCCGCGTGCTGCAGGAGCTGAACGCACTGCAGCGCATCGAGAGCAAGGTGATCCTGGGCGCCGCGGTGATCGACGACGTCCTCGCCATGCTGCTGCTCGGCATCGTGGTATCGCTGCAGGGCGGCGGCAGCGTCGACGCCTCGCACTTGCTGGTGGTGCTGGCCGGCGCGGTCGGCTTCATCGCGGTGATCGGCTGGGGCGGCGCGCGGGTGATGCGCTGGAACTCCGCCTGGCTGGACAAGCCGCTGGGCCCGCATTCGCCGCTGATGATCGTACTGGCGCTGTGCCTGGGGCTGGCCTGGCTGTCCACCCGGTTCGGCCTGGCCGCGATCATCGGCGCGTTCCTCGCCGGCATGATCGCCTCGGAAACCCGCCAGCAGCACACCCTGGAAAAACAGACCCAGCCGCTGCTGGCCCTGCTCACGCCGTTCTTCTTCGTGGTCACCGGCAGCAAGGTCGACCTGCGCGAGCTGGCCAGCGGCGAGGCGCTGTGGATGCTCGCCGTGGTCACCGCGATCGCGGTCGTCTCCAAGTTCATCGGCGGCTGGTTGGGCTCGCTGTCGCTGGGCCGGCGCAGCGCCACCATCATCGGCTTCGGCATGGTGCCGCGCGGCGAGGTGGGCATCGTGGTCGCCACTCTCGGCCTGGCCGCCGGCGTGTTCGACAACCGCATCTACGCGATCATCGTGGCGATGTCGCTGCTCACCGCGATGGTGACGCCGCCGCTGCTGGCGTGGCTGCTGAAGCGCAGCGCCGACGGCGGCCCGGCCGGGATCCCCGACGTGCGCGGCTGAATGCCGCTTCGACGCGTCGGGTCCGACGGCGCTACGCTGTCTCCACCGGCGCTGCCGGTACTGCAGACACCGACCGGAACCGAAGCATGGACGAGACCACGCCCGACACCGCCGCGCCGCTGATCCGCAACCGCACGTTCGACGAGATCGCCATCGGCGACAGTGCGACGATCGAGCGCTCGCTGACCGCCGGGGACGTGCAACTGCTGACGACCCTCTACGGCGATGGCGATCCGCCGCAGCCGGATCCGGCCTGCGTCGCCTCGCCCGGCTTCCATGGCGTGATCGGCCATGGTATGTGGGGTGCGGCGCTGATCTCCGCCGTGCTGGGCACGCGCCTGCCCGGCGCCGGCACCGCCTGCCTCGAGCAGGCGCTGCGCTTCCACGCACCGGTGCGCATCGGCGACACGCTGACGGTGCAGGTGCTGGCGATCGCGCGGGACGCGGCGACCCGGCGCATCCGCTTCGCCTGCCGCTGCGTGAACCAGCACGGCGTGCTGGTGATCGACGGCACGGTCGACGCGATCGCCCCCGCCGAGCGCATCGAATACGCCCGCACCCGCCTGCCGGAAGTGCGCCTGTCCGACAGCGCCGGTCATCCGCTGGTCGCCCGCGCCGTGTCGCTGGGCGCGATCCGCGTCGCGGTGGTGCACCCCTGCGACGAAACCAGCCTCGCCGCCGCGCTGGACGCGCATGCGGCCGGCTTGATCGAACCGGTGCTGGTGGCGCCGCAGGCGAAGCTCGCGGAGGTGGCGCGCAAGGCCGGGCTCGATCTTGCCGGCATCGCCATCGAGGACGTGTCGCACAGCCATGCCGCCGCCGCGCGCGCGGTCGAGCTGGCCGCCGGCAGCCGCGTCGACGCGCTGATGAAGGGCAGCCTGCACACCGACGAGCTGATGGCGGCCGTGGTGGCTTCCGCCGCCGGCCTGCGCACGGCGCGGCGCATCTCGCACTGCTACCTGATGCACAGCCCGGCGTATCCGCGGCCGTTCATCATCACCGACGGTGCGGTCAACATCGCGCCGACGCTGGAGGAGAAGGCCGACATCGTGCGCAACGCGATCGACCTGGCGCGCATCGTGGGCGTGGCCGTGCCGCGCGTGGCGATCCTCGCCGCGGTGGAGACGGTCAACCCGCGCATGCAGACCACGCTCGACGCCGCCGCACTGTGCAAGATGGCCGATCGCGGCCAGATCGCCGGCGCCGTGCTGGACGGGCCGCTGGCGTTCGACAACGCGATCTCGGTCGCCGCCGCGCGGATCAAGGGCATCGTCTCCGACGTGGCCGGCCTCGCCGACATCCTGCTGGCGCCCGACCTGGAAAGCGGCAACATGCTGGCCAAGCAGCTGGAATACCTGGGCGGCGCCGCCAGCGCGGCAGTGGTGATGGGCGCGCGCGTGCCGATCGTGCTGACCAGCCGCGCCGACTCGCGCGAATCGCGCATCGCCTCGTGCGCGCTCGCCGCCCTGGTGGCCCACCACTACCGGCACAGTCCGCCATGAACGACCGGGACGGCAACGCGCTGATCCTGGTGCTGAACTGCGGTTCGTCCAGCATCAAGTTCGCGCTGTTCGACGCGGACCGGACGCCGCTGGCGCGCGCACCCGCGTGGAGCGGCAAGGTCGAGGGCATCACCGGCAACGCTCCGGTGTTCAGCGAAAGCGGCGCCGTGGCCGAGACGCTGGCGCTGGACTGCGAGCACCCCTACCATGCCGCGCTGGCCTATCTGCGCCGGCGCATCGTGGCGCGGCTGCACGGCCGCCGCATCGTGGCGATCGCGCATCGCGTGGTGCACGGCGGTAGCAAGTATTTCGAGCCGGTGCGGGTCGATGCCGCGGTGCTGGCCGACCTGAAAAGCTACATCCCGCTGGCGCCGCTGCACCAGCCGTTCGCGCTGGAAGCGATCGGCGCGCTGCTGGACGAACTGCCGCAGCTGCCGCAGGTGGCCTGCTTCGACACCGCCTTCCACCGGAGCATGCCGACCGTCGAGAAAATGCTGCCGCTGCCGCGCGCGGCGTGGGACCAGGGCTTGCGCCGCTACGGTTTCCACGGCCTGTCCTACGCGTACCAGGCGCAGGTGCTGGGCGAGCGCTACGGCGACGCGGCGCGCGGCCGCACCATCGTGGCGCACCTGGGCAGCGGGGCCAGCCTGTGCGCGATGCGCCACCTGCAAAGCGTCGCCACCACGATGGGCTTCTCGGCGCTGGACGGACTGATGATGGGCACGCGCTGCGGCGCGCTGGACCCCGGCGCGGTGATCTACCTGATGGAGATCGGCAAGCTGTCGCTGGAGCGCGTGGGCCGCATGCTGTACCACGAGTCCGGCCTGCTTGGCGTCTCCGGAGTGTCCTCCGACCCGCGCGAGCTGCTGCCGCGCGAAGACGAAGAGCCGGTGCGCGAGGCGCTGGCCCTGTACGTGCGCAGCATCGTGCGCGAAACGGGCGCGCTGGCGGCCACTCTGGACGGGCTGGACATGCTGGCCTTCACCGCCGGCATCGGCGAGCACCAGGCGGTGATCCGCGAGCGCGTGTGCGCCGGCCTGGGTTTCCTCGGCGTGGCGATCGACCCGGCCGCGAATGCCGCCCACGCGCCGGTCATCTCCGGCGCATCCAGCCGGGTGAAGGTGGTGGTGGAAGCCGCCAACGAGGAATGGGTGGCCGCGACGGGCGCGGCGACGCTCATTCACCGCTGAGCGGCACCCCGACTCGAATTTCCCGCCTGCTTTTTGTAGGAGCCCGCTGGCG
>NZ_LVJR01000062.1 GCF_001617365.1 Rhodanobacter sp. FW104-R8
CACGCTCTGTGCCTCACGTTCCGCCGCCTCGTCCAGCAGCCGTCGATGCTCGATCAAGGCTGCCTCCCGGCGCTCGTTCTCGTTGTGCAGGTATTCGACACTGGCACGTAACTGCTCACAATCCGATTCGGCCCGTACCACGCGTTGCGCGTCGCGCATCGCCAAAAGATCGTCTTGCGCCGCCTGCAATTGGCTGCGCGCCATGGCCTCGGAAGCGCGCACGAAATAATCAAAGACATTCGGCGGGCGGGAAAGCGCCTGGTCCAATTCGGCGTGCTCGTCTGCTACGTAAAATCGGTTGAGGCCATCCTCATAGACGAAGTGATAACCACGTCCTGTGAGCAGTGACTCCCATTCCATATATGCAGGCGTCTGACTATTGGGTTCGGTAGCCTCGAGCAGTATCACCCACGGGCGTGTGCGCTCCAGCGAAAGACCGCGCAACGCCGCTGCCTCGCCTCCCTCGCAATCGATCTTGAGAAAGTGAATTTCACCAATCTGGTGGGTTCTGCAGACCTCGTCCAAGGTCACGCATTTCACATCCGACTCGCGGATCTGGTGTCCGGCCTTCGCATGTCGTTTTGCAAAATCGCGATCGGTTGTTGAAAGCCCGCTATCGATCACCTCGAACAAGTGCAACTTGCCAGGACTATCGGACACGGCCAACTGCAGATTGATGTCATGCGGGCGATCGGCAACCAGTCGCTGAAACCAGTGCGTGACCGGCTCAATGTTGATACCGCGCCAACCCATTTCATAAAACGCCTTGGTCACTGAATCGTCAACTGGATCCTGCGCACCAACATCGATGTAGAAGCCGTGCTTGACCCCCCGCAGTGCGCGAATGAGCATCACGTCTTCGTAATTCTGAGCGTAGGAGATAAAGCTCATGGACTCCCAACCTCGATCTGTGGGGGAACCCACGCCGATCCCACGAATACAGGGCGCGACATGTTTGAAACATTGAAGACCAGCGCAAGGTCCCTCCATTCGTAGTTATTGACGAGATGGGTGTCCGTGCTGACCAACGCAGTCGAAACCGAGTAGCTCCCCTGCCCAAAATTCATCGGGAAGCTGATACGGAACTCAATGCGTTGCCCCGCCCGTACGTTTTCCAAGGCCTGCTTCGTATGATGCGTGTTAGTGCCGAAAACCGGCTGCCCCAAACGATCCTTGATCATGTAACCGAGCACCAGTCGCGGGATGTCTTCTCGCACAATCACTCGAACAAGCAGGGTCACGGACTGACCAACATCAACAAACTCCACCGACTCGTCAGCAGCGTTGAGGAGCGCGATACTTTCAATCGAGGCTTCACCACTACCTGAAACGGTCTGCACGCGGCCGCTGACGTGATTTGAAATCGTGATCGTACTATTCTCGCGTTCCGCGATCAGCGCATTGTATAGATCCATAACTTCCGCCGGATCGCCATCTTTTACAAGCGCGCCGTTCTCCAGGAGCAGCGCGCGATCACACAAGGTTTGCACCGCACTGCTGTCGTGGGAAACGATCAGCAGGCTCGTACCCTGCTCGCGGAACTCGCGTATCCGTTTAAAGCATTTGTGCTGGAAATAGGCATCGCCCACGGACAGTGCCTCGTCTACGATGAGAATGTCTGGACGGAACGCCGTTGCCACTGCAAAAGCAACGCGCATCTGCATGCCACTCGAATAAGTGCGCACTGGCTCGTCGAAATATTCGCCAATCTCGGCAAACTCTTCGATGGCCAACATGGCGCCATCAATCTCCGCCCGGGAGAATCCCATGAGCCCGGCAGTGTGATGGACATTGGAGCGGCCGCTCAAATCTGGGCTGAAGCCCATGCCCAACTCGAGAATGGCTGCTATTCGACCATTCACCGCAACGGCACCTTCGGTTCCCCTGAGTGTGCCCGTTATCAGTTTGAGCAGAGTGCTCTTTCCGGCGCCATTCTGACCGACGATGCCGATGGATTCGCCACGCGCGACGTTGAATGAGATTCCGCGGAGGACCCAGGTTTCTGTTTTGGCGCGCGTGCGAACCCCAAGCCATGAAGCGAATCGACGCCACTCCGATCCATAATCGCGAAAGGCCTTGCCAAGTCCGCGCACAGCAAGCAGTGGTTCACTCACAGCACATCCACCATTTCCGGCGCCGAACGCCTGAACAAAATCAATGAAAACAGCAGCAGGACTGTCGCTGTTGCTGCAATGACGGCCAACCCGGTGATGCTGGGTGCACGCCCGTAGAGAAGAACGTCTTGGAAGGCAATGACCATGTGCGCCATCGGATTGAATTCCAGCAGGGCACGCAAGCGATCCGGAATAATACTCGGCATGTAGACGATCGGGGTCAGCCAGAACAGTAGCTGCAATACCACCATCATGAACTGAGCGACATCTCTGACAAACACATTGAGTACACCAAGGATAAGACCAAGACCGAGAGCAAATGCCAAATTTATACCGATCAGAAGTGGAAGCCACAACATCGCCATACTCGGCGAATGGCCAATCAGCACAAATACGCCCACTGCCGTTACGAGCAACAACAAGTTATTCACCAGAGAAGATCCGGCAATGATAATGGGTAGGCAGACACGCGGGAATGCCATTTTCTTCATCAAATTGCCGTTGTCAACAAATATGGTCAGCGACCGAGTTACCACTTCGGCAAACAGCGACCAGGCAATCATGCCGGCCATCAGGTAAATCACATACGCATAACGGTTGTCGATGCCCGGCAGTTTGGCCGCCATGATGCGCGACAGTACCAAAGCGTAAATGGCAACCTGTGCCAACGGCTGCAAAATCATCCACAGGGCACCCAGCTTGCTCCGCGCGAACCGCGAGCGAAGATCGTTTTTGATCGACGACACGATGAAATGACGATAACTCCAGATCGCCGCGAAAATCTCTTTCATGCAGCTCGTTCCCTTAGGTAGTGCCAATTGCCGAAACGATGCCCGTTTTGACGGCCGCACCTGAATGTAACGACAACGCCTCCAACCGGAGAATTATCCGCTGTGCCGTTGCATGTGGTGAAAACCTGTCACGGATATCCAGCGCAGCCTGCGCCCCGATCCTCTTAGCAAAATTACCATCCTCGACCACCTTGCGCATCAGACCGGCAGCATGCGCAACACTGGGCTCAGCCCATCGCTGCCCTGTGTGATGAAGATACTCACCTTCACCTACCGGTACCAACTGGTAGTCCACTAGACAACTGTTGTCCGAAGTCATGAACTCCATGTTGCCCGACCATGCCGTGGCGATCACGGGCTTGCCCAAACGCATGCACTCGGCAAGCCCCAGCCCGAAACCTTCAGCCCGATGCAGTGAAATGTACGCATCGACGCAACGCTGCAGCGCTTGCACGTCACTGCGATCGATCACCTCATCACGGATGATGATGCGACGGTCAGCAGCTGCCGCATTCAGTAATTCCTGCAATTTTGCGGGGTGCCGATGGCCATTGCTCGATTTGATCAGCAACCTGACATCGCGCCGACCAACAGCAAAGGCCGACTGAAACGCTTCGATAACGGCGAGCGGATTTTTCCTGACCAAGAAAGAGTTGAAATCGAAGCTACTCAGAAAGACGAAAACATCATCGTCCAAACCGAAGTCCGAACGCATCAACCCGCTGTCATGCGCCTCGCTGACTGGCAATGGGGCATGCCAAACCGGCTTTTCGGTAATACGCTTGACCGCCGCTTCGATGAAACGGGTGGAAACCATGACCTCGTCCACCCTCCGCAGTGCTGACAACCACTCCTCTGGAAACACCTCCAGCTCCCAGAACCAGCAAGCGATCATGTAACGATCACCCAAGCGTTTGCGACCGATGATTGCGATGGCCTCGTCCAGATAGTCCGGATTGACGAAAATTAGGTTGACACCGTAAGGCGTCTCCTCGCCGATATGCGGGTCGAGGCTAGTGTCATCCATTCCATGTGGCAAATCGATGGGAATGTCATAGATTGCCACCGGATAACCTTCGGCCAGCAAAGCCCGCGCGTAGAGACGCGCGCTTTCGGCCAATCCGAACTGGCCGCGTACATAGGCAAAAACATTCACGCCAACGGCTTTGCCATACTTGTCACTAG
>NZ_LVJR01000063.1 GCF_001617365.1 Rhodanobacter sp. FW104-R8
CTAGCAGCAACTGTGTCAGGTAGGCGCCATCCTGGCCGGTAACGCCGGTAATCAAGGCCGTATTCATGAACGCTCCTTTGCAATAAAAAAATTCCACAGTCTTGCATCAGACTGAATTTCAAAATTCTGTCGTTACTATCTAGGAGGACACTAGGCAACAGTCGGGCCGCATTGCAATTCAGGCTCGAAGGCAGAGTCGACTGCAGCAAGCGGATGAATCTCGATCCCGTCCAACCACATGTGGGTCTCCGCATCCACGCCGACGCGTATCTCCAGATCGGATACATCCGAATCCAGTGTCAGCTCGATCTGAGCCAGCAATGTTTTGGCTCCCAAATCCATCGGTACGAAATCGCGATAGGCATGTACCTTCGCCCCACGCGAACTGCACACGTCCATCCACGCAGCTCCGGCACCACCACCGTAAATGCTGACCATAAAGCGTCCGGCATGCAGCGGCACATAGGGGCCATATATTAACAGCCCCGCGCCGCCGCCTGTAGTCATGCGTCCACGGGAAAGGTATCCAATCTCCGTGTGGAGGCGATAGTCGAAGGCGCCATAACGACGTATCGGGCCCGGCATCCAACGGTAAATCCAATCTTCACGACACACCACATCGACCAACTGCGCCGTCGCCTCTTTCCAAGTTTTCCATTGCATGCCGGCCGATAGCGGTGCTTGCCCCTGCATATCGAGCTTCAACCATGCACGCAATGCATCGCCCAGGTCGTCAGCACCGTAGCCCGAAAAATAATGCGCATGCTCACCGGCGATCTCCCGGAAAACCGGCAGCTCGCGGACAATCAGTGGCAAACCGTGGTGCGCGGCCTCGATCAGTGGTAGGCCGAAACCCTCACCCTCCGAGACCATGAGCAGCGCCGAGGCGCGATGATAGGCCGCGAGCAGCAGATCATCACCCGCTTTCTCGAACCAGAATAATCGCTTGCCGCGCTGCGGATGTTCACGCAGACGTTGCATTAGATCGTCGACCAGCCAACCTGGCTTGCCAATGATCAGAAGATTCACCTCGCTCCCTTGCTCCCATAGCCGATCAAAAGCAGCCAGCGCCTGTGCATGACCCTTGCGTGGCTCGATCGTCCCCACCATCAGGAATGTGGGGCGATCACCGAGCTCGACCAGGCTGACACCAACCGGATCGTCGGAGCTGTGCGTCGTTGTAGCCACCGCCAGATCGGCGCCGAGGTGAAACCAACCAATGCCCAATGGTCGATGCCGTTCGGGTCGTGCCTGATGCAGCCACGATTCGAATTCATCCGCTACGGCCCTGGAAATGCACATGACGCTGTCGGCCACCTCAACCACCGACTCGTACCAGCGGCGGAGCATACGGACCCCAGTCGGATCGAAACAATCTGGTCGCATCAGGGGCAACAAGTCATAGACAACAAAATGCTGCCGTACCCCGATATTCCTCATCCTTCGAAACACATTGATGTACGTCGGAATCAAGTGGGCGATAAGATCCAATCCCAGATAGACATCACCACTGGTGAACTCCACCACATCGTCGGGAGGCAACGTCTCAGCTTTGAAGTAGCGCCGCTGACAATAGCTGCGCGCATAACGGAATATCCCGTCATCACCGAGGTAGACGGGCTCGACCCGATATCCTGTGGGTGGCTTTGTAAGTAGCTCGTCAAGCACATGCCGAACAACGCGTTGAATGCCCGTACCGACATCACGGACAAACAGATGCGAAATGTCGACCAGCCACTGCGAAGTGACACCTGGCACTGCCATATTGGCCGAAAGTGCCGCGGCGGCACGCCTCCACTCATCCTCTGAGGCATCGGCCGCACCCTCCATGCCGGTCAATTCGGCAACGGCGCCTCGTATATTATCGCGCCATGCCAGTGATTCATGCACGACGCCATAGCCCAAAGCGCTAGCTGATGTCACTTGGCTTCGTCCAAGCGCGGCCACGCCTTCCGGCGAGACCAACGCACCCAGTACCTCCACGGAAAAACCACCGTCGAAGGCAGTCCGTAATGCATGGTATCCACCCACACGGTAGAGCATGGATACTACGAGTTCACGGCCTTTGGCACTCCGTGCCAGCTCCTGTAGCGCTGAACCGAAGGTCCGTTCACGTAACACGATATCTACCGCGTCGGTTGCAGCGAGCTGAAGAGTCTTTGCGCAATAGGGGTGATCGGCCAGCTCGATGACCACTCGACTGAAACGATCGCGAGCGACCGCGAAATCTGCCAGCGAATGTTTCGCCGCAACCCCGGTACAGTCCTTGTCCGCATGGATCACCATGGAACCGGACTTCGGCTGGGAGCCAGCTCTACGCGGAGCTGGCAGAAATGCTGTTGCAAACTTTACCGATGGCAATTCCGACACGTTCATCGAGGCACGTCGCTCACGGCATCCATTCGTCGCCTCGAAAGCCGCAATGGCACGCCGGGAGGACTCCTTCCAGGAAAACTTCAAGCACTGTTTTGTGCCATGTTCCCGCAAGCTCGCGCGGAAACCGTCGTCCGTAAGAGCCGTGACCATCTTGGCGGTGATGGCGCTGTCGCTACGCGGGTCAAACAACGCATCTTCGCGACCGATAACTTCTGGAAGACTGGAGGTGCTGGAGCCGATAACGATGGCGCCGCTCGACATGGCCTCCAATACAGGCAGCCCGAAGCCCTCTTGCAGCGATGGGAAGACGTACAGCGCGCAGAGGTTGTAGAGCTTTACCAAGTCGCCGTCTGGCACGTAACCCGTGAAAACCACTTCATCGCCTCGCAAGCCCAGCTCTACCGCCAAGCTATCCAGCGCTTCCCTCTCTAGTGTAGGCGCATCACCCACGATCACGAGCTGGTGCCCACTTCGCAGCTCCCCTGGAAGCAACGCAAAGGCGCGAAGCAAGGCGCCGACATTTTTCCGTGCATCGAATCCGCCTCCGTACATGATGAACGGCTTCTGGAGACTGTAACGATGCATCAGCTCATGGCGGAATGCCTCGGCGTTGTCGAGCCGCATGAAGATGTCGTCGGCAGCGCCGGAGATGTCGGTCAGGCGATCCGCGGGAATCTGCAATAGTTCACTCGCTTCGTCGCAGGAAAACCGGGAGATTCCGAGCAACACGTCGGCGCGACGCAAATTCGCCACCTTTTCCATATACCAGCGTCTGGTGCGCGGATCGCCTAGATAGGTTTCCTCATGCGCCAGTGGTATCAGATCATAAAGAGTGACTGCTCCCAGGTGCGCCTCATTCCCCGGCACCGTGGCAATGACATCTTCCACCCATCCTTCGAATAGGCTCGCCACGTGAACCACGTCGGGTTTCAGCTGCCGCAGCGCCTGCGTCCGGAGCACTTCGGACGCACGCATGCGAAACCCGTTGGATGGATCAATACATGTGGCGGGTACCAATGCCTCCCACGTGCGTATCCGCGACTGCGGCAGCAGGCCATCAAATTGCCCGCGCAGATATTCGATCGACTCACCCATGGCCTCATTCAGCAGCACGGTAATGTCATGTCCACGTGGGTGCGCGGCCATGGCCTTGGCCAGCGCCAGAGAATAACGACCAATGCCGCGACGGCGGCTCGCCGGTGACTGGCACGCCTGCAAATCCAGTACGATATGCACTTCCCTATCTCCTCCCGGACTGCGTCGGGCTATTGCCATGCAGTCGCTTCCTTCGACTGATCTGGATTTCCTCAAGCACCCGTGTCGCCTGCCTCGTCAGAGGCACGTCCAATTGCTTCGTCTCAAGCTGCTCATGCAAATGTGTGGCCGGTGCTGCGCCAAACAGGAAAAGTCGCGCTTGGGCAGTCAATCTTGAGTCTGGGCCGGTGATTCGGAGCGCGAGCGAACGCAGCCATGACCATCGTGCCATCACACGAAGCAACGGTCGGACAAAACGCGCAGGCCGACGCAGCACCTGATAGATGATGAGAAAAACCACCGCGAGTAGCGCACGAGCAGCGCGCCTTATCAAACGCAGCGGGAGCGTAATGCGCCAAGAAGTACTGTGATGAATCGTCTGAATCAGCCCATGCAGGCGTCCCACCTCCCGATCGCGAGATGCCACTTCGCGATGCAGGCGATCCGTCTCAATCTGCAGTTGCAAAATTTCGGCAGACCGGCTGTCCAGGTCCGCACGCAGTAGCGTGAGGTCGTGCTCGCGTTTTGCCAGATCGTCACCCAGCAACTTTGTGCGTTCGGTTGCAGCGGCCAGATTCGCCAGTGATGCTGCCAATGTGTCTTCCAGTGTTGCAATAGCTTGCCGCCGCTCGACCAAAAACTGCTCCTTGCGCTCATTTTCCTCGTGCAAACGCTCGGCATCGTTACGCCACTGCTCGCGTTCGGCCTGCATACGCTTCACGTCTTCCGCCGCCTCGTCCAGCAGTCGTCGATGCTCGATCAAGGCTGCCTCCCGGCGCTCATTCTCGTTGCGCAGGTACTCAGCATGGATTCGCCACTGC
>NZ_LVJR01000064.1 GCF_001617365.1 Rhodanobacter sp. FW104-R8
CGCGAGCGGGCTCCTACACGTCAGCGTCAGCGTTCGTGGTCCTGGTGCGCGCCTTCACGCGACTGCAGCAGCAGCGCCGCCACGGCGGCGCGCGCCTCCTCCACGCCGGTGCCGGCGGCGGACGAGAACACCTGCGCGGTGGCGTGCAGGCCGTCGGGAAAGCTCTTGCGCATCGCCGCCAGCGCCTGCATCGCCTGGTTGCGGGAGAGCTTGTCGGCCTTGGTCAGCAACAGGTGGCAGGGCAGGCCGGTGGCGAAGCAGAAATCCAGCATCGTCCGGTCGAACTCCTTCAGCGGATGGCGGATGTCGGCGATCAGCACCACGCCGCGCAGGCTGCGCCGCTGGTGCAGGTAGCGGTCGATCTCCTGCTTCCAGTGCTCGCGCATCTCCAGCGGCACCTTGGCGTAGCCGTAGCCCGGCAGGTCGATCAGCCGCAGGTCGGACGAGGGCGGGCCGCCGGCGGCGGCCGGCGGTCGCTCCGGCGCCTCCTGCGCACGCGACGCCGGCACATCCCTGTACGGCGGCAGGCTGAACGCCACCATCTGCTGGGTGCGGCCCGGGGTCTTGGAGGTGCGCGCCAGCCCCTTGTGCCCGGTCAACGCGTTCAGCGCGCTGGACTTGCCGGCGTTGGAGCGGCCCGCGAACGCCACCTCGGCGCCCTGGTCGGCGGGAAGCTGGCTGATGCGGTGGGCGGCGAGCACGAATTGCGCGCCTTGCAGGGGATTCGACATGGGGATGGTTTGACCAAGCGATGGTGGCGCAGGGATAATTCTGCGGTTTCTGCCTGTTGCGGGCCTTGCGGCCGCAAACACCGGCAGTGTCCGCAAGTCTCTCGGGAGTCAAGTGTATGAGTTTTCGGTCTGCTGGTTTTCGGCCCGCGGTTCTCGGGTCCGCCATCGCCCTCGCGTTCGCGCTGTCCAGCGCTGCGCTGATGGCCCAAGAAACCCAGCCGAATACCGCCGCCCCGGCTGCCGCCAGCACCGCGCCGGCCGCCGCGGCCCCGGCGCCCGCGGCCAGCGCCCCGGTCAAGCCGGGCGACGCCACCGCCGGCCAGGCCAAGGCCGCCGTCTGCGGCGCCTGCCACGGCATGGACGGCAATTCCAGCGACGCGCAGTACCCGAAGCTGGCCGGCCAGAGCGAGCAGTACATCGTGCACCAGCTGACCAGCTTCAAGGCCGGCAAGCGGCAGAACCCGATCATGATGGGCATGGCCGCGCCGCTGTCCGAGCAGGACATGCACGACGTCGGCGCCTATTTCGCCAGCAAGACCCCGCTGCCCGGCGTGGCCGACCAGGCGCTGGTCGAGCGCGGCCAGGCGCTGTTCCGCCAGGGCGACGCCGCGCGCGGCATCCCCGCCTGCATGGCCTGCCACAGCATCGACGGCAGCGGCAACCCGGGTGCCGCGTATCCGCACCTGGCCAGCCAGCACGCGCAATACATCCAGGCCACGCTGAAGGCCTGGCACGACGGCACCAGCTGGGGCGACGACGCCCGCGCGCAGATCATGCCGACGATCGCCAAGCAGCTGAGCGCCGACGACATCGCCGCCCTGGCCAGCTACGTCGAGGGCCTGCACAGCGCCGGAAACCAGCCGGCCGCCACGCCCTGACCGACCCAGCGCCAACCGTCGTGTCGGCGCTGTCGTCTGATGCCCCACCGTACGAGGTTTGCCATGCTGAAGCGCCTGCCGTTCCTGTGTGCCGCCCTGCTCGCGCTCGCCGCCTGCAGCCATGACAGCAACTCCGGCGCCGCCCAGCAGGCCACCCCTCCTGCCGCCACCGGCAGCAGCGCGGCCGCACCCGCCGCCGGCACGAGCGCAGCCACGCCCGCGAGCGCGCCCGCCGCATCCGGCAGCGCCGCACCGGCCGCCGCGAGCACGGCAGCCACGGCCGCCGCACCGGCTCCGGCGCCGGCCGCGGCGCCATTCGTCGACAACGGCACCTGGGTCGAGGGCAAGCACTACTTCCGGATCGATCCGGCGCAGCCGACCAGCCACCCGGGCAAGATCGAGGTGACCGAGGTGTTCTCCTACGGCTGCCCCGCCTGCAACGGCTTCCATTCCACCGTCGACCGGATCGCCAAGAGCCTGCCGCCGGGCGCGGTGATGAACTACCTGGCCGCCTCGTTCCGGCCGGACGAGAACTGGCCGCTGTACCAGCGCGCGTTCTACGCGGCGCAGGCGCTGGGCGTGGTCGACAAGACCCACGACGCGATGTACGACGCGGTGTGGAAGAGCGGCGAGCTGTCCACCTACAACCTCAAGTCCAGCGGGCTGAAGCCGCATGCGGCGTGGCCCACGATCGAGGACGTCGCCAGGTTCTACGCCAAGTACGGCGTCGATCCGAAGGAGTTCGTCGCCGTCGCCAACTCGTTCAGCGTCAACACCCAGATGAAGCGCGCCGATGACCTGATGAAGGCCTATGGCGTGGACAGCACGCCGACCATGATCGTCAACGGCAAGTACCGCTTCACGGCCAGCTCCGCCGGTGGCTACCCGCAGGCGATCGAGCTGACCCAGTGGCTGGTGGCGAAGGAAGCGGCCGGCAAGTAGGCTGGGCCGCCCTCCCCCGCGAAGAGAAGATCCATGTCCAAGCGATTCGCCCGCCTGCGCGTACTCACCCTGCTCGGCGGCCTGCTGCTGGCCAGCGCCTGCACCGCGCAATCCGGCACGCCGGCGCCGTACACCGAAGGCAACGAGTACGTCACCCTGCCCGCGCCGGCGCAGCGCTACGGCAGCGAGGGCAAGGTGGAGGTGGTCGAGGTGTTTTCCTACGGCTGCATCCATTGCGCGCAGTTCGCGCCGGCCGCCGAGAAGCTGCGCAAGCAGCTGCCGGCGGGCGCGGTGTTCAAGCTGATGCCGGCGCCGTTCAACGCCGAGTGGACGCCGTATGCGCGCGCCTACTACGCGGCCAGGCAGCTCGGCGCGGTCGAGCGCACCCACCTGCCGCTGTTCAACGCCAAGTTCGCCGAACACTACCCGATCAACTCGCTGGACGAACTGGCCGACTTCTACGCCCGCGAAGGGGTCAACCGCGCCGAGTTCGTGCGCATCGCCACCTCGCCCGAGGTCACCGCGAAGCTGAAGGACGACCTGGCGCTGATCCGGCGCTGGCAGGTCGACGGCACCCCGACCATCGTGGTCAACGGCAAGTACCGCGTGGCCACGGTGCATTCGTTCGACGAGATGATCGCGGTGACGCAATGGCTGGTCCAGCGCGAGCTCGCGCACAAGTAGGTGCCGGCGGCGTGGCGGCTGGCGCGCCGTTCACGTCCGCGGGAGCATGCTGGCCGCCGCGTCCGGCGTGAGCCCGCGGGCGCCCCCTCCCCCGTGCAGTGTGTTGCGATGACCCGTGCCGCCCCTTCCCCCGCCGCGCCCGCCGAGCGCCACCTGCGCCTGCTGAGCTGCAACATCCTGGCCGGCGCCAGCGTGCAGCGCTACCGCCAGTACGTCACCCGCAGCTTCAACGCGGTGCTGCCCGGCCGCAGCAAAATGGACAACCTCGACCGGCTGGCCGAGGTACTGGCGCAGTTCGACGTGATCGGCCTGCAGGAGGCCGATGCCGGCAGCCTGCGCTCGGGCTTCCTCAACCAAACCCGCTACCTCGCCGAAACCGCCGGCCTGCCGTTCTGGAGCCACCAGCCGAACCGCGCGATGGCCAGGCTGGCGCACTCGGCGAACGGCCTGATCAGCCGGCTGGAGCCGCACTCCGTGCTGGACTACCCGCTGCCCAGCCGGATCCCCGGCCGCGGCGCGCTGCTGGCCCAGTTCGGCGAAGGCGACCATGCGCTGGCGGTGATGATCGCGCACCTGTCGCTGAGCGCGCCGGCGCGCGCGCGCCAGCTCGGCTTCATCGCCGAGCTGCTGCAGGACTTCCCGCATGCGGTGCTGATGGGCGACCTCAATACCGAGCCGGGCAGCGCCGAGATGCAGCAGCTGTTCGCCAAGTCCAGCCTGCAGCCGCCGGCGCAGGCCACGCCGACCTTCCCCAGCTGGAAGCCGCGACGCGCGCTGGACCACATCCTCACCTCGCCGGCGGTCCACCTGGAGAAGACCTGGGCACTGCCGCAGGCGTTCTCCGACCACCTGCCGCTGGCCGCGGAGATCCGCCTGCCGGCGCACGTCGGCGGCAAGCCCGTACCGGGCCGGCGCCGATGAGCGCGCGCGGATGGAAGAAGGCGCTGCCGTGGCTGGCGCTGCTGGCCGTGGCGCTGCTCGCCGCCTGGCTGCGCTACGGCCTGGTCGAATCCAGCGTGGTCGGCCAGCAGTGCAGCGCCGGCGGCCCGTGGTGGTGCCGCTGGCGGCAGTGGCTGGTGCTCGGCTTCCTCCACGACGTCTACGGCATCGCAGCGCTCGCCGCAACGGCGCTGGCGCTGCTGCACCGGCTCGCCTGGACCGCCTGGCTGGCCGCCGCGCTGGGCGCTTTCGCGCTGTGGCTGTACTGCGTGGAAAGCGGTGCGCTGGCGCTGCTGGTTGGGGGGTTGTGCTTGTGGCGGGTAGCTCGGAAAAACGAGGACGTTTCAACCACACCCGCATGAAGGGCAGTATTTAGTTGACCTTGCCCGCGAGAAACGTATCCCTTGCCGTGTGATTCAATCCACGCAAGGAGAACGACATGACGAAGACAA
>NZ_LVJR01000065.1 GCF_001617365.1 Rhodanobacter sp. FW104-R8
AACCCGCCGAGTTCAGCGCCATGTTCTGCGGCTTGAACGGTGCCACCGCCACACCGCGCCGGTGCAGCCAGCGGCACAGCGCCGTGACCAGCGCGCTCTTGCCCGCATCGGAGGTGCAGCCCTGCACCATCAGCACGCGGGCGCTCATCGCAACACCTCACCCAATGTTTCGTTCAGCCGTCCAAACGCTGCGTCGTCGCCAGGCAGACCGAAGCGAAGACTGGCCGGCGTGTCGAACAGGCGAGTGAGAACGCCGCGCGAGGCCAATGCACGGTGCAGCGCGGCGGCGCGTTCGTTGCAGCACCACTGAAAGAACGCGCAGCCCGCCGTGGGTGTCAACCCGTGCCGCAGCAACAGCATCCGCAGGCGCTCGCTGGCCACATGCAATCGCTCACGCGCCGCGTGCTGCCAGACGCGATCGGCCAGCGCCAACTTCACCACGTGTCGCGCCGGTCCACTGACCGTCCACGGTCCCAAGCGGGCGTGCAGCGCATCGAGCAGCGTCGGCGCCGCGCAGACGAAACCCGTGCGGGCACCGGCGAGACCGAAAAACTTGCCCATCGAGCGCAGCACAATCAATCCTTCCGTCCCGGTATGGACGCACAGACTGTGCGCAGGCGAGGCATCCATGAACGCCTCATCGACGATCAGCCAGCCACCGCGTGCAGACAGCTCCGCATGCAGGCGCAGCAGTTGTGCCGTGTCGAAACGGTCACCGCCGGGGTTGTTGGGGTGAATCAGCACGATCACGTCATGGCGTGGCGGCGGCGTCAGCAAGGTCGCGGCGGCCATCACCTCGACGTCATGCCCTGCCCGTTGCCACGCCTGCGCATGTTCGGCGTAACCGGGCGCAATGATGCCCACGCGCGACGGCGGGCACAGCGTGGGCAGGGCCTGGATCGCCGCCTGCGAACCGGCCACCGTCAGCAGATGAGGTGCACCGTAATAGTCGCGTGCGGCCTCGATCAGGCCATCGTCATCCTCCGGCAAGCGCTGCCACGCGGCGGCCGGGATCGGCGGTACTGGCCATCCGAACGGACTGATGCCGGTGGACAGATCCAGCCACCGTTCCGGCGCAATGCCATGCTCGCGCGCCGCGCGCAACAGGCGACCACCGTGTTCAAGCATGTTGCAAGCCCTCGATCCATGCCGCCGCCACTACCAGCACCAGCAGCCATAACCCCACACCTTGACGCACCAAACGCAAGGCACGCCCGATCGCCTCGGCGTCGGCTGGCACGCCCTCGCCCAGTGCAGGTCGCGGTTCCCACACGCCGTGATATGGCGCGGTGCCGCCCAACTGCACGCCGAGCGCGCCCGCACCCGCCGCCATCACCGGGCCGGCGTTGGGGCTGTCCCATGCTGGCGCCTGGGTGCGCCAACTGCGCAGCGCGCGCCCGCTGTGACCGAGCAAGGCGTAGCTCAATGCGGTCAGTCGCGCGGGCAGATAATTCAATACGTCATCGATACGCGCCGCGGCCCAGCCAAAGTGGAGGTAGCGCGGCGTGCGGTAACCCCACATCGCGTCCAGCGTATTCGCCAGCCGGTACGCCAGCGCGCCCGGCGCGCCGAGCAAGGCGAACCAGAACAGCGCGCCGAACACCGCATCATTGCCGTTTTCCAGCACCGATTCGGTGGCGGCGCTGGCTACTTGTCGTGCATCCAGCGCGGCCGTGTCGCGGCTGACCATGCGCCCCACCGCGGCGCGCGCGGCATCGAGATCACCCGCCTGCAGCGCCACCGCCACCGGGCGTGCGTGTTCGCCAAGGCTGCGCAGCCCAATCGTCAGATACAGCAGCGCGGCGCTGAAACCGCCGCACAGCCACGGCGACAACGCCGCCAGCGCATGCGTTAGCCATGCGCACAACGTAACCAGCGGCACCACTGCCATGACCCAGGCAAGCACGCCGGCCGCACGTCGATTCGCATGGCCGCGCGCCTCGATCCAGCGCACCACACGGCCAAAGCCAATCAGCGGATGCGCGCGGCGCGGCTCGCCCAGCCAGGCATCCAGCAGCACCGCGGCAAGCATGGCCAGGGGCATGCTCATGACTGGAACAAGCCTGTCGCCGCGACCGGGTTCGACGGAAAATAGAAGTGCACGAAACTCGCCGTCATCCGCCGCTGGCGATACACCGCTTCCTTGCTCGGCCCCTTGTTCGGATTGACTGCCAGCGCCAGCGGTTCGACCGGAATGTCGGCGCGCGCATAGTGAAACGTGTGCCCGCGCAGACGGCCTTCGGGCAGCTCGACGCTTTGCAGACCCAGTCCGCTCAAGCGGGTCCGCATCACCGCATGGCCACGCAGCAAGCCCGCCATCGGCGCAGCGCTGCCGTCGCGATCGGTCAACTGATCCAGCGCGAACAACAAGCCACCGCATTCGGCCAATAGCGGTTTGCCCGCGGCCACATGCGCTTGCAGCGCTTGATGCAGGTCGGTGCATTGCGACAATGCCGTCAGGTGCAATTCCGGGTAACCACCAGGCAGCCATACCGCATCGCAATCGGGCAGTGCCTCGCCCGCCAGCGGCGAGAAGAACCTCAGCGTGGCACCCGCCGCACGCAACAGGTCGAGATTGGCCGGATACAAAAAGCAGAACGCCGCATCATGCGCAATCGCGATGCGCTGTCCCTGCAAGCAGCGCGGCACCGGCGCCAGCGCGGTATCGAGAAAATCGACGGCGGGCGGCAGCACCATGCTGGCGTGTTGCGCCCAGGCGTCGGTCAACGCATCCAGCCGCGCGTCGATGTCGTCCACTTCATCGGCGGCGACCAGACCCAGGTGCCGTTCCGGCAAAGCCAGCGCGGCGTCGCGCGGCAGTGCACCCAGCCAGGCGATATCCTCCGGAACACTCTCGCGCAGCAGTTGCGCGTGATACGCGCTGCCGATGCGATTGGCCGCCACGCCGTAGAGCGACACATCCTCGCGATAGCGTGCCAGACCGGTGGCCAGCGCACCGAAAGTTTGCGCCATCGCCGCACCGTCGATCACCGCCAGGATCGGCACGCCCAGTGTCGCGGCCAGATCGGCGCTGGACGGGCTGCCGTCGAACAAGCCCATCACGCCTTCGATCAGGATCAAATCCGCGTCGCCCGCCGCCGCATGCAGCCGCGCGCGCACGTCGGCCTCACCACACATCCACAGGTCAAGTTGATAGACCGGCGCGCCGCTGGCCCGCTGCAGCAGCAGCGGATCGAGAAAATCCGGCCCGGTCTTGAACACCCGCACCCGCCGACCCTGCCGCACATGCCAGCGCGCCAACGCGGCGGTAATGCTGGTCTTGCCCTGGCCCGAGGCCGGCGCCGACACCAGCAATGCGGGGCACGACACCGTCACAGCTCGATGCCCTTCTGCGCTTTGATGCCGGCTTTGAACGCGTGCTTGACCACGCGCATCTCGGTCACCGTGTCGGCCACTTCGACTAGACCGTCCGGCGCGCCGCGGCCGGTGATCACCACGTGCTGGTTGGGTGGACGCGCGGCCAGCGCGTCGATCACTTGCTGCAGCTGGATGTAATCCTTCACCAGCGCGATATTGAGCTCGTCAAGCAACACGAAATCGCACGAAGGATCGGCCAGCATTGCGGCCGCCACCTGCCACGCGGCCTGCGCCTTTTCGATATCGCGCGACTTGTCCTGGGTTTCCCAGGTAAAGCCCTCGCCCATCACGCGGTAAACCAGACCATCGCCCTCGAAGCGGCGGAAGAACGCCTCCTCGCCGGTGGAAAAACTGCCCTTGATGAATTGCACCACGCCGCAACGAAAGCCATGGCCCAGCGAACGCGCCAGCATGCCGAAGCCGGACGAACTCTTGCCCTTGCCGTTGCCGGTGTTGACCACCACCACGCCACGCTCGATGGTGGCGCGGGCAATCTTGCGATCGACCAGATCCTTCTTGCGCTGCATGCGCTCGCGGTGGTGCTGTTCGGCGGTGATCTCCTCGGCGCTCATGCGCCGCTGACCTGATGCCGCGGATGCCGTACCGCGATCCAGCACGCCAGCGAATGCACCGTGACAGCCACCCCGACATAGCCAGCCAGCGTGCCCAGCTTCTGCGGGTAGTAATGCACGATGCGTGCGCCGAAGTCGACCAGCGTTGGTGCGGGATAGCGGCCCGAGAAGAAGTAGAAGCCGCCGCCGGAGAACACGTACGCCACCAGAACCACCGTGGCCAGCACCAGAACCAGCCGCACCAGTCCTGCCAGGTCGGGCGCGTGCCATCGCGCCTGCAGGCGACCGGCCAGCCACAGGCTGGCGTAGGCCGGCAGCAAGGCCCAATACGCAGGCGACACGCACCACTGGCCGATGGTGCCGGCAGCCAGGCTGCCGAAATCCAGCAGCGAGGCCAGCGCGAACAGCGCGGCGAAAATCCACGCCGGCCGTAGCATCAATCCAGCCAGGAAGAACACCGCCCACGACGCGCTGGGCAGCGCGTTCACGCTGACAACGTGCTGGCCGCGCGTGCAGATCATCAACATGGCCAGCGCGATACCCGCGATCCAGGGCGCCGCCGCGCCTTGTAGCGGAAAGGCAGCGGTCGAACGAGAAACGCTGTTGTCGATCATGTCTCAAACTCCCGTCATCGTTGCGGTCGACCGACGCGACACCCGCGCCAGCACACCATGAATCGCCAGCGCCACCGCCACGTAAGCCAGCGTGGTACGCACGAACAGCGGCCCCCACTGCCACAGCCGCGCCACGTACTCGCTGAAATGCGGCTCCGCGTAACGACCACCCAGCCAGTAGAACGAACCGTTGGAAATGACAAACGATGCCGAAGCCGCCAGTACGGCCACGCCGCATGCCAGCAGCAGGGATCCCGTCGATGCCTGCAGCCGGCCCGCGTACCAGCGACCGCCGTACCACAGCGCCGCATACGCGACCGGCAAAAACGCGTACGCCGCGGTGATGCAGAAATCGCTGTTGCCGGTATAACCGACCGAAGCCCAGTCGACCGCCACCGCCAGTCCCTGC
>NZ_LVJR01000066.1 GCF_001617365.1 Rhodanobacter sp. FW104-R8
CTTCGGCGTCCTCAAGTCCGGCAAACCGTTCGACCCAATCCTTCATGGGGCTTGATCTCGATAACAGTATCTACAAAGCCAATCACTCGGCGGGCAATGCCACGGCGCGGCGCGCCTGGCGCCCCTTCCATGCATAGCCGATCCCCAGCAGCACGAACCACACGGGGCTGGCAATCAGCGCTTCGCGGGTATCCGGCTGCAGGCTCAGCAGCACCAGCACGAACACGAAGAACACCAGGCAGGCGTAGCACATCGCTACGCCGCCGGGCATCTTGTAGATCGACGCCTCATGCAGCTGCGGGCGCTTGCGCCGGTAAGCGATGTACGCAAACAGGATCAGCGACCACACGAACATGAACAGCACCGCCGACAGCGTGGTGATCAGGGTGAAGGCAGTGATCAGGTCGGGGATCAGGTAGATCATCGCCGCGCCCAGCAGCAGGCAGCAGCAGGAGAACAGCAGGCCCAGCGACGGCACCGCCGCGCGCGACAGCCGCGCGAACGTCTTCGGCGCATGCTGTTCCTCGGCCAGGCCGTACAGCATGCGGCTGGTCGAGAAGATGCCGCTGTTGGCCGAAGACGTGGCCGAGGTCAGCACCACGAAGTTGATCAGGCTGGCCGCGGCCGGGATGCCGGCCAGCACGAACAGTTCCACGAACGGGCTCTTGCCGGCTTCCACCAGACGCCACGGCGTCACCACCATGATCGCGACCAGGGCCAGCACGTAGAAGATGATGATGCGCACCGGGATCGAGTTGATCGCCTTGGGCAGGTTGCGCTTCGGGTCGGCCGTCTCGGCGGCGGTGGTGCCCACCAGCTCGATGCCGACGAAGGCGAACACCGCGATCTGGAAGCCGGCGAAGAAGCCGCTCATACCCTTCGGGAACAGCCCGCCGTCATTCCACAGGTTGGCGAACGAAGCCACGTGCCCCGACGGCGAACGGAAACCCCAGGCGACCAGGGCGAAGCCGGTCACGATCAGCGCGCAGATCGCGATGATCTTGATCAGCGCGAACCAGAACTCCAGCTCGCCGAACAGCTTCACCGTCACCAGGTTCAGGCTCAGCAGCAACAGCACGCACAGCACCGCCGGAATCCACGGCGCCAGCCCCGGGAACCAGAACTGCGCATACGCGGCGATCGCGATCACGTCGGCGATCGCGGTGATGACCCAGCAGAACCAGTAGGTCCAGCCGCAGAAGAACCCGGCCCACGGCCCGAGCAGGTCGGTGGAGAAGTCGATGAAGGACTTGTACTCGAGGTTGGACAGCAGCAGCTCGCCCATCGCCCGCATCACGAAGAACAGCATCACGCCGATGATCAGGTAGACCAGCAGGATCGACGGCCCGGCCAGGCTGATCGTCTTGCCCGAACCCATGAACAGGCCGGTGCCGATCGCGCCGCCGATGGCGATCAGTTGCAGGTGCCGGTTGGAAAGGCTGCGCCTCAGGTGGTCCGGGTGTTCCAGCGATGCGGTCATGCGGCGCGCCTTGACGGGGGGAAGGGGTCAACATACAGAAAAGCGGACGCGGCGTGCAGCTCCCGTCGTGCGCCTGCGCAAGTTTTCGGCAGGCGCCCGCATTTCGAGTCGGTCCGCGCGGGCGGCATCCAAGCCGCGCAACGCCTTGCGTTCTTGTCTCTAACCCTGCCCGCGCGGCTTGGCCGGCAGGCCGCGGAGGTAGGCGTACAGCGCGCTGATCTCCTCGTCCGTGAAATTCCGGGTCACCCGCACCGGCATGTAGTCGGTATTCAACCCCCGGCCGCCCGGCGCCACGCCTTCACGCAATGCCTTCCTCAAATCGGCCTCGCTCCAGCTCGCCAGGCCGCTCGGGTCCGGCGTGAGGTTGGCGGCGTCGGGCCAGTCCGGCGGCGTACCGGGGATATGCCCACCGGAGAAACCCGCGCCGTGGCAGCCGGCGCAACCCATCGCCAGGTAGGCGCCGTACGCGGCAGTCGGCCCGACCGCCGGCGGCCGGGTCGGCCGGGCCGAATGATCGACGACCTCCGCTGGCAGCAGCGGCACCTTGCCGGCCACGAACAAGATGCGTCCCAGCGGACCCACGCGGTTCACCGGGGGCGTGCGTCCGACCGCCGGCACGCTGTGCAGATAGGCCAGCAGATCGCCCAGGTCCTCGCCGCTGATGCCATTGAAGTCCTGCGCCGGCATGAACAGCAGCGAGCGACCGTCCGGTGCGACGCCATGTCGGATCGCACGAACCCGGTCCACGTCACTGAGCTTGCCGCCCGCACCGCCGGGCGTCAGGTTGCTGCCCGACAGGCGGGCAAACAGCGCATCATCGATGAAGGTGGCGCCACCCAGGTCTGGGCCATGGCAGTCCTTGCAACCGCGGATCGCGGCAATGTGGTCACCACGCCCGACTGCCGCCGCATCGGTCGGAACCGCCGGCACCGGCGGATCGACCCGGTACACCTTGGCCATGCGCCGCTCGCTCAGCACATAAGCCGAGAGCAGCACCGCCACCAGCAACACGAGCACGACGACCACCAGGCGGCCAAGCCACTTCCATGCCTTGCGCATAAAGCCCCCTTCCCCATTCCCTCTGCGGAAGCGCGCAGGCTAGCGCGATGTCCCATGCCGCGCCATCGGAATCTTGGGCAGGCGTAAGGCCCCAGCCGGCGCGCCATCGTGGTCGCCGCCATGGCATGAACCGGTTCCACGCCAGCGTGAAGCGGTAACAACGGGGGCAGCCCCACCCGGAGAGAACCTGACCAGCATTCTGGACGTCCCAACGTGTTTCGGCCGATCCCCGGGCGCCGGACAGTCCGATGAACGAACGCGGTCTTCGGGTGCGGTTTATACACAGGTCCGAGTCGGCGGCATTGGCTCAACAAGACCGTTCATGACTGAAGGAAATCCCCTTGCGGGACGGAAATGCAGTCTGACAATCGTTGCAACGGGAGCGAAAACGCCGCGGTTGCCGGGTCAGGTGCAGGCGCGTCGGGGACATGCAGTCCGGTTGATATTCCCGAGACGGAAAACGAACTCGTCCTTGCCTCGGTCCCTCTACGCCCCCGGATTCCAGGCTACCCGATTGCGGCCCTGATGCTTGGCCTGGTACAGCGCGACGTCGGCGGCGCTGATCAGGTGTTCGAAATCCGCACCGGTGGCGGTGGCTCCGCCGACGCTGGTGGTGATGTTGATGGCGCGGCCGCCGAACGCCGCCGGCTTCGCCGCCACGGCGGCACGCATGCGCTCGGCCAGCAGGCCGGCGTGCGCGGGCTGGATGGCGGGCAGCACCAACGCGAACTCCTCGCCGCCGTAACGCGCAAACAGGCTGCCGTCAGGCAGGCCCAGGTCGCGGATCACCCCGACGAAATGGCTGAGCACCGCGTCGCCCGCGGCGTGGCCCCAGCCGTCGTTGATCGACTTGAAATGATCCAGGTCGAACATCAGCACGCTGCACGCCTGCCCGCGCGCGCGGCAGGCCTCGACCAGGCGGCCGCCCGCCTCGATCAACGCGCTGCGGTTGAGCAGGCCGGTGAGCCCGTCGGTGCGTGCCAGCCGGCGCAGGTCCAGGGTCAGCCGCTCGGCCAGCATCAGGGTGAAGCCGGTGCTGAGCAGGAACGAGGACAGGATGCCGAACAGGTAATTCCAGGTGGTGAGCAGTTCGTCGAGCGGCGTGTGCGCCAACAGCCGCGGAAACAGCACCACCACCGAACGCAGCAGGTAGAAGACCGCGTCGATGGCGAAGATCAGGGCGGTGAAGCCGCAGGTGTTGCGCATGTCGCGCGGTGAGCGCCACAACAGCACCCAGATCATCCACACGTCCCAGACCACGCTGTACGCGCCGAACATCAGCGCCGAGACCGTCTGCGTCGGCGGCCACAGGTAAACGCAGACCTGGCAGGCGACGAACAACCCGACGACCGCCAGCGGCCAGCGCCAGCGCAGCGGGTAGCGCAGGTGGATGGCGATACCCATCAGCATCAGCGCATTGGCCAGCGCGATCATGCCGCTGCCGACGATCGTCGAGAGCACGCTGCCGTTTTCGTTCAGCCCCTGGGCGAGCGCGGCGACGGTCAGCACCCAGAACGCGCTGGCCCAGATGCGCAGCGCCGGCAGGCCGCGCAGCACCAGGCCGAGCAGGGTGAAGCTGATCGAGATGGCGATGCCGATGGCCGCGCCGATGACGCCGAGCGTGAAAAGATCGAAGTGTATGCCCATTCCCGTGATACGGACCCGCGAAGCGGAGTCAGCGTGCCGCTTCCGTCGTGCGCACGCGGGACGTTCGGGCTGACACCGCGCCCAAGTTAACACGGTGGCCGGGGAGGACGCGGCCGGCCGCGTCCCCGGCGTACCGTCCCGGCACCGGCTTCCGGCAGTTCCTGCCGGCAGTGGCGGCCACTCGGGGCCGGCATGTCGATATCGCACGCGCCCGTTCGTCGCATCGGCAGAACCCCACGCACGAGGCCGCCAGGCATGACGCTCAAGCTCTACGCCCACCCCTTCTCTTCCTACTGCCAGAAGGTGCTGGTCGCACTCTACGAAAACGGCACGCCGTTCGAGTGGCGCCTGCTCACGCCGGACGATCCCGCGCTGATGGCGGAGTTCGCCGCGCTGTGGCCGCTGAAGCGATTCCCCGTGCTGGCGGACGGCAACCGCACGGTGATCGAGTCGAGCATCATCATCGAGTACCTGGCGCGGCATCATCCCGGGCCGGTGCGGCTGATCCCCGCCGACGCCGACGCAGCACTCGAGGCACGCACCATGGACCGCTTCTTCGATCTGTACGTGTCCACGCCGCAGGGAAGGATCGTGTTCAACGCCCTGCGCGCCGAAACCGACCGTGATCCCTGTGGCATGGCCGAGGCGCGCGGCATGCTCGACACCGCCTATGCGTGGCTGGACGGCGTGATGGCCGCGCGCCCCTGGGCGGCCGGCAAGGATTTCAGCCTCGCCGACTGCGCCGCCGCGCCGGCGCTGTTCTACGCCGACTGGACACACCCGATCCCGGCGCAATACGCCCACCTGAAGGCGTATCGCCAGCGCCTGCTGGCCCGGCCGTCGTTCGCGCGGGCGGTCGACGAGGCGCGCCCCTATCGCCCGCTCTTCCCGCTCGGCGCACCGGATCGCGACTGAACCGACGCGACCGAACCGGCGCAATGGATACCTGCCTTAGCAGGGTGTTGAGAATGCGCCCCTCCGATGCCGGTCGATAGCTCTCGGCTATGGATCATCAGGCGTAGCCG
>NZ_LVJR01000067.1 GCF_001617365.1 Rhodanobacter sp. FW104-R8
CTTGCCGTGATCCACGTGACCAATCGTGCCGACGTTCACGTGCGGCTTGGTGCGTTCGAATTTACCCTTTGCCATAGCGCGCTAAACCCCGATGGAGTCAATGAATTGAAGAAACCCGCCCGTTTCGGGGCTGGCCATGACGGCCAATGAAGTGGTGCTCATGACAGGAATCGAACCTGTGACCTCTTCCTTACCAAGGAAGTGCTCTACCGACTGAGCTACATGAGCGTGTATTTCAGCCGTCCTCCATGACGGCGAAGAACAAACTTGCGTCCCTGCAAGACTCTTCAAATTTTCAACAACCCGCGACGAGGACAGGGCTGTTCCTTTTTGCCGCCATGGAAGGCGGCTTGAAATAGCGCAATGGAGCGGGAGACGGGAATCGAACCCGCACCATCAGCTTGGAAGGCTGAGGTTCTACCATTGAACTACTCCCGCCCTGCGTGGAGCTCGTCGTGGTGGAGGGAGGTGGATTCGAACCACCGAAGGCGTAAGCCAGCAGATTTACAGTCTGCCCCCGTTGGCCGCTTGGGTATCCCTCCAACAAAGAACGCGTATTGTGTGGATCGGACCCCGAACTGTCAACACCTCGCGGCGCCAATTCCGCATGAGAAATGCGATTTTCCGCGGCGGTGTCAGTCCGACGGGACCGCCCGCAGGTCGACCAGCTGCTCCATGCCCTTGGACAGTTCCAGCAGCTTCTTCGCCTGTACCTGCAGCCGGCGTTCGCCGTCGTTGCGCGGCTCCCAGTGCGGCACCGGGGTCGGCTTGCCGTCGGGGCTGTCCAGCGCCACGAAGACCATCACGCAGCTGGTCGCCAGGCGCTGTTCGTCCTTGCGCAGGTCGCGCGCCAGCACCTCGACTGCCATGTGCATGCTGCTGGTGCCGGTGTGGATCAGGCGCGCGCGCACCGTGACCAGGTCGCCGATCAGGATCGGCGCCACGAACTGGATGCCGCTGACCGAAGCGGTGACGCAGTACGCCCCGCTCCAGCCCACCGCGCAGGCGTAGCCGGCCTGATCGATCCACTTCATCGCCATGCCGCCGTGCACCTTGCCGCCGAAATTGACGTCGGTGGGCTGGGCGAGGAAACGGAACGTCACTTCCTGCTGTTTACCGGGCATGGACTGGCACCTGTCGACGGGATTCCGAGCTTGGCATTATGCCCTGACTCGGGAGGCTATCCGCACGGCCGCGGCGGGCTCCGCCCGATGCCGCCTGCGCCCTGCTCCGAAGCCACCGATACCGGTCGCGGCGACGGCACTCAGACGTTGAACAGGAAGTGCAGCACGTCGCCGTCCTTGACGATGTAGTCCTTGCCTTCCTTGCGCAGCCGGCCGGCCGCCGCCGCGCCGGCTTCGCCCTTGTACTGGATGAAGTCGTCGTAGCCGACCGTCTCGGCGCGGATGAAGCCGCGTTCGAAGTCGGTGTGGATCACCCCGGCCGCCTGCGGCGCGGTGGCGCCGCGCTTCACCTGCCACGCGCGCACTTCCTTCACGCCGGCGGTGAAATAGGTCTGCAGGTCGAGCAGCCTGTAGCCGGCGCGGATCACCCGGTTCAGGCCCGGCTCGTCCAGGCCCATGTCCTTCAGGAACTCGTCGCGGTCGGCCTCGTCGAGCTGCGCCAGCTCCTCCTCGATCGCCGCGCACACCGGCACCACCTCGGCGCCCTCGCCGGCGGCGCGCTCGCGCACGGCGTCCAGCAACGGGTTGTTCTCGAAGCCGTCGTCGGCGACGTTGGCGATGTACATCAGCGGCTTCAGGGTGAGCAGGAACAGGTCGCGCACCAGCGCCTTCTCTTCCTCGTCCAGGCCGGCGCTGCGCGCGGAGCGGCCGTCGTTGAGCGCGGCGGACAGCTTCTGCAGCACCGGCTTGCGCGCCATGGCCTCCTTGTCGTTCGCCTTGGCCGCGCGCTCGGCGCGGTTCAGCGCTTTCTCCACCGACTCCAGGTCGGCCAGCGCCAGCTCGGTGTCGATGGTGTCGATGTCGGAGATCGGGTCGACCTTGCCGGCGACGTGGATCACGTCGCCCTCGAAACAGCGCACCACGTGGGCGATCGCGTCCACCTCACGGATATGCGCCAGGAACTTGTTGCCCAGGCCCTCACCCTTCGACGCGCCGGCGACCAGGCCGGCGATGTCGACGAACTCCACCGCGGTCGGGACCACCTTCTGCGGATTGACGATGTCAGCCAGCGCGTTCAGCCTCGGATCCGGCACCGGCACCACGCCGACGTTCGGCTCGATCGTGCAGAACGGGAAGTTCGCCGCGGCGATACCGGCCTTGGTCAGCGCGTTGAACAGGGTGGACTTGCCGACGTTGGGCAGGCCGACGATGCCGCATTTGATGCCCATGGTTTGCTCCGGGATTCGGGATTTGGGATTCGGGATTCGGAAGAGCGGGGCCGTCGTACTTTTAACGAATCCCGAATCCCAAATCCCCAATCCCGGCTATTTCGTATGCAACTGCTGCATCGCCTTGTCGAACTGGCCGTCGACCGCCAGCGGCAGCACGTCCAGCGCGCGGGCGATGCCGTCGAGGATCGCGTCCTCGTCCGTGGCCGACGGCCGGCCCAGTACCCATGGCGTGACCTGGTCGCGATGACCGGGATGGCCTATGCCCACGCGCAGCCGGTGGAACTTGCCGTGGCCGAGATGACCGATGATGTCGCGCAGGCCATTCTGGCCGCCGTGGCCGCCGTCGAACTTCAGGCGCACGGTGCCGGGCGGCAGGTCCAGGTCGTCGTGCGCGACCAGGCACTGCTCCGGCTCGATCTTGTAATAGCGCAGCGCCGAGACCACGGCGATGCCGCTCTTGTTCATGAAGGTGGCCGGCTTCAGCAGCCAGACCGGTTCGCCGCCGAGGCGCACGCGGCAGGCCTCGCCGTGCAGCTTGCCGTCGAAGGCGAAGCGCTCGCCCTGGGCGCTGGCGAGGGCGTCAACTAGCCAGAACCCGGCGTTGTGCCGGGTTCGGAGGTATTCGGCACCGGGATTGCCCAGCCCGACGATGAGTCGCAAACCAGCCATGCGGACAAGCAGCCGTGTCGGCCCGCACTCCGCCGGAGCGCGGGCCGGCGCGGCTTACTTCTTGTCGTCCTTCTTGGCCGGCGCAGCGGCAGCGGCCGGAGCAGCCGGCGCGGCAGCCTCGGCGGCCGGGGCTTCCTCGACCTCTTCCTGCACCGTATTGGCCGTGACCACCGCAGTGTCGTGGCCTTCGCCGCCATGCAGGGCGACCAGCTCGACGTTCTTCGGCAGCTTCAGCTGCGACAGGTGGATGATGTCGCCGGGCTTCAGGTCGGCCAGGTCCAGCTCGATGAACTCGGGCAGGTCCTTCGGCAGGCAGGAGATCTCCACTTCGGTCAGGTTGTGCGAGATCACCACGCCGGAGGTCTTCGCCGCCGCGGACTTTTCCTTGTTCAGGAAATGCAGCGGCACGCTGACGCGGATCGCGGCCTTCTCGTCCACGCGCAGGAAGTCCATGTGCATCATCAGCTGCTTGAACGGATGCTTCTGCCAGTCGCGCACCAGCACCTTCTGCACCTTGCCGTCGACGTTCAGGTCGAGCACCGAGGAGAAGAACCACTCGTTCTTGGCGGCGAGCAGGATGGTGTTGTGCTCGATCTGGATGCTCTCGGGAGCCTGACCGGCGCCGTACACCACGGCCGGCACGAAGCTCGCATGACGCAGGCGGCGGCTCGCACCTTTCCCCTCGTCCTTGCGGCTTTGCGCCTTGATTTCATGAGTTTTGGACATTTCGTTGCTACCTTGGTTGTGTTTGCCGCCTCGCGGCGGCTTGGGTGACTTCCCCGCGACCAGGGAAGATCGTTACTTCACGCGGCATCCATGCCGCGAAAAGCTGAACATCAAGACCGCCCATCCGGGGCGGACATTTCAATTAATCCACGTACAGCGAACTCACCGACTCGCCGAAGGCGATGCGGCGAATGGTTTCGGCCAGCAGTTCGGCGACCGAGAGCTGGCGGATCTTGGCACAGGCCAGGGCTTCCGGGCGCAGCGGCAAGGTGTTGGTGACCACCAGCTGGTCGAGCTGGGAGCCCTCGATGTTGCTGATCGCCGCGCCGGACAGCACCGGGTGCACGCAGTAGGCGACCACCTTGCGGGCGCCGCGCTCCTTCAGCGCCGCGGCGGCCGCGCACAGGGTGCCGGCGGTGTCGACGATGTCATCGACCATCACGCAGGTCTTGCCGGCCACGTCGCCGATGATGTTCATCACGGTGGACACGTTCGCGCGCGGCCGGCGCTTGTCGATGATCGCCAGCTCGGCGTCGTCCAGCCGCTTGGCGATCGCGCGGGCACGCACCACGCCGCCCACGTCCGGGCTCACCACGATCAGGTCGTCCATGCTGTGGCTGCGCCAGATGTCGGCCAGCAGCACCGGCGAGGCGTACACGTTGTCGACCGGGATGTCGAAGAAACCCTGGATCTGGTCGGCATGCAGGTCGACCGTCAGCACCCGGTCGACGCCGGCGGCGCCGATCATGCTGGCGGCCAGCTTGGCGGTGATCGGCACCCGCGCCGAGCGCGGCCGGCGGTCCTGCCGGGCGTAGCCGAAGTACGGCATCACCGCGGTGACGCTGGCTGCCGAGGCGCGCTTCAGCGCATCGGTCAGCGCCAGCAGCTCGAACAGGTTCACCGCGCTCGGCGCACCGGTCGGCTGGATCACGAACACTTCCTGGCGGCGCACGTTCTCCTCGATCTCGATCTGCGCCTCGCCGTCGCTGAACGTGCCGACCAGCGCCTTGCCCAGCGGCACGCCCAGGCGATGGGCGACATCGTCGGCCAGGGCACGATGTGCGTTACCGGAAAACAGCAGCATCGGGGTGGACGTGTCCACAGTGATTACCTCGAAACCAAAGCCATCATGGAATGGCTGGGGCGGCAGGATTCGAACCTGCGAATGCGGGAATCAAAATCCCGTGCCTTAACCAGCTTGGCGACGCCCCAGTGATATTTGTGTCCGCTTGTGCTCGTGTATGCCCGGCCCGCCTGCATCGACGGGCCTGGCCGTCAGCCTGTCTGTACCCACCGATCCGCGCCGCGATGGCGCGCCAATGCATCATGCAGGGGCGACACGTCGACACCCGTGGCGACGACCGCCGTGAATGCCGCCGGACACTGCGCGGCAATCGCCGCTGCCCGATCGGATGACCTCGCCTCCAGAAACACGCAACCGCCGCTGCCGGAAAGCCGCGCCTGGCCGAAACCGC
>NZ_LVJR01000068.1 GCF_001617365.1 Rhodanobacter sp. FW104-R8
AAAGCCCCTGGCGGTGACCTGTTGCGGGTCGCGACCTGCGGTCGCCACAGCAACCGCGCCCAAAGAAAAACCCCCACCGTTTCCGGTGAGGGTGTTTCAGGATAAAGCCCCTGGCGGTGACCTACTCTTGCATGGCAAAGCCACACTACCATCGGCGCATGCGCGTTTCACTTCTGAGTTCGGGATGGGATCAGGTGGGACCACGCCGCTATGGCCGCCAGGGAAGGGGTGGGAGCAGCGCGTTAAGCGCCGGCTCCACATTCTTCTGAAGTATCCAGTCCTAAAAAACAGACCGGACGCTTCCGTGAGAGGGATCTCACGTGGATAAATCGTAAACGAGTGACAAGCGTCGAGGTGAATTCGAATCGAGGTTTTATTAAGAAGACCGCTCTTTCGAGGAGTCCAGCCAAGGATGACTGGGCTTTCGCCGAGGGATCTGCACGTGCCACGAAGCGTCTTGGGGTTATATGGTCAAGCCGCACGGCTCATTAGTATCAGTTAGCTCAACGCATTGCTGCGCTTCCACACCTGACCTATCAACCACCTGGTCTTGATGGTGCCTTAAGGAGAGTCAAGCTCTCGGGAGATCTCATCTTGGGGCGTGCTTCCCGCTTAGATGCTTTCAGCGGTTATCACTTCCGTTCATAGCTACCGGGCAATGCCTCTGGCGAGACAACCCGAACACCAGCGGAACGTCCACTCCGGTCCTCTCGTACTAGGAGCAGCCCCCCTCAAATCTCCAACGCCCACGACAGATAGGGACCGAACTGTCTCACGACGTTCTGAACCCAGCTCGCGTACCACTTTAAATGGCGAACAGCCATACCCTTGGGACCGGCTACAGCCCCAGGATGTGATGAGCCGACATCGAGGTGCCAAACACCGCCGTCGATATGAACTCTTGGGCGGTATCAGCCTGTTATCCCCGGAGTACCTTTTATCCGTTGAGCGATGGCCCTTCCATACAGAACCACCGGATCACTAAGACCTACTTTCGTACCTGCTTGATCCGTCGATCTCGCAGTCAAGCACGCTTATGCCTTTGCACACAGTGCGCGATGTCCGACCGCGCTGAGCGTACCTTCGTGCTCCTCCGTTACTCTTTGGGAGGAGACCGCCCCAGTCAAACTACCCACCATACACGGTCCCTGATCCGGATCACGGATCGAGGTTAGAACGTCAAGCACTTCAGGGTGGTATTTCAAGGATGGCTCCATGCAAACTGGCGTCTGCACTTCAAAGCCTCCCACCTATCCTACACAGAAGAACTCAACGTTCAGTGTAAAGCTATAGTAAAGGTTCACGGGGTCTTTCCGTCTTGCCGCGGGAACGCTGCATCTTCACAGCGAATTCAATTTCACTGAGTCTCGGGTGGAGACAGCGCCGCTGTCGTTACGCCATTCGTGCAGGTCGGAACTTACCCGACAAGGAATTTCGCTACCTTAGGACCGTTATAGTTACGGCCGCCGTTTACTGGGGCTTCGATCAAGAGCTTCGCCTTGCGGCTGACCCCATCAATTAACCTTCCAGCACCGGGCAGGCGTCACACCCTATACGTCCACTTTCGTGTTTGCAGAGTGCTGTGTTTTTGATAAACAGTCGCAGCGGCCAGGTTACTGCGACCCATCGACGCTCAGTCACGCACGTGACCACGTCAATGGGCGCACCTTCTCCCGAAGTTACGGTGCCATTTTGCCTAGTTCCTTCACCCGAGTTCTCTCAAGCGCCTTGGGATTCTCACCCTGCCTACCAGTGTCGGTTTACGGTACGGTTTTTCTACAGCTGAAGCTTAGTGGCTTTTCCTGGAAGCGTAGTATCGGTCGCTTCGCCCCAAAGGGCTCGTCTCGGTGCTCGGCATAAAGGATCCCGGATTTGCCTAAGATCCATGCCTACCGCCTTTCCCCGGGACAACCAACGCCCGGTAGACCTAACTTTCTCCGTCCCCACATCGCACTGTAGAAAAGTGCTGGAATATTAACCAGCTTCCCATCGACTACGCATTTCTGCCTCGCCTTAGGGGCCGACTCACCCTGCGCCGATGAACGTTGCGCGAGGAAACCTTGGGCTTTCGGCGTGGGGGCTTTTCACCCCCATTATCGTTACTCATGTCAGCATTCGCACTTCCGATACCTCCAGCGGACTTTACAATCCACCTTCACAGGCTTACGGAACGCTCCTCTACCGCGTGCACTTGCGTGCACACCCCGAGCTTCGGTGCATAGCTTAGCCCCGTTAAATCTTCCGCGCAGACCGACTCGACCAGTGAGCTATTACGCTTTCTTTAAAGGATGGCTGCTTCTAAGCCAACCTCCTGGCTGTCTATGCCTTTCCACATCGTTTTCCACTTAGCTATGACTTGGGGACCTTAGCTGCGGGTCTGGGTTGTTTCCCTTTTCACGACGGACGTTAGCACCCGCCGTGTGTCTCCCGGATAGTCTGTCCTGGTATTCGGAGTTTGCCATGGTTTGGTAAGTCGCGATGACCCCCTAGCCATAACAGTGCTCTACCCCCAGGAAGATTCGTCCGAGGCGCTACCTAAATAGCTTTCGAGGAGAACCAGCTATCTCCGAGTTTGTTTAGCCTTTCACTCCTATCCTCAGCTCATCCCCATCTATTGCAACAGATGTGGGTTCGGTCCTCCAGTGCGTGTTACCGCACCTTCAACCTGGCCAAGGATAGATCACTCGGTTTCGGGTCTACTGCCAGAGACTATGCGCCCTATTCAGACTCGGTTTCCCTTCGCCTCCCCTATACGGTTAAGCTTGCCACTGACAGTAAGTCGCTGACCCATTATACAAAAGGTACGCAGTCACCCTTGCGGGCTTCCACTGCTTGTACGTATACGGTTTCAGGGTCTATTTCACTCCCCTCTCCGGGGTTCTTTTCGCCTTTCCCTCACGGTACTAGTTCGCTATCGGTCAGTCAGGAGTATTTAGCCTTGGAGGATGGTCCCCCCATGTTCAGACAAGGTTTCACGTGCCCCGCCTTACTCAATTTCACGCACGGTGCCCTTTCGCTTACCGGGCTATCACCGTCTATGGCCAGCCTTTCCAGACTGTTCAACTAAAACACTGTGCGCTTTTGGGCTAGTCCCCGTTCGCTCGTCGCTACTGAGGGAATCTCGGTTGATTTCTTTTCCTCCGGGTACTTAGATATTTCAGTTCCCCGGGTTCGCCCTGCATGGCTATGTATTCACCATGCAGTACTCCTTGCGGAGTGGGTTTCCCCATTCGGACATTGCCGGATCAAAGCTTGTTGCCAGCTCCCCGACACTTTTCGCAGGCTGCCACGTCCTTCATCGCCTCTGACTGCCAAGGCATCCACCGTATACGCTTAGTCGCTTGACCATATAACCCCAAGTCGCCTCGGGATCACACGTCCAAACCACTTCGTTTTCGTGCCTTAACACTTGCCTCGGTTCGGTTCGAACCAAGACGCTTGTCACTCGTTTACTTGTTTTCAAAGAACATCACGCCGGCCTCGATGCCGGATGATTTCAAAATCTTGTGTGTGCTGTTACTTCACGCAGCGCTTGAGTGGTGGAGCCTGTCGGGATCGAACCGACGACCCCCTGCTTGCAAAGCAGGTGCTCTCCCAGCTGAGCTAAGGCCCCTTGAGGAGTCCGCCCAGGGAAGGGCGGTCTTGATCTGCCCTTCGCGGATGGACCCGCGTGAGGTAATGGTGGGTCTGGGTGGACTCGAACCACCGGCCTCACCCTTATCAGGGGTGCGCTCTAACCACCTGAGCTACAGACCCAGAGATCGAGCCCCAGAACCTACGCCAGCCTGCCTCGAACCTGGGTTCGGACCGGCTTTTGTTGAAGAGTCCGGCCATGGATGGCCGGTTTTGCTCTTCGCAAAAGGGACTTTGCGTAAAGTACAGGTGTCTTGTGTGGACGTCTTGCGTGAAAGATCACGCCGTCGTTCTCGAAAGGAGGTGATCCAGCCGCACCTTCCGATACGGCTACCTTGTTACGACTTCACCCCAGTCATGGACCACTCCGTGGGCGTCGTCCCCCTTGCGGTTAGACTAACGCCTTCTGGAGCAACCCACTCCCATGGTGTGACGGGCGGTGTGTACAAGGCCCGGGAACGTATTCACCGCGGCATAGCTGATCCGCGATTACTAGCGATTCCGACTTCATGGAGTCGAGTTGCAGACTCCAATCCGGACTGGGATCGGCTTTCTGGGATTGGCTCCACCTCGCGGTCTTGCAACCCTCTGTACCGACCATTGTAGTACGTGTGTAGCCCTGGCCGTAAGGGCCATGATGACTTGACGTCATCCCCACCTTCCTCCGGTTTGTCACCGGCAGTCTCCTTAGAGTTCCCACCATTACGTGCTGGCAACTAAGGACAAGGGTTGCGCTCGTTGCGGGACTTAACCCAACATCTCACGACACGAGCTGACGACAGCCATGCAGCACCTGTGTTCCGATTCCCGAAGGCACTCCCGCATCTCTGCAGGATTCCGGACATGTCAAGGCCAGGTAAGGTTCTTCGCGTTGCATCGAATTAAACCACATACTCCACCGCTTGTGCGGGCCCCCGTCAATTCCTTTGAGTTTCAGTCTTGCGACCGTACTCCCCAGGCGGCGAACTTAACGCGTTAGCTTCGACACTGATCTCCGAGTTGAGACCAACATCCAGTTCGCATCGTTTAGGGCGTGGACTACCAGGGTATCTAATCCTGTTTGCTCCCCACGCTTTCGTGCTTCAGCGTCAGTGTTGTCCCAGATGGCCGCCTTCGCCACTGATGTTCCTCCCGATCTCTACGCATTTCACCGCTACACCGGGAATTCCACCATCCTCTGACACACTCTAGCCACCCAGTATCCATCGCCATTCCCAGGTTGAGCCCGGGGATTTCACGACAGACTTAAGTAACCGCCTACGCACCCTTTACGCCCAGTAATTCCGATTAACGCTTGCACCCTTCGTATTACCGCGGCTGCTGGCACGAAGTTAGCCGGTGCTTATTCCTCAGGTACCGTCAGCCCCACAGGGTATTGACCCGTGGTATTTCGCTCCTGATAAAAGTGCTTTACAACCCGAAGGCCTTCTTCACACACGCGGCATTGCTGGATCAGGCTTGCGCCCATTGTCCAATATTCCCCACTGCTGCCTCCCGTAGGAGTCTGGGCCGTGTCTCAGTCCCAGTGTGGCTGATCATCCTCTCAGACCAGCTAGCGATCGTCGCCTTGGTAGGCCATTACCCTACCAACTAGCTAATCGCACATCGGTCCGTCCAACCGCGCGAGGCCCGAAGGTCCCCCGCTTTCTCCCGTAGGACGTATGCGGTATTAGTCCCGGTTTCCCGAGGTTATCCCCCACGTCTGGGTAGGTCCCGATGCTTTACTCACCCGTCCGCCACTCGCCACCCACCGTATTGCTACGGCTGTGCTGCCGTTCGACTTGCATGTGTTAGGCATGCCGCCAGCGTTCAATCTGAGCCAGGATCAAACTCTTCACTTAAGTTGTCGATCGACCGAAGCCGATCTATCTTTCCGAAGCGTTCTTCCCAACCAGTCAAAACTCATTACTGACTTTTTACTTGGTGGGACGCTTGCATTGCTTGGACAGGTCGCAACCCTCCAGCACAAGACGTCCACACAATTCACCTGCGCACACTGTCAAAGATCTTCACCGCATCGACCACCCTTTCGG
>NZ_LVJR01000069.1 GCF_001617365.1 Rhodanobacter sp. FW104-R8
ATCGGTTCAGGCGGTCAGTGATTGAGAGCGTCTATGACTGCAGCGGAGCGCAGAGGTTTCTCAACGGCCTGCTAGGGTTGCCGGTATTGTGCTGGGTGACCGACAAGCTTGTCCGTGTGCTGCATCACGGGCTAACGCCATGCCCGTCAGGAATATGGGATGTTCCCCCGGCAATGTCAATTTGCCGATCCACCGGTATTTGGCGGCATCCCAGCCCATTGCGCACGATCTTTCGGACTTGCCCAGCAAGGCGGCTTGGCGAGGTCCGGCGGGAGCGCTTCGGATCACACTGCGGCCCGGATCGGTTGCCGATCGCGCGGAATTTCCAGCGTCCGCAGGAAAGCCGTGGTGCCCCGGGTGTGCATGGTGTACCGGCCACCCCGAGGCGGCCGGGCATTCAGTCGATGCGCCGGGTTCCCCGCCGGCGGCGCCGGGTGACGCGCTCGATCAACAGCGGCAGCAGCGCGAGCAGAGCGATCGCCCCCAGCGGCAGCAGTACCTCGCGGTGCATGAACAGGTCCAGGCCGAAGCTGCTGGCATGGCTCATGGCGTCGCCGAGGCCAGCGCCGATCGAGGTTTCGAAAATCAGCGAAACGGTACCGCCCAGCCAGCTGGCGCCGAGGAACAGCCACAGCGGGCAGCGCAGCCAGGCCAGGCAGACGGTGACCAGGCCGAACGGCGCCACCGGCACGAAGCGCAGGAACAGGGTATAGCTCACCGGGTGGCGTTCGAAGCCGTGGTGCAGTTTCGCCACGATCGCCGGCGGCTGGCGGCTGCCGGCGCCGAACGCGTAACGGCTGGCCAGGAACAGGATCAGCGAGCCCAGGGTCAGGCCGATCGACGAGTACACGGTGGCGTCGACCACGCCGAAGGCGAAGCCGCCGGCCAGGATCACCACGATGGTGCCCGGGATGCCGGTGGCCACGGTCAGCGTCAGCAGGCCGGTGTAGGCCAGGCGGCTCAGCCAGGGGTGGTCGGCGATCTGCGCGTGCAGCTCGGCCTGGTGCGCCACCAGTTGCTGCGGCCCCAGCCGGTCCAGCGAGCCGGAGGCGAACAGCACGATGCCGGCCAGCACCAGCAGGATCAGCGGCAGCGCGGCGCGCCAGCGGTTCAATACGGCACGCCGGTGGCGCCATAGGTGGCCAGTACCTCGCGGGCGCGGGCGCGCAGGATGTCGCGGCGCACGGCGATGTTGCGGCGGGCCAGCTCGCCGATCCAGTCGGCCGGCAACGGACCCTCGTCGAACTCGGTGAGTTCCTCGACATCCTCGGAGCGCGCGCCGATCAGCAGCTCGTCGATGCCGGCCCACACGGTGGCGCCGTAGCACTGGCAGCACGGCTGCGAGCTGGTGGCCAGCACGTAATGGCCGCCGTCCTCGTTCAGCCGGTGCCGGCTCAAACGCTGCTGCGCGATCATGATCACCATCATCTCGGCATGCGCGACCGAACAGCTCTGCGGCAGTACGCGGTTGACGCCGACGGCGACCAGCCGGCCGCTGTGGCTGTTGAACACGGCGGCGCCGAACGGGCCGCCGCCGCCGCGCTCCACGTTGTGCCGCGACAGCTCGATCGCCAGGCCCACGCGCTCCTCGTCGCTCTGGTAACGCCGGTTGGTGTCGGCGACGTCGCCGATCCACGGCGGCAGGGTGAGATGGATTTGCAGCGGCAGCATGCCTTGGCTCCGTCAGTGGGCCGGCCCGCTTACTGGCCGGCCGGCTTGGCCCACACGTCGCGCAAGGTCACCGTGCGGTTGAACACCGGGGCGTCGGCGCGGTGGTCGACGCGGTCGGCCACGAAGTAGCCGAGCCGCTCGAACTGGAAGCGCCGCTCCGGCTCGACGCGGGCGGCGGCCGGTTCCAGCCATGCCCGCACCACGCGTTTGGCCTCGGGGTTGACGTGATCGAGCCAGCTCTTGCCATCCTCTTCGCTGTCCGGCGCGGGCACGCTGAACAGGCGATCGTACAGGCGCACCTCGGTGGCCACCGCATGCTTCGCGCTGACCCAGTGGACGGTGCCCTTCACCTTGCGGTCGGCGCCGGGCAGGCCGTGGCGGGTTTCCGGATCGAGCGTGCAGTGCAACTCGACCACGTTGCCGGCAGCGTCCTTGACGACCTGTTCGCACTTGACGATGCCGACGCCACGCAGGCGCACTTCGCCCTCGGGCTTCAGCCGGTGGAAGCCCTTCGGCGGCATCTCGGCGAAATCCTCGCGCTCGATCCATACCTCGCGGGCGAACGGCACCTCGCGCGTGCCGAAACTCTCGTCCTTCGGATGGTTCGGGAAGCTCAGGGTTTCCTCGTGGCCTTCCGGCAGGTTGGTGATCACCAGCTTCAGCGGGTCGAGCACGGCCATCCGGCGCGCCGCGGTGGCGTCCAGATCCTCGCGGATGCAGTTCTCCAGTACGGCGTAGTCGATCACGCTGTTCTGCTTGGAGACGCCCACGCGCTCGATCAGCAGGCGCAGCCCGGCCGGAGTGAAGCCGCGCCGGCGCAGGCCGCGCAGGGTGTTCATGCGCGGGTCGTCCCAGCCGTCCACGTGATGTTCGCTGACCAGTTGCGCCAGCTTGCGCTTGCTGGTGATGCAGTAGCTGAGGTTGAGCCGCGAGAACTCGATCTGGCGCGGCTTGGCCGGCTTCGCCTCCAGGCCCGCGGCGACCACCGACTGCCACAGTTCCGGATGGTTCGGCAGGTCCACCTTGTCCACGCACCAGTCGTACAGCGGGCGGTGGTCCTCGAACTCCAGCGTGCACAACGAGTGGGTGATGCCTTCCATCGCGTCGGACAGCGCGTGCGCGAAGTCGTACATCGGGTAGATCGGCCAGGCATCGCCGGTGTTCTGGTGGGTGACCTTGCGGATGCGGTACAGCGCCGGGTCGCGCAGGTTGATGTTGCCCGAGGCCATGTCGATCTTCGCGCGCAGCGTCTTGCTGCCGTCGGCGAACTCGCCGGCGCGCATGCGGCGGAACAGGTCCAGGCTCTCCGCGGCCGAACGCCCGCGCCAGGGCGAGTGGCGGCCCGGTTCGGTCAGCGTGCCGCGGTACTGGCGCATCTCCTCGGCGCTGAGGTCGTCGACGTAGGCCAGGCCGTCCTCGATCAGCTTGCAGGCGCTGCGGTAGAACACCTCGAAGTAGTCCGAGGCGTGGCGCAGCTCGTGCCAGTCGTAGCCCAGCCAGCGCACGTCGTCCTTGATGCCCTGGACGAACTCGGGGTCTTCCCTGCCCGGGTTGGTGTCGTCCAGGCGCAGGTTGCACCAGCCGCCGAACTCCCTGGCGATGCCGAAGCTCAGGCAGATCGCCTTGGCGTGGCCGATGTGCAGGTAGCCGTTCGGCTCCGGCGGGAAGCGGGTGTGGATCGCGGCGTGCCGGCCCGCGGCGAGGTCGTCGCGCACGATCTGCCGGATGAAATCCTGATGTGGAGTCGCCGAAAGCGGAGCCGCCTGTACAGGAGCCGCCTGCTGCACGGCGGCCGTCGGATGGGCGGGTGCGTTGGCGGGATTCTCGGTCGACATCGGACTCAGGCTCGCAAGCGGTGGCGGAAACACGCAAGTTTACCCTGTCGCCGCCATCGCCGCCGGGCAGCTTGCCCCGTGCGCCGCGGCGGGTTAGCGTGCCGGACATGCACGCCGTCTACCGCGCCGAGAACCTGTTCGATGCCCATCTGGTGAAGGATGCGCTGGAAGCAGGCGGCATCCCGGCGTTCATCGCCGGCGAATACCTCACCGGCGGGGTCGGCCAGTTGCCGGCGATGGATTACATCGCGGTGATGGTGCCCGAGTCGAGCCTGGCCGAGGCCGGCGGCATCGTGCGCGAGGTCGAGGCCGGGCTCGCCGAAGCCCGGCTGGCGATCGACGAGGCCGGCGACCTGCCCGACGGTCCGTGCCCCGCGCCCTGCTGAGTGGCGCCGGCCCTGTGGCCCGGGCGGTAGCCCCATTCCGAGGAAAACCGATGCAGGATTTCGCCGCACTGATCCGCGCCGTAGCGGATTTCCCCACGCCCGGCGTGACGTTCCGCGATGTCACCCCGCTGCTTGCCGATGCCGGCGCCTTTGCCCGCTGCGTCGATGCGTTGGCCGAGCCGTGGCACGGCGGCGGCGTGCAGGCGGTATGCGGGATCGAGGCGCGCGGCTTCATCTTCGGCGCGGCGCTGGCGCAGAAGCTGCACGCCGGTTTCGTGCCGCTGCGCAAGCCGGGCAAGCTGCCGCCGCCGGTGGTGACGGTGGACTACCAGCTTGAATACGGCAGCGACCGGCTGCAGGCGCAAGCCGGCGCGATCGGGCCGGGCGAGCGCGTATTGCTGGTCGACGACGTGTTGGCCACCGGCGGCACGCTGGTCGCGGCCGCGGCCCTGGTCGGCAAGCTGGGCGCCGAGCTGCTTGGCGCCAGCGTGGTGATCGAGCTGCCGGCGTTGCAGGGGCGCGCCCGCTGGCAGGGCGACGTGCCGCTGTATAGCCTGTTGCGTTGCTGAGGCGTCCGGCTGTGCCATGCCGTCACGGCGCGGAAATGTCGACACGCTCCACGTAGACCAGCTCGCAGGCGCCGGCGCCGGTGTCGTCGCGGGTCAGCGAGGTGTTCCAGTGCCAGCCGTCGGCGCGGCTGGCGTCGACCAGGAACCCTTCGAGGTGCACCAGCTGGCCCTGGCGTACCTGTTCGAGTTCGCGCTTCACGTCATCGTCGGCGGGAATCATGTGCATATTGGCGCTGGAGGTCTCGATCTCGCGGCGCGGGATCGGGAATGCCTTGACGTGCCAATGGTAGAAGCGGTCGGACTGCGTGATGTCGATGTCCGCCAGCACTGCGCTGTCGGACATGCGGCCCCAGCCGAGCGCGAGATCGAGCGGGATCAGCCCGGCGTCCGCACCCCGGGAATAGTCCTTGCGCGACAGCACGCGGGCGGTGATGTCGAAGTGCGCGCGGGTGGTGAGCGTGACGTCGCCGCGCTGCAGCTTGGCGCCGTCGTCGATATCGACCTGCGCGGGGGCGTCCGGTGCCAGCACGCCGGGCGGCGGATGCAGCGGTCGCCGATGCCACCACGAAACGCCGCCCCACAGCGCCAGCAGCAGGGCGGCCGCGAGCAGGAGCCGGCGCGCGCTCAGGCGAAGTCCGCCGCCAGGCTGTGGCGCTGGCCGGGCGTCAGCGCCACGTCGACCGGCATCGCCGGCAGTGTCGAGGCCAGCGTGACCGCCGCGCCGGCGCGCCAGTCCGCGATCATCGCGGGGGCGAGTTCGAAGCGCAGGAAGTGCACGGCGGCGGTCTTCTCCTCGTTGCTGCGCGCCATGTCCTCGTCGGCGATGGCGGTGACCGGGGCGTGGCCGTGCACGGTCAGCGCGATCGCATGCTCGATGTGGCGCAGGCGTACCAGCTCGCGCTTGCGCTGCCCGGCGTCGGCGTATTCGATGAGCATGGTGGCCTTGAGGTTGCTGCCGTCGGGGACCAGCGGATTGTAGGCGTCCAGCTCGTCCTGGATGCCGGCAGCCTCGAAGATGCGCTCGATGCGCAGCATTTCCTGCACCTGGTACTGCACGCTCAGGCGGTCCTCGAAGACCAGCGTGAGATGCTCGCCGAGGTGCACCGTGCGCTGCTGCTTGTGTGCCATTGCGCGGGCGCGGAATTCGCCGCGCTGCCGCGCGTAGGTTTCCAGGCTGAGCAGGTCGGCGCGGGTCAGCTTGTCCATGATTTCAGATCTGGAAAGAGTGAAGAGGGGCGAGAGAACCGGTAGATACTGTTATCGAGATCAAGCCCCATGAAGGATTGGGTCGAACGGTTTGCCGGACTTGAGGACGCCGAAGG